>NZ_CP012996.1:1229458-1844187 GCF_001412655.1 Pedobacter sp. PACM 27299 | reverse complement strand
ACACTGTATTCAGAATTTTGACTCAAGGCATAACTCCAGGCTCTGATACAAATCGGAAGATCGTCTGGGTGTACAAATGATTGCCATCCTTCTCCTCTCAATTCTTCTTTTGTTTTTCCAAAATCCCGGCAGCAAATCTCATTCACATAACTGATGATTCCCGTTGCAGTAGCAGTCCAGACCTGTTGGGGCATAGAATTCAGCAAATATTCCAGGTGTTTTTCACTGGCACCAATCTCTTTTTCATGCTGTTCTACCTTTTTCCCTGCAGAAACAAAATTGGTCACATCATAACTGTACTGAATAATGTACTGCATGATGCCATTTTCATCGAAAAATGGCGTATATGTAGTATCCCAATATCTTGAAACGATATGGTCTTTAAGATTAGGATCCGGCAGCTCTGTTCTCAAAATGGGCAATTGATAGGACTTAGATGTCTCTATAATATGATGAAGTACCGGCAAAAGACCAGGTTCAAATACATCTTTACCCTTCAGATCCTCCCTTGTCAGCGCCTGTGCTGCTAAATAATCATCACTGGCAGTAAGTACCACCAATTCTGGAGACAGTACTAAATAAAGACCAGGCAGGCTTTCATAAGTTTTTAAAAGGGCAGCAGGCAGTTCAACTAATTGTTCCATAATCTAATATTAATCCGTACAAGACTCATACCACGAATAGCAGCTAGCCTATATTTCAAAATCATTCCCAATTGCGCTAATATTTTCCACATCATCAAATACTTTGCTTATTTTTAGGTAATGATACCAGAAAGGATCTCCCACGTCGTTGACGGCCTAAAAAAACTGGTCTACAAATTGGTTGGACCAAGTGCCCATTTTAACCTTGAAAATCAGGTTTTTAATGGCATTAGCCTCATTGCTATCCTCATTATAGGGTATGATGTCCCTTTTAATTACTACAACGGCATGCAAACCATTTCCGTTCTGTTTGCCTTCTTATTAGTTGTATTGTGTTTTACATACTATCTTTCCAGATTCAAAAAACAGTTTAAATACAGCATCATTCTCTCTTCCCTAATGGTATTATTAGCATTAGGGAGTATTTATTTCTTCAATAATGGCATAAAAGGCCCTTCCCTGCTCTCTCTATCTATTGCTTTCTTTATGATCATGATCATATCGCCAAGAGGTCAGTACTGGCTATGGTCCATACTTTGTTTGACTACAGGATTAGGTTTGCTCTTTTTTGAATACAAAAACCCAGGATACATTAAGGATGCTTATCAGGACAGAGCAGCTGTTTTCGCAGACATTGCTTCCACCTATATCATCACCATTCTGGTGACTTTCCTTGGGTTATTTTACCTTAAAACTGCTTATTTTAAAGAAAAACAAGATGCTGCTGCGAAAACTGCCGTCTTAGAACGGATGAACCACGAGAAAACGAAATTCTTTTCCATTATCGCCCATGATCTTCGCGCTCCACTAGCCTCAATACAAAGTTATATGGATCTTTTCCGCATGGATATTCTCAGTACTGAAGAGAAAGAAATGATGGATAAAAAGCTGACCAATGCCTTGAGTGGAACTCAGGAAATGTTGGACAATATGCTTTCCTGGTCTCGTGCAGAACTCAACAATGGAAAAACGGCGATGGAAATCAACAAATTACATGAAGCCCTGGATTCGGTAATTATCACTCAAAAAGCCGCCTCTAAAGAAAAAAAAATCACTTTTACTGCAGACATAGATACTTCTCTGGAATTATTTTCAAACGTACACATGCTGCAATTGATTGTCAGGAACATTATTGGCAATGCCATCAAGTTCACGCCTTCTGAGGGATTGATAGAACTGAATGCCAGCCGGTATGGACAAGATTGCCTGATTGCGGTTCGTGACACTGGAAACGGCATTCCTGATGAAAACAAGCCGGAAATATTTTCGCTGAAAGCCCAGTCTACTTATGGTACAGACAATGAAAAAGGCATTGGTCTGGGGCTATTTCTTTGTAAAGAATATACACATGCACAGGGAGGAAAGATATGGTTCGAAAGCCAAAAAGGCGAGGGAACTGTTTTTTATGTATCCCTCCCCCTTTATATCGGTACTTAATTAAGAAAAGCTCAGCTCCAGATCCTCTCCAGTCCCATTGTTTAAAATCACTTTTAGCGGAAAAGGTTTTGCTTTTTGCTCGGTAGGATACCAGTTTCTATCTTCATTGACCAGGATCAATAAGCCCTGCTCATCGCCCAGTACAGTAAAATTATCTTGTGCAGGTTGTTTTTCATAGATATCCAGGCTGTATTTGCTCATTAAAGTCTCCGCCAAAAATGGAACATCCTCAGATACCAATCCGATTTCAGAAACAGATAATATAGCAGCACCATCAAATGGTTTCGTTGCTTCATTATCAAGATCGTAACGGCAAATCAGTTCCAAAAGGTTCTCATTGTTATCATGGAAATAAAAGGATTTTGAATTCCACAATTCGAAATTAGAAAAGTCTGTTTCCGGCGTTACCGGAATGATTGAGGTCCTTTGTTTTAACCATTGATAAGCTTCCATCAGCTGATTTTTAGGAATATCAAAGGCAAGGTGATAAACCGGATGATCTTCCGATCCCAATACAAATGACAATTTGGTTTTTCCAATGAGAAAAGACCGCTCATTTTCGTTTTTATCTTGAGTAGGGATGTTTAATATTTGATTGTAAAACGTTTCCGTTTCTTCTAACTGATTTGTAATGAGCTGTAATTCTCTAATCTCCATAACACGTAGCTTTTTGTACAAAACAAAGCTAAGGCTTAATGGTTAGGAAATATAGCACAATAAATAATTCATATATCATTGTTCGATTCCAAATATTCTATTATCTTAATGGAATGATCTGTTAACCAGCAAAAAAGGAGAATTTTATGTCAAATGATACGACTTCAGTAAAACCGATAAAAATCCAGGGATTTACACCTCTGCTTTCGGTTTTCAATATGCCTGCATCCGTACGTTTTTACCGGGATTTACTCGGTTTTGACCTCATAGAAACTTCTGAAGCTCCCGAAAAGCCAGATAATTTCAAATGGGCACGATTGGGCTTAAATGGAACCGAACTGCTGCTAGAACCCCGTGGAGAAAAAACCTGTCCTAAACCTGCCACAGCTCATGATTGGCTGGAGCGTCATGACATGTCTATCCATTTTGGCTGTTCAGAATTAGAGCATGTTTACCAATATCTCCAGTCTAATGGTGTAGATGTAACCGTACCATCCAGTACTTCTTATGGTTATAAGGCATTATATGTCAGAGATCCTGATGGATTCCCCCTGGTATTTCACTGGCCGGAAGCCTAATCTTTCTTAAATTTTGCCTCAATTGGTGAAACAAGCAGAAAGATATACTGTTATGCCTATATACTTAAATATTAAACTATGGCTATCCCAGAAAACCCAGAAGACAATGTTCCTCTAGATGATGCGCTAAATTCGGAAGTAGATGATCAACAAAGTCAGAAAGACATTCACTCCAATGGTTTTGATGAAAATTTTGATCAACCCACAGAGCAGGAGATTGAACAACCGCCAATTGATTTACTCAAACAAGCATTTGATGCTTCAGAAGCATCTTTTACACTGGATGTAGATAAGGGGATTGCCCCAAAAAAAGATCCTAAGTAAAAGCATCAATCCATACTACTCCTTGTACAGTCCTTACTGTACAAGGAGTTTTTTTATGTAAAGGCTGAGCTCCTTAACTATTAATAAGGTCTGACTCAGACTTTATTTTCTTCAAAAATACGTTTGTCATCATTTTACTACGCTATTTCTTTTCTTTTGCTGGAGCAAGCGCTGAGCAAAACAATAGCAAAAAAACAGCAAAACAATAGCAAAACAGATAGGCCACTCAACACAAGTTAAAGCATTGGAGAAAGAGGCCTAATCAAATGTTTTTTTCAGTTTAGGTCAGCATATTTAATGACCATTCCTCATCATCAATCAAAATCAACACAGCAATAAACTTTTTTATATAGCATCATTTCTTTCTAAAATAAAAAAGGAGCTATCTTTTCAGACAGCTCCTCCTTTAGTATATTTTTCGCCTTGCGGCAAAAATAATTTATGCTGGAATCAGCGCTTCTACCTTAGTTAACACTGTAGCTAAGCCATCCTTGTTCTTACCGCCTGCAGTTGCATAAAATGGCTGGCCACCGCCGCCACCCTGGATATCTTTAGCCAGTTCTCTCACGATGTTAGAGGCATTTAAACCTTTGCTCTTAATCAGGTTCTCCGAAAGCATCACTGTAATACCAGGTTTATCATCAATTAAAGTGGTGAACACCAATAACAAATCATCTACCAGATCTTTCACAGAGAAAGCCAGATTTTTCACTGCATCTGCATTCGGAAGATCTACATGAGTCGCAATCACATTTACACCATTAATGGTTTTTAGGTGATGAACAATTTCATGTTTCAAATTAGCACTTTGCTCTCCTACTGCTTTTTCCGCTTCTTTTTTCAGCTTGGCATTCTCTTCCAATAAAGAAGATACCGCAGCTTTAAGGTCTTTATTCCCTTTTAACAAGGCCCTAAGTTCGTTCAGCTCTCTATTTTGTTCTAAAATAAAGGCTTCGGCTTTATCCGCTGTAATGGCTTCGATACGTCTCACACCAGCTGCTACAGCACTCTCAGAAATGATCTTGAAATAACCAATCTGCCCGGTAGCCTTTACGTGTGTACCACCGCAAAGTTCTTTAGAATAATGGTCATCAAAAGTAATTACACGAACGAAATCGCCATATTTCTCTCCAAACAAAGCGGTTACCCCACTTGAAATGGCTTGTTCATAAGGCACATCTCTTTGTTCTTTCAAAGGAATATTCTCTCTGATCTTTTGATTTACCAGATGTTCTATCTGCGCCAGATCTTCTTCGCTGATCTTCGCGAAATGAGAAAAGTCAAAGCGTAAGTAATCAGGATTAACCAGGGAACCTTTTTGATTCACATGACTGCCCAGCACTTTTTTCAAAGCTGCATGCAGTAAGTGAGTTGCCGTATGATTGTCCTGAGATAATAAACGCTTGTCTTCGTCTATCACTGCCCAGAATAAACCGTCTAAATCTTCTGGTAAAGTATCGGTATAATGAACGATCACGCCATTCTCTTTCTTAGTATCAGTTACTTCAACAAAGAACAATCTGCTATGGTCTTCTAATCTGCCGGTATCACCAACTTGTCCGCCGCTTTCTGCATAGAAAGGTGTTTTGCTCAATACAATCTGGTATTGATCTTTTCCTTTCGCATTCACTTTACGGTATTTTATAATTTTCGTTTCTACTTCGAAATCGTCATAACCTACAAAATCCGTTTCCAGATCGGAATTCACCATGATCCAGTCGCCGGTATCTACTGCAGTTGCCGCTCTTGATCTTTCTTTCTGTAAGGTTAAGGCCTTATTATACCCTTCCATATCCACCAACCAACGTTTCTCTCTGGCCATCAATTCGGTTAAGTCGATTGGGAAGCCATAAGTATCATTCAGTTCGAAAGCAAATTCTCCAGGAATGACCATCTGGTCTTTTAAGATGCTGTATACCCAATTGTCATCGAATGATTTCTCAGATTCAATGGCATTTTCAGACATCAACAGCTCTCCTTGTTTTTTCGTAAAGTTTTCAAAGCGCTGAATTCCTGTGGCTAAAGTTCTCAGGAAGGAAACTTCTTCCTCCAATACTACTTTCTGCACAAAATCCTGCTGCAAATAAAGCTCATCAAATACACCTTTAAACTGCTCGGCCAGAACTGGTACCAATTGGTTTAGAAATGGTTCTTTCAGGTTTAAGAAAGTATAAGCATATCGAACTGCACGACGAAGAATTCGGCGAATCACATAACCAGCCTTATTATTTGAAGGCAGCTGACCATCCGCAATTACAAAAGATATCGCACGGATATGATCTGCCATTACGCGCATGGCGATGTCGGTTTTCTCTTCTGTACCATATACCACACCAGAATGTCTAGCGATCACCTGAATCATTGGCTGGAAAACATCGGTATCATAGTTAGAAGATTTCTCCTGTAATACACGAACCAAACGCTCAAAGCCCATTCCTGTATCTACGTGCTGCGCCGGTAAAGGCTGCAATGAACCATCTTTAAGACGATTAAACTGCATAAATACATTGTTCCAGATTTCAATCACCTGAGGGTGATCGGCATTTACAAGATCTTTTCCGCTTACTGCCTCACGTTCTTCTGCTGAACGACAATCCACATGAATCTCTGAACATGGACCGCAAGGTCCCATATCTCCCATTTCCCAGAAGTTGTCTTTTTTATTTCCTAATATGATGCGGTCTTCCGGAACAAATTGTTTCCAAAGCTCGTAAGCTTCAGTATCTCTTGGCAGTCCTTCTTTTTCGTCTCCTTCAAAGATGGATACATATAACTTATCCTTAGGGATTTTGTATACTTCGGTTAAAAGCTCCCAGCTCCAGGAAATGGCTTCTTTCTTAAAGTAATCTCCAAAGCTCCAGTTCCCTAACATCTCAAACATGGTATGGTGATAGGTATCAATACCTACTTCTTCCAGGTCGTTATGTTTACCAGAAACACGTAAACAACGTTGTGTATCTGTTACACGTGGATATTTAATCGGTGCTTCACCCAGAAACAAATCCTTAAACTGGTTCATTCCCGCATTGGTGAACATCAAAGTAGGATCGTTCTTTACTACAATTGGTGCAGATGGAACAATATGATGTTGTTTTGATTCAAAAAAATTTAAGTATGCCTGTCTGATTTCCTTAGCTGTCATCCTTCTCCTTATTAGTGGTGAACAAAATTAAAATTTTATTGCGGTATTCTACTAAAATCCCTTTACATTTGAACACTTTATATAAATGCCGTAAACCACTAATAATCAAGATCAAACTATGCCTTACAAAGAACGGGAAATTAATAAAATGTATTATACGATGGGCGAAGTGACCGAAATGTTTAACGTAAATGCATCTCAGATCCGCTTTTATGAGAAAGAATTTGATGTACTGCAGCCTAAGAAAAACAAAAAAGGGAATCGTTTATTCACTCCTGAAGACATTGAAAATCTAAAGATCATTTTCCACCTGGTAGATGATAAAGGATTCACCCTTAAAGGCGCTAAAGAGCACTTAAAAAACAACACTTCTGAAGTAAAAGAAAACCAAAAGATCATTGCATCTCTGGAGAAGTTAAAGGACTTCTTGTTAAAGTTAAACGAAGAAATATAATTTAAGTATTAACTAATTCTTTTATTAAATAAATAATATAGTGATTAGGCATCATGATGTCCTACTCACTATTCTTCTATTTACTCCTCTTACTCAGCTATCCATGGCTACCTGTCCAGGCACAGGAAGAAGAACAAGTGATGGAGCTTAGGGAAAACCTGGCTGAAAACGGAAAGGAAGAGGAAGATCTTTCTGCCTTTCAAGAACAGCTTGATTTTTTCAGGAAACATCCGATAGACTTAAATCATACGAATGCAGAAGAGTTGAAAAAACTATTCTGGCTATCTCCTTTGCAGGTCAGCAATTTTTTTGAGCACCTACTGCTCAATGGGAAATTATTGGATCTGCTGGAACTACAAGCAATTACTGGTTTCGATCTGATCACAATTGAAAAGATGCTTCCATTTGTTACCCTTATCCCAGTAAATCGCTTTGCTTCTTTGAAATTTAAAGACCTTTACCAGCAAGCGGAACAGCAACTGCTATTTCGATATGGAAGAACGCTTGAACGGCAAAAAGGCTTCCGGGATTTACCGGGCAGCAGGTACCTGGGCTCCGCCGATAAACTGCTGCTGAGTTATAAATACCAGTATCCTAAAATTGGTGCATTTTCGCTGTTAATGAAAAAAGATGCCGGTGAAACCATCGGGACAAAGCCGGTACCCATTGATTTTGTTTCCGGAAATTTCGCCCTGTTTAATTATCGAAGTATTGAAAAGCTGGTCATAGGAGATTACACCTTACAATTCGGACAAGGACTGACGCTTTGGTCTGGATTTTCATTAGGAAAAGGTCCTGATGTAACTAGCCTGGCCAGTAAAGACCTGGGCTTAAAACCTTATACCTCCTCTAATGAAAGCACCTTTTTTCGGGGCATTGCCAGTACCTTTAGATTACCCAAACACCTTTACTTTAGCCCTTTCTATTCTTTCAGAAAACGCGATGCAAGTTTAAAAACCGATCAGGACGGCCAGTATACCTTAAGCAGTATTTCAGAAAGCGGATTGCACCGTAATACTGCTGAGATCAGAAACAGGAAGCGCCTTGCTCAGGAGGTATATGGAGCTACTTTGCAATACCTCAGTAATTTCTTAAACATAGGCATTTCTGCTAATCACACCCGCTTTGATCAGACTTTCAGCAGAGACAGCAGCAGTTACCAAAAATATGGCTTTGAAGGAAGAAAGCTAGGCAACTTCGGCCTCCACTATAATGTAGCTTTTCAAAATATTTACTTTTATGGAGAACTGGCGAAAAGCTTTCCCGGTGGATGGGCAGTATTACAAGGGGCAATGACCAACCTTTCCAGATCGATTTCCATGGTGCTGCTTTATCGAAAATACGACAAAGATTATGTAAATTTCTTTAGCCAGGCAATTGGAGAAAACACCACAAGCAGCAATGAAAAAGGGCTTTACCTCGGTATCAATTACCAGCCGCATCCTCATTGGAAATTCGCCCTCTATCTGGATTATTTTAAATTCCCAGAAAAGAAGTACCGGGTAGATACGGCTTCCGGAGGCTATGAAACGCTGGCACAATTGGTTTATAGCCCGATTAAACAGTTTAAACTAACGGCCCGCTTTAAAACTGAAAGGAAACAGCAAAATCCAGCAGCAGGACATACAGTTCGCTCCTTAGAAAACCTCCTAAATACTAGTTTCAGACTAGACTGTAACTGGAAATTCCATAAAAAATTCAGCACAGCACAAAGGATAGAACTGATTCAATATCAAAAAGGAAAGCTGCTTAAAGAATTCGGATACCTGATTTATCAGGACATTTATTATACGCCCATGCATTCAAAAATATCAGGGAACATCCGTCTGGCCTATTTCAATACCACTTCTTATCAGTCCAGAATTTATGCCTACGAAGCTGATGTTTTATATGGCTCTGGCTCCGGAGGATATTATGGCCAGGGTATCCGCACTTTTTTAAACCTCAGGTACCGTTTATGGAGAAAATTAGACCTCTGGAGCCGTTATGACCTCTATTATTACCCGCATCAGGCATTTATCGGTTCCGGGCTGGATGAAATTAATGGAAACATGAAATCTGCGGTTAAATTATTAATCCGTCATCAATTTTAAGACATGGATATTTCAGCGCAGCCGGAACAGGTATTCCCCAGAATTCTCCTACCCTACACCTTAGGAATTGTAGTTTTCTATCATTTTAAATATCCCGGCTTCCTACCTTTATTGATCGGAATCAATCTAAGCTTACTCAGCCTGCTGCTGCTCCTGAACAATTATTATATCATTATTAAAGTCTATCGCTTCAAATCGGGAACCGGCTTGCTTTTTCAATTGTTTTTCTTCTTTTTCGGTGGCTTATTGTGCTACCACCATCAAAATGATTTAAAATCAGATGATTTCTCTAAATCATCAAACCTTTATTTAAGGATCCAGGTGATGAACGAACCCTACCAAAGAGCAGGGATACTTAGATTCAAAGGACAGATCCAGTCGGTTTATTTTACCGAACAGCAAGAAAAGCAACGACAACAAGAACAGCGAGGAAAGCACATAGGTAAAGTTTCCCCTTCTCAAAAGCTACGGGCCAAAACGGCATCTGGAAAAATAATCGTCGCTGTTAAACTAGATCCCAGGCAACCTTTAGCCATCAACTATGGGGAAGAGCTGCTGATTCCAGCCAGTTACACCCCAATCAAGTCCTCTTTTCATCCTGCAGAATTTGATTATCAGGCCTGGCTGGCCGCACAAAATATTAGACACCAAAGTTTCTTACGTCAAAATCAGGTATTAAAACTCGGTCTGCAATCTGGAAATGAATTATTTAAATTTGCAATTGCCCTCAGAACCAAACAAGTGGAGCGTTACCAAACCTTGCTACAGGACAATGATGCTGTGGCCATGGCCTCTACACTAATCCTTGGTTATCGGGCAGATCTTAATAAGGAGACACTGGCCATTTATTCCAAAACGGGAACCATACATGCTTTATCAGTTTCTGGAATGCATGTAGGTTTGATTTATTTCATTTTAAACTACGCCCTGGCATTCCTTAACCAAAAAAGGAATTCGCAATATATAAAGCTATTCCTCATTCTTGGCTTATTGTGGTTTTATGCCTTATTAACAGGTTGCAGTCCTTCCGTATTACGCTCAGTCATCATGATCTCTATATTCTTAGTTGGAAAAACATACTCCAGGCCTGCAAATAAATATAACATCTTATCCTTTGCTGCTTTTGCTATGCTCCTGTATGATCCTTTTTTAATCTGGGATGTCGGATTTCAGCTTTCCTTTCTAGCTGTTTTTGGTCTCTTATATTTGCAGCCCAAGCTCCAGAACTGCTGGCCTATACAAAATAAATGGGCCCGAAAATTATGGGGAATCATTTCTATGTCATTAGCTGCACAGCTGTTCACCTTCCCGCTGTCTATTTATTACTTCCATCAATTTCCCTTTTTATTCCTGCTGGGCAACCTGTTTATTTTGATTCCCGTCACTTTGATCATGTACTTTGGGATTTTACTGCTGATTCCAGGTCTGGATTTTCTGGCTCCTGTGCTCAGCTGGGTAATTCAGGTCAACAATACTGGATTGAAATTTATTGCGGCAATTCCTTATTCGGTTTTGTCAGGGATTTGGATCAATAAAGTAGAGTTACTGCTGTTATCTATTTTTTTAACTTTAGGTACTATGGCCATTGTAAATAGCAGCTGGAGATTATTGATGACCGCTTTTTCCTTTCTCTTAGCCCTGCAGTTTTCGTTGAGCAGGACGGCAGTCATACGATATCATCAGCAGGAAATCATCCGTTTTGAGATTCCAAAACAGAAAGCCATCGCTTATATTTTTGCGCAGCAAGCTACCGTTTACACACATTTAAAACAAGAAGATGATGCTTTTCAGTATTTCATTCAGCCTGTATTGGCGTACCATCAAATCCGGTTTTTAAAAATCATTCCGCTCCCACCTTAGTCTTTCATTCGCTCTCTCCTTGCTTCTTCATTCCACTTCCACCTTAGTTCTTCATTCATTTCCACCCGTTTTAACCACAATGATTTGCTTTTTATTTACTTTTGATTAGAAAAGCAAAAGAAACTTACCCCTAGACCTATGACAGCGCCATTAGTTTTATATTCTGTTGAGCAACGCATTGCTACCATTTCGATTAATCGCCCGGAAAAGCGAAATGCTTTAAATCCGGAATTGGTAACGCTGCTTAGGGAAACCTTAATCGAGGCTTCAGAAGACGATGAGGTAAAAGTCATCATTTTAAAAGCAAACGGGAATACCTTTAGTGCAGGGGCCGATCTCACTTATCTACAGCAGCTCCAGCAAAACAGTTATGAAGAAAACCTGGCCGACTCTGAAAATTTAAAGCGCTTATTCACTACCATCTATTACTTGCCCAAGGTAGTGATTGCCCAGGTAGAGGGACATGCCATTGCCGGTGGATGCGGGCTGGCTACCGTATGCGACATTACTTTCGCAGTACCGGAAGCCAATTTCGGTTATACGGAAGTAAAACTTGGATTTGTACCTGCAATTGTCTCCTGTTTTTTACTTAGAAAAACTTCTGAAACAATTGCCAAAAGAATCCTGTTAACAGGAGAATTGTTCAGTGCACAACAGGCACTGGACTATGGATTGATCACTTTTGTAACAAACAAAGAGAACATTCATCAGAAGGTAAAAGAATTTGCACTAAGTTTGTGTACGGAAACTTCCGCCAATTCGTTAATGGTAACGAAGCAACTGATTGGTCAGACCACTAATCCTCAATTAGAGAGCTGTCTGTCGCTGGCGGTTCAGATCAATGCCAGGGTGAGAGACAGTGAAGATTTCAAAAAAGGTATTGCTGCCTTTATCAGCAAAGAGAAAATACAATGGTAATCAAATCATTCAATTCATCAGAACACGTATCAAATCAGTACAAACACTAAAAACTATTATATGTTAAAATCTATCAAAACCGGAGTTTTAGCTGCAATTCTTGTAAGTTCAGCTATCTTCGCAAACGCTCAAAGAAAATCACCGAAGGAACTGTTACTTTCGGAATGGAGTATGCACTTACTCCAGAACAGGAGCCTATGGCGGCCATGCTTCCTACGGAATCTAAAATCAAGTTCAGTGGCAACATATCCAGAATGGAAATGCAGCAAGGTCCAGCTACTATTACAGTATTAGCCAATGTTGTAGACCTAAATTCTCTGGTACTGATTGATGTTCCGGTTGCACAAATGCAATTTGCTGTAAAGGGCACTAAAGCAGATTACGAAAAAGAGAAAGAAAACAACCCTAAGTTCAGTGACTTCAAAGCTACTGGTGAGAAGAAAATGATCTTAAACTACAATACCGAGAAATATACTTACAAAGATGACAAAGGTAATACCTATGAATTATGGTCAACCAACGACATTGAACTTCCTGCAGGTTTAGTAGGTCGTGATTTCGTCGGTGTTAAAGGTACTCCAGTTAAATTTACCAGCTTCAATAGAGGCGTAAAATCTACCGCTACTTTAAAAAGTCTGGTAGAAGAAAAAACAGGTCCTTTCAGCTTAGATGTTCCTAAAGGATATGAAGTGAAAACTATGGAAGAAATCCTGCAAATGCAAGGTGGGGGTCAATAGCATTCGCAAAAATGTTTAGAAGCCTTATTTTTTTTCTCAGATTTTATATTTTCTGGTTGTTATTTTTCTTTACAGACCGGTTGATATTTCTTCTAATTTATCATAAAAAGCTAGCCATGGTTCCTTTATCGGAAACCATGGCTACTTTCTACCACGCCCTACTATTAGACCTATCGATGACGGCATACCTGGCTGTCATTCCGCTTTTAGGCTATATCGTATTGCTGTTTAGTGGTTGGAAATCCGTAAACATCAAATGGATTTCTGTTTATAATTTAGTATTGCTGGTGATATTCAGCATCCTTTCTATTGTCAATTTTAACATTTATCGCGAATGGGGAACTAAAGTGAATGCCAAAGCTGTTGGTTTTGCTTTTTCTTCGCCCGGAGAGGCTATGGCTTCTGGCGCTTCCTCCCCTATTGCCTTATCATTATTTATATTGATACTGCTCATCGGAGGCGGATATTTCTTACAAAAGCAATTGATTCCCAGACAACTTTCTTTTCAGAAATCCCCGATCTGGCTGCGCAGCCTAATTTCAGTATTGATTCTTACACTTACTTTTATGTTTATTCGAGGGGGCTTTAGAGGCTCACCGATTACACAGAGTATGGCGTACTTTTCAAAAGAGCAACTGCTCAACCATGCTGCTGTAAATACAGAATGGAACTTGCTTAGAAGTGCACTTTCTGAAAAAATGGCCAGTCATAACCCTTATTTATACCTGGATCCTAAAAAAGCAGATGAGCTGATTCAAAACCTGTATACGGTAGAAAAAGACAGTACTACGGCTATTTTAACCACCAAAAGGCCCAATGTAGTCATGGTGATTATTGAAAGTTTCACTGCTGATCTTACACAAACACTCGGCAATGAACCCGGCATTACCCCTCATTTCGATTCTTTAATAAATAAAGGGGTATTATTTGACAATTTATTTGCTTCTGGAAGCCGCACCGATAAAGGCCTTATTGCCAGTCTGGCGGGTTTCCCTACCCTTGCTGCAGGCAGCATTGTAAAATGGCCGGAGAAATTGCAGAAACTCCCTGCTATTTCCAGCTCGCTTGCCAAAAATGGTTACCATACTTCTTTCTATTATGGAGGGGAGTCCGAATTCGACAATTACAAAGCTTTTATCCTCAGTCATGATTATCAAAAGCTCATCGATAAAAATAATTTTACAGGGAATGCCCCTAAATCCTTCTGGGGACAATATGATGAAGCCGTTTTTGACAGGCAACTGCAAGATCTGAATAAAGAAAAACAACCTTTCTATTCTACCATGCTGACGCTGACCAATCACGAACCTTATACTTTACCCGGGAAATCAAAATTTGGCAGTGCCAATAATGTGGAGCAGTTTAAAAGTACCGCTTATTACACAGATTCCTGTATCAATGCCTTTATAAACAATGCTAAAAAACAGCCTTGGTATAGCAATACCTTATTTGTATTTGTGGCGGATCATGGCCATTTATTGCCTAAGCAAAGTCATGATATTTCTACACCTGGCCGTTACCACATTCCACTCTTGTTTTTTGGGGAGGTCATCAAAAAAGAATTCCAGGGAAAGAAATACAGTAACGTTGGCTCACAGGTAGATATTGCCGCCACTTTACTCGCACAATTAAACATTCCCGCTAAAGAATTCAACTGGAGTAAAAACCTATTGAACCCTTATGCCAAACCTTTCGCTTATTTTAGCTGGGACAATGGCATGGGCTTTATTGACAATGAACAATGTGTTACCTTTGATAATGTAGGAAAGATGACCTTATTCAACAGTAACGACAAGGACAAGGAAGGTACCGAGAAACGGTTAGACCTGGCGAAAGCTTACCTTCAAAAAGTATATCAGCAATTTATAGCACTATAAAAAATGAACCTAAAAAACCTCTTTTTTAAACTGGCAGTCCTCCTTGTTCTGGGAAGTTTCGGACAAAGCTATGCACAAAAACTATCGGACATTAGATGGGCCAAAGATGGCAATTCCTATTACCAGATCAAGGAATCGGGTATTGTAGCCATTACCCTTCCTAAAAATGAGGAAAAACTCATCCTGGATCCGAGTTTCTTATATGCCAATGCCAATAAAGGTTTAGGCGCCATTAAAGATTTTGAGATTTCTGCCGATGGGACTAAAATCCTATTGTATACGAATAGCAAAAAAGTATGGAGATATGAAACCCGCGGTGATTATTTCGTAGCTGATCTGAAAACAAAAGAAATGATTAAAATCGGTAAGGACCAGCCTGCATCTTCTCTGATGTTTGCGAAATTCTCACCAGATGGAAATAAAGTGGCTTATGTCAGCAAGCACAACATCTACGTAGATGATTTGGCTACCCGCAGCACAAAAGCACTGACTACTGATGGTACAGCCCGCATCATTAATGGTACATTCGACTGGGTGTATGAAGAAGAGTTTGACTGCAGAGATGGATTCAGATGGAGCCCTGACGGTACTACAATTGCGTATTGGCAGTTAGATGCCCGCGACATCAGGAACTTTTTGATGATCAATAATACAGATTCCATTTATTCGTTCAATGTACCAATAGAATACCCTAAAGTAGGACAAAATCCATCAGCTTGTAAAGTTGGTATCGTAGATATTAATACCGCAGCTACCAAATGGCTGAGCATTCCAGGTTCTGAGGTTCAAAATTACATCCCTAGAATGGACTGGATTCCTAATACCAATGAGGTGATTCTTCAGCAACTGAATAGAGAACAAAATGAAAGTAAACTATTTGTTGCCAATGCACAATCTGGAGCAGTAAAAAACATTTATACCGAAACTGATAAAGCCTGGATCGACGTTGGTCAGGGATGGAATTGGGTAAATGATGGAAAGGAATTCCTGTGGTCGAGTGAAAAAGACGGCTGGAGACATCAATACCGCATCAGTAAAGATGGTAAAAAAGAAACGCTGATCACAAAAGGCAATTTTGATGTGATCGAAACTGCTGTGGTGGATGAGAAAAACAATTGGTATTATTACATGGCTTCTCCGGATAATGCCACTCAGAAGTATTTATATAAAACCAAATTAAGTGGTGGCGGCAAGGCAGAAATGGTAACTCCATCTATCCTTCCAGGAACACACAATTATGAAATCTCTCCGAATGGAATGTTTGCACGCCACAGTTATGGAAGTGCAACCGTACCTACCATTACGGAATGGATGAAACTGACTACTTTAAATCCTTTCACAATGGAAGGCAGCATCACCAACCAGCTGGGTAGAATCAGGGCGCAGAAAAATCCAGTAGAATTCTTTAAAGTAACGACTGAAGATGGCGTGACGATGGATGGCTGGATGAAAAAACCAGACAACTTCGACCGTACAAAAAAATACCCGGTAGTATTTTATGTTTATGGCGAACCTGCTTCACAAACCGTAACAGACACTTATGGTGCAGGACGCAATTTCTTGTACAATGGAGATATGGCAAAAGACGGTTATATCTATATTTCTGTAGAAAACCGTGGTGCACCTGCTCCAAAAGGCAGAGAATGGCGTAAAAGCATTTATAAATCTATTGGTACATTAAACATCCGTGATCAGGCTATGGCAGCTAAGAAAATCCTGGAATGGAATTTTGTCGACAAAGACAGGGTTGCCGTTTGGGGATGGAGTGGTGGTGGATCATCCACCTTAAACCTGCTTTTCCAATATCCTGAGATTTACAAAACAGGAATTGCCATTGCAGCAGTAGCCAATCAGCTGACTTATGACAATGTATACCAGGAGCGTTATATGGGTTCTCCTTTGAAAACTACAGAAGCCTACGTAAAAGGTTCACCGATCAGCTATGCAAAAAATCTCAAAGGCAACTTATTGTACATTCATGGTACAGGAGATGACAATGTGCATTACCAGAATGCCGAAATGCTAGTCAATGAGCTGATCAGATATGGTAAAATTTTTCAAATGATGTCTTACCCTAACCGTACGCACAGCATTAGTGAAGGAGATGGAACTTTCCAGCATTTATCACTGACTTACACCGACTTTCTAAAGAAAAACTGTCCTCCAGGAGGAAAATAATTCATATAATCTAAAGGATGGTCTGTAATTTACAGGCCATTTTTTTTTACTAAAACACCATAATCGGGATAATATCGTTAATATGGCGCAAATTTTGATAAGCGTTGCACATCTCTGTTATAACACCTATTATCTGAACACATCGATACACATTAATGGATAACAAAGCTGAAAATCCAGCCATTTTACAAAAACAAGCCAAGCCACCTGGAAAGATCACCAGGATGTTCCTGACACTTTATGACGTATGTCAGTTCGTCACGCGGTTTTTCAGAGAAGGATTTCTTCCTCCTTATGAAGGAAAAGAACTGATGCGCCAATGTTACGACATCGGATATCGTTCCCTGGCTTTAATCTCCCTAACCGGATTTATCACAGGAATTGTATTTACAAAGCAGTCGAGACCCTCACTGGCAGAATTTGGTGCCACTTCATGGCTGCCTTCCTTAGTCGGAATTGCCTTACTCAGAACCCTTGCTCCCCTCCTGACCTCGCTCATTGCAGCGGGAAAAGTAGGCTCCAGTATTGGTGCAGAGCTGGGATCTATGCGTGTTACGGAACAAATAGACGCCATGGAAGTATCGGCCACCAACCCTTTTAAATTTTTAGTCACAACCAGAGTCCTCGCCTCTACAATTACCATTCCTATTCTTACTTTTTATACCGCAATGGTAGGTATGTTAGGTGCCCTGCTCAACGTTTCCTTATTCGAGGATACCAGTGCAAGAGCATTTTTCCAGGCTTCTTTAGAACAGATTACCTTTTTAGACATTACCGCATCCACCGTTAAAGCCATTCTTTTTGGTTTTACTATTGGAATTGTCGGCTGTTACCAGGGCTATAATTCTTCCAAAGGAACAGAGGGCGTAGGTAAAGCGGCCAACTCCGCAGTAGTGATCGGGATGTTCCTCATCTTTATTGAAGAGGTAATTTCGGTACAATTTTTTGGTTTATTCAGGTCTTGATCTTATAAATAATGGAACAAAAGAAACCCACAAATATGGATCTGGAAAAGGTAATAGAGATCAAAGGACTATACAAGTCTTTTGGCACCTATGACGTCCTTAAAGGCGTCGACCTGGATTTGTACAGAGGAGAAAACTTAGTCGTTCTTGGGAAATCAGGAACAGGAAAATCAGTATTGATTAAGATTATTGTCGGCCTGCTGACACCAGATCAGGGTGCAGTAAAGGTGCTCGGCCAGATGGTGGATGAAATTAGTTACAAAGAACTGTTGGCCTTAAGGCTGAAAGTTGGTTTCTCTTTTCAAAACAGCGCGCTGTACGACAGTATGACCGTGAGGCAAAACCTGGAATTCCCTTTAGTGAGGAACCAGCGAAACCTGACCAAAGGAGAAGTGAATATTGCGGTTGAGCGTGTGCTTGATGCCGTAGGTTTGCTTCAAACCATCAATCAAATGCCATCAGAACTTTCCGGTGGACAAAGAAAAAGGGTGGGCATTGCCAGAACATTGATTCTTCAACCGGAAGTGATGTTATATGATGAACCTACCGCAGGACTAGACCCAATTACCTGTTTAGAGATCAATAACCTGATCAATGAAGTACAGGAAAGATTCCATACCAGTTCTATCGTTATCACCCACGACCTTACCTGCGCAAAAGCAGTAGGAAACCGGGTGGCCATGTTACTTGATGGCAAATTTGAACGTCAGGGAACTTTTGATGAGGTATTCAATACCAATGATGAACGGGTAAAACCATTTTACGATTATAATTTTATACAATAACAATATGCAGGTAACAGACACGCGTCGCAAAGTAACAGTAGGAGTATTCGTATTCCTTGGACTACTCATTTTTGTATTAGGAGTTTTTACGTTGGGAGGCCAGAAAAAGACATTTGTAAAAAGCTTTACTGTTGATGTTGTTTTTAATGATATCCAGGGATTAAAGGCAGGAAACAATGTTTGGTTTTCAGGCGTAAAAGTCGGAACCATCAAAAAGATCCAGTTCTTTGGCACTTCACAGGTACAGGTATTTTTAAGTATTGAAGAAGAAGCACATAAATACATCCATAAAGATGCCACCGCAACCATCAGTTCTGACGGTTTGATTGGTAATAAAATCATTGTTGTGACCGGTGGTACGCCAAAATTTCCATTCGTGGAAGAAGGAGACCGCTTAAAAGCCAGCAATGCACTTTCTACGGATGACATTATGAAAACTTTCCAGGTGAACAATAAAAACCTGGTAGATGTAACTTCAGACTTTAAAATTCTTGCTAAAAATCTGGTAGAAGGAAAAGGTGCTGCAGGTGCTTTACTAGCAGATCAGCAGATTGCTGATAACTTTAAAGCGATTGTACAGAATTTAAAAGTGACGACAGAAGCAGCCAATAAAATGGCCTTAGACCTGAACACTTTCACCAGAAAGATGAATACTAAAGGCGGATTAGCAGATAAGATGCTGACCGATACTATGGTTTTCTCACAGTTACAGGCTTCAGTTAATGAGTTGAAGAAAACAGCAAGTTCTGCCGCAGCTTTAACAGATAACCTGAATAAAGCCAGCTCGAAATTAAACCAGAGTGACAATGCCGCTGGCCTGTTATTAAACGACCAGAAAGCAGCAGATCAAATCAGAGTGATCATGCAAAATCTGGAAGGAAGCAGCAAGAAACTGGATCAAAACATGGAAGCTTTACAGCATAACTTTTTGTTGAGAGGTTTCTTCAAGAAAAAAGCGAAAGCAGAAGCTGAGGCCGCAAAAACGCCAGTACAACCTTAAATCAGGTTCCTAAAAATAAAAAGGCCTGTTTCTGTTGTTTTCAAACAGCTAGAACAGGCCTTTTCTGTAATCGATAAATCTATTGTTTTGTAAAAGCCAAAACTATTGGACGATTGTATTGTTTTTATAGGGAAGCAATTAATCCTAAATTACATACCATTATGGGCCTACTCAAATCTCTACTTATCGGTGCAGCAGTTTATGGCGCTGTAAAATATGCCACAAAAAAAGGTACCAACGGAAAATCTCTTGTCGACGAATTGACAGAACAGGCTCCGGAATGGCTGGATAAGGCGAAAGAATTTGGAAATGACCTGAAACAGCAATACCGTCAAACTACAGATCCTTATCAGGAATAAACAGCCTTAACTCTAAAAATCAACGGAATCCACTACTTTAACACTAGTGGATTTTGCTTTTTCCGGCAGTTGGGGAATTCATTTCTCCGCTTGAGTTGCCTATTTGGTCAGCTTGGGTAAAATTCAGCATATACCTCCCAGTGTATTTATTATTTTTGTTCCAAAACCAAGCAAGCAACCGAGCCCCTCCTCTATTATAAAGCGCATTTTATGTAAGTTTGCCGATTAAAATCACCAATGTGAAATATGCTGAAACCCCGTACAATTCTTTCTAAACCCCTAAACAGACACCTTCGTTTCATTACGATTCCTTTGATCTTTGTGGTGCTGAACTTATTGTCTTATTTCCTCAATCCCTACAGCCCTTATTACCAACTCTATTTTGAAAGACCTGCCCTGGAAATCATTACAGACGCAAGTTTAACGCTGCTTTTCTGCGTGCTGATTTTTGAGCTGAGTGTGTTTAATTCTTCCATGCTAGATAAAGTAATTCCCTGGACAGAGCGTCCGTTTATGCGTTTCAGCATCCAGCTGCTCACCCAAATTGTATTTGTCATCATTTTGATGGTCCTGTTATATTATATCGGATCATTGGTGTATACGTATAAAGAAAAACCTACCTTCGAAGAGGAGCTGAACAGCATTCAATTCGTCTACGTATGTGTGATTATGGGAATCCTGATCAGTGCTGTAACTACTGGAAACTTCCTTTTACAAAAGTGGACCGCCACCATGATGGAAGCTACAGAATTGAAATTAAAAACGGCAGAATTCAAAGAAATTGCCATGCAGGCAGAGCTTCAATCCCTAAAGCTGCAGCTCGATCCACATTTCATGTTCAATAACTTCAGTACACTTTCGGAACTGATTTCTGAAGATCAGTTAAAAGCAGAGGTTTTCCTGAGAAACTTATCAAGGGTGTATCGATACATGATTGCCAATCTTAAAAAAGACATCGTTTCCCTGGAAGAAGAACTCAAATTTGTAGATGCCTATTTATACCTCATCAGGATCCGCTATGGAGAAAATGTGATTGTCTCCGTAGACATTAACAATGATGACGACCGCGGTATCCCGCCCATCACCTTACAGCTGCTGATTGAAAATGCGATCAAACACAATGCAGCCACTAAAAGCAACCCTTTACTCATAGAAATTTACAATACCGATTCCCATATTGTGGTGAGTAATAACCTGCAGAGAATTAAACTTTCCATTCCTTCTGCCCGTATCGGCTTACAAAATATACGAAGCAGGTATGCCTTATTGTCGGAAGACCTGCCTTACATTCTAGAAAATGAAGAGTCTTTTGCCGTTTATTTACCTTTACTTCCATTGTAGTCCCTGAAATATGAATATTCTAATCATCGAAGACGAAAAGCCCAATGCCAACAGACTGATTAAATTACTGGCGGAATTGAGAGAAGACGTGCATATTATGGGCGTATTGGGCAGTGTAGAAGAAAGCGTGAACTTCCTGACCCAGCATCCGCATCCAGATTTAATTCTGATGGACATCAGATTGGGAGATGGTTTATGCTTCGAAATCTTCCCGAAAGTAGAGCTCCACTGCCCGGTAATTTTCACCACAGCCTATGACGAATATGCACTTCGTGCCTTTAAAATTTACAGCCTTGCCTACTTGCTTAAGCCCGTAGAAAAGGCCGAATTAAAGGAAGCTTTGAGTATGTACGATCATATTATACAGGAAACAAATCCCAATAAAGCTTTGGATCAATTGGTAGATTACATCAAATCAAAATCAGTAATATACCGCTCCAGGTTTCTTTTACCTTATAAAGATGGCTACAAAACCATTCTCGTTTCTTCCATTGATTACATTTATTCTGAACACAAAATCACACACCTGGTATTGGACGACCAGACAGATCTGATTGTCCCCTTCACGATGGATGAACTGGAAGATCAGTTAGACCCCGTTTGCTTTTTCCGCGCCAACCGTCAGCACATGATTCACATCAACAGCATCTACTCCATCCATAACTATTTCAATGGCAAACTGAAAGTCATTCTGAAAAACCCGCTTTCCGGTGAAATCATCATCAGCAAAGAAAAGTCCGGGCAGTTTAAGGCCTGGCTCGACCGATAATTTCGGTTATTGATTTTCTACGTTTCAGCGACTAATATATCCATTTCGGTCAAGTAATGGCATTTTCGCGCGGGATACATTTTATGTTTGCAGACATTTTAAATAAACATAAATTATAAAAGAGATGTTTTTCCCCCAAAATCTTAGAAACAATACCCGATATTTCTTGCTATTGTCCCTGCTTTTCCCTGCATTGTTTTTAAGCAGCTGCGGATCGAAAGCCGGACAGGAACAAGCCGGCGGAACTCCGCCTCCAGCACCGGAAATCCCGGTGATCGCTGTGCTGGAACAAGCTGCGGTTACCTTTAATGAATATAGTGCTGCCATTGAAGGCAGGGTAAATGTAGACATTCGCCCGCAGGTAGATGGTTACCTGGACAAAATCTTTGTGGATGAAGGTGCCTACGTAAAAGCTGGTCAGCCTTTGTTCAAAATCAACGATCGTGTGTATCAGGAACAGCTGAATACTGCCAACGCAGCTATGGAAGCCGCAAAAGCGACCTTGCGTACTGCTCAGATTGAAGTGAATAAAATCAAACCTTTAGTGCAAAACAAAGTGGTTTCGGAGGTACAGTTGAGTACCGCAGAAGCAAATTACAATCAGGCACAGGCTGCGGTATCACAAGCAAAATCAACCATTGCCTCGGCAAAGATCAATATCGGTTTCACATTGATTAAAGCCCCGATCTCTGGCTTTATTGGTAAAATTCCAAAAAGAGTGGGCAACCTGATCAGCAAAGGCGATCAGGAACCCATGACTACCCTTTCCGACACGAAAGATGTGTATGCTTATTTCTCCATGAGTGAACCTGCTTTTCTTCAGTTCAATGCACAAATTAAAGGTGCAAACATGACGGAGAAGCTGAAAAAACTTCCTCCGGTAACCCTGCTGCTTGCCGATGGAACTACTTATCCTCAAAAAGGAAGAATTCAACTGGTAGATGGTCAGTTCGACAAAAACACCGGATCGATCAGTCTTAGGGCAATGTTCCCGAATCCTCAGGGATTACTACGTTCTGGAAACACCGGAAAAATCCGTTTGGAAGAGCAGCATGAACAAGTAGTGATGGTCCCTAAAGCTGCTACAATGGATGTTCAGGATAAGATTTTCGTCTACCTGGTCGGAAAAGGAAATAAGTTAGAACGTAGAGCAATCCTTATTTCTGGCAAAAGCGGCAACAATTACCTGGTTAAAGATGGCCTTAAAAAAGGAGAAACCATTGTGTATTCAGGCCTGGATGGTTTAACGGAAGAGGCTGAAATTAAGCCAAAACCATTAAATGCCGATAGCGTTTACCGCGCTCAATAATTTACCATATTAATATAAAAACCACATGTTACAATCTATTATAAGAAGGCCGGTATTGGCAACGGTGATCTCTGTCCTCCTGGTACTCCTGGGGATAGTAGGCCTTACCCGTTTGCCGATTACCCAGTTTCCCGACATTGCCCCGCCTACCATTTTCGTATCCGGTGTATACCCTGGAGGAAACTCTGAGGCGGTCATCCGTTCTGTCATCACCCCGCTGGAAGAATCCATCAATGGGGTAGAAAACATGGACTACATGAAATCTTCCGCCAGTAATGACGGTTCCTTTTCAGTATCCATTGTGTTTAAGCAAGGTACAGACCCAGATCAGGCGGCAGTAAACGTACAAAACCGCGTAGCCCAGATCAACAGTCAGATGCCACCAGAAGTACTGCAGGCAGGGATCAGTACCTCCAAACAGCAAAACAGTAATGTGATGTACTTCAACGTTTATAGTGAAGACCGCGCAAAATATGATGAGAAATTCCTGCAAAATTACATCAAGATCAACCTTGTTCCTGAGCTAAAAAGGATTCAGGGTGTAGGTCAGGTACAGATGTTCGGCTCCAAAGATTACTCGATGCGCGTTTGGTTAAATCCGCAGAAAATGGCGGCCAACAATTTAACGCCGAGAGAAGTTACGGAAGCGATTTCAGATCAGAGTTTAGAGACTGCTCCGGGAAAATTCGGAGAAGAATCCAAAGAAGCAATTGAATATGTCGTAAAATACAAAGGAAAGTTAAACTTACCGGAGCAATATGAGGATCTGATCATCAAATCTACTGCCGATGGTGGTGTACTCCGCTTAAAAGACGTTGCGAGGATCGAATTTGGTGCCGCCAGTTATTCCAGTGACACCAAAATGGATGGCATGGATGCCGTCACATTAGGGATTTTACAAGCCAGTGGTTCCAATGCCAATGAAATTGAAATTGCAGTTCGTAAGTCTTTGATTAAAGCAGCGAAAGATTTCCCTAAAGGTATCAAGTATGAAATCATTCAAAGTACAAAAGAAAGATTAGACGAATCCATCAGCCAGGTAAAAACGACCTTGATTGAGGCCTTTATCCTGGTGTTTATTGTGGTATTCATTTTCCTGCAGGATTTCAGGTCTACCCTGATCCCGGCGATTGCCGTTCCGGTAGCGATTATTGGTACATTTTTCTTTTTGCAGCTGATCGGTTTTACTGTGAACGTACTGACCTTATTTGCATTGGTACTGGCCATCGGTATTGTAGTCGATGATGCGATTGTAGTGGTGGAGGCCGTTCATGCGAAAATGGAAGGCTCCGATTTAACTGCCCGCGAAGCAACCTATTCCGCTATGAGTGAAATTACGGGAGCGATTGTATCGATTACCCTGGTCATGGCGGCAGTATTCCTGCCAATTGGCTTCATGGAAGGTTCTTCAGGGATTTTCTATAAACAATTTGCCTTTACACTGGCCATTGCGATTCTGATTTCTGCGGTAAACGCCCTGACTTTAAGTCCGGCATTGTGTGCACTGTTCTTAAAGAATCCGCATGCGGAAAAAGAAGGTAAGAAAACAGGTTTTTCTCAACGTTTTTTCCAGGCTTTCAACACTTCATTTGACCGAATGACGGCAAAGTACATTGGCAGCCTAAAATGGCTGATCAGGTTCAAATGGGTAAGTTTAGGCGGTTTGGCAGTAGTAACCGGAATTACCCTTTGGATGCTGAATACAACGCCTAAAGGATTTGTACCCATGGAGGACGATAGTTTCATGATTTACTCCTTAACAATGCCTTCCGGTACTGGTTTAGACCGTACCACCAAGTTCATTAAAAAGGTAGACTCTACCTTCAAAAGCTTTGAATCGGTAAAAACTACCACCAGTGTATCTGGATTTAACATCATGAGCAACTCTGCAAGTCCTGCTTATGGACTGGGTTTTGTGAAACTGAAAGCACCAAAAGAAAGAGGTGAAGTACAGAATATGGACGCGGTATTAGGGATGGTTAATGCAAAAATGGCCACCCTGAAAGAAGGAACAGTGAGTGTGTTCCGCATGCCTCCAGTTGCCGGATACGGTGCCATTGGTGGTGTAGAATTCGTATTGCAGGACCGTACAGGCGGCGATCTGCAGAAATTCAGCCAGGTAGCCAACAAGATTGTCGGCGAATTATTTGGTGTGGATGGCGTTGCTGTCGCATTTACCACCTTTAAAGCGGATTACCCGCAATTTGAACTGGAAGTAAACGACCAAAAAGCCAAGCAGCTGGGCGTGAGCGTAAGAGGTTTACTGAGCACGATACAAGTATATTATGGTGGCTCTCAAGCTTCAGATTTCAACCGTTTCGGTAAATACTACCGTGTCAATGTGAAAGCAGACGGCATTTACAGAACGGATAAAGAATCACTGAATATGGTGTTTGTAAAGAATGCCAAAGGTGATATGGTGCCTGCAAGTGAGCTGGTATCCGTGAGAAAAGTATACGGTCCGGAATCTGTAGACCGTTACAACCTGTTCAATTCCATCACCATCAATGCGATCGCCAAACCTGGAGTGAGCAATGGAAAGATCATGGATGAAGTAGAGAAATTACTAGCAGAAAAACTACCAAACGGCTATAGCTATGAGTGGAACGGACTTTCCAGAGAAGAGAAATCTTCTGGATCGCAAACCGTATTTATCCTTGCCTTGAGCTTATTGTTTGTATACTTCTTGCTGGCAGCTCAATATGAGAGTTATATCCTACCATTAGCAGTGATGTTATCCATCCCTACTGGTCTACTGGGTGTATTTATTGCCATTAAGATTGCCGGTATCGACAACAACATTTATGTACAGATCGGATTGATTATGCTGATAGGTTTATTGGCTAAAAATGCGATTCTGATCATTGAGTTTGCTTTACAGCGCCGAAAAGAAGGTATGGACCTGATCCCTGCTGCATTAGAAGGATCAAGACTACGTTTGAGACCGATCCTGATGACTTCCCTGGCCTTCATTGCGGGTATGATCCCATTGATGATTGCTACTGGTGGATCAGCAATGGGGAACCGCTCTATCAGTACTGGTGCTGCTGGTGGGATGCTTGCAGGGGTAGTCCTGGGACTGTTTATCATTCCAGTACTCTTTGTGGTATTCCAATCTCTACAGGAAAAAATAACCGGGAAACCGGGAATAGAAACCGACCCACAGGTCAAATCTCATTAATCATGAATTACCCTCATAAATTATATACCTGCGCCGCCCTTGCCATCCTGATTACAGGATGCAAGGTGGGCAAAGAATATGTGCGCCCGGCTACCGGATTACCGACAGAATATTCTGCGGTACAGCAATCTGCGGACTCCAGTAGCGTAGCCACATTGAGTACAAAAGCCTTCTTTAACGACGATGCGCTACAGCAGCTGATTGACAGTGCCAACACTAAGAATTATGACCTGCTGATCGCGATGAAAAACATCGAGAGTGCCAACCAAAGTTTGCGGGAAGCAAAAGTCAATTTCTTACCGGAACTGGGTTTAAACATCCAGGCCAACACCAACAGACCCTCTAAAAACAGTTTGAATGGCTTGAGTATGGGGCAGTTTTTTAGTTCCAGCACCATTCAGGATTACAATGCAGCTTTAAATCTGTCCTGGGAAATTGGCTTATGGGGAAAACTGAACCGCATGAAAGGCAAAGCACTCGCTGAATACCTTCAAACTCAGGAAGCCTCCAAACTGATCCGCAGCAAACTGGTTGCTAGTGTGGCTACAGGTTATTATAACCTGCTGATGTTAGATGAACAACTGCGCATTGCCAACCGTACGGTTGCTTTAAATGACAGCACCTTACAAATGACAAAACTGCAATGGGATGCTGGTTTAACCACCATCCTCGCTGTTCAGCAGGCAGAAGCACAAAAACTCAGTTCAGAGCAACTGGTACCTACCTTGCAGCAAGGAATCAGTATTCAGGAAAACGCGTTAAGTCAGCTGACAGGGACACTTCCAGCATCAGTTTACCGCGTAAAAAAACTGAATGAAATTAGCCCGGCAGTCCAAATCCCTGCTGGTTATCCAGTGGCATTACTGAACAATCGTGCAGATGTAAAAGCCAGCGAATATGCCCTGCGTGCCGCCAATGAATCAGTTGGCATTGCACAAGCCAGCATGTATCCGGCATTAAATATTACCGCACAGGGTGGCGTGAATTCCTTTAAATCCAGCAACTGGTTTAACATTCCGGGTTCGCTGTTTGGCACACTTGCCGGATCAGTTACCCAACCCTTGTTTCAGCGCCGACTGTTAAAAACCAGGTTCGAAATTGCTAAAGTAGAAAGAGAGAAATCGGTATTACAGTTCAGACAAACCCTGCTTTTAGCAGTGACTGAAGTGTCTGATGCTTTAACCAAATCGACCCGATTAAAAGAACAGCTGATATTGGCAGAGCGTCGCGTAAACACCTTACGTTCGGCCATCAAAAATGCGGACATGCTGTATAAAAGCGGTATGGCTACTTATTTGGAAGTGATTCTTGCCCAGGGAAGCCTGCTGCAAAGCGAATTGGAACTGAGCGATCTGAAACGCCAGCGACTGGCTGCGGATGTGGAACTTTACACCGCATTAGGTGGTGGAATCAACCCCTAGGTTAACCCTAGCCATCGTTTACCAAACAAAAATTGAATAACCTGACTGCGATGCCCTTAAAGCGTCGCAGTTTTTTATGGCTATCAAAAATCCTATTTGAAGTAAATTTCAAAGGTCGTTCCCGTACCAAATTCACTGCTTACCGTCACCTTTCCTCCCATGGCATCGATCTGGTTTTTAGAGATAAACAACCCCACTCCTCTTGAATCTGCATTTCCATTAAAGGTTTTATACATCCCAAACAACTCTGCACCGTGCTTCTCCAGGTCCATTCCAATGCCATTATCCTTGATTTTCAGTACCACTTGTCCTTCCTGCTGACAAGTCAGTTCGATTAGCGGTGGTCGTTCCGGGTGACTATATCGAATGGCATTAAAGATGAAATTGAGCAAAATACTTTCCAGATAAGCAGGGTTATAATTCACCAATACCGTTTGCGGCACTTTATTCAGGATACAGGCTTTTTTCAGCACAATCTGGTCATGCAGTACACTCAGCGTCCTATTGATATATTCATAAAGCACTAACGGTTCTACAATTACATTGATGTTTGTTTGGATATTGACCACCTTATTTAAATTCAGTAATGTTTCATTCAAAGAATTCGACACTGTTTTCAATAGGGCTACCATTTCATTTCTCTCTTCATTAGAAGTAGCTGATTCAATCAAGGCAGAAATAGATTGAATGTTGCTGGTATGAGAACGGAGGTTATGAGACACAATATAAGAGAAATTCAGCAACCTTTTATTTTGCTCATTGACCAGGTCAAAAGAGTGGTTTAAATCTCTCTCCGCCTGTTTATTCTTGGTGATATCAATCATAATTCCTCTCAGCATCACCACCTTTCCATCGACCACCACCACGTTCACAATGTCTCTCAACCAGACCACACTGCCATCTTTGGAGATCATACGGTATTCAAAATCATGCTGTTCCAGCTTATCCGCAAAGGAATAACAATAATGGAGACGGTATTGCCTGTCGTCTGGATGGATATGGTCTACCCAGAATGTGGGCGAAGCCAGCCATTCTTCACTCGTATAGCCCAGAATATCTTTCGATTTTCCACTGATAAAAGCAAATTCAAAGGTGAAAGGGTTGGCTTCCCAAACAATTCCATCAATGGTATTGATCAGCGACTCGATGCGTTGACTGTACTCAACGGCAATGCGCTCTGCCTCCATTCTTGCCGTCACATCCTCTACAATAGCGATATGACTGGTTGGTTTTGTTCCGGGCAACCACAATGGCGTGATCATCAGGTTTGCCCAAACCACTGTTCCATCTTTATGTAAATACCTTTTCAGGAGTTCGAACTCAGAAATTTCACCGCTCTCCATTCGCTCAAAATAGTTGAGGCCGCTATCCAGATCATCAGGATGGCTCAGTGTATGAAAATGCTTCATGAATAATTCTTCAGCTGAATACCCAAGGATTTTACAGAGCCTTGAATTGACATGAAGTAAGGCTCCGGTATTAGAATCCACCTCCATGATCCCAATCGCTGCCTGATCGAATATCGTTTTGAATTTAAGCTCATTTTCCAATAACTTATCAGCCTGATCATGCACCAGTTGCTCCAATTCAGCAGGCCTTTTAAATACCATGGAGACCAGAAAACCACTTAGTCCAGCAAGAAAAATAGCGAATATCGTAGGGAATATAATTTTCAGGTAAGGTTTGTAGCTTGGAATGCTCATCATATACAATTTCCAATTGCCATCAGAAAAAGTGACACTTTCCTCCACTGCATCAGCTGTAGTTTTAATTTTCGGCAGAAAAAACTCTTCCTTACCAGTTGCAGGATTAACCTTCGACAGCTGAAAGGCATAGCGATTATCAGCTGCTCCTTTTACTCCTGCCTCCTTTAAAAAGGTATCCAGCTTAATCACAACAGCTGAAAAGCCCCAAAATTTGTTGTTAAAAAACAAAGGCATCCGTCCAACAATCCCTAATCCTCCCTGTTTGAGCTTTAAAGGGCCAGCAAAATACATCTTTCGATCTGTCACAGATTTCTTGGCTTCTTCACTGATTTCTTTAGAGAGTTTAAAAATATTCAGATTTAACGCTGCTTCATTCCCTTTTAAAGGATAGATATATTTAATTACCCCGTCCGGCACCATCTCTACTGCCTGTAAATTGGGATTAGAACTCATCAGCTGTGCAGCAACAGCATCGAAATTTTTAGGTACTCCATCTGTATTGATCGTTAAACCCAGCGTCAAAGTTGCAGTATAGCTGTTTTTGAGCGACTGGTCCACATTGTACCGCACCACTTCCAGAACGCGGTTCATTTCCATCCGCTGGTCGTCTTTAACCATCCGATAGCGCTGATTAGAGACATAAAGGATCAGAGAGATGAGTAATAAGGAAATTACCGCGCCGGTAATTTTGGGTTTTTTAAATAAAATATTGGTACTGGAAGATAGTTTTTTCTCTAAGTTCATTTTGTTGCCAAGCGGAGCCTAAATGTAATATTTAATTTTTACTTTTATCTATGATCATTTCTCTGGAAAACGCACAAATTTCTGCTACTTTCTCCACTAAAGGTGGAGAATTACAACGTTTAGAAAACAAGGAAACTGCCTTGGAATATTTATGGACTGGAGATGCCAATTTCTGGGGGAAGTTTAGCCCGATTTTATTTCCCATTGTTGGGGGATTAAAAGAAGACACTTACTTTTTTGAGGGAGCATCCTATCAGCTGCCCAGGCATGGTTTTGCCAGAGACCGGGAATTTGAGGCCCATCAAATTAGCTCCGAGGAAGTGTTATTCCTGCTAAAAGAAGATCAGGAAAGCTTAAAAGTATATCCTTTTAAATATCAGCTGGGCCTGCGTTACCGATTGACTGGAAATACACTGAGCTGTAGTTACGAGGTGTTCAACAGCGGAAATAAAGATTTGTGGTTTTCTATTGGCGGTCACCCAGCCTTCCGTTTGCCACTTCAATCTGGCTTAAATTATGACGATTATTACCTGGAATTTAATGAGGATACGCAATTAAATGTACATCAGGTAACGGATAACCTGATTGAAGAAGAAACTCAGCCTATTCATTTAGAGGGAGGAAAACTGCCTTTAACACATCATTTGTTCTATCAGGATGCCCTGGTATTGAAAGACCTGAAAAGTAATAAGATCAGTTTAAAAAGCATAAAAGACAAACATGGACTGGATTTCCATTTCCATGGTTTCCCATTTTTCGGCATCTGGGCAGCTAAAGATGCTGACTTTGTCTGTCTGGAGCCTTGGTGCGGCATCGCTGATGGCGTTGATCATGATCAGGAGTTCAGCAAGAAAGAAGGGATTGTTCAGCTGGCGCCTGGAAAAGATTGGTCCAGATATTGGGAAGTTACCTGTTTTTAAAGCTAGCCATTCCTGCCCGGCAACTCCACAATAAATTTACAGCCTTTATCTTTGCCCTCGCTTTCGGCGCGAATGGCTCCATGATGTGCTTCTACCAATACTTTTACAATGGACAGCCCCAGGCCGGTTGAGTTTTCTCCAGCGGTTGGCTGCGCACTTAAGCGCGTAAACCGCTGGTATAATTTACTTTTATCTTCCAGGGTAAGCCCTAATCCCTGGTCTTCTACTTCAATCATTACCATTCCTGATCGTTCCTTTACACGAATAAAGATCTGTTTATCTACCGGGGAATATTTAATCGCATTATTGATCAGGTTGTCTATAATTTCCGTCAGCTTCCCTTCATCGGCATTGACATACAGGTCTTTTTCATAGCTAAAATGCAGGGTCTGGTTTTTCCTTTCTGCCAATGGCTGGTTCATAGAGACCACATTACTCACCAAAAAGGAGACATTTACTTTGATTAACATCAAATGGATCTTTCCTGCCTCCATACTCCCAACCTGTAGGAGTTCATCAATGATGCGCACCATATTGAGACTGGCGATTTTTATCTGATCACAAAGAGTATCCACCATTTCAGGATTGTTTTTCTTCATCTTGATCAGATCCGCACGCACAGGAATTGTGGTCAATGGATTCTTAAGGTCATGGGCCGTTGTATTTAAGATCTGGTTGTGCTGAGCCATACTCACTCTGGAGGCCAGACGCAGTTCGATCTGATCCATCACAATGTCTCTTAAATCTTTAAGGATCTGCTCCTCTTCTTCGTTTAATGATCTTGGCGCCTTATCGATCACACAAAAAGTCCCCAGATTGAAGCCATCACGGGTACGAAGTGGTACAGCAGCATAAAACCTCAATCCAAAACTACCTGCTACCAATGGATTTGACAGCGTTCTGGGATCTATGGCTGCGTCTTCTACAAGATACAGGTCCTCAGAAAAAATCACAGAAGCACAAAGGCCTTCATCTCTGTCAATTTGCTGGGAATCAATTCCGTATTTCGATTTAAACCAGATGCGATCGGTATCCACGAGACTCACAATCGCAATCGGTACTTTTAAAAGGCTGGCGGCAAGCTTGGTCAGCTTGTCAAATGAACCATCTGGTGGTGTATCAAGAATACTGTACCTTTTTAAAGCTTTTATTCTTTCTTCTTCTAATGTTGCAGTATCCAGATCTATTTGAGTCGCCATTGAGATTACCATTAAGAATTATAAAGTTAGCAATGTTTCTAGCAGAAAACAAATTACGATCATTTATATATAAACAATAGGACACAAGATAAAGTTTTACGCCTTTAAATAGCTATTCTAAAAAAGATCTGTTTTGCCTAAAAATATTTCCTTGTGGAGAAAAAATTTAGTTTCACCAGCTTTCAGAAATCAATGCAGAATTAATCGAAACCCCTGATAATGTGCCTGATGCCACAGCCATGGAAACGGACCTGGCCATAGTTGTATTATCACCGGCCGCATACACCCCGGAAATGCTGGTTTCCTTTTTGTCGTCAATCACCAGATAACCCTGCTCATTAATTTCACAGCCCAGGCTTTCAGGAACTGAAGAATGCTGTTCAAAACCAAATTTCCCATACATCACTTTGAAGAAATGCTCCTGTCCATCTTCCAGCAGCAAGCTTTTTAGCTGTCCATTTTCCTGCGAAAGTTCTTTTAGAGGGACTTCATTGACTGGTATGTCATGATTTTTGAGCTGTAAAAGCTGCTCTTCGCTCAGATGTACCGGACCATTGGTATATAAAACCAAATCTTTGCTCCACTGGCTCAGCACCTGAATAAAATGAAATGCAATTTCTCCATTGGCTAGTAATGCTGTTTTTTGACCCGCTACTTCATAACCATGACAATACGGACAATGGATTACAGAAATCCCCCAGCATTCGGCAAAGCCCTTGATCTCTGGCATCAGGTCTTTAACACCTGTGGCAAACAATAGCTTTTTCGCTTTCAAAGATTTACCGGTTGCCGTCTTCAGCTCAAAATAGCCATTGACTTTTACGGCAGCAGTCACGAAATCATTTAAATGTGTTACGGTAGGATATTTTAAAGCATCTGCCCATCCTTTTTCGGCAATTGCGGCCGGTGTTTCGCCATCCTGTGTCAGGAAGTTATGAGCATGTGGCGTCTGCGCATTACAGGGCTTCCCGCTATCTACTACCAGCACTTTTCGTCCTGCCCTGCCTAAGGTCATTGCCGCAGAAAGACCTGCATAACTTCCTCCAATAATGATCACTTCTTGTATCGTTTCTTTTTCCATTTGGTTTAAAATTTAGGGCAAGACAGTACAAAGGAATTCCCACACTGACTACCAGTTGAAAACAAAGTTAGAAACCCGCAGAAGTAATGCAACATAATTGCAACAATAAAACAGAAAGATGACACAACGTTGCTTTACTTAATCAATGCCGTTCTAATACTGGAAGTATGCGCACTGAACACCCCTAAAGCACCATTACTAAAGTTAGAGGGTGGATTAGCCGGGGAAACCGGTGGCCCGCTTCCTCCTGTATTCTGACCCAGGCTGTAGAAATACCGGTACACATTTCGATCAATACATTGAATTTCTACCTGAACACTATCTCCTTTAATCAGGTCATTCAACTCATAAAAGATCACATTGGTTACTTTACTGCCATCATCAAAGCGGTCTTCGGAAACCACATCTTTTTCTACCACCCCTTTAAACTTCAGGATATAGCGGTACTGATTGGCTACTCCTGCAGGATCTCTAAAGTTCACAGCCACGTAATTCTTCGTTTCTCCAAAAAACGTAAAGCTCTTAAAGGTAAGCGAATCCATAGGCACACGAGCCGGCATGGTGGAACTGGCTTTATAGGTCTGCCCCTCCACCGTTACTGAAATATCGTATTTGGAACCCGATTTCCCCTTAAACTTTATGCTCTGGTATACCCCTGGAGACACTTCATTAAAAGCGATAGCACCGGTACCATCCACTGCGAGTACTACTTTTGCACCACTCAGTCCATTAAATTTGTTCGGCTCGGTAAAGCTGTAAGTTTTGGAAATCTTAATGCGCTGCACCTCGTTCTGATCGCTCACACCGCCATCTATCACGACTACTGCCGGAGCATCGTCTAGTTTGAGTTCTATCACCTTTTCACAGGCGGAGAAAAGACAAATGATCAGCAATCCTAAACTCCATCCTCTATATAATTTCATTTTCTTCATGACGCTTTTAGGTTAAAATTTGAAGTTCCAGGTAACCGAAGGAATAATGCCAAACAAGGTCGTTCTGACCACTTCTGTCCGACTAGGGTCATTCTCATTATCCTTAAAATCAATTGCAAAAGCATTTTGTCGGTTGTATACATTGTAAATTCCAAAAGACCAGCTGGACTGTAATTTCTTACCTGGTTTTCCTTCCAATGTAGCCGCCACATCTAAACGGTGATAGGCCGGTGTCCGATAAGCATTCTTCTCTTTATAATAAAAAGCAGTTTTACCATTGATTTCATATTTACCACTTGGATAAGTCACTGCATTTCCGGTATTGTAAACAAAAACAGAAGAGAAGGTCCAGCGTGTACTCGCTTTATAAATCCCTACCAACGAAATGTCATGCGTTCTGTCTTGTTTCGCATAAAACCATTTTCCTTCATTGATCGCATCAAACTGGCGTTCAGTTCTGGAATAAGTATAGCCAATCCAGCCATTGAACTTGCCAAACCTTTTCTTTAAGAACAATTCTATTCCATAAGCACGGCCATCACCATATAATAAATCGGCTTCCACATTGCTGTTTCCTCTCAAATCTGTCCCACTTCGGTACTCGATTTGGTTTTGCATCCATTTGTAGTAAATCTCTGCTGAGAACTCGTATTTATCATCGTTAAAGTTCCTGAAATAACCGGTTGCTACCTGATCCGCAATTTCCGGTTTCACATTATTGCTATTCATAATGTACAGGTCTGTCGGCGAAGTTGAGGTAGAATTAGACATCAGGTGAATGTTTTGAACATTCCTGGTATAAGCAGCTTTTATAGCGCTGGAAGGGTTCAGCTGGTAACTGGCAGACACTCTCGGTTCCAGATTGAAATAAGTTTTAACCAGTGCTCCGGAGCTATAGTAGGTACTAGAAAGTGTATTTCCTTCTTCATCATAGGTCTTGAAATTTCCCGGCCCCAGTAAAGAAAAATTACTCAGTCTCAATCCATATACCAGATTAAAACGCTCATTAACGGCCCATTCGTCAGACACATACATGGCAGATTCGAGGCCTTTTCTGTTCTCATAAGTGGTTGGGTTTACGCTGGAACTCTCGTCAGCACTAAGCTTACCCGGCGCGATCGTGTGGTGGATCACATTGAGCCCAAACTTCAGACTATGGTTGTTGCTCAAGCGATAATCAAAATCCTGCTTCAGGTTAAAATCTTTAATAGAAGAATTCACTTTAAAGTTATTGTCTTCCATCATATTCTGAATCACATAATTGTAATTGCTGTAGATCAGGGAAGTATTGGAGAACAATTTACTGCTGTACAAGTGGTTCCAACGCAAGGTAACTGTGGCATTGCCCCAATTGAAGCCAAATGTGTCGGCAAGGCCGAGCTTATCGCGGCCAAAATAACCGGATATATACAAGGTATTTTTATCGTCCAGCTGGTAATTTGCCTTGGCATTTAAATCATAAAAATATAAGGTATTGTTGTTGATTGAGCTATCCGGTGAAAGCTTAAAGAAAAGATCCATATAGGTTCTTCTTGCACTGACCATAAAAGAACCTTTGTCTTTTACGATCGGTCCCTCTACTTTAAGTCTGGAAGAGATCAGGCCGATGCCCCCTTCCGCAGTAAATTCTTTGCGGTTTCCGTCGTTCATTTTAAGGTCAAGCACCGAGGCCAATCGTCCGCCATATTGTGCAGGCATCCCTCCTTTATAGACACTCACATCTTTAATGGCGTCGGAATTGAAGGTGGAGAAAAAACCCAATAAATGGGAAGCATTATAGACTGGTGCTTCATCTAGGAGGATCAAATTCTGATCTGTAGCCCCTCCCCTAACATAAAAGCCGCTATTTCCTTCTCCTGCGGATTTAATTCCCGGCAGGAGCTGCAAGGTTTTCAGTACATCGCGTTCGCCAAGCAGCACCGGGACATCATTGATTTCCCGAACACTCAGCTTCTGTAATCCCATTTGTGGACTGCTTACGTTTTCGTTCTTTTTAGTTGCTGAAATGACGACTTCATTCAATTGATTGTCTTCCTCTAAAGCCACATTGAGGCGCAGATCTTTTGAGGATACTTCCACTTGTCTGACCGTGGTTTTATAACCAATAAAACTAACTGCTACTTCATATTTCCCTACAGGGATAATGAGGGAATAAAAGCCGTAAGCATTTGTCAGGCTGGAAGCATTATGCTCACCACTGACTTTAATACTGGCGCCAATCAGCGTTTCCCCTGTTTTTGCGTCAGTCACATTCCCACTAATGGTTCTTTTAGTTTGGGCTATGGAATACTGGAATGTTATACTCAATAAAAGTATCAGTACTAGTCTAAAGGTATTAGGCATATAAAAAATAGGGTATAATATTCCTTAAATCATGCTTTAAATACAAACACGAATGGCTAAATATACTGAATGCTAAGTATTTTCCACGGAAATAATGCCAGCAAACTTTATCTTCTTTGCAATTGTTCTGAATGAGATGGCTTTAATCAAATTTACAAACAAAGGCATATACTGCCCCAAAGGTGATTTTTACATTGATCCCTGGAAACCTGTACGGCTTGCGGTAACTACCCATGGCCATGCCGACCATGTAAAATCAGGCAATGATGCTTATTTATGTCATGAGCTGACCAAACCTATCCTCCTCCATCGTTTGGGGGCTGATTTAAAGATACAAACCCTTGCTTATGGGGAAAGCCTGCTGATCAATGGTGTCCAGCTGAGCTTATTTCCCGCAGGTCATGTGATTGGCTCTGCCCAAATAAGACTGGAGTATAAAGGGGAAGTTTGTGTGGTTTCCGGTGATTATAAGGTGGAGTATGATGGCATCAGTACCGCCTTTGAACCTGTAAAATGCCATACTTTTGTTTCAGAAAGTACTTTTGGGCTGCCAATCTACAATTGGTTGCCTCAGCAAGAGATTTTCGACCAGATCAGCCATTGGCACAGTAACAATCAGCAGCAGCAAAAAACCAGCGTATTAACCGCTTATAGCCTCGGTAAGGCTCAAAGACTGGTCAAAGGCCTGAGTACTCTCCAGCAAAAAATATATGTCCACTCCGCTATAGCAAACTTGAATGAAGCCTTTATCAAAGCTGGAGTTGAACTTCCGGAAACGATCAGAATCAGTCCTGAAATCAGCAAATCCGAACTTCAGGAAGGGATTGTGATTGTTCCACCCGCAGTAGCTGATGGTCGCTGGATTAAAACCTTAGTCCATCCGGCAACTGGGGTTTGTTCCGGCTGGATGCAGGTACGCGCCGGGCGCAGGTGGAGAAGTTCGGATGCAGGATTTGCCCTCAGCGACCATGCCGATTGGCCAGGCTTGCTATCCGCCATTAAAGCCACATCCGCAGAAAAAGTATATGTAACACATGGCTATACCGCCACCTTCTCTAAGTATTTAAATGAAATCGGCATTGATTCTGAAGAGGTGAAAACACAATACGGTGTAGAAGATGAGGAGGAGGTAATCCATTGAAACGCTTCACAGAATTGATCGCCCAGCTGGAAAGCAGCAATAAAACCAATGATAAGATGGCCGCATTGGTGTCCTATTTTAATGAGGCAGAAGAGCAGGACAAGCCTTACGTGATCGCCATGTTTACGGGCAAAAAACCAAAGCGTCCGGTCAGCACCGCACTGCTTAAGGAATGGGCCATTGAAAAGAGTGGGATTCCCGCCTGGCTTTTTGCCGAAAGCTACCATAACGTAGGAGACCTGAGCGAAACAATTGCCCTGATTTTACCTCCTCCATCGCAAGCCAGTGATCTGAAGCTGAGCGAGTGGATCAAGGCTTTGGCAGCCCTCAATGGAAAGGATGATGCGGCTAAAAAAAGTTTCATCACTGATTCCTGGGACCGTCTGAACACTCCTGAACGCTTTATTTTCAATAAACTGATTTCAGGAAACTTCAGGATTGGGGTCTCTGGAAAAATGCTGGTCAACGCTTTAGCCAAACAAAGTAATATTCCTGCCAATCAGATCATGCACAGCATCATGGGCAAATGGAAGCCGGAAGAAATTACTTACCCTGAGTTGATTGCGGGTGCGCATGTGAATACAGACCATTCCTGGCCTTATCCATTTTGCCTGGCCTACGCGCTGGAGCAAGCACCGGAAGCTTTGGGAGCAATACAAGAATGGCAGGCAGAATGGAAATGGGATGGCATCCGCGGACAAATTGTAAAGCGTGGCGGAGAACTTTTCATCTGGTCAAGAGGAGAAGAACTGGTCACAGATCAATTTCCGGAGCTTCATTTCTTAGCTGCGGAATTACCGGATGGAACTGTTCTGGATGGAGAGATTCTTGCAGTCAAATCGGGTAAAGTATTGCCATTTGCCATATTGCAGCAGCGATTAAACCGGAAAACCATTGCTAAAAACCAATTGGAAAACGCACCTATAGGTTTTTACTGTTACGACCTGCTCGAATACCAGGGAGCAGATCAGCGTGGGGAGCCCCTAAAAAACAGAAGGAAAAAACTGGAACTACTCATTTCTAAAATTCCAGCACAGGAAAACCTCTTACTTTCTCCAGTGGTGGAAGCGAAATCCTGGGCTGAACTTGCGGAAATAAGAATGGACTCCAGGGCGATGAACAGTGAGGGATTGATGCTCAAAAAACTAGATTCTCTATACCATAGCGGCCGAAAAAGAGGCGATTGGTGGAAATGGAAAATCAACCCTTATACCGTTGATGCGGTCATGATTTATGCACAAAAAGGAAGCGGCAGAAGAGCCGGCTTTTTCACAGATTATACTTTTGCTGTTCGCGATGGCGAACAGCTGATTACCATTGCCAAGGCTTATTCCGGATTAACAGATGCAGAAATCAAACAGGTTGATGCTTTTGTAAAGAAAAATTCCATAGAGAAATTTGGCCCCGTACGTACCGTTAAACCAGAATTGGTATTTGAAATTGCTTTTGAAGGTATTGCCGAAAGTAAAAGACACAAAGCCGGTCTCGCCCTGCGCTTCCCCAGGATCGCCAGGTGGAGAAAGGATAAAAAAGCGGAAGAGATCAATACTTTAGCCGATTTAAGGCAATTGTTAAATTCTACATTAGCATAGTAAATATGGGCATAGAAAAGAGCAGTGGCTATCGGCAGGTCATAAAATGGCTGAAATCTGGGAAAAGAAAACCTTTCCAATTTCAAAGTGATGCCTGGCAATATTACGCGGAAGGATACAGTGGATTGATCAATGCGCCCACAGGTTTTGGAAAAACATTCTCTCTTTTTCTGGCCGTGGTCATTGAAGAACTGAATGAACAAGCTGAGAACAATTCGAAATTGCCTCGAAAAAAGGGATTGAAGAAACCTGTAAAAGCGAGCAAGGGTTTAAAGTTGATCTGGATTACGCCCCTACGTTCCTTAGCAAAGGACCTTGCCCGCGCCATGCGGGAAGTTTGTGCAGAACTAGAGTTGGACTGGCAAGTTTCCGTTAGAAATGGAGATACGACCGCCTCAGAAAAGCTGAAACAAAAGAAACAAATGCCAGAGGTATTGATCATTACACCTGAAAGCATGCATTTATTGCTGGCTCAGAAGAATAATTCTGCCCATTTTTATCCGCTGCGATGTATTGTTGCCGATGAATGGCATGAATTGATCGGAAGTAAAAGGGGCGTGATGGCAGAGCTGGCAATTTCCAGGATTAAAGGTATTTTAAAAGAAAAACATCCGGAGCGGCTGCTTAGAATATGGGGAATTTCGGCCACTATAGGAAACCTGGAACAGGCGATGGAAGTGCTGGTTCCCTACCCTGATCTGCTGAAAATAATTGTCAGGGCTGAGGTAAAAAAGAAGATCCTGATCAAGTCTATCCTGCCTGACCATATCGATATGCTGCCATGGGCAGGGCATTTAGGTCATAAACTGGCGCATAAACTGTTACCCATTATCCATAAGAGCAAGACTACCCTGATTTTCACGAATACCAGAGGACAGGCAGAATTATGGTACCAAAACCTGCTGGCGCTAGATGAAAGCCTGGCAGGCGTATTGGCCATTCATCATGGTTCTATAGATTATGAATTGCGCAATTGGATTGAAGATGCATTGCATTCAGGGGTATTAAAAGCAGTCATCAGTACTTCTTCCCTTGATCTGGGTGTCGATTTTAAGCCGGTAGACACGGTGGTTCAAATTGGCTCCCCGAAAGGAGTTGCCCGGTTTTTACAGCGCGCCGGAAGAAGTGGACATTCTCCAAATGAGACTTCAAAGATCTACTTCCTTCCTACCCATGCCCTGGAACTCGTAGAAGCCGCAGCCATTAAGGAAGCTGCAAAAACACAGCAGATAGAAAGTCGGGAGCCAGTAGTGATGGCTTTTGACACACTCATCCAATATCTGGTTACACTTGCAGTAGGCGATGGTTTCAAGGAAGATCAAATCCATCAGGAAGTAAAAGAAACCCATGCTTTCCAGGAATTGCTGCCTTCAGAATGGGGATGGATGATGCAGTTTATCACCACTGGCGGCGACAGTCTGACGGCCTATAATGAATTTAAAAAAGTGGTTAAAAGCGAGGATGGGCTATGGAAAGTGGAAAGCAGGCAAATCGCTATGCGCCACCGCCTTCATATCGGTACGATCGTCAGCGATGCCATGATCAAAGTAAAATATCTTGGTGGTGGATATATAGGGATGGTGGAAGAATCTTTCCTCTCTAAATTAAAAGCAGGAAATAGCTTTACGCTTGCAGGAAGGGTGTTAGAATTTATTATGGTCAAAGAAATGACAGCCTTAGTGAGGCGCAGCAAGGCGAAAAAGGCGATTAGTCCGAGCTGGATGGGTGGTCGGATCTCATTAAGTGCCAATCTGGGCAGCATCTTAAGGAAAAAATACAATGAAACGCTGGATAAAACACATGAAGATGAAGAGCTGGACATCGTCTTTCCTCTTTTTGAAAGACAGGCCGCCGTATCCCATGTTCCAAAAAGCGACGAGTTTCTGGTAGAATTGATTCATACGAAAGACGGCTACCATATTTTTGCTTACCCATTTGAAGGCCGTATGGTACATGAGGCTTTAGCCGCATTAATCGCCTACCGCCTGAGTCGCCATACCCCGATCAGTTTTTCGATCGCCATGAATGACTATGGATTTGAATTGCTGTCCGAACATCCAATTCCTTTGGATGAAGCAGAAATCCGGACTTTATTCAGTCCTGCACAACTAGGAGAAGACATCGTGAGCAGTATCAATGCTACGGAAATGGCCAGAAGGAAATTTAGAGATATCGCCTGTATCTCCGGACTGGTTTTCCAGGGATTCCCTGGAAAATATACCGCCAATAAACATTTACAATCTTCGGCTTCTTTATTTTTCAATGTTTTTACGGATTACGACCCGAGGAACTTATTATTGCGTCAGGCTTATGAAGAAGCTTTTTACCAGCAAATTGAAGAACCCAGGTTACTGGCAGCCTTACAGCGCATCCAGCAAAGCACCATTATCCTGAAACGGCCAGAAAGTTATACGCCACTCTGTTTCCCAATCAAAGTAGACAGTCTAAGGGAAAACATGAGCACAGAAGAACTGGGACAAAGGATTGAAAGAATGACCCTGGAGGCGGACAAAAAGAACAAAAAAAATAGAGCTTAACCATGCAAATTACCTGTCGGGGAGAAATATTAATATTAAACAAAGAAAGGGCTATTTATTGGCCCGCACAGGAAATGCTGATCATCAGTGACCTCCATATTGGCAAGCCGGCGCATTTTAGAAAACATGGCATTCAAGTTCCTTCTACCATCGGCGACCAGGATCTGACACGCCTTAAAGGGCTCACCGAACAGTATCATCCAAAGACATTACTGATCACCGGAGATTTATTTCACCACCAGCTCAATAGTGACATCACCGTATTTTCTCAATGGAGAGCTGAATTTACAGACCTGAAATTTCTGCTGATCAAAGGAAATCACGATAGACTGCTGACTAAAGATTACAAGGATTTAGGGATTGAAGTTTATGAAAAAGAATTGACCTGCTGGCCATTCCGATTTATCCATGATCGTCCGAAAGCTGAGGATGAATATTACACAATTTCCGGACACATCCATCCAGGAGTCACCATATATGGAAAAGCAAGACAAAGGTTAAGTCTGCCTTGCTTTTATTTTGGAACATCGTACGCAGTTTTACCTGCTTTTAGCGCTTTTACCGGTTTAAGTAGGATAAAACCAGAGGAAGGTGACCGCTTTTATGCGATCACACCCAGTCATATTGTGGAAGTTTAAGCCGATTTGATGACGATCACAATAAAAATCAGGTTTTTAAATATCGTTTAAAGCCTGAGTAATGGTTTTATAAATATAGTCCAGGTCCTCATCGCTGATGATATATGGAGGCAAAATGTAAATGATATTTCCTAATGGTCTTAAAATAATCCCTCTTTCCAGAAAATAGGAATACAATTGATTTCTCAATCCGCTTAAATAAGAGGTATCGGTTCCTGTTTCCCATTCCATGACCAGAATAGTGCCCTTTTGGCGTACGTCTTTAAGCTTAGGATGGTCTTTTATCTGCGCGGCAAAAGCTTCATGTTTGGCTTGTACTCTTTGAATGTTTGGCAAAGTCTCCGGACTCATCAGGATGTCCATACTGGCTAAAGAAGCTGCACAAGCCACTGGATTCGCGGTAAAGGAATGTCCATGGTACAGGGTTTTCAGTTTATCTTCACTCATAAAAGCTTCAAACACCTTTTCATTACAAGTCGTTACGCCTAAAGGCATGGTACCACCGGTAAGGCCTTTCGAAAGGCAGAAAATATCCGGAGTGGTCGTTAATGACTCACAGGCAAACAAAGTACCTGTACGACCGAATCCGGTCATCACTTCATCTGCAATTGTTAAAATACCATGTTTCTGACATGTTTCTATCAGCTGATCCAGGTATTCTGCTTCATACATCAGCATCCCTCCGGCGCCAAGCACCATCGGTTCAAAGATGAAACAAGCCACTTCATTACTCAGATAATTGATTTTCGACTTGATCTGCGCGATATTCTCCGCATTAGGAAGCTCAATAAATTCCACATCAAAGAGCATGGAGCTGAAAGGTCCGGTAAAAATACTTCTACCACTTACAGACATTGCTCCAAAAGTATCCCCATGATAGGCATCTTTAAAAGCGATGATCTTAGTACGTGCCGTACTTCCAGTATTAGACCAGAACTGCAGACACATTTTAAGGGCCACTTCTACAGCCGTAGAGCCATTATCGGTATAAAACACCTTTTCCTGACCTGCAGGGAGGATTTCCAAAAGCCTTTCCGCCAATAGTACGGCCGGTTCATGGGTAAATCCTGCGAAAATCGCATGCTCTAATACACTCAATTGCTCGGATACTTTTTTGGCAATATGGGGATGTGAATGTCCGTGAATGTTCACCCACCAGCTGGAAACTGCATCAATATATTTCTTTCCATCCTCATCGAAAAGATACGCACCTGATCCACTTACAATAGGTATATGCGGCAAGGCGTTCTTCATCTGGGTATAAGGGTGCCAGATGACCTTCTGATCTCTCTCTGCTAAAGTCATGTTTAAATATTTTTATGTAGGAGTAGTTCGACTACTTTTTGATCTGTTTTGAAAGTCACATCCGTTACTTTAAGGTCTTTTAAATCCATCCATCTGAACGATTGCAGACTATCTCCATCAAAATCAAATGGGATAGTTTTAAAATTTAGTTCCAGGGGATGTACCTCTTTTACCATATAATAAATACTTAAAATCTGGCTGTCGTTAAAAGATGATTTCTCATAGAAATCGGTGGTATAAATATGATCGAGTACTTCCACCTCCGCGTTACACTCTTCCATGAACTCTCTTTTGAGGGCGTCGATCAGGCCTTCACCCAGCTCCAGTCCACCACCAGGAAATTTAGTAAAAATCTTCCCTCCAGACTGCTCATCACTAATCAAAACTTGATTGTCGGCATTGATAAGCAGGCCGTATACCCTTACGTTAAAATAACTCATTGATCGAAATGTTTTTGGTTTTTTGTTGCATTTTCCACCGTCCATGGAATCTCCTTTTGAAAAGCTTCCTTCCTGACGTTACAATTACTCATCTTGCAATAATTGCAACATGCCGGTAGACAAGGGTCTGCATGAATAAAAAGTTCTGTAGTATGTTCTGCTTTCACATTGATCAACTGATCAATGGCAGATATTTCATGATGTACCTGGTTCAGGTCAAAATAGTATGGTAAAGTAATGTGACAATCGATGTGCAGATCGGCACCATATTGCTGCGCCCTTAAATTATGGACATCAATCCAGGTTTCTTCTCTATTATTCTGTAAAATGGCGACAATATCTTTCACCAATTCTACATTACTCTCATCCATCAAGCCTCCTACCGACCTTCTAGTGAGCTTATAGCCATTATAAACAATATAGCAGCCCAGTGCAATAGAGATCGCGCTATCCAGCCAAAATATCTGGGTAATCTGTATCAGAATAATTCCAATCACCAGCCCCGCACTGGTAATCGCGTCGGTCATCAGGTGCTTACCGTCGGCCTCCAAAGTAATAGAACGGTGTTTTTTACCCGTGTTGATCAGGTAAAGCCCTACCAGCAGATTCAGCACTCCGGTCAGGCCTATAATAGCTGCACCTTCATATAGCTGAGTGATTTCCTTAGGAAAAACCAAATCATAACTAGATTTAAAAACGATGATGACACCGGCAATAGCGATTAGGATTCCCTCTACAAAAGCAGAGAAGAATTCTACTTTCCCGTGCCCATAGGGGTGGTTTTCATCTTTCGGTAAAGTGGCGAGATAAATACTGTAAAAAGCAAAAGAACTCGCCAGCACATTGACAATACTTTCTGCTGCATCCGTAAGGATGGCATTCGAATGTGTAATAAAGTAGGCCACAAACTTAGCCAGCATCAGCAGGATGCTGATACATAAAGAAACGAGTATTGCTTTTTTCTGAGGTAACAATTGGCAGAGTTTAGCCGTCAAAAGTACATTTTAACCTGCGAATTACATTAAAAAGTATTTTTTTTAGTTTAAAATTCCGTTAGGTTTATATATTTGCCTTCTCACAAAATTATATTTGCTTGCGCACAAAATATTATGACATTTTTATCCAACAGAATCAATAACCTTTCAGAGTCTCAGACCATTAAAATGGCAAAGTTAGGTAGAGAACTATCCTCAAAAGGAATAGATGTAATCAACCTGAGCTTCGGTGAGCCCGACTTCTTTACTCCAGAGTTTGTGAAGGATGCAGCGAAGATCGCTGTGGACGAAAACTACTCTTACTACACTCCTGTATCAGGTTATCCTGAATTACGTAAGGCGATTGCTGATAAGTTATTGAGAGAAAATGGACTAAACTACGGTTTTGATCAGATCGTAGTATCTACTGGCGCAAAACAATCTTTGGCCAATGCTGTCATGTGTCTGGTGAACCCTGGAGAAGAGGTAATTGTACCTACTCCTTACTGGGTATCTTACTCAGAAATGATCAAACTTGCGGAAGGCGAAACCGTATTTATCAATGCTACCGTAGAAAACAACTTCAAAATTACTGGTGCACAATTGGAAGCGGCCATCACGCCAAAAACTAAATTGTTCATGTTCTCTTCTCCATGTAATCCAACAGGATCTGTTTACTCGAAAGAAGAACTGGCCGACCTGGTTGCTGTATTTGAGAAACACCCAAATATCTATATCATCTCTGATGAGATCTATGAGCACATCAACTTTGTAGGAAAACATGCTTCGATTGCTGAGTTTGACTCGATCAAAGACAGAGTAATCCTAATCAATGGTTTCTCAAAATCTTATGCCATGACTGGATGGCGCGTAGGCTATATGGCTGCGAACAAAGAGATTGCTAATGCCTGTGATAAAATGCAAGGTCAAGTGACTTCAGGAACTTCTTCTATCGCACAACGTGCCGCTTTACATGCTTACCAAGGTGGTTTAGAATCTGTAAGTGCGATGGTTGATGAATTCAGAAGCCGTAGAGACATTGTTTATGCGCTATTGAAAGAAATTCCAAACCTCAAAGTAAACCTTCCTGATGGTGCATTTTACTTCTTCCCAGAAGTTAAAGCTTATTTCGGTACCAGCACTGGCGATTACAAAATCACGAATGCAGAAGACCTTTGTCTTTACCTATTAAATGAAGCTCATGTATCCACAGTAACGGGTGAAGCTTTCGGTAACGAAGATTGTATCAGAATTTCTTATGCTGCTGCAGAAGATAAATTGAGAGATGCTGTATCGAGAATTAAAACTGCTTTAGAAAAATTAAGCTAAGATACTCATTTGAATAAAAAAGCCGGTTTCTGCGTAGGAAACCGGCTTTTTTTATGATTTATAAAAAGAGTAATTAAGTAAGTCAGAAAATACCCATCCGCTTTTTATCCCAGAATCTTTGCTGAAGAGCAAACCTTCGAATGCCTTCAGAGCTAACCACGATCTAAATCTAGTGCTATCCTCAAAGCGTATCCTATTTTCAGGTTTACATGATGCTATCTGTCCCGAATCTCACCCTTATCGCATCTCATCTGTCATGCTATCTCCTTGCCTCATGCTGTCTCCTATACATCATGCTATTTAGTGGAGCGAGTAAATATTTCGAAGTAACATGGCTGCAGTTCTGGAGTGACCTCGGAGAAGGCCTAGAAAGTTTTCCGCCCTTCAGCGGAAAAGGTTTCAGCCTTTGAGGAGTGTCCTTCTGAACTGCAGCGCGCACAAGTCCTATTTAGGAGCGAATTGCTTCAACAGGGTCCAATCTCGACGCCGAATACGCCGGCCAAAATCCAGAAATCACCCCAATCACCACCGAAATCGTAAATCCTAACACGATATTCTTCATAAACAACGTCATTTCAAAACCGCCTGCGGTCAATCCTACGGTCAGCAAATAGACCAGCAACAGTCCAAACGCTCCTCCCAGCAAACACAATGCGATCGCTTCAAACAGGAACTGCAGCAGAATAAAGTAATTCTTTGCGCCCAGCGACTTCTGAATACCGATAATATTGGTTCTTTCTTTAACGGAGACGAACATAATGTTAGCGATACCGAAGCCTCCTACTAGAATCGAGAAGCCACCGATTACCCAGCCAGCGATATCGACTACACCGAACATCTGATCTAACTGATTAGATGCTATGGTACTTTTGTTCAGTGCAAAATCATCTTCTGCACCTGGTTTCGTCCTACGGATTGCTCTTAAGGCACCTCTGATTTCACTTTCCACTTCGTCCAGTGCCACATAAGATTTCCCTCTTACGGTAATGGTTGGATCATACCTATCACTTTCGACATCCATAATCCCTTTGGCAAAATTGAGGGGCATCAGTACATTTTTATCCTGCGACATGCCCATCATATCCTCTCCTTCTTTCTTAAATACGCCAACTACGGTTAGCCTTCTTCCCATGACAGAAATTGCTTTCCCTACGGCCTGATCTCCATTGAAGAGTCCATCGGCAATATCGGCACCAATAATTACGACTGGCGCACCAGATTTACCTTCATTTTCGGTAAAGTACCTTCCCTCTTGAAAATCGAGATTCCATGTTTTATTAAAATCCTGCGATGCGGCTCTGATGGAACCACCTTCTACGGAGTTACTTCTATATTTTATCGTTCTGGCATTGGCAGAAATCTCATAGGAGACTCCTTCTACATACTCCAGACGATCTCTCAATCCTTCATAATCTCTCAATGAGGGTTCTGGTCTGTTCACATATTTCCACCATGGATAATCGCCGAATCCACCCCATGGCCATTTTTGTACGAATACCGTACTGGATCCTAATTTATCGATACTGGCTTGTAACTTACCTCTAAGGGTATCTACTGCGGAGAAGACGAAGATAATGGTGAAGATACCGATGGTAATCCCCAATAAGGAAAGCATGGTACGCGTTTTATTTTGGCGTAGCGCATCTAGTGCAAACCGAAAACTTTCGCCTATTAGTCTGAGAATAATCATAATTAGGGTTTAGACCAAAAGTACCCAAAAAGGTTACAGGGAAATCCTATATAATATAAAAAATACACAGCTTCCCTTAAAAACATTCCCTCTGGTGGTAGATTTAACAATTCAAGAACATACTATGATGATTATTTGTGGAAAAGAAAATTATATTTCGTAAATTTGCGCCCTTAATTATCACATCGAAAAAATATGAAGTTATCTCAATTTAAGTTTAATCTACCTGAATCATTAGTTGCCAATAATCCTTCAGAGCATAGGGACGAAGCCCGTTTAATGGTTTTGCATAAAGATAGTGGCAAAATTGAACATAAAATATTCAAGGATGTTTTAAGTTATTTTGACGATCAGGATGTCATGATTTTAAATAACACTAAAGTTTTTCCTGCGCGTTTATATGGCAATAAAGAAAAGACTGGTGCAACGATTGAAGTGTTTTTACTACGCGAACTGAATAAAGAATTGCGTTTATGGGACGTTTTAGTAGATCCTGCACGTAAAATTCGTGTTGGAAACAAGTTATATTTCGGTGATGACGACTTATTAGTTGCTGAAGTAGTAGACAATACCACTTCCCGCGGACGTACTATTCGTTTCTTATTTGACGGTACTGACGAAGAGTTCAGAAAAAACATTGAAATTCTAGGAGAAACTCCACTTCCAAAATACATCAAGCGTAAAGCTACTGCTCAGGATAAAGAGCGTTACCAAACGATCTTCGCTAAGCATGAAGGTGCGGTTGCAGCTCCAACAGCGGGATTACACTTCAGCAGAGAGTTGATGAAACGTCTGGAATTGAAAGGCATCAACTTTGCGGAAGTAACTTTACACGTAGGTTTAGGTACTTTCAGATCGGTAGAAGTGGAAGACTTAACGAAACACAAAATGGATTCTGAGCAATTCATCATTGAGCAGAAGGATGCGGACATCGTGAACAAGGCGATTGAAGAAAAAAGAAGAATCTGTGCGGTAGGAACTACTTCTATGCGTGCGATTGAATCTGCTGTTTCTTCAGGAAGAATGTTAAAACCAGCAAACGACTGGACGAGTAAATTCATCTTCCCTCCTTATGATTTCAGCATTGCAAATTCAATGATCACCAACTTCCACACCCCTGAATCTACCCTATTGATGATGGTAAGTGCCTTTGGTGGTTACGATTACGTAAGAAATGCTTATGAAGTAGCTTTAAAAGAAAAATATCGTTTCTACAGTTATGGAGATGCGATGTTGATCATCTAATAAAAAATACAGTGATTAAAATAGGAGATTTTGAACCATTACGGTTTGGATCTCCTATTTTTGTTTAGCAGCAAATTTTCCAAACACATGAAATATTACGCAATTATAGTCGCAGGAGGTTCCGGATCGAGAATGCAGAGCGATATCGCGAAGCAGTTTTTGCTGCTGAATGGCAAACCGATCCTGATGCATACCCTGGAGGCTTTTGCGAACACTGAATTGCAGCCAGAATTATTACTTGTTTTAAACATCCACCAGCATCAGTACTGGGAAGAACTCTGCAGACGCCACAGCTTCACCGTTAAGCATTCGGTAATCAAGGGTGGGGATCAGCGCTTTCACTCCGTTAAAAACGGTTTAAAGGCCATTAAAGGCAAAGGAATCGTAGCCATCCATGATGCAGTACGCCCTTTAGTCTCTGCCGACCTTATTTTACGTTCTTTTCATGCTGCAGAAGTGAATGGCAATGCAGTGGCAGCTGTTAAAGCTACAGACTCTGTGCGCAGCATCAATATCGAAGGAAAGACGGAGGCATTGAACAGGGAAAACCTGCTGATGATCCAAACCCCGCAAACCTTTGTAGTAGAGCTCTTAAGGAAAGCGTACCAGCAGCCTTTCAGAAATGAATTTACAGATGATGCTTCGGTAGTAGAACATTCCGGGTACCCTATCCATGTCATTGAAGGCAATCGTGAAAACATCAAGATCACCTATCCTGAAGACCTGGAGATCGCGGCTATTTTTATAAAGAAAGGCCTCTGATCATCTCAGAGGCCTCTAAATTATATAAAAGAAATAAGAAGGATTATGCGGCTCTGTTAATGATTTTCAAAATGATAGCGATCACTGCAATCACTAAAAGAACGTGGATTAAACCACCTACATTCGGACCAAATCCTTGAAAAAAGAACCCAATTATCCATAATATCACTAATACTACTGCTACTAAATAAAGTAAATTTCCCATAACTTTTAATTTTAAGATGTGTGTTTTTTAGATGAAATTAATGCGGATGATTTACGCATCCATGACATTACATAAACAATCATCATTCCAAAAAGGTTCTGGCACAAAAAAAGGCCCCGAGTTTACAGGACCTTTACAGTAAAAAAACGTTAAAGACTAGTATTCGTCTTCGTTGAAGAAGAAGTCATCTTTAGTAGGATAATCTGGCCAAATTTCTTCGATGGTTTCGTATGGTTCCCCATCATCTTCCAAGGCTTGTAAATTTTCAATCACCTCTACTGGTGCGCCTGATCTTATCCCGTAATCAATTAATTCGTCTTTTGTTGCAGGCCATGGAGCGTCTTCCAAATGCGATGCGAGTTCTAGTGTCCAATACATATTTCCTATCCTAATTAAGTTATTCTATTCGTTTCGCAAAAGTATATTAAAAAACCTGAGCAAAACAAACTTTTTTTCAACCATTTTTAGAGCCTTGGAATCCAGATGTTTTCCGTTGCTTTTGCATCTAAATTCAGTTTTCGTGCCAAAACAAATAAATAATCGCTTAAACGGTTTAAATATATCGTCATTTTTTCGTCAACAAAGCTTTCTGAAGCTAAATGTACAGTCAAACGTTCAGCACGTCTGCATACACAACGCGCTAAGTGGCAATAGGAAACTACAGTTGTTCCGCCAGGCAGCACAAAATGTTTCAATTCTGGCAATACTTTGTGCATATTGTCCATTTCCTCTTCCAGTAAAGTAATGTCGGTATCGTGGAGATCCGGGATTTTCATCCTCGATTTTTCAGGATCAGCAGCTAGTGCCGCGCCTACTGTGAATAATCTATCCTGGATTTCCTTCAGCACTTTTTGGTGATGAGGGTCAATATCCTGGCACATGATGAGTCCGATATAAGAGTTCAGCTCATCTACCGTTCCATAGCATTCGATGCGTAAATGGAACTTAGGCACGCGGGTTCCACCAATTAAGGAAGTCAAGCCCTTATCACCGGTTTTGGTATATATCTTCATATTGGAAAATTAACCAATTTTTTCGAAGTCATCACCACTTTCCTCTAATTTCACTAGTCGTGGAGAAACCGTTTTGATATCGGTATTCAGGTAGTCATTTTCAATTAAACCATCGCGCATCCTCACAATACGGTGGGCATGCTGTGCGATATCTTCCTCATGGGTAACGAGAATAATGGTATTTCCCTTACTGTGAATCTCTTCCAGCAGGCCCATAATTTCAACTGATGTTTTGGTATCTAAATTACCTGTAGGCTCATCGGCAAGAATAATCGAAGGATTATTGATCAAAGCTCTGGCAACAGCCACCCTTTGTCGCTGACCACCGGAAAGCTCATTTGGTTTATGCGTTACCCGGTTTCCCAGGCCTACATTTTCCAATGCTTTATGTGCTCTTGCATCACGTTCCTTCTTATTTGCACCTGAATAAATCAATGGCAAAGCCACATTATCCAGGGAAGTAGAGCGAGGCAACAGGTTAAAAGTCTGGAATACAAAGCCGATTTCCTTGTTGCGGACCTCTGCAAGTTCATTCTCGGTCATCTGACTGACGTTAATCCCATTCAATACATAAGTACCTTTGCTTGGGGTATCCAAACAGCCTAAAATATTCATGAGCGTAGATTTCCCGGAACCAGAAGGCCCCATTAATGCTACAAATTCACCTTTTTGGATATCCAATGAAACTGATTTTAAAGCATGGATCACTTCTGATCCGATCACGTATTTACGGCCTATATCTTTGATGTTGATTAACGCTTTTTCCATTGGTAGCTAAATTATTCGGGTTTTTGTTTTAGACGGCAAAGTACCTCGGAATGTTACATCCGGCTTTATTTTTCTAGGATTTTAGGCACCATAAAGAAGTTTTCATTGTGTTTCGCTGCATTTTTCAATCCATCGACCACAGAAATCTCTTGTTTCACTACATCTTCCCGCCAAACATTTTCTTCTTCATTCATATACACCAATGGCGCTACACCTTTGGTATCCAACTCATTGAGCTGTTCCATAAAGGTAAGGATCTTATTCATATCCCCCATCAGGCTATCTACTTCTTTCTCTTCTATGGCGATTCTGGCCAGATCGGCTACTTTATATATAGTTTCTTTATCTATGGTCATGCGTTAAGCAGTTTACTATTTATTAAATTAAAGATGCGTTCTTTCAACTGATCGGCATCTGTTAGGGTTAAATTATGAGTCGTTACCGGCTGGTGGATGTAAATATCACAAATTCCCGGCGTACTACCATATTTTGATCCATCATCCCACATTTTTTTCCATACATCGGATAAACTTACGGGCACAATGGCCAGGTTTTTCTCTATAGCTAAGCGGAATGGTCCGTTTTTAAAGGATTGCAGAACAGGCGGATAATGCAAGCCATCAATCCCACCTTCTGGAAAGATAATCAGGCTCCAACCCGCTTCTAATCGCTCTCCCGCTTTTTTAAAAGCTCTGAAAGCAGAAATCTTACTGTCGCGGTTTACCGGGATATCAATCGTCTTAAAAAAGATTTTCAATACTGGATTTTTCAGCAAGGCATCCTTTCCCATAAAATGAAATTTCCCTTGAGCGAGGATACAAAAAATCATAATATCCAGGTTGGAAGTATGGTTGGCGCAATAAATGTAAGTCTGATTTTTGTCTAAAGGCTGTTCAAAAGTAAAGCGAAAAAAGATGCCAGTGAGCCAGCTGCTGAGGAAACTATTGACTTTTCTCAGCTTGTTCAGTGTCAGATAACCTTTCGGAGACTGTGCCGCAGCGAAATAAAAAGGATAGAACACCACCGAAAGCGACAAAATAACAAATATGGAATAGAGGCGATGGCTATGTTTTAAGAGGCGGATCATGGATTCAAAACTACTATTTTTTTAAAGAGCAGACCGCTAATATGCTCATTGCAATGTAAATTCATCGGTCATCCGATTTATAAAAGATAAAAATGAAATTATACGCCTCCCCAATACCTGTTTTTTCTTAATTTCGTTGCATGAAAGAAACGGTAGTTAGCGGGATACGTCCTACAGGAAAATTACACCTGGGAAATTATTTTGGTGCGGTTAAAAACTTTGTGAAGATGCAATATGATTACAATTGCTACTTTTTCATTGCCGATCTTCATTCTTTAACCACACATCCAACTCCTGACGATCTTCATGGTTATGTAAAACATGTATTAGTAGAATATCTTGCTTGCGGAATTGATCCGGAAGAAACTACCATCTATATCCAGTCTGACGTTCCTGAAGTTGCAGAGTTGTATTTATACTTGAATATGAATGCCTACATGGGCGAATTGGAGCGCAGTGCTTCTTTTAAAGATAAAATCAGATCACAGTCTGACAATGTGAACGCAGGTTTATTGACCTACCCAACCTTGATGGCTGCCGATATTCTGATCCACAAAGCGACTAAAGTTCCAGTAGGAAAAGATCAGGAACAACACCTGGAAATGACCCGTACCTTCGGAAATCGCTTCAATAGAATGTACAAAACAGACCTTTTCCCTGAATCTTTTGCTTTCAACTATTCAGAGAACTTAGTAAAAGTTCCAGGATTAGATGGAAAAGGAAAGATGAGTAAATCATCTGGTGACGGAAGTTGTATTTACCTATCTGACAGTCCGGAGGTGATCCGTAAAAAGGTTTCACGTGCGGTAACAGATGGCGGACCAACGGAAGACAACCAGCCAAAACCTGAAGCGATCCAAAACTTATTTGACCTGATGAAAATCGTTTCTCCGGCAGATACTATGGCGCATTTCGATGGTTTATATAACAAATGTGAGATTCGTTACGGTGATTTCAAAAAGCAGCTGGCAGAAGACATGATCGTATTCAATACACCGATTCGTGAAAAAATTGAAGAACTTTCTAAAGACACATCTTATTTACGTCAGGTAGCGAAACATGGTGCTTTAAAAGCCAGAGAAAGCGCACAAAAAACCATTAAAGAAGCAAGAGAACTCATCGGATTCAAATCCTTTTAGTCGATACAATTAGATCATATAGCTACGGAAGCTAGATAAATTATTAGAATATGCATATAGCTATAGTTGGAAATATTGGTGCCGGTAAAACCACCTTAACAGGATTACTTGCCAAACATTATGGCTGGGAAGCTTTATACGAAGAAGTAGACGACAATCCATACCTGGAAGATTTTTACAGCGACATGAAAAGATGGAGCTTTAATTTACAGATTTACTTTTTAAACAATCGTTTCCAGCAGATTGTAGACATTGAGAACAACAAACGCAATGTGATTCAAGATAGAACCATTTATGAGGATGCGCATATTTTTGCTGAAAATCTTCATGAAATGGGCTTAATGACCACCAGAGATCACCACAATTACCGGGCGATATTTGAGAACATTACCTCATTTATTAAACCACCAGACTTACTGGTTTACCTGCGTGCATCTGTCCCAACGCTGGTGAATAACATCCAGCGTCGTGGCCGTGAGTATGAAGCCAGTATTCGTATTGACTATTTATCGAAGCTGAATGAAAAATATGAAACCTGGATTAAAGATTACAATATGGGGAAATTACTGATACTTGATAAAAACAAGCTTGATTTCACGAATAATCCAGAAGATCTTGGCAGTATTATCCGGTCTATTGATGCAGAAATAAACGGTTTATTTTAAGATGAAGGTACTTGGAGTAATTCCAGCCCGCTTTGCTTCTACACGTTTCCCCGGAAAGCCTTTAGTGGACATTCAAGGGAAAAGCATGATCCGTAGGGTATATGAGCAGGCACTTAAAGCAAAGGGGCTCGACCACGTGGTTGTGGCCACAGATGATGAACGCATCGCCGAAGAACTGAAAAGTTTTGGTGGCGAGTACATCATGACCGGCACTCAGCACCAAAGCGGCACGGACCGCTGTGCTGAAGTGGCCAGGCAATTGCCAGGTTTTGAGGTACTCCTCAACATACAGGGTGATGAGCCTTTTATAGATCCGGCACAGATAGACTTATTGGTTTCCTGCTTTGCAGACCCGAACGTACAGCTGGCTACCCTCATCAAGGAAATTCATACTGAAACAGAACTGTTTAACCATAACTTGCCAAAGGTGGTGCTGAATGCCCGCAAAGAAGCGGTGTATTTTAGTCGACAAACCATTCCTTACCTGCGAAATGCAGAAAAAGAAAACTGGTTGCAGGCACATTTGTTCTATAAACACATTGGCATTTATGGCTATACTGCCAGTGTATTACAGGAGATTACCGCACTCCCTCCTTCTTCCCTGGAAATTGCAGAAAGTTTGGAGCAGCTGCGTTGGATAGAAAATGGCTATGCGATTCAAACCCGGGTAACCGACATTGAAACGATTGCCATTGATACTCCTGATGACCTGAAAAAGATATTGGGCGCTTAACCATTAATTCCCCCTTATGAAGAAACATTTTACCTACCTATTGTTAATTCTTGCCGTCTTCGCTGCCTGTAAAGGCAATAAGACAAAAGTTTCTGAGGACGATTTAAAAAAGAACCTGAAGGGCCATACGGTCTTAAAAGCTTTCAGTGACACCTTATTACTGGATACCTTCAAAGTGGTCTTAAAAGGGCAGAAACCTGCCGATATGATCATGAATTTTAGCATCACAGCTCATGATGGGGCAAAGATTTACCAGAAGGATTTTAAAGCGACGGAACTGTTAAAGAATTATGCTTCTACGCTCGACCTTAAAAAACAAACGAAACAGCTGGAATTTATGCAGCAGGAGCTGAAATTATTTCTCGATGAAGAGAATTTTCTGGAACCTGCAGTGACCGAAAATGAGAATGCGGATGCGAATACGCCCGATAAAGACTTCTATAATGAACTAAAACGCAGCGGACTGAATGGATTTAAGTACCGTTTATCTAATGAAACGGAAGTTTATATCGCCTGGTCGACGCAGAAAAAGCAAGTTTCACCTTATTATAGCTGCTGCAAGTAAAATTAAACCAGCGCTCATATCCTCCTTAAAAAGGCCACAAAGCAAGAAAATCAGATATTTTCATTTGCTTTATGAAAAAAGTTGAAAATTATATTGTGATTAAATTATAATTTGCATTATATTTAAATAATCAAAGCATACCTAATAAAGAAATAACAACCCAAAACCGCATATTCTAACCAAATATACTTTAACAAAAGTGCCCGGATTTTATTCGGGCCTTTTTTATGCCTAAAATTTCAGCCAGCCGCCATCCCAGTTAAAGTTGGAAGATAAATCTTCCAACCCTTTTTAGCCTGAATGTTCTTTTTCAAAATATAAAAAAATGGCCGGAATTTCTCCCGGCTATGATTGTTTATTTCCCCTTGTTTGTGGTAATTAAACTTACCATTCAATACCACCAGGACCGGCAGTGGGACAATCATCTATTCTGACTTTCCCCAGATCTTCAAATTGAAACGAATACGCTTTATAAATTGTAATTTGTTTATCCAGGTATCTTGTAGGACTAATGATTTCATAAGTAAGAGCAAGTGCCAGTTCTTTACCATAGAAAAGATTCTGAACAGTCTCACCATATTTTAAACGTCTCGTTGTGCGGATAGGACCATTTTCTAAAAAACCTATAGGCTTACTTGCATCATTCGGATCCGTTATAATCCCCATCTTTATTTTCTTAAGTATCATCCCATTGGCTACATGGTTCGAGAGCAGCTCAGTAGGGCTAGATAGATCAATTGTAGCATCAACGTACCAATTACAATCAGAACCATACCCCTCAACAACTGAAATATTCATTTTTGGAATTGTTCCCAAATTAAATATCCCCCAAGTGATTGGCTGCACTGGCTTATAATCTGAAAGAACAGTACTACTGCTACTCAATGAAAACGTTCTACTGTAAAGTGTGGTTCCTGATGTAGCAAGGCCGTTAAAATTAAGCGTTCCCTGAAACTTCAATGGTTGTCGTGGGGCTGGCTTCGTTGTGCCACCAATAAATGCTCGAATAACACCTAACGCTTGTCCGATGATAGGCACAGCTTCAGCATAACTGGAAGTTAAAATCTTATTAAGAATCCCACCAGTGGCTTTTCCTCCGGGGCTCTCAAGTAGTACCTTCTTAAGCTGGGTCGCCTGGTCTGCGATCGTATACCCTGTATTGATAGCGTTTGCGAAATCAGAACCCTGTCCTCCTGGAGTAGACTTTTTTACAGCTTCTTCTAAAGTGAATGCCGTTGAGTTCAAGGTGATATTTGTTTCATTAATACGATGTATTTGCAGTTTTAGTGCTGCATTTGGAGAATAATTAGGATCATAGCCCGATAGATTAAAATCAAACACTACCCAATCTGAAAATTGGTTTGAAGTCGTGATCTGATGATCTTTAACAGAATGATCATAGGAATCCAAAAAGGCTTGAGTTCCTTCAGCATTGAATGTCATCAGTCCCCCCGCATAGCTCGGATTTACAAAACTCAACTCTCCTTTAAGATAAGAGGACTGGGTTTGTTGAGCATTATAGAGCATTACTCTGAATGTGCCTCTATACTTATTATAGAGTGCGAAAAATGGAAAATCTATTGGTCTTGCTGGTGTCCCAAAATCTCTAAAAGCCAATACCCATCCATCTTCGGGATACATATCTAATTCTGGGCCCGTATTTAGAATATTACCTTGAGTATAGAAAGGCAGGAATGCATCAACAACCTGAATATTTGTGATTGAACCTGTTGGAGAAAAATACAATTTATGAGTATTGTAATTCCACCATTGCCAATTCATATCTAGATTGGGGTCATTAGGGTCTGTGATGTTAGACACCTTTGTTACTCGGTTGCTCAGGAGCTTGGGATCATCCTTACCAACTTCTGTGGTATTTTTTTTACAACTAGAAACAATTAAAGATAATACTAAAAAAAGAAAAATAAATGGAAATCGCTTCATAGATATTAAAATAAGTATTTGAGGTTTAGTTAATTAAACACAATATATGGACTTAATTGAAAATTAAATAACACAATAATTAAATAAAGTCATTTAAATGTAAAAAAAAACCATTTAATGCCTTAAAATGATATGACATTACTGAATAATTAAATACTGAAAGTAATTGATGTTTGTTTTTGGGATGATTATTTCTTTAAGTAGCAAAACCTGGAACTTTTATATAACCACCAATTGCAAAAAATACCACAAACAACTACTTGTCAATAAACTACACAGTAAGCGAAACGGTGAGGAGGTCGAATGAAGGGCTTAAAATAGTAAGAAGGTATCGGTATGTGCTCAGGTTTTACACATAGTTATTACATCCTTGAAACAGTGTTGATAGGTCCATTAGACTTAGAAAGGACCTATCAACACTGTTTCAAGGATAAAAAAATAAGGTTATATCTGCTGAAGACGATGTCAGGAACAGCAAAATCGTAAAGAGGAAAGGATTAGGAGAAAGTGTACTTCTAAATATCAAACACTGATGCGTTTAGCAGCAGCTCATCTTTTAAAAGATTAATTCTTAAAGCTTAGAGATTCAAAATACTTAAAAGAATATGATTAAATTTTAATAGAGACAAAAAAAATGTTGTTAGATTTAGGAAATCACCATGAGGAGATCGCTGGTAAATTATGCTGAAAAAACTTTTCACTTATATACTTTTCACTTTATTTTCATTTACCGCTTTTGCACAAAAATCTGTGATTAAAGGTTTAGTTGCTGATACTTTAGAAAAAAAGGTACTTGAGAATACTGCAGTCCTGTTGATCAGGGCTACGGATTCTATATTGGTAAAAACAGCACGTACGGATATAAATGGTCATTTCGAATGGGGAAATATTAAAGCTGGCAATTATCTCCTCCTGATCAGCTATCCAAAAATGGCGGATTACCTCCGTAACATCAGCATTGGTCCAGATAGTATTTTAAACCTTGGACAGGTGAATATGGAGTTAAAATCCAAATTATTGGATGAAGTAGTCATTGCAGCCACCAAAAAAGCCATCAGAATGCGTGGAGACACCTTGGTTTTTCAGGCGGATAGTTTTGCAGTACGCAACAATGCCAATGTTCAGGAATTACTCAAAAGGCTGCCGGGAATTGAAGTAGATAAAAATGGTGCGATAAAATCACAGGGAAAAGAAGTCAAAACCGTACTTGTAGATGGCGATGAATTTTTTGGCGATGATCCCCTACTGGCCACCAAGTATTTAAAAGCGAATGCCGTAGATGAAGTTCAGGTGTATGACCGGAAAAGCAAGACGGCAGAACTTACTGGAATTGACGACGGGATTAAGCAGAAGACGATCAATATCAAGCTGAAAGACAACGCTAAGAATGGTTATCTGACCACCTTGGATGCCAATATGGGGAGTGATGCTTTTCAGGATTATGGAGGGATGATTGGTGCATTTAAGAGTAAATTGAAAATGGCCATTTTTGGCACCTATTCTACCCTCGACAATGACTCTAAGATCAACAATTCTATGCGTAAGCTCAAAGGAGAAGATTATGATCAGATTGAGATCGGAGACGATGGCAGTTCCATTATGTATTCTTCTGGTGGGGATGACGACGATGATTACTATTCTTCTACCGGAGGTCTGCCCAGCAACATCAACCTTGGCGCCCATTATTCTGATAAATTCTACAAAAATAAGATGGGTTTAAAGATGAATTTCAAAGTATTCAATAACCAGAATACCAACCATAAAACTTCCAACTCCCAGGAATTGCTTCCCTCTGGGCAAAAACTAGTCAGTACAGGTACTACAGATGACCATTCTAATGTAACCGGTGAAAATATCCGCGGGACTTATACCTATCATACCGATTCTTTATCCATCCTAAAGGTATCATTCGGCCTAAAAAAGAACAGAAGCTATAATGAATCCAAAAGTTTTAATGGGAGTAACAATGATCAGGGATTACCGATCAGTCAGAATTCACAATCTAACATTGGAAATGGGGCGGCCGACCTTTTCAACGGAAACATCAACTGGTCCACAAAATTCAAGAAAAAAGGTAGGGTATTGTCCATAGATATTCAACCGGAGAGCCAAAACAGTTCAGGACTGGAAACCAGCTTAAACCATACCGAGTATTACGATGCCCTGGGAAACTGGAAAAATAGTGAAGACATCAACCTGATTAAAGACAATTCCGGCAAACAAAATTCCATTGGAACCCGAATCAGCTATGCGGAATTATTGACAAAACGCTGGTCTATGGAAGCTGGATATACCTTTAAAACCATTGCTTCCAGCAGTGACCGTTTAGTTTTTGATGCTGTAACCGGTGAAAATAAAAAAATCGACTCCCTGAGTAACAACTTTAAATTCATTAATTTCTCCAATATAGGGAAGTTGATTTTTCAGTATAAAGTGAAGGATCTATCTGTTTCGAGTGGTCTGGAAGCTACCCAAACCAATTTTGAACTGAAAGATTTAGATAAAGCCAGTAATTTCAAGAGAAGCTACCTGAACCTCTCTCCGCGAACCAATATCTATTATAGGATCAGCAATAATACGAGTATGGCGCTAAATTATAATGGTTTCACACAGCAGCCTAGTATTGAACAGATCCAGCCTGTGACACAAATTAACAACCCTTTGTTCCAGGTGATTGGAAATTCAGGTTTAAGACCTTCATTTACCAATAATTTTTCCGTTTCCTACAGTAGCTTCATGATGAACACTGACCAGTTTATTTCTGGTTCCTTAAATTATGGATTTACCAATAATGCCATTGTAAATTCAGAAATCATAGATGAATTTGCAAAACGTGTGACCAGCTTTATCAATTTAAACGGCAACAATTCCTGGAGTGGAAATATGTATTACTCAAAAGGCTTTTCAAAACTTCATTTCCGTATGGGCCTGGATCTGAGCTTTTACCGCTCTGGAAATGTGGCGAAAATCAATGGTGTACGCAATACTACCATTAATACGCAGTACAATGCGAAAGGTTCTTTCAATTATTACACTTCCAAAGTAGACCTCTCCTATTCTCCTTCCGCTTCAATCATGTATGGTACCTCCTCCATTGGGGGCTTCAATGATGGAAAGAGCATCACCCATAATCATGAATTTTCTGGAACCGTACAATTGCCTTACCGTTCAGAATTCAACACTACACTTTCCATCTCCTTACGTCCGGCCAATTCTTCTTTTGAAACAGACCTGAACGTAGTTATTCTGAACAGCTATCTGGCTACGAAATTAGGAAAAAGTGAAGCCTTTGAGCTGAAACTGACTGCCACAGACATCCTCAATCAAAAAATTGGTTACAATCGGTTTGTAGGTGGAAACCTGATCTCTGAAAATACATTCAGCTATATTCCACGTTATGTACTGATTGGCATAAACTGGAATTTAAGTGGTAACTTTACTAAAGCCGCGGCTAATCCATAAATGATCATGAAACAATTGGCTTGTCTGTTACTTTTATCTATTTCTTTTACGCTGGTAAAGGCGCAGCAGCTTTTTGTACCAAATGGCAGCATTATATTTGAAAAAAAGGTAAATTTACAGCGCCTGATGGAGAATTCGGCAATTTCCGAACGGATGAAAAAATACAAAACCAGCTTATGGGAACTATCATTCGACAATTCAAAGTCACGCTTTCATCCGGTAAAAAAACAGGATGATGAGCAGGAGTTTTCTCTTTTTGGATTGAATGAGAGTTCAGAAAATGAGCTTTATACCAACTATCATCAGGACAAACGCGTAATTAAAAAGAGGATTCTTGGAGAGGACTATCTCTTAACCGATACTATTCCTAAATTGGAATGGAAAATCATGCACGAAATGCGGAATATTGCCGGGTATAATTGCAGAAAAGCCATTGGAGTGATGAATGACTCCGTGTATGTGGTTGCCTTTTACACAGATGACATTCTATTGAAAGGTGGACCGGAAGGTTTTAGCGGATTGCCGGGAATGATTCTCGGACTGGCCATCCCCCGTTATTTCAGTACCTGGTTTGCGACAAAAGTAACACCCTATGCTGAGCAATCTTTAGCCATTACGCCACCTGGAAAAGGTAAAAAGATAGAAACTGAGAAAGATTTAAACAAATTAATCGAGATATATTCCAGACATGATGAGCTGCTAAAACAAAAACCGGAACTGGTAAAAAAGCGGTTCTACGGTTTCACCCTTTAACATTATCAGCCATAAGCGCTTAGGTCCTGAATTTGTAAGATCAACAATATTTCCACATTTAGCCCTTTAGCTTCCGTTTTATTTGCTAACTTTGTATCCCGTACAAAAACAATAAAAGTAGCCCTTAAAGCTGCCTTTATTTTCAGAAAATCACAAACATGACTAAGTATATTTTTGTTACGGGCGGTGTTACTTCCTCATTAGGTAAGGGCATCATCTCCGCTTCATTAGCCAAATTATTACAAGCAAGAGGTTACAGTGTAGCCATTCAAAAATTTGATCCGTATATCAACATTGATCCGGGAACGTTAAATCCTTATGAACATGGCGAATGCTTTGTAACGGAAGATGGTGCGGAAACAGATCTTGACCTTGGTCATTATGAGCGTTTCTTAAACATTCCAACCTCACAGGCGAACAACATCACGACTGGAAGGATTTATCAAAATGTAATCAACAAAGAAAGACAAGGTGAGTATCTTGGAAAAACGGTTCAGGTAGTTCCACACATCACTGATGAGATCAAACGCAACATGCGCATCTTGGGTGATACTGGTAAGTATGACATCGTGATCACAGAACTTGGTGGTACTGTTGGTGATATTGAATCTTTACCTTTCATTGAAGCGGTACGTCAGTTTAAATGGGAAGAAGGTGCAAACAATGCGATTGTAATTCACCTGACTTTGATTCCTTTCCTTGCTGCTGCAGGAGAATTGAAAACAAAACCAACACAGCACTCAGTAAAAGCATTATTGGAATATGGTATCCAGCCAGACATTTTGGTATGTCGTACGGAACACCATATCAATATGGATATTCGTAAGAAAATCGCGTTGTTCTGTAATGTAAACATCAATGCAGTTGTGGAATCTATTGATGCTTCAACGATTTATGATGTGCCTTTGCTGATGATGAAAGAGCAATTGGACAAAACGGTATTGAGCAAATTGAAGCTGGCGCAGAAAAATGAACCGGATATGGAAAGCTGGAAAGATTTCCTTGGTCGTTTGAAAAACCCGACTTCAGAAGTTAAAATCGGACTAATTGGTAAATATGTAGAGCTTCCTGATGCTTACAAATCGATTATTGAATCTTTTGTACATGCAGGTGCTAAAAATGAGTGTAAAGTAAAAGTAGAATATATCCATTCTGAAGGTGTCTATGCAGACAATGCCAAAGAAAAATTAGCACACTTAGACGGTGTATTGGTTGCTCCTGGTTTCGGAAGCCGTGGTATTGAAGGAAAAATCGATGCGATTAAATATGTTCGTGAAAATGATGTTCCTTTCTTCGGTATCTGTTTAGGTATGCAGTGTGCAGTGATTGAATTCGGTAGAAATGTATTGGGATTAACCAATGCAAATACTGTTGAAATCGACGAGAACACGGAAAATCCTGTCATTAACATGATGGAAGACCAAAAAACGATCACCAATAAAGGAGGAACGATGCGTTTAGGTTCTTATCCATGTGACCTTAAAAAGGGAACAAAAGCTTATGCAGCTTATGGAAAAGTACACATCACTGAGCGTCACAGACATCGTTATGAGTTCAACAATGCGTACCTGGAGCAGTATGAAGCAGCAGGAATGATTGCTTCAGGCTTAAATCCTGACAGTCATTTAGTAGAAATTGTGGAGCTCAAAAACCATCCTTTCTTCGTTGGTGGACAATTTCATCCAGAATTAAAATCAACAGTTGCTAATCCTCACCCACTTTTTGTTAAATTTGTCGCCGCCGCGATGGAATTTGCGAAGAAGAAAATCAAATAATACGAGTTTAAATAACAATAATGGATAGAAATACGTTTACAGGCCTGTTCCTGATCATGATCGTTTTGGCCGGTTCTTTTTACTTTTTTGGTCCAAGTCAGACTGAAATCACCAAAGAAAAGGAAAGAATTGCCGCAGATTCTTTGAAAAAAGCTAATGCAGCCACAAAAACTACTGCTCCTGCAATTGCAGCGGCAACACCAGCTGTAGATTCAGCAACATTATCAGGACCATTTGGTGGCAGCATCGCAGGTACTCCTCAGACTACTGTTTTAGAGAATGAGAACTTAAAATTAACGTTAACCAATAAAGGTGGTAAGATCTTATCTGTACAGGTGAAAGATCAGAAAACTTACAATGGAAAACCGGTTATTTTATTTGACGGCGACCAGAATAAGTTCGGCTTAAAAATGAACATCAACGGTAAAGTATTAAATACTGATGATCTTTATTTTACACCAACAGTAACAGACAATAAAGTGAGCATGCGTGCCACTTATCAAGGTGATCAATACATTGAATATACTTACGACTTAAAACCTAAGTCGAACAATGTTGCTTTTAACATTAATCTTAATGGTTTAAATCAGGTGATCCAAACGGATTCTATCTCTTTGAACTGGTCTGCAACGTTATTAGAGCAGGAGAAATCTGCGAAGAAAGAAAAAGAACACTCTGCTCCTTTCTACAAATATACGAATGCAAGCCCAGATCATTTGAGCGTTGCTAAAGACCAGACTGAAGAGTTGAAAAAAGGAAAAATCGAATGGTTCTCCTTCAAACAACAGTTTTTCTCAGCAGTCCTGATCTCTAAAGACGGTTTTGAAAGCGGTAAACTTGCCATCACAGATTCTACCAAACCAGGTGAAATCAAACGTTATGATGCAGACATGAAATTACATTTCAGTCAGTCAGCCTCACAAAACTATGCGATGGATTTCTACTTCGGTACCAATAAGTTCTCTACGCTAAAAGCACAAGGGCACGAAATTGAGAAATTAGTAGATATGGGTTACTGGCCTTTAAAATATATCAACAGGTTTGTGGTACTTCCAGTATTTAAATTCCTGGAAGCTTTTGGATGGAACTATGGCTTGATCATCCTGATCCTGACCATCCTTCTTAAAGTTGCCATGTCTCCGCTGACGTATAAATCATACATCTCTATGGCTAAGATGAGAATTCTTAAACCAGAAATGGATGTGATTAAAGCTAAAGTAGGCGAAGATAACCCAACACTTTTACAACAAGAATACTTAAAATTGTATAAGCAGGTAGGCGTAAATCCACTGGGTGGCTGTTTACCAATGTTACTGCAATTGCCTTTTGTAATGGCCTTCTTCTTCTTCTTCCCTAACTTATTTGAGTTAAGAGGAGAAAGCTTCTTATGGATGAAAGATCTTTCCACTTATGATGATTTCATCAAATTTGGTTTCACTATTCCATTTATCGGAGATCACTTGAGTTTAATGTGTGTGTTGATGACGATTTCAACCTTGATCTATACTTATTTCAATAACCAGATTTCTGGTGCAACAGGTCAGATGAAGTATATTGGTTACATCATGCCAATCATTTTCTTAGGCGTCTTGAATAGCTATCCATCAGGATTAAACTATTACTACTTCCTAGCGAATATGCTGACATTTGCACAGCAGTTCATGATCAAATCTATGGTTGATGATGAGAAGATTCACCGTACTTTACAAGAGAACAAAACAAAACCTGTAGAAAATAAAAAGAAATCTAAATTCCAAACGAGATTAGATGACTATATGCGTTCGCAACAACAAGCGGCAGCACAGGCAAAGAAAAAATAGTCTTTTTTTAAAGACATTTAAAAAGCACCTTTCGGGGTGCTTTTTGCATTTAAGGCGGTTTTTTTTGTAATAATTTGGTGCAAATTGCGGATATAGGACGAAAAAAGCAGAAATTTAAAGCTGAAGAAATAAACAAGTAAAAACAGTCTTTATGATGCATAAAAAACTTACACTAATGTTCTTGTTAATGGCCAGCGCAGCATACGCGCAGAAAAAACCATTGGATCATAGTGTTTATGATACCTGGGAATCTGTGGGATCGAAACAACTCAGTAACAATGGCGCTTGGGCCATGTATGGGATCAACCAACAAGAGGGTGATGCCAATCTATATCTGAATAACCTGGTCAACTTGGCCAAATTAAAAGTCAATCGTGGTACCAATGCACAGTTTAGTGCAGATTCAAAATATGCAGTATTTGCCATCAAGCCTTTTCAAAAGGACATCCGTCAGGCAAAAATTAAAAAGAAAAAAGCAGATGACCAGCCTAAAGACAGTTTAGGGATCGCCAATCTAACCAGTATGGCCATCATAAAAGTTGCCCGTGTGAAGTCATTTAAAATGCCAGAGAAAGCGGCTGGCTTTTTAGCTTATCAACTGGAAAAACCTATTGATACCGCCAAGAAAACACCTGCTCCTGCTGCTACGGACAAGAAAAAAGACAACGAAGACTTTTTTGCCGAAGACGATGCCGCGGCGGCTGGTAAAAATGAAGGCACAGACTTGGTTTTTAAAAACCTCAATACGGGTGTAGAACGTACCTTTAAATATGTGAGCGAGTACGCCTTCAGCAAAAATGGAAAGCAGTTTATCTTTGCCTGTACAGGTGCTAAAAAAGACAAGACGGCTCCGGTAGGTGTATTTGTTTTGAATACAGAAAAAGGAACTTTGAAAACATTAGTAAAAGGAAAAGGTACTTTTAAAAACTTTGCTTTTGATGAAGATGGCGCCTATTTAGCTTTCTTAGGAGAGCAAAGTCCGGAGAAAATGGAAATTAAAGAGTTCAATGTATACTACAACTCGCTTTCTTTAGATACTGCGCAGATTCTGGTAGACAATGCCATTCCTGGTATGCCTAAAAAATGGTCAGTAAGCGGTGATTCCCGCGTTAACTTTAGTAAGGATGGTACAAAATTGTTCTTCGGCATCGCTCCTGTGAAAACAGCAAAAGATACGACACTGGTAGATTTTGAAAATGCAAAATTAGATATCTGGGGTTATAAAGACGATTATCTGCAGCCAATGCAGCTGAAAAATGCAGATAAAGAATCTAAAAGAGCTTACCTCTCTGCCATTGAAATCTTCAACAGCGACCCGAAAATTGTTCCATTAACGGATGTTAAGTTACCAGATGCAGTAGTCATGGATGAAGGAAATGCGCCATTCGCATTGGCCTCTACCGACTATGGCAATAGAGTACAGCAGCAATGGACGGCAAGTACCATTAAAGATTATTACCTGGTAGACGTAAAAACCGGCGCCAGAAAAAAGATTATGGAAGCACTTTCTGGTTCTGCAATGGTTTCTCCAGGAGGGAAATATGTGCTTTTCTTTGATAAGAAAACCGGCATTTATTGTACTTATCAAGTGGCTACGGGAAAAGTAACTCCATTGAACAATGGTTTGGCCGTTAAACTGGTAGATGAGGAAAATGATGTTCCCGACAACCCTTCTGCTTATGGTGTAGCCGCCTGGACGGAAGATGACAAGACCGTTTTAATCTACGACAGATATGACATCTGGGAGTTCTCTCCTGAAGGAAAAACCCCTGCAAGAAATTTAACGAATGGTTTTGGAAGACAGAATAAGCTGACTTTCCGTTACCAGAAGCTAGATCCGGAAAGTCGTTTCCTTGGAAAAAAGCAACACATTTTAATGGATGCTTTCAACAATACCACCAAAGAAAATGGTTTCTATAAAACGAATGTAGGCGATCAGAAAAATCCGGAACTGATCGTGATGGACAAATACAAGTACTCTGATTTAGCAAAAGCTAAGGACGCAGAAATGTACATCTACGACAAAGGAAGCTATATCGTTTCTCCGAATGTCTATGTTTCAAAAGACCTGAAAACAGAGATAAAACTGAGTAACACCAATCCTCAGCAGCAAAACTACAACTGGGGAACTGCTGAATTGGTAAAATGGGATACCCCTAAAGGCTTTAAATCAGAAGGTATTTTATATAAACCGGAAAACTTTGATCCGACTAAAAAGTATCCAATGATCGTGTATTTCTATGAGAAACTTTCTGATGGACTTTATGCTTATCAGCCGCCTGCTCCTACCCCATCTAGGTTAAACATTCCTTTCTTCGTGAGTAATGGCTACCTGGTATTTGCACCAGACATCTCTTATGAAACTGGTTATCCTGGAAAATCTGCAGAAGAATATATCAATTCCGGTGTAGAAGCCCTGAAGAAAAACGCATGGGTAGATGGCAGTAAAATCGGTATCCAGGGACAAAGCTGGGGCGGTTATCAGGTGGCACACCTGATTACACGTACCAATATGTATGCAGCTGCATGGGCTGGCGCTCCGGTTGCCAACATGACTTCTGCTTACGGGGGTATGCGCTGGGAAAGCGGCATGAACAGACAGTTCCAATATGAAAAAACACAAAGTAGAATCGGTGCTACCCTTTGGGAGAAACCAGATTTGTATATCGAGAACTCTCCTTTATTTTTCTTACCAAAGGTGAATACACCTTTAGTGATCATGGCAAATGATGCCGATGGTGCCGTACCATGGTACCAGGGAATTGAGCTATTTAGTGGCTTGAGACGCCTTGGAAAGCCAGTATGGATGCTAAACTACAATGGTGAAGCACACAACCTGGTGCAGCGTCAGAACAGAAAAGACATTCAGATCAGAGAACAGCAGTTTTTCGATTATTATCTGAAAGGCGCTAAAGCACCAGCATGGATGACCTCAGGAATCCCAGCTACAGAAAAAGGAAAAACATGGGGCTTTGAGCTCACAGATGATAAGCCTTAACAATTGAGGATCATCAATTAATTTTAGTACCGAAACGGCCGTATCCCTTCATTGTGGATGCGGCCGTTTTGGTTTATTTTACCCGCAGATTTCATCCTCAACATTTTTATCCTTCCTACTTGATAATTATTGTTCCTTAACACGGATTATTAGAATCAAAACTATAAATTTAACGCTTCAACTAATTTTATTTTAATGGCCCTAAGTAGGATCTGGTCTGCATTCATTATCATCGCGATTGCAGTAGCCAGTTTTAAGTGTTTCTTTCTTGGAGAAACAGAAATTTTCAACCTCATGATCATTGGAAAAGCCAGTGATGCGGGTAATGTATTGAAGGTAGATGGCATCATCGAGACCTGCTGGACTGCAGTCAATATCTGCTTAAAGCTGATTGGAATTATGGCCTTATTTATGGGCTTTATGAGCATTGCAGAAAAAGCCGGAGGCATCCGTTTATTGTCAAGAATCATCAGTCCTTTCTTCTCGAAACTTTTCCCGGATGTTCCTAAAGGTCACCCGGCAACAGGCCACATGGTGATGAACTTTTCCGCAAACTTATTGGGGCTAGACAATGCAGCTACCCCTTTCGGACTGAAAACAATGGAAAGTCTGCAGGAACTGAATCCCAATAAAGACACGGCTTCCAACGCACAGATCATGTTTCTTTGTTTACATGCTTCCGGATTAACCTTAATCCCGGTCAGCATTATCGCGGTACGTGCTTCTTTAAACTCGGCAAATCCAACAGACATATTTATCCCCTGCATGATTGCCACTTTTGTAGCGACCATGGCGGCCATGTTTATCGTTTCGTTTAAGCAAAAGATCAATATTTTTCAGCCGGTGATCATGGCCTGGGTACTGGGACTGTCTTCCATTATCGGGTTATTAGTGCTTTACTTAACCAGTTTAACTACTGCCGGATTACAGGAGTTTTCAGGAATCCTGAGCAATGGATTATTATTATTGATCTTTTTATTGATCGTATTGGGTGGTTTGTATAAAAATATCAACATTTATGATGCCTTTGTAGAAGGTGCTAAAGGCGGTTTTGACACTGCGATCCGGATTATTCCTTATTTAGTGGGGATGTTGGTGGCCATCAGTTTATTACGTACCAGCGGTACATTTGACATGGTCATCAACGGATTAAAACACGTTTGCACAGCTTTAGGCATGGATTCCCGTTTTATTGACGGCATTCCTACAGCACTCATCAGACCGCTGAGTGGAAGTGGTGCCAGAGGGATGATGATAGATACCATGACTGCTCATGGACCAGACTCTTTTGCGGGTAGATTATCCAGTATTCTGCAAGGTTCTTCAGACACTACATTTTACGTAATCGCCGTTTATTTTGGATCGGTTAGCGTAACCAATACGCGGTATGCAATCGGGGCAATGTTACTGGCAGATTTAGTAGGCGTATGTACTGCGATCGGCTTATGCTATATGTTCTTTGGATAAGATCAGCACCTAAAATATTATTGTTTACCTATAAAAGAAGCCACCATAATTAGATTATAATGGCTTCTTTTATCATCAAGGTTTATCCCACCACACTCTGGAATTCAGATTATCCGCCCCACCATAAGGGAATGAACCCACAGCAGCACTATAATTAGCGCCATTGTTTGTGATTTCCTGTGTCGGATACCCTTCTCTTCTCGGAATTGGCACATTGTTGTTGTTAGGTGCTGGACTTAACAGGGGGAAGCCAGTTCTTCTCCATTCTGCCCATCCTTCATATCCATGAAGAAAAAGATGTACCCATCGCTGTTCTCCAATCTGACGTAAAGCAGTGGCTGGATTATAAGCTACTGGCACTTGTGCCATAAATGCAGACAATCCTGCCGCGTTATTATTATTCCATTGCAAAATAGATTGCTGAATAGCCAAATCATAATTGGTCTTTGCTACGCCATCACTGCCTGGAATCCAGTCTATTTTTGCTGCTTCAGCTTTCGCAAATAAAGCTTGTGCATAGGTGACCAGGTAAACTGGAGAATTCTGCTGACGCAATGCGCTACCTAATAATGAAAAATTATTGATCACTACGGAAACCGCACCCGGCAGTCCATAATCCAGACCTACATAATTTCCTGCTACATTCTTATCCGCAAAAACAGGCAACCTTGGGTCATTTAAAGGCAGCATATAATCCACGATAGGCTTACTCACAGCAAACCAGTTTCTTTTCAAACGAGTAAAAGAGGTGTACCAATAATTTTCATTGACCTTATCCGCCAGGTGAACATAAGTCAGGTTATCCTCGTTTTTATCCATGACCCCATTTGCCAATGCCTTCTGGAATTCTGCTTTTCCTTTACCAGGATCTACTTTAGAAAGCCTTAAAGCCATCAGCAGATGGATCGTATTGCCTAGTTTTTTCCACCTGACAACATCACCACCATAAATGATGTCATTTTTAATATTACCAGGTACAAATGCCGCATTCGCTTCATCGAGCAGTTTGAAAAGCCCATCATACACCACCTGCTGCGAATCGTAGACAGGTGTAAAATTACCTGAGCCTTTTAAGGCTTGCTGAAAAGGAATTGCCCCCCAACGATCTGTAATGTGCCATAAGAAATAGGCTTTCAAGATTTTGGCGACAGCTATCTGATTCACAATTGGGCCTTCATTAGGATTATTTGCAATCTCTATTGCCTTTTCCAGATTCATTAATGGACCGGCATAAATCGGATAAAAGTTAAAGTTAACCGTATTGTAACGGCTATTCTCTGTAAAAGAAGTGTTGGAAAGGTATTGAGGGTAATGCTCCCCATAAATAGAGGCCGTCTTATCGAAAGTAGTCCCAATATCTGCCAGACTTAATTGAGCATTGGCAATTAGTTGTGTGGCTGCAGCCTTTACCGGATTGTTCGGATCGGTATTGATCGCATCATCAAATTTATTGCAGCTGCTGGTCAGTGCGGCGAGCAAGAAGATCAGGTATATAGATTTGTTTATTTGTTTCATTTCCGTAAGGTTAAAATGTGAGGTTCAGGTTAATGCCGTAAGATCTTACCGTTTGCAGCTCTCCTTTTTCCAGCCAGCTGATAGAAGCACTTCCGGTAGACAGCTCAGAAGGGTCTAACCCTTTCGGCGCTTTTTGCCAGATCATCACTGGATTTCTGGCCACAATAGCCACCTTTGCCGATTTAAAGGGCGTCTTTTTCAATAAGTCTCCTGAAAAGTTATAGCCCAGACTAACTTCTCTTAATTTGATATAAGAGGCATCATACAGCCATTCCTCATAGATTTTAGTTCCGATGTTATTTCTGAAATAGGTCCTGGCATCTACGTAACCATTAAATTCTTGTCCGCCTACATTCTGACCGGCAATCATGGTTCCTGGCGCATAAATCCCATTCAATTTTACCCCGCCACCACTGGCCAATGGGTCACGAACATTCGAGCCTTTATCATTTAATACCGCTGTTTCTGCGGCTTGACCGGATTTAACGGCCAGCATTTTTGACCAGCTAAAGAATTGGCCGCCGCTTTGAAAGTCAATCATCGCTGAAAGATCAAATTTCCCGATCTGGAAAGTATTCATAAAACCTCCTGTAAACTTTGGCAATACGCTGCCGAAATCATGATTGGTTTCTACAAGCGGCATATTATCCGCGCCCAACAGGATTTTACCTGTCTGCGGATCCCGCTGGTATGCTTGTCCGACTAAACTTCCAAAGCCTTTATTCAGTGTAGCATTCAGGTAAATATTCACGCTGGAATAAGTGTTTACATCCAACTGATAAACGGTCAAATCTTGATAAAGCGCTTTAATTACACTTTTATTCCTGTTGAAATTCAGGGTGGCATCCCAGCTAAAAAACTTCGACTGAACCGGTGTTCCTGTTAAAGAGAATTCAATTCCATGATTTTGAATCATCCCTGCATTTACCACATTTGAGGTGTAACCACTAGCCCCGGAAACAGATAAATCTATGATCTGATTTTTATTCTTTTGATTGTAATAACTGAAGTCGAATCCTATTCTATTCTTTAGAAACTTCAGGTCCGTACCAATTTCAAAGGAATGGGCAAAAGCTGGTTTTGCAAATGGGTTATTCAATTTATCAGGCACATACAGCGTATTGATATTCGTGGTGGTATTCTTATAAACACTGCCTGGCGAATAGGTATAGGCGGTTTGATAAGGCTTCAGGTCTGAACCTGCAACCGCATAACTTGCTCTTAATTTACCAAAAGAAAGCGCCTCCCAGTTGGTCAGCTGACTAAATACAAAGCTTCCTGAAACCGATGGATACCAATAGGAATTGTTGCTTTTTGGCAAGGCCGATGAATTGTCATTTCTAATCGAAATATCCAGAAAATAGGTGTCTTTATAACCCAATGAAGCCATAGCATAAGCACTTCTGATCTCTTTCCTTCGTTCATAAGACCTACTGTCTGGCCGGTCTATGGAGCCTGCAATACTGTAATAATCCGGACTGGACAACCCACCTACTGTAGCCTGAAAAGTACTTGTAAATTTCTCCGTATAAAGGTTTGCACCAAAGTTTCCGTTGATCGAGAACTCGCCAAACTGTTTATTGTATTGTGCCAGGAATTCGTAATTATTATCGATCCCCTGGTACTTCCCTACAGAATAACCATCGTCTAAACGCCCTCCAAGCGCTTCTTTATGGCTAATGTTCTGAATGTAACGATCGGTACGGACGAAAGCGCTTAATTTCAATTCCGGCAATACCTGATAGTTCAAATTCACATCCCCAAAAAGACGGTCGCGATTGTCATTATTTAAGCTTTTATAAGCATCAAAAAATGGGTTGTTCCAATCGCTTGGCTTATTATTGTCGCTATTGATGATTCCAGTAGTCGTATTTGGATTCACATTCCAGTTCAGGATCGTTCCATCTGGATAACTGTAATTTCGCAGTCTGCTCAGATCAATATTTCTTTGGAACCATTGCGAACCTCCCGTAAAAGAACCTTGATAGCCCTGCACTGGCCGCTGACCACTATTATTTGCATAATTTCCATTCACACCCACCGTTAATTTATCCGTTAACTTTAAGTCTGAACTTAAACTCAAATTATTGCGTTTTAACCATGTATTTGGGATAGTTCCATTGATATACGCATTGTTATAACTTAAACGGAAGGAAGAATTTTCATTTCCTCCACTGATGGACAAGCTGTTATTGATATTTATTCCTGTCTCATAAAAGTCTTTAATATTATCCGGCTGCGGTACGAATGGGGATGCTTTCCCAAAATCAGGATCTTGGGGGTAAAAGCTATAAAACATCCTTACTGGCGTTCCATCCATTCTAGGGCCCCAGCTTTCATCATTTCCATTTACGTACTTCTCGCCATTGGCTAAAGTGAGGAAAGTTTGATTGTTCCCTACTCCGTAGGTATTTTGCAAGGGAATAAAATTGCTCACCTTTTCCAGGGAGAGACCAGAATTGAACCTGACTTCGACAGATTTCGGCCCTTTCTTCCCTTTTTTTGTGGTAATCATGATGACGCCATTCTGTCCGCGGATACCATATAATGCGGAAGCAGTAGGTCCTTTTAACACATTTATAGATTCAATATCTTCCGGATTAATGTCCTGGGAAATGTTACCGAGATCCACCCCGTTTCCTGAAGCAGTGCTGAAATTAGCATCAGAGATCGGTGTTCCATCCACGACAATCAGCGGTGCTCCATCTCCATTCAGGGAATTCACTCCCCTGATTTTGATCTTCTGAGTGCCCCCCATACTGGCGCCGGAAGAGCCCACCACTTGTACACCCGCAATTTTTCCGGCAAGAGAACCCAACACATTTTGTTCTTTGGTCAGCGTTAATTTATCTCCTTTTAAGGTTTGGGTGGCATAGCCGATAGATTTTTCATTACGCTTAATGCCAAGGGCGGTCACCACCACTTCTCCCAGCGACTGCGCGTCCTGTACCAAAGCGACATCTATGCTGCTTCGATTGTTAATGGGGACTTCCTGCGTCAGATATCCAAGGTATTTTACAACGAGTGTCGTTGCATTCGCGGGTAAACTGAGGCTGTAACTGCCATCTGGCTGTGAGGAGGTTCCTGAGCTGCTGCCTTTAACAAGGATGCTTGCTCCTGGAATTCCTGTTCCATTACTGGCATCGCTGATTTTTCCCCGAACAATTTGCTGGGCAAAACCACTGAAAGCGAATAAAAGGAAACAGGAACAAATGAGGGTTAATCTTTTGTTCATGAGGTTAGTATTTTAGGTTTGGTACAGGAAAATACTAAAAAAACGACAAGAAACTCAATATCTTGACAAGGCATTATCATATTTAATGCCTTGTTGTTAAGAATAAAGGAAAAGAAAAAATATTTATAGAAATTTAACCTAGCTTACTGATGGTTAACCGGTTAATAATTTGCTCCAGAATTCTTGGTTCAACGCTGGTATGTCTGGAAGATCTCCAGGTGCTGGTAGAATCTAACCATACGCAAAAGGAATGATATCCATCCAGTACGACTGCATAAGTTTCATGAAAATCGTCTTGTATCTGCATGCAAAAACCATTCACAGACTTGCCCTGAACATCAAACTGAAAGTTGAGATAATTGCTTAGCATATTTATAGTGGTTAGGTGACTTATAACAAATCTAACTTTGAAATGTTTAGCTAATCTTAAGTAATTGATATGATATTGTAAAAACTACGCACTATTTATGGCAGCATCACAAACGTTTTAAACATTGAGTTGTTGCAATATACATATATCCTATATTTATACTTTATCCATCCAATATGTCAGCAAACAAAATCACTGCAATTACAGAATTAGACCAGTCACATTACAAAACAAAAATATATTCCGATGGACATTTCATCTATGCAGATGAGCCGGAAGAAGTAGGAGGAACAAATGAAGGGATGGCACCTGGTGCTTTATTACTAGCAAGTTTAGGCAGTTGTACCGCCATTACGATCCGGATGTATGCCGACCGCAAAAAGATGAATTTAGAAAGTATCAAAGTGGAATTGGCAATTTGCAATGAAGAGGAAATGAGTAAGGAAACTACGATCAGTAGAAAAATAACTTTCAGCGGGACTTTATCTGCTCAAGAGCATGAAAGGCTGATGCAAATTGCAGATAAATGTCCGATTCATAAGATTCTTAGTAATCCGATCAAAATCGAAACCAGCTTTTAAACGGCAATTTCTTCTGATCGAGTCATTTATTTGAATTATTTGATAATATACTAAAATTATTAGCATATTTACGGATTAAAATTACTCTTTTAAAGAAACTATGCTGTACGCTGTTGTAGATATAGAAACCACTGGTGGTCATGCTTCAGGAAATGGAATTACAGAAATTTCAATCCTGGTGCATGACGGCGTTTCTGTGGTAGATTCGTATGAAACACTGATCAATCCTGGACAATTTATCCCAGCTCATATTGAAGCCTTAACCGGCATTAGTAACGATATGGTTGAAAATTCTCCGATGTTTCATGAAGTAGCTGAGCAGATTTACAACCTGCTTCAGAATAAAATATTTGTGGCCCACAATGTGAATTTTGACTTTTCTTTTATCAGGCATAACCTCTCTGTTGCCGGATATGACCTGCAATGTAAAAAGTTATGTACGGTAAGATTGAGCCGTAAAATCATCCCTGGACATGCCTCTTATAGCCTTGGAAAATTGTGTGCTGCATTAAAAATTTCGCTGAATAACCGCCACAGAGCAGGAGGCGATGCTGCAGCTACTGCAGAATTATTAAGCCTTTTACTGGCCAATGACTCGGAAGGAGTCATCCCAGCCTCCTTAAAAATCGGTTCTAAAGAACAGGCACTCCCTCCTAACCTCCCTAAATCCCAGATAGATCGACTTCCTTTATGTCCTGGTGTCTATTACTTTAAAGATCAAAAAGGAAAAGTCATCTATATCGGAAAAGCTAAAAGTCTGAAGAAAAGAGTCTGTTCCCATTTCACGGGAAACAGCACAGCAAAGCAACGTCAGAACTTTCTAAAAGACATATATACGGTAGATTTTGAGGTTTGCGGCACAGAACTGATGGCCTTTATCCTGGAAGCAACGGAGATCAAAAGACTATGGCCGGAAAACAATCGTGCTATGAAACGCTATGAGCAGAAATATGCACTCTATGCTTTTGAAGATCAAAAAGGATACCTGAGGTTAGGGCTGGATACTTTCAAGAAAAACATGCCGGTTTTGTATAGCTTCAACACCATTCTGGAAGGACATCATGTACTGAGAATTCTCATCAAAGACCATTTTCTATGTGAGAAACTGTGTTATATTCAAAGTAAAAGATTAGCTTGTACAGGTCATGAAGAAGGAAATTGCAGTGGTGCCTGCCTGGGAAAAGAATCAGCACCAGCTTATAATGTTCGCGTAAAATATGCAATAGAACAACTGAAAACCATGCTGCCGAGCTTTGCTATTTTAGATACTGGAAGAACAGAAGAAGAACAAAGCTGTATTCTCGTGGAACAAGGAAAGTTATACGGAATGGGCTATATTTCGCCATATACCGATGTAAATGAACCCGGAATGCTAAAATCAGCTTTGCAGCCTTTCCCTTCCAATGACTACATTATGCACTTGATCCTGAACCATACTGAACTGTATCCGCAGAAACGAATTCCAATCTAATGGCTTTGTTTTTCTATCTTACTATGGATTTTCAAGGTTTCTTTTAAGGCCGCTGAACCATACCATATATACAGCTCAACATCCAGTAATTTGGCTTGTATGGCAGGGTCAGTCCGTACCAATTCCTCGGCTTCTGAAATCGTTGGCACATCAAGAATAAAAATCCCACGATAATTATTAGTGTTTTTACTCATTGGACCAGCAACCACCAGCTTGCCATCTTTGACCAATTTGCCAATATTTAGCATGTGACCAGAAAACACACTATCTTGTTTTGCTTTAGAGAATCCTTTTTCAGTTCCTGTTTTTAAGATAGCGAGTACATAAGTCTTCATCCCATACGCATCCGCATGCAGTTCTTTAGCTAGCTTCTCATCATAGTTTTTATTGATTTCCTGCGCTGCAACATTGGCATAAAAACCTGTAGTGCAGCAAATTAAGACGCCTGCAAACATTTTGATTTTCATATTAACCGAAACCAGCAGTTATATCCGCTGTATTTACGTTTTACTAATTTACATTTTTTCTCAATTGTATCGTGCTTAAAAGCAGGCAAATGCGCTTTAGAGCGGCTAAAAATGAAAAATAGATTTGTAGTTGTTCATTTTTACTCCTACATTTGTCGCACCAACAAGGTAAATGCATCCATAGCTCAGCTGGATAGAGCAACGGTTTTCTAAACCGTAGGTCATAGGTTCGAATCCTATTGGGTGTACAAGATTTATTTCTTAATTAAAGGCGACGTTGCTCCAGACGTCGTCTTTTTTTATTTAAAAAGTTTTTTGCCAGCTCCTCGGCGAAGCTGATCAGAGCGAATCGAGCCTGACACTGCCTATAAATCTACTCATCAACCCCTACCTTGATCCGAAGCCGGCCGCAGGTTTTCCTAGACAACGATCCTTTAGTAACTCGGCTCTGTAGAAAGCAAATTTTGATTGATAGACTTGATCAATTGATCATTAAAAGCCGGAGTATTCAGCTCTTTCAAGGGCACATCCAAATTCAGATACTTGCCGTAAAAGCTTTTCACCAGCAATTTTACCAGATCTGGATGATCATCAGGGTGACCACCCGCTTTATCAGAATACTTATCAATATGGCATACATAAAGGTAATGGTTGCCATTGTATTCAAAACTTTTAATCTTAGAATCCAGTTTATTTGGATCGACTTCTAACTGCAGTCCGGTCTGTTCTATATTTTGCATTACTGATGGATAAGTATGATCTATTACCGCCAATTTACAGATTCTATTCCATAGCAAGGCTCTCTAAAAGAAAATACGAATCTCGATCAGTTCTCATCTTACGTTAACCTGACAAAAACACATTGGCAGCTAAGTCAATTTGCTTTTCAGCAGTTCTTTTTTTCCATCAAACCATTCTTCTTTTAATATGCTCAGCACTGCCGAATCTCTTCTGCTGCCATCCGGGCGATAACTATTACTTCTCAATACTCCTTCTAAAGTACAGCCCAGCCCTTTAATAGCATTCATGCTTCGGGCATTCAAACCGTCTAAACGAAACTCAATCCGCTCAAAACCCATTTGCTCAAATACAAATTCAAATAATAAATATTTGCAGTGTTTGTTCAATCCAGTGCCTTGAAAGTCCTTACCATACCAGGTATAACCTAAGGACAAACACTTGTTAGAAAGATCAATATCGTACAACCGTGTTGTTCCTGCATACTGCTGTTTGACCTTATCAAAAACGATATATGGATAGCCCTTTCCCTGTTCTCTCGCCAACAATGCCTTTTCAATATACTGCTTCATTGCACTTTCAGAGCCAGCATTCTGCAAAGAATAAGTCCATAAATCAGGTTCATTATTAGCGAAAGTATTCAAATGTTCAGTATCCGACAGCAGTAATGGACGCAGCAATGCATGCTCGTCTTCCAGGATATAATCTGTTTCGGGGTCAAAAATATATAGCATAGTCAATAAATGTTCTATAAAGCTACGGAAAACTCAGGTATGTGCTTAGTTAAACATCCGGATTACCCGGCTTTCTAAAGAAAAAAAACCAATTGCAGGATAATTTTAAATTAACACCTTACTCATTTTTCATCTATTTTACCACTAATAAAATATAAAAAAATTACATTATACCTAAATATTTTTCATTTAAAACCGACGACCTTCTTTAGCGGATTCGCCAGCTAAGGGATTTTTTTTTATTTTTAACCTATTAAATAGGCATAAACCGTATATTTCGGTACTATCCTGAGCACAATGGAACGAAACTTCGTTTTTATTCCTGCTAAGATTAGATTAAACAGCTGTGTAAGAGGGAATAGAAACCTTCGCATCTATGATAAATCCAATTGATGTGACCACGATCATTTTATAGTTCGCGGGATTGTCATTATTTTGAATTCGATGTTCAGCAAAAATTGTTTATTATTTATAAAGATTCTAGATAAATATTCACTTATTTGCTTAACGATCTTTTTAAAATACTTGTATTCTATATATGACATTAACCGACATCAAGTTTTCTGATTACATCAGAGACTTCGAGCAAACATTGAAACACTTATTTCATGTGCAGGCCGACATTGATCAACTGAGCCTGGAAAGAGGCTTACCTCCTGAAATCCTTAAAGGAATTATGGACCAAAAACCACTTTCCGTAGCAATTCCTACTGAATACGGTGGACGTGGAAGTATCGTTAAAGAATGCCTTGGCCTTTTAGCCGCGGCTTCTTATGAATCACTGCCCCTATCCTTAACTTTTGGAATCAATATTGCGCTTTTCCTAGAGCCTGTTTCAAAATACGCAGATGAATCTGTTAAAAAAGACATCTTCGACAACTTCCTGGAAAAAGGAAACATGGGTGGTCTGATGATCACTGAGCCGGATTATGGCAGTGATGCCCTAAACATGAAAACGACGAGTAAAGTAGTGCCAGAAGGCTACCAGATTAAAGGAACCAAACATTGGCAAGGTCTTACCGGCATGGCCGATTACTGGATCATCGCCGCAAGAAATGCAAATGAAAATGGCGATTTAGGCAGAGATATCGATTTCTTCCTTTGTGATATTACTAAACCGAAACAGCAAATCGTAGTAGAAGAACTTTACGATAATCCTGGTTTGTACATGATTCCTTACGGATTAAATCAACTGGACCTTGTAGTTCCTCAAAATTTCAGATTAAAACCGGAAACTACCGGCATCAAAATGATGTTGGATATTCTTCACAGAAGCAGAATGCAGTTTCCTGGAATGGGTATGGGATTCATTAAGAGAATGTTGGATGAAGCTATGCAGCATTGTCGCACCCGAATCGTGGGCGCTGGCAATCTAATGGCTATTGATAATGTTCAATTCCAACTTTCCAGAATTCAATCTGCTTATACGATCTGTTCTGCGATGTGTGCACACAGTAGTGAAATTAGTGGTATTGAGCACAATCTTGCAATGGAAGGTCTGGAAGCTAATACCATGAAAGCCGTAGTCACAGATTTAATGCAGGAGTCTGCACAGTTATTGGTTCAGCTTTCAGGTGCAAAAGGTTACAGAACTAGCCATATCGGTGGTCGTGGTATTATGGACAGCAGACCTTTCCAGATTTTTGAAGGATCAAATGAAATGCTGTACAATCAGACTGCAGAAATGATTACGCGTTCCATGAAGAAACAAAAACAATCCAACCTTTTTGATTTCCTTGCTGAATTTAAGATCACTTCTCAACCAGTTGCTTATTTTAAAAAGGAATTGTCTTTCCAACTATCGGAAAATCTTTCTCAGCGTAAAATGGTTGACCTTGGCAAAATATTAGCCAGAGTAATCTGCGTAGGCTATGTCCTGAAATTAGAAGAAAAAGGATATAGAAAAGACCTGGTACAAAACTGTATCACGATGGTTAAACAGGAAGTTTCAGCACTCATTGCCTCTCTTCAATACGAAAACAATGTAACTGCAATCGATGATTATTCGAACGGCAGCTCATGGTTAGATTTCGCTTAGGCAAATTAATCCTCCTATATAAAAAAGACATTCATTAAAAAATGAATGTCTTTTTTGTTTTTAATGGTTTTATCAAAAAATTTCGGTTATTTCGATTAAATAAATTTCAGCGTGCTCATGAATTCAAAAAGCATTGTTATCGGCAATATACGTCCCGAATTCACTAGAGACGAGACTATCGGGGATATCATTAGAACTGCCGTCGCAGTTCATCAACATAAAACAGCCTTCATTTTTAATCAGCAAACTTTAAGCTATCAGCAACTAGATCTTTGGAGTGATGCCATCGCAGCTTTTTTAACCGAACAAGGAATTGGCAGAGGCCATAGTGTTGGCCTATGGTGGCCAAGAAGCATGGAATTACCAGTTGCCATTTTAGGAATAGCCAAGTCCGGCGCCGCCTATGTGCCACTAGACAGAGAAATGCCTGCCGATCGTGTCCATACTGTCATGCAGGAAGTCGGCGCATCAGCCTGTTTCAGCGATGCGCTGGATGAAGGATCATGTCCTGTATTCCGCATTCCAGCTTGTCCGGATTTCAACGCCGATAGTAGCAGCTACCAAATAACCGCCCTTCCAGACGACCGTGCCTACGTATTATATACCTCCGGAAGTACGGGGAAGCCCAAAGGAATTCCTATCAGTCACCGTCAGATTTGCCATCTGATCCGCTCTGAACAAAGTGTGCTTCAGATTCTTCCAGAAGACCGTGTGTATCAAGGCTTCTCTGTCTCATTCGACATGTGGTGCGAAGAAACATGGATCAGTTTAGCTGCAGGAGCAACTATATGGGTCGCTGATGCTACAACAGCTAAGTCTATCGATGAACTCAGCGATATTTTCAGGGCCCAAAAGATCACGATTCTTCATGCTGTACCTAGCCTACTTGCCGTAATAGATGATGCCATCCCTTCGCTTCGCCTCATCAATGCAGGTGGAGAAGCCTGCACCAGTCAGGTGTTAAACCGCTGGAGCAAGCCTGGTTACAATATATTTTACAACAGTTATGGGCCAACGGAAACCACGGTTACGGCTACCATGATCCCTCTAAGACCCGGTGATCCGATTACCATTGGCAACCCATTACCCAATTATAACCTTGCCGTAGTCAATGAGCAGTTTGAGTTTTTACCTTTCGGTGAGCAGGGACAACTGATCATTTCTGGCCCAGGAGTCTGTGATGGCTATGTAAACCGTCCGGACCTGACTGCCGAAAAATTCCTAAGCAAACCTGATTCCCTGCAAGAGCTTCCCGGAGACCGGATTTACCTGAGCGGCGATGCCGTGATCATGCAAGCTGATGGCAGTGTAGATTTTCGAGGCCGCCTGGACGATCAGGTAAAATTGCGCGGATACCGCATAGAACTTGGCGAGATTGAGGTCAAACTGAATGAACTGGAAGCAGTTTCCGCAGCTGCGGTAGCGCTTAAAAAAGACGCAAACCAACAGGATCAGCTGATTGGATATGTAACGCTCAAGGCAAATGTTGCATTTAATGACCATCAGGCCAGAATGGAACTCGCAAAAGTTTTACCGCCATATATGGTACCTCTGGTGCTCGTTGTAATGGATAAAATGCCACGCCTTCCAAGTGGTAAAATCAATAGGAAAGAATTACCCGTACCTCAGGTTTTACTGGAGGTTAAGCCGGAAGAAGAAAGCCTCCTTCATCCTGATGATGATGTAGAAACAAGGGTTATAGCAGGACTAAAGCATCTTTTCCCTGGAAGAACCATCAGTGCTGAAAATGATTTCTTCATGGATTTAGGAGGTCATTCTTTGCTGGCCGCCTCTTTTTCTTCCTGGTTGAGAAAAGAAGCAAATATCCCCCAAGCTTCTCTAAAAGACATTTACACCAACCGTCCCATTAGTAAACTGATCCAAACCTGGACCATCGCTGCTGAAAAAGAAAAGTTAAATACCCCTAAAGAACAGGAGCCTTTCCATAAGATCTCTTCTCTACGGTATTGGATCTGCGGGATCGCTCAAGGCTTTTCATTGCTGATCATTTACGGTCTTTTTGCTGCGCAGATTTTTGTGCCCTATCTGGGTTATTACTATCAGCTGGCGAAAAGTGAAACTGATAAAGGAGATACTTTTTGGGCCATTATTACAGCACTAGTCTTATTTTGCTTCATTGCCCCACTGTTCTCCCTATTGAGTATTGTGATGAAATGGCTGCTCCTTGGTAAAACAAAAGAAGGGGATTATCCGCTTTGGGGTGCCTACTATTTCCGATACTGGCTGATTAAATCTATGCAGCGCCTGGTACCGCTTCAGTTTATGAACGGCACTCCGCTTTATCCCTTTTATTTAAGGATGATGGGGATGAAAATGGCACCAGATTCCCAGATCAGTTCCATTACCGTAGGCATGGAAGACTTATTGGAAATAGGCAGCGATGTTAGTATCAGCTCTGGAGTGGTACTCAACAATGTAATTGTAGAAAATGGACTACTGAAATTAAGAAAGATCAAAATTGCCGATCATGCCTACATTGGTAGTGGAGCAGTGATTTCTGGAGATACCACCATAGAGGAATGGGGAGAATTACAAGACCTTAGCCACCTGCAGCCCGGCAAACATATCCTGGCAGGAGAAGTCTGGAAAGGTAGTCCTGCTGAGCCGATCGACAAAAAACTGCCGGAAGAACTTCCTCAGCCCTTAATCGTTTCTGGCTTTAAAAGAAAATGCTTCGGCCTTCTTTATACGATCTTACTCATCCTATTTCCTATTGTCATCATACTGCCTTTATTACCAATTATCGAAATATTAAGTTACCTGGACAGTCAGGCACCTGATTATAACTTCAATTATTTCATACATATTCCGATGCTTACGGTCTTATATCTGGTTTTATATGCATTTGAAACCGTATTACTATCCAGGTTACTCCTGTATAAAATGAAACCTGGCACCTATCCGGTTTATGGATGGATTTATGTTCGAAAATGGCTGTCAGATCAACTGATTTCTACTTCGCTTATTGTATTACATCCAATGTATGCTACCGTATATATATCTTCTTTTTTTAGGATGCTAGGTGCTAAAATCGGAAAAAACACAGAGATATCTACGGCCAGTAATGTCACCCATACCTTATTGGAAATTGGTGATGAATCCTTTATCGCTGATGCCGTTACTTTAGGCGAAGAAGACATCCGCGGCCAACAGCTGATCCTCGATAAAACACGTGTTGGCAATAGAAGTTTTGTAGGAAACAGTGCCTTGATCCCTCAGGGCTATGAACTCGCAGATGACATGCTGATTGGCGTACTTTCTACGCCCCCAACTATAGAACAGCTGCAGCAATCAGATTCAAAAGATTGGTTTGGATCGCCTGCAATTGCCCTACCGAAAAGACAGGACAGTGGAAATTTCCCCGCTGAATTAACCACTAATCCTACCTGGGGAAGAAAAACGGCCCGTCATATTATTGAAGGAATAAGAATTATCCTGCCAGAAACTGTAATTATCTGCTGCAGCGTTTTATTCATTGCCTATTGCCATGATTTAGTGAAAGACAGAACACTTTGGCAAATCTTAAAAGAAGCACCGAAAGTTCCTTTTTACTACCTCTTCTATATGGGAGCCCCCGCATTATTGGTGACACTGCTGCTCAAATGGACCACTATCGGTAAATTTAAAGCAGAACAGCACCCAATGTGGACGCATAAAGTATGGCGCAGTGAAGCGAATACCACCACTTATGAGGCCTTAGCCGTTCCTTTTCTACTGGAATTCATGAAGGGTACTCCGTTTTTACCTATGGTGCTCAGTCTTTTTGGTGTGAAATTCGGAAAAAGAGTCTGGCTAAACACCACCGACATCACGGAACATGATATGGTGAGCATCGGCGACGATACCGCCTTAAACGAAGACTGCGGGCCTCAAACCCACCTTTTTGAAGACAGAGTCATGAAGGTTGGCTCCGTAAAAATAGGTGCAAGATGTACTATCGGCTCCAGATCAATCATTCTATACGATAGTGAGATTGGAGATGATGTGAAACTAGAACCGCTTTCATTGGTGATGAAAGGTGAAAAACTAGCCAATGGAACAGCATGGACGGGAAGTCCAATCCGATTAAGCTAAAATCACGATAGCAGCTACTGCAGGGTAGCTGCTATCGGAATTATCAGGTGTTCAGGAATTAATCATTAACACTCACCACCTCTAACAACAACTGATGCATCTCCTCTGGATTGAAAGGTTTTGACAAAACATACTTAATTCCCATCTCCCATAATCTCGTTCTTACTTCCTCTAAAATATCTGCGGTAAATATGATCACCTTCAACTCAGCATACAGCTCCTGCACTTTTTTTGCCAGTTGATAACCATCCATCTCGGGCATGTGAAGGTCTATTAAAATGATATCAAAGGTTTTTTCTTTTAAAATTTCCAATGCACTATGCCCATTATCTGCCTGCTCCGCATGGAGTCCGAATATGCTCAGTTGACGTTTAGCAACCAATAAATTCACTGGATTATCATCTACGATCAATAAACTCAATTCAGGTAAAACAAGCGATAATGCAACTTCATGAGCTGCACTTACCTTATTGTCTGATGGAATACTGATCTTAAAATCGATCTCAAACTCAAAAATTGTCCCTCCATCAGCCTTACTTTTTATAATGATTTCACTCTTAAATAAATCCACCAGTCCTTTAGTGATGCTCAAACCAAGTCCGGTTCCCTGTTGCTGGCGGTGACTAGCTTGCTGAACCTGATGAAATTTATCAAAAATCAAACTATGGAGATGCTCAGGGATACCGATCCCTGTATCTTCAATTTTAAAACAAATTCTGACCTCTTCTGCAGACCGTTTTACCAATATTAAATAAATAGAAACATGGCCTGTATTGGTGAATTTAATGGCATTTCCAATCAGATTATTTAGAATTCTACCTAACCGCAGGTCATCTACACTCACTAATTCCGGAATCTGTTCATCATGATAGAACCTGAGCGCTAAGCCTTTGCTCTTCGCCAAAGATTGAAATTGCTTTTGAATATTTCCAACGAAAGTCACCAGTCTAACTTCCGTTTCCACCAGTTCCATTTTCTTATTTTCAATCTTCTCCAGATCCAGAATATCATTTACTAAATTCAAAAGATGGTTAGAAGAAAAATTCAGGTGATCAACATATTCCCTAATAAAAGCGTCCTGATCAATATCCTGATCCAGGAGATTACAAATCCCTATGATTCCATTTAAGGGAGTACGAATTTCATGACTCATAATGGAAAGAATCTCTGTTCTTTTCCTGGCCACCTGCTCTGCAAGGTTTTTCGCCGCAATCAGTTCTAAAGTTTGGTGCTGCAGCTGATCACTCATCTGTTTTTTAGAGGTAATATCCTCTATAACACAGATCAATCGAATTTTGTCCCCAGCATAAACCGGGTCGATTTTCTGAAACTTAGCACTATACCAGGCCTTTTTATCCGGATTAAAATCTGGGTAGACGCACTCCTGCCGCTCCCCGCTTTTCAGTAGCTTATTGATACTTTCTATGAAAATATTGGCAAAAGCCCCCATCACCTCTACGATTGTTTTGTCAACAAAGAACTCCCTGGGCATGAACAATTTTTCCGGGTCTTTTACCCAGACTTTTTTGATCACCAGGTATTCATCCAACTCAATTATAATATCGTCCAATGAGGTAATGAGTGATTGCAGGTGTCCCCCTTGACGCTCTTTCCTGGTAATTTCGGCCATTGCAGTTAAGTGGACAACCATCCCATTCAGGATAGAGAGGGCTGGCCTGATCAAATGATCATCTGCCTGCGTATAGGCATGCGCAGTTCTAATCAGGTATAGTTTGCTTTCTTTTCCAGAACCATTGCCAATCGGACAAAATAAACGTTCATATCCTTTGGCCTGCTTTATATCATAATTGGAAGAAAGGTTTACCTCAACATCCGCTGCTCCATCCAAATCAATTAGTCCTGCAGCCAAACTTTGTGTAGCAATACATAATTCATGAAGCAATGCTTCCAATACTTGAATCTTTGCATCACCCGAATAATAAGCTTGTTGGAATTCAAATAATTTATTCAGAAAAATCAGGTCAGGTTGATGTAAATCAGGATCAAAAAAATTTGACAAGGATTCCATAGGGCTATTTTTTACATTAGGATGCTGGATCAATTTACATAAATAACCCAAAATCAACTCTTGTTCCGCTGTATATTTGACATCCCCTAACCCATAGGAAATATTATTTACCTAATCACACACCAGCCCCTATTTGGAATTAAGGGAAGAGTCTGGGTTGATACCATTCTCCCTGATCTTTACTACTTTTAAAATTCGAGATAGATACCCCTAGCAACCTTACTTTCTCGCCCTCTAATTCCGCAGCATCCAGCAAAGACTGAGCAACATCTATGATCATTGCCAATTCTGTAAACGCTGCCGGGAATGACCTGCTTCTGGTAATCTGCCTAAAATCACTGAACTTAATTTTGATTGTTAACGTCCGGCCAAACAATTGGTAAAGGCTCATCCTCTTAAATACAATTCCGGAAATACGGGCCAATTCCGAATTCATTTCTTCCATTTCAACCAGGTCATAAGAAAAAGTATCCTCAGCACCGATAGACTTTGTTTCCTGATTGGGTTCTACCTTACGGTGGTCAATTCCACGAACTATTTTATAAAAAAAATGTCCGCTCTTCCCAAACAGATAGACTAGCTCCGCTTCGGTCAGTTTTTTTAAGTCGGCTCCTTTATGTAAACCTCTGATTTTCATCTTTTCAGCCGTCACCTTTCCTACACCATGAAACTTCTCCACAGGTAATGCCGCAATAAAACGCTCAACTTTTGATGGACCGATGAAGGTCAGGCCATCTGGTTTATTCATATTGGAAGCAACTTTTGCCACAAACTTATTGACAGAAACGCCTGCAGAAGCGGTTAAATTCAGCTCCGTTTTTATAGCTGCCTTAATTTCTTTGGCAATATCAATGGCCGATCCAATTCCTAATTTATCTTCAGTTACATCTAAATAAGCTTCATCAAGGGATAAGGGTTCAATCAAATCTGTATATCGGCTAAATATTTCCCGAATTTGCTGGGAAATCTCTTTATAGATTGCAAATCTGGGATACAGAAAGATCAGATGCGGACATAAGCGCTGTGCTTTCTTGGAAGACATGGCGGAATGTACACCAAAGCGCCTTGCTTCATAATTAGCAGTCGCCACTACTCCCCCCCGCCCATCAGGGGATCCACCAACAGCCACAGCCTTACCTTCCAGTGTAGGGTCATCCCTTTGCTCTACTGAAGCATAAAAGGAATCCATATCAATATGAATAATCTTACGTGTGGATGGCTGTTCTGAGGGATTCATAAGGCTAAGGCCCTAAAATTAAAAAATAAAAACCTCAATAGCTATAAATGAGAAAGGCCCGCATTAAGCGGGCCTTTCTCATGACATTCAAAGTAGATTACTTCGTGTTTTTCTTTTCAGTCACTTCAGTACGGATGTCCTGAGCAAGGCCTTTTAAATCTTGCATTGCTTTACGTACTCTTGTACCAGCTGCACCGTTACCTGAATTATAAAATTTGTCTGCATCAGCTTCAACGCTTGCAATAAGTTCTTTAAGTTTCGAGAATTTTTCCATGTTTTTCTTTCGTTTAAGATTTTAAATATATGATATAACGCTTTAAAGTTAATAATTATTGGATTTCCACCAAATGAATATTTAAGGATAGCACTCTTTTTTTGAATATTAGGGCACTTTTCTTAAAAAAAACCTTCTAAATGGCTATTTCGTTTAAATAAACAGGCTCCTATTTAAACAAATTGAGCGGAAGGCAGTTCAAAAAAACGCCTATTAATCGAGGTATTCCTTGATCAATTGTGATTTTGGGCTATTGCGCAAAGTTTTCAAAGCCTTATCCTTTAGCTGCCGGATCCGTTCCTTACTCAGGCCAAAAATATAAACCATGTCGTCCAGTGTCGTCTCTTCATAACCATACAAACCATAATAAAGTATTAAAATCCTTTGCTCCCGCTCAGGTAATATTACCAGACATCTTTTCAAGTCCTCAGTCAAGGATTGTCTCATGAGCAGGTCATCTACAGGCTCCACACTTTTGGAAGGGATCATATCCATTAAACAAAAATCGTTCTCTACATTCACTGGGGTATCCAGCGAAATAGAAATCGCAGAACTGAGCTGATGGTCTATCACCTTATCTACTTTGAAACCTATTTCTTCCGCAATTTCATCAGCAGTAGGGCGACGCTCTAGTTGCTGCTCCAGTTTTAAAGTGGCTTTATTAATCATGCTATTTCCCACTACCTGATTTCCCGGCAGGCGGACAATCCTTTGCTGATCAGAAATGGCCGTTAAAATTGCCTGACGAATCCACCACACCGCGAAAGATATAAATTTAAAGCCCTTAGTATGGTCATACCTCTTGGCCGCTTTAATCAAGCCAATATTCCCCTCACTAATCAAATCAGAAAGCCGAACCCCTTTGTCCTGGTATTTCTTGGAAACAGAAATCACAAATCGAAGGTTTGCATTCACTAATTTCTCCAATGCCACCTCATCTCCTTCTGCAATGCGCATGGCCAACTGGATCTCATCTTCTATTTTTAGTAATTCATATTTCCCAAGTTCATTCAAATACTTCTCAAGGGAATCGCTCTTTCTATTGGTAATACTCTGTGATATCTTTAAAGCTCTCATAAAAATGGACAAATTTGAACTGATAATAGATTTAAACTGACCTGCGATTCAAACTGAAAAATCCCGCTTCACCAATCAATTAGACAGCTTACATTTTAAGCGCGTAATCCATCTTAAATTAACCCCGTAAATAAAGTTCAGGAGCATTGCCTTACTGCGACAACAACTAAACTCCCGCAACAAAAATATCAAAATAATATACACTAAGTGTAAAATATAAAAATATTTTTTGCCGATAAAAGCCGAAAAAACAAATATTTAACACCAATTAAGATTTGTATTTACACAAATAATAATACACTAAGTAAAAACAATGATAAAACTTAAAATTATTTGTAAAACAAAAAAGGCCTGCTGATAGCAGACCCTTAAAAATTCATTTTTATAAAATTATTAGATCAATTTAACGACGTTCCCTGTCCGAACCGATTCATCACTAGCAAATGCTACTTTTAAACTATTTAATGCATCCTGAGTAGGCGCTGTAAGGTCCAAATCTTCCAGAATTGCCCTAAGAAAATGTCGCTGTTCTCTTTTACACAACTCTAAATGATCTGGTTCATCATGCAGGTCAATCCATTCATCCGACCGGGAAAATTTTCCATCCTGATCCAGATCGGCATAATGCACTTTAATAGATTCCGTCTTCGTATGCGCATCAATCACATCGGATTTACCCGCAGCCGAAGCTTCCTTTGCCAGAATAGACACTGCCCCTTTTGGTCCAACTACATCCTTTATAAAAAATGCGGTCTCACTCATCATTGGGCCCCATCCCGACTCATACCAGCCCACAGATCCATCCTCAAAACGGATCTGTAACTGCCCGTAATTATAATTGTCTTCTGGAATATCATTGGTCAGCCTTGCACCAATTGCGCTGACCTGAACAGGTCTGGAGCGTGTCATCTGACACATCACATCAATATAATGCACGCCACAATCCACAATCGGACTCAGGCTTTTCATTAAATTCTGATGAACATTCCATTTTGCCCCCTGACTTTGCTGATTGAGGTTCATGCGCATCACCAGTGGTTTACCCATTTCCTGAGACAGTTCGATAAAACGTGTCCAGGATGGATGATACCTTAGAATATAACCGACCAACAGCTTCTTTCCATACCTTTTCGCCGCATCTGCCACGCGCTGTGCCGCTTCCAAAGAATCTGCCAAAGGCTTTTCTATAAACACATGACAACCCTGCTCCATCGCCTTTACCGCAAAAGATTCATGGGTATCGGGATAGGTTGAAATACAAACTGCATCAGGCCTAGTCTCGCTCAAGGCAGTTTCAAAATCATGGAATAAAGGATAACCACCACCTAATTTTTCATTCAAAATCACCTTACTATCTCCTCTGGATACAATTCCACAGATTTTAAAACCTGTTAACTGATGATAGGCCATGGCATGGGAAGTTCCCATATTACCACAGCCTACTACTAAAACTCTAATATTATTCGTTTCTAAACTCATTCTTATCAAAAAATTATCCTCCTAAACTCCAGCCCTGACGGTATTCTCTACGCACAAACTGATTCACCTCATCAAAGTTAGTCACCCTAAGGTTTTCCTTATCCCAAATCAGCTTGATATCGCGGCCTGGGTAGTCAAATCCGTTGCCATTTTGTCTCGGCTTTTGGATATCTGTACCTCTGATGGCCAGATTTGCAATGAGCAAAGTCTCTGTCAGCGGACCGGCAATTTCAAACGGAGAACTCAGTTTTTTCTTTCCGTAACCGGCGATACAAGCTTCCGCCCAATCCCAGTAATGTCCATCCACTCCACCAATCACGCGTTCCACACCTGGTTTCACATGCACTTCCTGATTGCGCGACAAAGGCAATAACCTCGGATTCGCACCATAAACATCACACATCATCTTTCCTTTGGTGCCTTCAAACAAAACGCCATTCGCACCGAAAGGCTCATTCGCACCTAGTTCTATCGGCCTGCCGGGTTTAATCCCACCATCCATCCAATGGATCTGAAGGTCATCTTTTGTCTTTTTAGTCTTCTTAAAGGTCATAATGACATGGCTTGAAGGTGGACAGCTATCCGGGAAATATCCCCGTTTAAATTCATCCACATAAATACTGCCCACACTGCACTGCACATCTATCGGCGTATCCAAACCAAGAATCCGGAAAGGTGGTTCTACCAGATGGCAGCCCATATCCCCTATTGCACCGGTTCCATAATCCCACCAACCACGCCAGTTAAAGGGAACTAATTTATCGACAAAAGGTTTATAAGGCGCGCTACCTAACCAAAGATCCCAATCGAGCTCTTTAGGAATTGAGCCGTTTACAGCTGGCCAGGTAATCCCCTGTGGCCAGGAAGGCCTGTCTGTCCAGCAATATACCCGTTCTACTTTTCCAATCACACCGGCATCTACCCAATCCTGCAGCTGCCTTACACCATCTCCTGATGACCCCTGGTTCCCCATTTGGGTAACTACCTGATATTTGTTGGCAGCTTCAGTCAATTTTCTGGCTTCAAAAATATCATGGGAAAGGGGTTTCTCCACGTAAACATGTTTGCCGAGCTGCATCGCAGCCATGGCGATCATGGCATGGTTATGATCTGGTGTAGAAACGACCACACCATCGATATGCTTCCCTTCTTTATCCAGCATCTCCCTGTAGTCCTTATAGTATTTGGCAGATGGGAAGTTTTTTACAGAATTGGCGGCCCTACGGTCGTCCACGTCACATAGGAAAGCAATATCTGCTTTTCCTCCTTTATAGATGTTACTTAAATTACTCTGGCCTTTTCCGCCTACCCCCACACCGGCAACGATCAAACGGTCGCTGGGTGCTAAAAATCCTTTACCACCCAATACATGTCTGGGCACAATCATAAATCCTGCAGCAGCAAGCGCTGTCGTCTTCAGAAAACTTCTTCTTGAACTATCTCCTGCTGAATGCTTATTATCTTCAGTCATATTTTATTCTATTTAATTCAATACTACCTAACCCATTCTATTTTGAGACGCTTAGGTCTTTAATTCTGATATTTTTAAAACGAACTACCGATCCGTGACCAAGGAAACCAACACGACCTTTATCGCGCTGTAAACCTGGATGGCTTTGACCATCAACTGTTCCCTTCTTACGGGCTTCTGTGATATCACCATCCAGAATCACATTTCCATTTAACACCACTTTAATCTTAGGACCTTTTACCGTAACTTCCTGGTAATTCCATTCTCCGAGTGGCTTTAAAAAACCTCTTTTCGCTGCCTGAACACCATAAATAGAACCATGGTATTGATACACATGCAGGTCTTTATAAATGTCGGCATCATTGTCCAGGATTTGCAATTCCATTCCTTCATAAGCGGCATCACCAGTTAAAGGAGCACGAATTCCCAAGCCATTATTTGCGCCTGGAGTCAGCTGAAATTCAAAACGAAACACAAAATCACTGTAATCATCTTTACTGAACAAATTTCCACCGGAACCTTTTCCTGGTTTTGGATTGATTTCCATATTTCCATTTGCAATAGTATACGCGCTGGTATTTCCTGTCCACTCGTGCATATTTGTACCATCAAACAGTACTTTATAGCCTTCTTTTTTCTCTGCAGCACTCAGCTCAAAAGGAACCGGACGCTCCAGTTCTTTCACATAAATATCCCGATAAGCAACTCTGGATCCATGCGCTTGTAGTTCAATCTGCTCTTCTGCAAAAATCGGAAGCTTACGGTCCCAATAATTTTCAAGGATCACATCTTCAGTAACCAACACACCATTCAGGTACACGGTGACGCGATCCCCCTTCATGATGATGTGGAAATTATTCCATTCTCCCAATTTATTATCCGCCACTTTTAAAGGCTTGTTTTCATTTACCTGATTGTTATACAAACCACCAGAACCCACCTGAGCACCATCATCTACTCTGGAAGTATCCCAGATCTGCACCTGTGGACTGCCACGTAAATAAATACCTGCATCGCCTTTTTTATTGCCATCATCATAGATTTTCCAATCTACCAGCATTTCAAAATCCCCGTATTTTTTTAAAGAAGCCAGGTTATCTCCTTTTCCGGTAAACAATAAATCACCGTTCTCTATTACCCAGCTTTTTAAAGCTTCCGCATTTGCTTTTTCCTGTGCAGCGGCTAAAGTTTTCTCGTCCATCTTCGCTCTTTTCAGCGGATCAGCAACCAGGCCTTTCCAACCTGTCAGGTCTTTGCCATTGAACATTGGAATGAAGCCGGGACCACCGGTCATTTCCGCCAGGTATTTCCGAATGGCCTGTTTCTCATATTCACTATCACCTCCGCTGAGCACTTGAATGGTTTTATTTAACAGGCTTTTGACCGCTGCACCTTCATAAGATTTATCGGAAAGCACAATGGTCATCACTGCTCTTGCTGCAGCTTGCTGCAAAGCAGGATCATCTATATACTTCCCGGCAAACACCACTGCATTAAAAGTTTTAGCCTGCTCCAGGTCTGTTAAAATCTGTTGCTTTTGCCCAGTCGTTTTAGCTACATTCATTGCTTCACGCAGCATCAGTAACTTTTGTGGAGCGGGAGCTGTCGATAAACGAACCAATCGCAAATATCCTTGCAATGCCTGCTCCTGGAAGGTTGAATTACTGGCCGTCCTTGCTATGTTCAGTAAACTCTCCATCGAACTCGGATTTGCCCAGGAAGAAAGGGCTTCCAATGCTAGTTTTTGTGTTTGCTCATCCCCGGTTTTAAAGGCATTATTTACTGCTGTTAAGGCTTTATCATCGCCAAGACTAGCCAGCACCTTGTAAAAGAACTTTTTCTTATCAGGATGGGCATCAGCCATTTGCTGCAAAACAATTTCAGTATAGCTCGGTGTTGCTCCCACTTTTAATGCCGATATCAGTGCAGATTGTACCATCAAAGATTCCTCCTCAGTTGTCTCTTTTTGATTCAATAATGCAAATAGCTCTGGAAGATCGGCCTTAGTCACTAAATTTGCTAAAGCTGCAAATGCCGCTTTTCTTACCGCTGGATTTTTACTCTTCTGCAAAACATATACACTATTGATCTGCTCATGAGCGGAACGCGCTGCAAGCACTTGAATTAAAGCCACCTGTACATTCGGTTTCATCACAGGCAATGTCTTTGCGATATTTTCTGTCAAACCAGGACCTTTCATCCTCAACATCACATCTGCCACCTTTTGCACGGTCGCGTCATCACCTTTGTCCATGGTTTTCAGCAAGTCATGAAATGCCTCTATCCCGCCAATTTTTGCTGCTGCCTCAATTGCGGCAAACTTCAAATCCTGATTTTTATGATTGATCAATTTCAATACTGCCGGAAGCGCAGTCGACGCCTGTCCATCGCCAAGCATAGTGACCATTTCAGCCTGTACCTCAGGCTTTACTTTGTTTAATTCCTTAATCCATAAAGCTGTGGTTGCTGGATTTAAATAAGGCAAAGCAAATTTCAAAGCTGCTGCTCTATAAGCAATAGCAGGATCTTTTACTGCCGCTAACAGCACAGAGATATCCTGACCTTTAGTTTCATCAGAAAGGATTTTTAAAGCGCCGGTACGAACGGATACCAAATCCGGAGCAGCTGCTTTGTCCAATAGCTGAAGTGCAATTTTATGTGCTAAAACAGCATTACCATCTGCTAAAAGGCGCGCTGCATAGTCCAGATAAGCGGCTACAGCATTTGTATTTTCATATTTAAAATTACTTTTTGCTGCCGAAGCAGCCATCAGTTCCTCAGAAGAAGGATCAGCAATTTTTGCTAAAGCATATAGGCTCATTTTTGTTAGATTCTGATCAGTATCATTTGCAAATGCAGCAATTGGGCCTGCAGCTGTTTTAACGCGGCTATCACCTAGTCCTTCGATAACAGATAGACGGCTCTTTCCATCGGTTGAGGCCAAAGCATTCAACAAAGCTACTTTCGATGCTGGAGTATTGATTTTCACCAATGCCCTTACTGCAGGGTCTGAAAGCTGCGCATCCTTCAAAAAAGGAAGGAGCGCGGGAATGGCATCGTCCTGCGCTACGCCATCCAGCTGACTCATGATGAAGGCTTTATTTTGTGGATCGCTTAGTTTCTGTAAGGCTTTGCTATAAGCTGCCACACACATTTTTCTCCAGTTTTCTTTTCCTGTCTTTGTGGAAGCTGCGGTAAATCCACCAATTGCATACTCAATTAAAGTATTATTGCCTTTTCCTACTGGAGCAAGCATCCTGATGAGTTCCAGGTAACCTGCTTCACCAAGTCCGGCAATATCATTTGCATTGATGGCCGCCTGGGCCGCATCTTTTGCCGGCATCTGCGCCAGCAAATCAGCAATACGCGTAGTCTGCGTGCGCTGGTCTTTTTTATCCTGTGCAATAGCCAGCCCCTGGAATGCAAGGGTAGCCAAAAGGATAAAGAATATCTTTTTCATCATTATAAATATTTTGAGAATGGGTTCGAATGAATTGATTTTAAATGGTGTAAGGAGCGCGCATTACCGGGTTAATCAGCCTGTTTGCACCTTCATCGTCAATAAACTCCTGTTTTACCGGATCAAACTTCAGCGAACGTCCTAAACGTAATGCCGCCAATCCGATGTTGATGATATTGCAGGAACGATGTCCATTTTCTTCATTTAAAGCAAACTGACTTCTGGTTTTCACAGAGGTGATAAAATCCGTCATTTGCGGTGCCGGATCGGGGAATGCCGCTAGCTTACGCTCCAAATCAGGAATATCAGATTTAAATCCGGCATAAAGCTTGCCTTTAGGGCCTTCAATATAAGCCGCTTTCTCATCTTTTCCCTCACCATCCAGAATGATCTGGCAACCATCCGCATACGTATAAGTAATTCTACGCCAGATGCCCACTGCATCAGTATGCTGCTGTGGAGCATCAACTTCTACAGAAACAGGACTCGTATCATCTTTCCCCAGGAAATATTGAATAGGATCCAGATAATGCTGCCCCATATCACTTAAGCCCCCGCCATCATAATCCCAGTATCCTCTGAAAGTTTGGTGAACCCGATGCGTGCTATAAGGTTTAAATGGTGCCGGACCTAACCAGGCATCATAGTCCAGTTCCTTCGGAACAGGCTCAACAGGTAAATTATCTTTTCCTACCCAGTAAAACTTCCAGTCGAAACCAGTATGTTTACTCACCGTTACCTTTAATGGCCAGCCTAATAAGCCGCTGTCTACTAGTTTTTTGATTGGTTTCACTGTAGTACCCATCCCATAGAAATTATCTTTGAAACGGAACCAGGTATTTAAACGGAACATCCTGCCATGTTTTTGAACGGCTTCCATCACACGCTTACCTTCTCCGATGGTATGCGTCATTGGCTTCTCACACCAAATGTCTTTTCCTGCATTTGCGGCATCAACTGCCATAATCCCATGCCAATGCGGCGGTGTGGCAATGTGCACAATATCTACTTCCGGTAATTTGATCAATTCCCGGTAATCACTAAATGTTTTGACACCTTTATCGAGCATCGGTTTTGCAAGATCCAAATGTCTGGTATCTACATCACAAATGGCTACGACCTGTGTTCCATCGTATCCAAAATGACCTCTTCCCATACTGCCAACTCCGATTACAGCTTTAGTTAGCCGATCACTGGGTGCAATAAATCCGGTTCCGCCAAGTACATACCTGGGGACAATGCTGAAAGCAGCAACACCTACCGCTGTCTTTTTAATAAAATCTCTTCTTGAGTTTGGTTGATTTGGTTTCATATTCGTTTGTGCATTAATGTATTCGAGCAAAATCAAACGTCATATAAACCGATCCGAAACGACACATGGAGGTACTCATCTTGATGAAAGATGGACTCCTACTGGAACAGTTTACATTTGGTTTATAGCTTAGGTGGTCAGCCACAAGCCATTGATTCTCAAATTTATTATTATTATTGAGAAAATCGGTGTAATTGTAACACTTACTTAATACTAATGGCTAAAAATTAAGGAATGATAAAAATAATAGCTTAAATTTGAGGATAGACCAATTATTGATATGGCATTTATCGACTATTATAAGATTCTGGGCGTTGACAAAAAAGCTTCACAGGAGGATATAAAAAAAGCATACAGGAAACTGGCGAGGAAATATCATCCGGATTTAAATCCCAACGATAAAGAAGCGAACAAGAGATTCCAGGAAATCAATGAAGCAAATGAGGCACTGAGTGATCCGGAAAAGCGAAAAAAATATGATGAGTACGGAGAACACTGGAAAAATTCAGACCAGTTTGAGCAGGCCCGATCACAATCCAGGCATAGTGGAGGAAATCCTTTTGGTGGTGGTAGAGGCGGACAAGGTGCTAGCGATTTTGGCGGCGGCGATTTCTCAGACTTTTTTGAATCTATGTTTGGCGGCGGCGGAAGATCATCCGGAAGAAGCAGCGCCAAATTCAAAGGACAGGATTACAATGCAAGCTTTAGCATTTCTCTTAGAGATGCTTATACCACGCATAAACAAACACTGACCATCAATGATAAAAAAATCAGGATCACCATTCCTGCAGGTATTGCCGACGATCAGGTCATTAAATTAAAGGGTATGGGTGCTCCCGGAGTAAACGGTGGCCCGGCAGGTGATTTATACCTGACCATTAATGTGGAAGAAGATCCCATCTTCAAAAGACTGCACAATGACCTATACCTGACACAGGATATTGATCTATACACGGCTGTTTTGGGTGGCGAAGTTATGGTGGAAACCCTGGATGGAAAAGTAAAACTTAAAATCCCAGCAGGAACACAAAATGGCACTAAAGTCAGATTGAAAAATAAAGGCTTCCCGCTTTACAAAAAAGATGGAGAATTTGGGAACCTTTTTATTACTTATAATGTTAAACTTCCTGAAAACCTGACTGAAAAACAACAAGAACTGTTTAGAGAACTACAAAACCTGAGTTAATCCCTACAGCTATGGAAACAGAATTCATCACCATCACTGAATATTGTATCAATTATCACATAGACCCTTCTTTTATGGTCTCACTGGAAGAATCAGAAATTGTCCGCTTCCCGGTTGTTGAAAAAGAAAAATGTATCCATACAGATCAGCTCGCAGAATTGGATAAATATGTTCATTTGCACTATGACCTTCAAATCAATATAGAAGGGATCGATGCCATCAGGCATTTACTGCAGCGCCTACATGATATGCAGGAAGAGATTAAGGAATTACAGCACGAACTCCAAATCCATAAGTAATATTACATTAACGGAAAAAACTAATTTCCACACTATGAGTTTATCGTTTTCTCTTACAGAAGCGCTTCCAGTGATACAGCAATACTATCCGTATGAATTAGAAGCAGCCTATACGCCTACCTATAACATCGGCATCTACATGCCGGGTATGGTGATCAGGGCTGATGAACCTCATTTAATGAAAAAAATGTACTACTCATGGTTCCCTTTTTTTTAAAGAGCGGAAATCGATCAGGTGTACCGTTGGGCATTCCCAAATTCTTTCTAAGCAACTGTTTAGAAAGCTTATGGTAACCCATAAACGCTGTCTGCTGCTGGCTGATGGCTTTTATCTCTGGAAAAGGTTTGGAGCAGAAAAATATCCCTTTCGCTTCACATTAAAAGACAGGAAGGTATTCTCGATGGCCGGAATCTGGTCTGCCTGGATTGACCCCATCACAAAAGAAAGATATGAATCCTTTTGCATCATCACCATTCCCGGTAATGAGCTCATTAGTGGCATCAGCAAATCTATGCCAGTCATTTTACCGCCGGAAACGGAGAAAGTCTGGCTCAGTAAAACCATTGAAGAAGAAGCCTCCTTGCACTCTGTATGAGCTATCCCCCGGAATTGATGACCAGGTTTCAAGTCACCAAAGACATCGCAGATCGCAGTCCCAACGACTCGAGTCTGATTAAACCGACCAACAATTATCTCTGCCCATCTAAATTTTTCAGCTTCCGTAGATTAAAGCCTGATAAATCCAACGTAACTTTACAGGCAAATGAAGCCTTACCTCCAGAAACCTTTTATCCAGCTTTTCGACTTTTCAAAAAAGATCAATTATAAAACTGAAATCCTTGCAGGGCTAACCGTAGCCATGACGATGATGCCGGAATCTTTATCCTTTGCTATACTGGCAGGCTTCCCACCACTAACAGGGCTGTATGCCGCCTTCATTATGGGATTAGTAACGGCAGTATTTGGAGGCAGACCAGGCTTAATCTCTGGTGGAGCAGGTGCAACCGTAATTGTATTGATTGCCTTAATGAGATCGCATGGCCTGGATTATGTGTTTGCAGCCGTCATACTTGCCGGTGTTTTTCAAATCAGTGTTGGCTTATTTAAACTGGGCAAATTTGTACGCCTGGTACCTCAGCCAGTGATGTTTGGCTTCGTCAACGGATTGGCCATTATCATCTTTATGGCGCAGCTAGAACAGTTTAAAACCGTAATTAACGGAGAAATGGTCTGGCTCAGCGGTACTGCACTGTACCTGATGGCCGGCCTCGTTGCCTTAACCATCGCTATTGTACTGGTCTTACCAAAATTCACGAAAGCCATCCCCGCTTCATTGGTCGCTATTATTGTGGTGTTCCTGATTGTTTTAGGCTTTCATATTGATACAAAAAATGTTGGAGATATCGCAGCAGTGAGTGGTGGATTTCCTCCTTTCCATATTCCTCAGGTACCCTTTACCCTGGAAACCTTACAAATCATCCTGCCTTATGCGTTGATCATGGGCGCTGTGGGTTTAACTGAAGGATTACTCACCTTAAATCTGGTCGATGAAATCACAGAAAGCAAAGGTGATAGCAACCGGGAATGTATTGCCCAAGGGTCTGCAAATATACTAAATGGCTTTTTCTTCGGTATGGGAGGCTGCCCAATGATTGCACAAACACTGGTTAACCTTTCGGCAGGTGCCAGAGCCAGGCTGTCTGGGATCATTGCCGCGATTACGATATTAGTGATCATTCTTTTTGGTGCCCCACTGATTGAAAAAGTGCCAATGGCTGCCTTGACAGGTGTAATGATCATGGTCGCGATTGGGACATTTGAATGGATGAGCTTCAAAGTGATCAATAAAATGCCTGGTAAAGATATTTTCGTAGGGATGCTAGTCGCAGGGATTACCGTATGGCTCCACAATCTGGCACTCGCTGTATTGATTGGTGTGATCCTTTCCGCATTAATGTTCGCCTGGGAAAGTGCCAAAAGAATCCGTGCAAAGAAATACATCGATGAAAATGGAGCCAAACACTACGAGATCTATGGCCCGTTATTTTTTGGTTCTACCCATAATTTCCTGGAAAAGTTTGAACCTGCCGAGGATCCGGAGGTCGTTTTTATTAATTTTAAAGACAGTAGGATTGCAGATATGTCTGGTATAGACGCCATCAATAAATTAACCGAACGTTATCGAAAAATAGGAAAAACGCTTCATCTAACTCATTTGAGTGAAGATTGCAGGAAACTATTAAAAGATGCAGCAGCCATTATTGTTGTTAATATCCAGGAAGATCCTACCTATAGGGTGGCCACCGAAAAAGATCCTGCTGTTTCCTAAAGCATTTATCCACCACTATTCGGGCTCAGTCAAATGTCATATTTTGGTATTTTGGACCCCGCTTATTTGGAAGACACAACTATCAATCGTATTATTGCAATGTATTAATTGAACAAGACATGGGACTGACCAAATCAGAAATATTTACCGACGAGCAAAACCAATTGTCTCAATTATTAAAGGCAATGGCGCATCCGGCAAGAATTGCCATTTTGCAGCGAATCCTGGCTTCCAACACCTGTATTTGTGGTGATCTTGTGGAAGAATTGGGTTTGGCACAAGCCACCATTTCACAACATTTAAAAGAGCTAAAAAATGCAGGTCTCATTCAAGGAACCATTGAAGGTGTTAGTGTATGCTATTACATCGATCCAAAAACATGGAAAATGATGGAAAGTAAATTGGGTGCATTCCTGGGTTCTTATAAAGGTGAAATCCCCTGCTGTTAAAAAAATTATCTATATCAATCGTAAAATTGCAATATATGAATACTACAACATTAATGAACTGGGAAAGCTTCAAATCGAAGTTACAAGCTCATCCTGAGCAAACACTGCAATTTCAATATGCAGCAAATCAATGGGTAGATGCCTCCTACCACATCACCGAAATCAAACAGGCGCCTATCGTATCCGTGGATTGTGGTGGTGTGATGAATTCCTGGACGGAGATCATCCTACAACTTTGGGAACCTTCAGAAAAAGACAGTGAAAGGGCTATGCAAGTGAAGAAAGCCTTATCTATTGTGGAATTGGTAGAAAAATCATTAGCACTGAATCCTGTAGGAATCGTGAAAATTGAGTTTGGAAATTCTCAGTTTGATACCCGACAGATGTATCCTAAAGCAATAACCATCGATGGAGAAAACTTAATTGTAAACCTCATTCCTGATGCCACACAATGTAAAGCGATCAATCGCGGAGGCAACTGTGGCACCAATGACGCAGGCGAAGAATGCTGCAGCCCAACAACAGCAGCAACGGCAGCTGTATCCACAGAAAAACCAAAAATACAATTGATCAATTTCGCTCCGGACGCTGAAAGCTGTACTCCTGGATCTGGCTGCTGCTAAATTTTAATCGATGAAAAAAATACTCATACTCTGCACAGGTAATAGCTGTCGCAGTCAGATTGCAGAAGGTTATTTAAGACATTTTGCAGGCAATAAGGCGCTGATCTACAGCGCAGGAATAGAGACCCATGGGGTAAATCCAAGGGCCATTGAAACGATGAAGCAAGATGGTATAGATATTTCAGCTCATTCCTCTAACCATATCGAAGAATATATGGCCCTTGATTTTGATTTCCTGATCACCGTATGTGACAACGCGAAAGAAAGCTGCCCATTTTTCCCAACTCAAGCCATCAAGTTTCATTACAACTTCCCAGACCCCGCAAAGGCCAGAGGAACTGAAGCAGAAATCCAGGCGCAATTTGCCCAAGTCAGGGATATAATCAAGGAATACTGCCAAAATTTTGTTCACAAAAACCTGTAATTTAGAATGTCTGCAAATCATTGTACCCCAGTAGTTGCGCGAAAAAAATTAAGCTTTTTAGACCGCTATCTAACTTTATGGATCTTTTTAGCCATGGCTATTGGAGTAAGCATAGGATATTTTGTCCCTGCTGCTGCTGGAATCATCAATTCATTTTCCAGTGGAACCACAAACATTCCACTGGCTATTGGTCTGATCCTGATGATGTACCCTCCTCTGGCCAAAGTGAAATATGAAAACATGGGAGAAGTTTTTAAAGACACCAAAGTCCTGAGCACCTCATTGGTACTCAACTGGATCATTGGTCCGGTGTTAATGTTCCTATTGGCCATTACATTTTTAAGGGATTACCCGGAATATATGATCGGATTGATCCTGATCGGTTTAGCCCGATGTATCGCGATGGTAGTGGTTTGGAATGAACTGGCAGAGGGAAACCGGGAATATGCTGCTGGACTAATTGCCCTCAACAGCATCTTTCAGGTCTTATTGTACAGCATTTATGCCTATGTTTTCATTACTGTGCTCCCGCCATTATTCGGATTAAAAGGGCTGGAAGTTTCCATCAGCATCGGTCAGATTGCGGAAAGTGTAGCCATCTATCTGGGCATTCCTTTTGCCATGGGCATCATCAGCAGGTACAGCCTGATTAAATTAAAAGGTGAGCTCTGGTTTCAGGAAAAGTTTGTACCCCTCATCTCACCAATTACCTTGATAGCACTATTATTTACCATTGTTGTCATGTTCAGTTTGAAAGGGGAACTCATCGTTCATATTCCATTCGATGTGGTCCGTATCGCCATTCCATTAGCCATTTATTTTGCATTGATGTTCTTTTTGAGCTTCTTTGCTGGCAAGTATTTCGGTGCAGATTACAGTAAAAGCACTGCGATCGCCTTCACCGCAACCGGAAACAATTTTGAACTGGCTATTGCGGTGGCAATTGGTGTATTTGGAATCAACTCCGCACAAGCCTTCGCAGGAGTAATCGGTCCATTGGTAGAAGTACCAGCCCTCATTGCCCTCGTCAATCTTTCCTTTTGGTTTAGAAAAAAGTACTTCCTTCGGAATGCCTGATCTAACAAAAAATGGAGAGATTTGCCTTTGAAAACTAATTTGCTTTTCTGCAAGAAAAAACGCGATAGTGGTCGGGTAGTGTTCGGGAAGAGATCGCCCTTATTGTAGGAGCTGGAAGGGGTTCGGAAGGGGTTGCCATAGGGTGACTGCATTGTTTACTATAGCAACCCTATCGCAACCCCTTCCGAACCCCCTAGAAAAACAAGTCTCTTCCCGACCACAACCATAGCGCATTTTACCCCCATCCAGAACGCAGAAAAAACAGGCCAAACCAATCCATTTCTATCGGAAAAATAAGAACCCCTTAAAATCACCCTGTTTTTAGAAACAAACATCTCCCCAAAGTAAAAAAAAGTCAAAAAGATCACCAGTAGTTTAAAAAAATATATAAGTTTGCGGCGTGAGGTACTTAGCTTATATATTTACAATTGTCATCATGGCCCTATCAGTATGGCCATGCTGTGATGATGAAGCTAAAATCAGTACACAGCAAACGCACATCAGCGAAGTACAGGAGATCCCTTGTGATCAGGACTCAGGTCCACATACCTGCTCCCCTTTCTTCCATTGCAGCACTTGCCAGGCTTTTGCTATTCCTAGCCCAAGCCAATTGATCAACACTACCGTGTTTTCTAAAAAAGAAGTCAGCTACCCTGAACTTCCTGCCGCTCCACTGGTCATATTCGCCGGTGACATCTGGCAACCGCCTCAGTTAGGATAATTCAACACCATTTCTTCCTTAAAAACAATGAATAATTGTTTGGCAGCGATGAAACATTCATCAGTTTTTGATGAATCCTCGTATTGATTATTTTTAGCTATAATACAAATCCTTATGTTTGATAAGATTATTTTATTCTCCATAAAGAATAAACTGGCCATTGGTTTAATGACGCTTTCCCTGGTGATCTGGGGCATTTATTCATTAACCAGATTGCCCATAGATGCGGTACCCGACATCACCAACAACCAGGTACAAATTATAACCCAAGCACCAAGTTTAGGTGCTCAGGAAGTTGAACAGTTCATCACAGCACCCATCGAACTGGCCATGGCCAATATCCCGGAAGTACTGGAAAAACGTTCCATCTCCAGGTCAGGAATTTCAGTGATTACCATCGTTTTTGAAGACGATACTGATATTTACTGGGCAAGGCAACAAGTGAGTGCCCAGCTGAAAGAGGCAGAATCAAATATTCCAAAAGGCTTGGCAGAACCTACTCTAGCCCCGATTACCACTGGATTAGGAGAGATTTATCAATATGTATTGCATACCAAAAAAGGCTATGAAAATAAATACAATGCTACAGATCTTAGAACTTTACAGGACTGGGTAGTTAGAACACAGCTTGCAGGGACTAAAGGCGTTGCTGAGGTGAGTGGCTGGGGTGGCTATGTGAAACAATATGAAATAGCCCTCGACAATGATAAGCTTAATTCCCTCAATATTACCATTGCAGATATTTATAAAGCATTAGAGAACAACAACGAAAATACTGGTGGTTCCTATATTGAACAGCAAAGTAATTCCTATACCATCCGCGGTGTAGGTCAGGTAAAAAGCCTGGCAGACATTGAAAAGATTGTCGTAAAAAATATGGGTGGTGTACCCATTCTCATCCGTGATGTGGCTACCGTACAATTTGGATCTGCCACCAGATATGGTGCTGTCACCCGCGATGGCGAAGGTGAAGTAGTAGCCGGAATCACACTCATGCTCAAAGGTGAAAACTTCAATGAGGTGATCAAAAATGTGAAAGGACGCATTGAACAGATCCAAAAATCATTGCCTGAAGGAGTAGTCATTGAACCTTTCATTGACCGTACTGAATTGGTCGGCAGATCGATCAGTACCGTACAGAAAAACCTGATTGAAGGTGCACTGATCGTCATATTTGTATTGCTACTGTTGTTGGGTAACTGGAGAGCAGGCCTGATCGTCGCCTCAGTCATTCCACTATCCATGTTATTTGCTTTCTCCATGATGCGTCTTTTTGGGGTATCCGGGAACTTAATGAGCCTTGGGGCAATAGATTTCGGGCTGATTGTAGATGGCGCAGTGATTATTGTAGAAGCCATCATCTTCAGACTTAGCACCAGAAATCAAGGTACAGACAGCATTCCATTAACCAATCAGCAAATGGATGAAGAGGTATATACTGCCTCCTCAAAAATTAGAAATAGTGCTGCTTTCGGCGAAATCATCATCCTAATCGTTTACCTGCCCTTGCTGACATTGGTTGGAATTGAAGGTAAAATGTTTAAACCAATGGCGCAGACCGTCGTCTTCGCTATTGTAGGTGCTTTCATTTTATCCATGACCTACGTACCCATGATGGCCGCGCTTTTCCTGAGTAAGAACACCCAGCATAAACGCAACATCTCCGATAAAATCATGGATGCGATGCTGCGCATTTATCAACCAGCATTAAAAGCAGTATTGAAATTCAAGAAACTCACCGTAGCCGCAGCAATTTTAATGTTCGCGATCACCCTATGGGTATTCAATAATATGGGAGGAGAATTTCTTCCCCAATTAGAAGAAGGTGACCTCGCAGTAGAAATCTCTATGTCGCAGGGAACCTCTTTAACGCAAGTCGTAGAAACTTTTGGTAAAGCGGAGAAAATCCTGAAAGAGCAATTTCCAGAGGTTAAACAGGTGGTGACCCGTATCGGAAGCGCCGAAATCCCTACAGATCCCATGCCAGTAGAACGAGGTGATATGATGGTGGCGATGAAACCTAAAGAACAATGGACTTCCGCAAAAACAAAAGAAGAAATGTCGGAGAAAATGGAAGCCGCATTGTCCATCCTGCCCGGTGTCAACATAGAAATCACACAGCCGATGCAAATGCGTTTCAATGAGCTGATGACTGGTGTCAGACAGGATGTGGCCATAAAAATCTATGGAGAAGACCTGGATGTACTCACACAGCAGGCCAATAAGATTGCCAAACTCATTACCCCCGTTCCTGGCGTTAACGAGCCCTTTGTAGAACAGGTGACCGGACTTCCACAAATCGTAGTGGAGTACGACCGTGATAAAATTGCTCAATATGGTCTTAGCATTGCTGAAGTCAATACTTTGCTGAAAACCGCTTTTGCCGGGAATACGGCAGGTGTCATCTTCGAAGGAGAAAAAAGGTTTGAAATGGTAGTCCGCTTACAAAGAGACTTACGTGAAAACATTTCAAGCATTGAAAACCTATACATTCCACTGCCTTCAGGAAATAAAGTACCGCTGAATCAGGTAGCCAGTATTACCTTAAAAAACGCACCGGCACAAATATCCAGAGAAGATGGAAAACGAAGAATATATGTCGGTTTTAATGTAAAAGGCCGAGATGTAGAACGTACCGTATCGGAAATTCAAAGCATCTTAAATGAAAAGTTAAAGCTTCCTTCCGGATATTACCTGACTTATGGCGGGCAGTTTGAAAACCTGACGAAAGCGAAAAACAGGTTATCTATCGCTGTTCCAATCGCACTGATTTTGATCATGGGCTTACTATACATGACTTTCAAATCCTTTAGTCAGACTATACTCATCTTTACAGCCATCCCACTTTCCGCTATTGGAGGTGTTTTCGCCTTAATCCTGAGAGATATGCCTTTCAGTATTTCTGCCGGTGTAGGTTTTATTGCACTTTTTGGTGTGGCCGTGCTGAATGGAATCGTGTTGATTGGCTATTTCAATCAATTGAAAGAAGAAGGCATGACCGATATTTATCAACGTGTAATTGAAGGGACAAAAGTAAGGTTACGACCAGTGATCATGACTGCTGCTGTAGCTTCATTAGGCTTTCTGCCAATGGCACTTTCTGGCAGCGCAGGAGCAGAAGTACAAAAACCTTTAGCCACAGTAGTGATCGGCGGATTGCTTTCCGCTACCCTGCTCACCCTCTTTGTACTCCCTTGTTTATATTTATTGTTCTCCCGAAAAAGAGAAGAAAATGAAAAATCAAATTCCTATCCAATGGTTAAAAGCTTGTTCATTATTGGACTAATTGGTTTAACCAGCTTTAGCAGCATCAATACCGCTGCAGCTCAAAGTAAACCACTCAGTTTAGACAGCATTATCGCAATGGCCGTAAATAACAACTTAAAGTTGAAATCTGCCAAACTGGGCATAGCACAGTCAAAAGCCTTGCAAAAATCAGGTTTCGACCCTGCAAAAACAGAATTCGCCTTAGCACAAGACCCTACAAGTGGTGGTGGTAACGACAATTCCATTAATGTTACGCAGACTTTCTCCTGGCCAGGATTGTATAAAAACCAGCACAAAGTGCTCAAGATGGAAACTGCACTCACAGAAAAAGCTTTCAATTATTCCCGTGCAGAGATTGTAAAGGATACAAAGAGTGCTTATTACAACTACCTGTACTACCTCCAGACACTAAAAGTGTTGAACTTCCAGGATAGTATCTATCAGAACTTCATCAAAAAGGCCGAAATCAGACATAAATCTGGGGAAACTTCTAACCTGGAACTGATGACCGCCAGAAATAAGTATCAGGAGGTACAGGCCTTAAAAAATGCCGCAGCAGCGGAGTTGAAAATTCAGGAACTTAACCTCCAGCAATTGCTGAATACCAGGTCCCCGATTGTTTTGGCTTCTACCGACTTACCATTGCTAACTGCCCTTAAACTGGATTCAGCAGGAAAAATCTTAAATCCGATGCTCAGTTATCAGGAGCAGCAGGTAGCGATTGCCAACGCGAAAATCGCATTGCAGAAGTCTAAAGCGATGCCAGATTTCAGCCTTGGTTATAGTCAGCAAATGGTGATCAAATCTTTCAATCCGGCAAACATCGATCGGAGTTATACCCCAGGAACCCGCATTGCAGGAATGCAGGTTGGCATTGCCGTTCCCCTATTTAATGGTGCCGGCCGCGCAAAAGTGAAAGCGGAGAAAATTGCCGTTCAAATGGCCGAAACTGATTACCAGAATACAGCTCGTGAGTTTGAAATTCAGTATGAACAAATATTTCAGGAGTATCTGAAAAATAAACAGATCCTGGATTACTACACTTCAGTGGGCTTAAAGCAGTCAAAAGAGCAGCTGCGCATCGCACAAGTATCATTTGATCTGGGAGAAATCGGCTACATGGAATATGTACAGAACATTTCCCTGGCCATTCAAAGCAATATCACCTACCTGGAAACACTAAATCAGCTCAATCAAACCACCATTCAATTGGCATTTATCAAAGGAGAATAATCAGATGAACTTATATAAAAACAACTTACCGTTTGCCCTAATGATCGCATTACTGCTGAGCAGCACGCTCCTCTCTTGTAACGGTACCAACCAAAAAAACACAGAAAAAGAAGCGACGGAAGTACAAGAAGAAGCCGCAGTTAGTGATGAAATTGAGCTGAGCGATCAGCAAATGAAAGCAGTAGGCATAGAGATCGGCACAATCCAGGAGAAAAACCTGACCGCTGTAGTAAAAGCAAGCGGCCAACTGGCTGTACCACCTCAAAATGAAGCTAAAGTAAACCTGCTTTCTGGTGGGATCATTCGTAAAATCAATGTCCTCGAAGGACAGCAGGTAAAGAAAGGGCAAGCCCTGGCAGTAGTAGAAAATCAGGAAATGATTAAACTGCAGCAGGATTACCTGTCGTCGAAAAATGGATTTGCCTTCGTAGATGCCGAATATAAACGTCAGCAGCAATTGAAAGCAGCAGATGCCGGAACGGGGAAATCTTTCCAGCTGGCAGAAGCAAATTACCATACGGAACTTTCAAAAATCAAAGCACTGGAACGTCAGCTACAGCAGCTGGGCATTTCTCCAAGAAGCGTTTCTGCAGGAAATATCACTGCACAGACCACGGTCACAGCGCCTATTTCTGGAACTATAGGAACTATTCAGGTGACTACCGGTGCTTTCGTACAGCCAGGAACTTCTCTAATGGACATCGTAGATAATTCAAAAATCCATGCCGACTTACTCGTATATGAGAAAGACCTTTTCAAAGTACAGGTTGGACAAAAAGTGAGTTTCAGACTCACCAATCAGGACAACCAACAAATTGAAGGAGTATTAATCGGGATCAACAAATCATTTGAAGACGATACCAAAGGCGTAATTGTTCATGCTGTGATCACCAAACCGCTGCCAAATCTGATTCCTGGAATGTATGTAACTGGATTGATCAGTGTAGGCACCGAAAAATCAACAGCAGTACCCATTGATGCAGTCGTAAAGGCAGAAGGGAAAGAATATATTTTCATCCTGGAAGAAGAAGTAAAAACGGATGAACATGAAAAAACAGCGGCAGCTAAATCTCCTGAAACTTCTAAAAAAGAAAACACTAAAGAAGAAGAAGCGGAACATGAACATGGTACTCATTTTAAGAAAATAGAAGTAGTAACCGGAGTTTCAGAACTGGGATACATCAGTATTGCTCCACTGCAAAAACTCCCTAAAGACACGAAATTAGTGGTAAAAGGCGCATTCTACCTTCAATCTAAATCTACAGCACCAACTGCTCACTCCCATTAAAAAACGGTATTTTTGTATCCTGGATGCGAATGTACCAACCTTAGAAAATCAAGTCAGTGAAAATATAAAGATCAGGAAATGACAAAAGACATCGAACAAAGGCTTAAAAATAAAAACATCAACCCTACTGCCATGCGATTGCTGGTATTGGACTTTTTGATGCAGCAAAATACCGCCATTAGTCTGAATGATCTGGAGAAAGGCATGGGGCCATCCGACAGGATTACCCTATACCGTACCCTGAAAACTTTTGAAGAAAAAGGACTGGTTCATCATATTGATGATGGAACAGGAACTACAAAATATGCTTTGTGCATGGAGGAATGTGATGGCGACCACCATCATGACCTCCATGTACATTTTTACTGCAATAACTGTAAAGAGACTTTCTGTCTGCCAAACACTAAAAATCCGGAAATCACACTTCCTGAGAAATTCCGCGCTGAAGAAATGAATCTAGTAATTAAAGGAGTGTGCGACCTTTGCAACCCGGATTAACCAGCACTAAATGCTGTATTTTCAGGAACCTGAATACTCCTTAAATCTTCCTTCTGATGTACCATCTTCCTCTTGCTGCAATGAACATTGCAATAGCATTGCATCATTATTGCTGGTAAATTTGTATATTAATTTTAAAGACGAGGCAAATAATTATGAAAGATTGCTGCAATACAGAAACCGCAACTACAACTATAAAAAACCAGGAAAAAAACTCCCAAAATGGCCTTCATGACCATTCAAAACCTGGGCATCAGCACGATGACGGACACCAGCATGCTGGAGAAAGCCACGATGAAGATGACGGACACAACCATGGATCCGGAGAACCCGAATCATGGACCAGTCACTGGCCCCTGCTGACCGCCCTGACTGTTGTCATCGTGATGCTAACCCTGGAATACGGGTTTAACATTACCTTTAACCAGCTTACTCAACTGATCATTTTTGTTCCTGCTTATCTTTTGGCGGGCTACAATGTATTGGATCTCGCCTTCAGAAAAGCCATGAGATTAGATTTCTTCAATGAGTTTTTTCTGATGAGTGTAGCGACCATTGGTGCATTTGCCATCGGTTCTTACAGTGAAGGTGTGGCCGTTATGGTCTTCTATTCTATCGGCGAATGGTTCCAGGATAGTGCCGTAAATAAAGCAAAAAGAAGCATTAAAGCCCTTTTAGACATCAGACCCGATACTGTAGATGTGATCCGGGACGGGAAAGTGACTACGATTGCCCCGGCAGAAGTAGCCATAGAAGAGATTATTCAAGTAAAACCTGGAGAAAAAGTAGCCCTGGATGGCGTATTATATTCCGAAAAAGCAACCTTCAATACTGCAGCCCTGACCGGAGAAAGCAAACCAGACTCCAAGAATAAAGGAGATCAGGTGCTGGCAGGAATGATCAATCTGAATCAGCTGGCACAAGTGCAGGTGAAATCTCTGTTCAAAGACAGTAAGCTCAGCAAAATTCTGGAAATGGTGCAGGATGCCACAGCCAGAAAATCACAGACCCAGCTTTTCATCTCCAGATTTGCTAAAGTATATACGCCAATTGTATTCCTGCTGGCGGTTCTACTCATCACCCTTCCCTATTTCTTTGTAGCGAATTACGTGTTCCAGGAATGGTTTTATCGTGGATTGGTGTTTTTAGTGATCAGCTGCCCATGTGCCTTAGTGGTCTCTATTCCACTTGGTTATTTTGGAGGAATCGGGCTGGCCTCGAGAAATGGAATCCTGTTTAAAGGATCAAACTTCCTGGACATCATGACTAAAATTGATACCGTGGTGATGGACAAAACCGGCACGCTGACTAAAGGTGTTTTCCAGGTGCAGAAAGTGAGCACAGTAGCCGGTATTGAAGAAAAAGGATTCATTCAGCTGCTCGCGGCGATCGAAAGTAAATCTACACACCCAATTGCAGCTGCAATTGCTGAATATGCAGGAGCTGCTCCGAATCAGGACCAGATCGGCCATGTAGAAGAAATCGCCGGACACGGTTTAAAGGGCCTGATCGATGGCAAAGAAGTCCTTGCTGGGAATGCTAAGCTCCTTAAAAAGTTCAGCATTGCTTATCCTGAAGATATAGATGCGATCGTAGACTCAGTGGTGGTAGTGGCAATTGACCAGAAATTTGCAGGTTATGTAACCATTGCGGACGAAGTCAAAGCAGATGCAAAACAAGCCATTGCAGACCTGCACGCTTTGAATATAAAAACAGTAATGCTCAGTGGCGATAAACAAAGTGTAGTGGATAAAGTAGCTGCATTTTTAGGCATCGATCAGGCCTTTGGCGACCTGCTTCCTGAAAACAAAGTGACACAGGTAGAAAACCTTAAATCAACAGGAAGAACGCTGGCATTTGTTGGAGACGGCGTAAATGATGCACCAGTAGTGGCATTGGCAGATGCAGGAATTGCAATGGGTGGACTGGGCAGTGATGCGACCATTGAAACCGCCGATATTGTGATCCAAAACGATCAGCCTTCCAAAATAGTCGCGGCCATTAAGATTGGTAAGCTCACCAGAAATATCGTTTGGCAGAACATTATCCTTGCCATGGGCGTAAAAGTAATTGTATTGATTCTTGGTGCAGGTGGCGTCGCCAACCTTTGGGAAGCGGTAATTGCAGATGTAGGTGTGGCCCTGCTTGCCATTCTAAACGCCGTCCGCATTCAAAGAATGAAAGTTTAAAATCGTCAAAATTATGGAGGAATTGCCAAATATCTTGACTAACCTGCCAAAATGGGCGATTAAAATTTAGAATATTATAACGCTATTGCATGGTCATAAACCAATACCGACCATAAAATGAAACACAAATTTACATGGAGTGTGCTGGCCGTTCTGACCAGCACCTTTCTTTTTTCCTTTATCAAGGAGCATGACCCTGCCATCACAGGACATAGCCACCATACCAAAAAAAATCCCTGGGAATCGAAGTACCTCAACATTAGTAAAAACGGAGCCATCACTTACCATCCCGACGAACAAGGAAATACAATTCCGGATTTTAGCCTGGTCGGTTACCACCATGGCCTAAAACCCATCCCTAAACTTAAAATAGTTAAAACTCTCCATCCCGGCACAGGCGATGCGGGAAACATGATTCAGCAAGCAATCGATGAACTTTCAAAACAACCTGCAGATAAAAATGGCCATAGAGGAACCATTCTCTTAACTAAAGGAACTTATCCTATTTCGGGCACCATACACCTCAAAGCCGACGGCATTGTGCTGAAAGGAGCAGGAAATACAGCCAATGGGACTAAACTCATTGCAACCGGAAAAGGTTCCCGCTCCCTACTGGAAATCAGTGGTACCGGAAAAACCACAGAAATTCCTGGCAGCAGAGTAAATATAACCAATGCTTATGTCCCTACCGGAGCAAAATCTTTCAACGTAACGGATGCTAAAGCCTTCAAAACCGGAGATAAGATCATTCTTTTCAGGCCAGGAAGCAGCAATTGGATCAAGGATATACAAATGGATCAAATAGTAGCCAGAGATGGCACCAAACAATGGACTGCCGAAGATTATAACCTGAGTTATGAAAGAGAAATCACAAAAATTGTTGGGAATACGGTCTTTATTGACAATCCAGTGGTGATGGCGATCGACCAGAAATACAGCACCGGAGCAATTTACAAATACAGCTACCAAGGCCGCTTACAGGAAGTTGGTGTAGAAGACATACTTTTTGAATCTGAATATGCGAGTGATATTGATGAAGATCATGGGAACATTGCCATTAACTTTGACCATATCGAAAATGGCTGGGTAAGTGGCATCACCGCCCGTTTTTTCATTTATGCTGCTGTTAGTCTGAATACTGGTGCAAAAAACATCACGGTTAAAGACTCCAAATGTCTGGATGCAAAATCAGTGATTACTGGTGGCAGAAGATATTCTTTCAACAACAACGGACAGCAAAATCTCTTCATGAACCTGGAAACTACAGAAGGTCGCCATGATTACGTAACCGGAGCCAAAACAGCAGGTCCTAACGTGTTCTACAACTGTAAATCCAGAAATACCCATGCCGATATTGGACCGCACCACCGATGGGCAAGCGGAACGCTATACGACAATATCGATACGGATGGACAAATTAATGTACAAGACCGTGGAAACTGGGGCAGTGGTCATGGCTGGGCGGGTGTGACACAGGTGATTTGGAACTGTACCGTAGCATCCGCAGCCGTCCAAAATCCATGGGCATCCGGTAAAAACTATGCGATAGGTATTAAAGGAAAAAAGGTAGCCGGACGTTTACCAGGAAAACCTGATGGAGAATGGGAAGGTCAGAATCAAAAAAACCTGCAGCCAGCATCTTTATTCCTCGCACAAGCTAAAGCAGCCGGAATCAATATCCGGTAGCTTTCAGAATAAAATCAACAATAGGTTGCGGATTGGGCAGACTATGCGGATGATGTTTGCCTTCAGGCTTATGGATCAGCTGAATCTCACCACCCGCAGCTTTAATCTTCTCCGCAAAGGGAAGGCTGTTCTCGGTCATCGGCACCACCTCATCCATATCCCCGCAAACATGTAACATCGGATACTTTCCTTTTACAATCGCACCTATTTTATCTATTGGACTACCTTTAAAAGCCTCGGCTTCCGCATCATTTGCATAGCCGTAATCCTTTAAAAAAATCGCCCAACTGTCCTTACTGCCTGGTCCTGTGCCTTTGCCACCCGGCCAGCTTTTTAAATCCAGCACCGGGTTATCCGCATACACACAAGCCACTTTATCCGGATTGACCGCTGCCCAGTTATAGACATACACGCCACCTCTACTCATCCCTTCCATCACCGCCTTCTTTGCAAAGCCCATCTTTTGAAGCGAACGGTAAAAGTCATTCCAGATGCCAATAGCCTCCTGATTCCCGAACAACTCTGCCACATCGCAATACACGATATGGAAACCACGTTCCAGCAAAGCGATATCTGCTTGCGGCTCATGCCCAAAGAACCGCGCTCTCCATACCCATGGCATGCCTTTCGCCACTTGCTTCGGACTCACGATCCGGGCATCACGCCCTTTAAATGAAAAGTCCAGTTCCTCATAACCGTAAAAAGACCTTCTTTTCAAAGGCACTTTGATCTTAGTGGAAAGGTCTTTTCCTGGTTTATTTTTTTGCAGTACATAAGCCTTTAAGCGTTCCGCAATAAAGCCATCGCCTACAGCATTCGGATGGACTTTATCTGCCAGTAAAGACTCTTTATCTCCAAATAAAGAATAAAGATCCAGTAATTCCAGGCGTTCTTCATAAGCCACTTTTTGTACCATAGGAATCAGACTATCCTTTAAATAAGCACTCGAAATGCCAAACTGCGTTTCAGAAAAAGCTTTTAAGGGCAATAGTAAAACCACCTTCGGTTTAGATGCCAATCCCTGAAAACTATGTACCATATCTTTATAATCCGCGACAAAAGAAACCATCTCCGCACGGTTGATTTGTTTACTATCATTCGTTCCCAATTTGATAAAAACCAGGTTCGGAGCGCTCGACAATACCTGCTGATATTCCTTCGTTTTCCAATAAGGTTTGTTTCCCTTTTTTAGCATCGTAGCCCCGCTGACACCAAGGTTCATAACTTCAAAATCAGGGCCAAGCAACGTTTGCAGCTGTGCAGGATAAGATTCCCTGGCCCTGTCTTTTAATCCAGAACCAAAAGTGATGCTATTGCCCACACAAACAATCCGTGTTTTTGACTGTGCATACCCTTCCTCAGCAGTGATAAAAACCAACAATATCAACAGCACTTTAAATATTCTTCTCATTTTTCTATTTAGCTTTAGACAAGTCAATCACTTTTAGTCTCCACTGAAGCTGCGCCTCAAATAAAGAAACCGGGAGTACGGGTTTACCTTGTGATTCATTGATCCCGGTATGGGCAAAAGTAACTGCTTTATCGGAAGTAAAGCCAACCAGGATCGGCAAAGCAATCGTATAATTCCTTCTTCTGCTGCTGTCCCAAAAATCATAATGCTGATCTTTTGCAGATCTATGATTAAAGTTCCAAAGCACCAATTCCTTACCATGGTGCGGATATCCTGGTTCAGGACCGCCTAAATTATAAAATACACCGCCCTCTACATGGTCATAGAGCGTCGCATACGGTTGTCCGGAGTGAATATCAAAGTTCTGATCAATCCCCAAACTGCAATTGGTAATCACCGTTCCTACGGCACTGTAACCGGTTCCGGCACCATGATGCTGCGCTCCGTTGAAGGTACAATTCTTTACCAATACACCATATCCCGTACGTGCATGTACAGAAGCATGGCCTTTCTTTCCCCTAAAATGGGTATTTTCTATGGTCATCCGATAACCTGATCGGATAAAAATACCTTCATTGAGGTCATGGAACTCACAATTCCTGATCCAGCTGTCCTTCACATATTCCATCCCGACAGCTTCATAGGCATAATCATGGATGTCATTTTTATGGTGGATAAATTCTTCCGGATAATTCTTCCAGTTGCTGGAGAATCTCAGGTCTTCGATGCCACATTCCGAAATAGAATGATAACTTTCTATGTCCCAGCTGCCACTCTTCACCAGCTTGATATCCAGGTGAATTGGGTTCTTAAAAACGACCTGATTTCCGCTGATTTTTACGATCGTATGGATCTCATAAATTTGCATTCCTCCTTTATCACCGAACAATCTCGACCATTGTGGTTTTAAATCCAGTGGAGCAAAATACAATCTGGTAAATTCTTCCGTTTTGTGTCGGATCACTACATCCTGACCCAACTTTAATTTCGAGGCATCCTGTACCTGTACTGCAAAAGTTTCCCTTCCTGCATCTGCAGTGATACTACTCAATTTTTTACCATTACTTGCTCCAGACTGAAACAAAAACTGACGCCCATGAATCCGCATGTTAGCCTGATAAATCTCAGTACCTCCTGCTCCGCTTCCAGAACCCTTCAAAATGATCCCAGATTTAGAAATCCGGATCTGCTTTTTAGCATCCCCATCAGGGGCGATCAGGTACTTTCCCGGAGAGAAGAACACAATTCCTCCACCCGGATTGGCCTCCGCGGCATCCACGGCTTTTTGAATAGCAGCATCATCAAACAGGTCATCATTGGGTACTGCACCATAATCATCTACTTTAAACACCTTTTTCCCTGCCAATGAAGGAAGCTCTTTTTCCGACCAATGGTAACCGGCATAAGAAAAATCTGGAAGTATAGCTATGGTCCCCTGCTGTTTAGCCTTTACAAAATCAAGCCATAAGGGGGATATTTGCTGTGCTTTTCCAACGATAACCATGCATAGTAAAGGAAAAACAAGAATTGATCGCTTCATTGAAGGAAATATATTTAAAGAAAAAATAATAGGAATCAATTTATGACTCGAAATATAAGAAATCGGGATTACAGTACCGGAAAAGAAGTATTCAACTTAGCCCAATCCGGTCCGATCTTCCTATTTTCCCAAAAGGGCTCAAATGGCGACTGCCCTGGTTTTAAGTACAAACCATTATTCATCTTTTTAAGGACTTCATTTTTCAATGTAAAACCTTTTTCAGGAGTTCCTGAATAAGATGGACTCAAGATCTGGTTATCCTTAAAATCAACCTGCACCTTTTCATCGTACCATTTTAATGGAGATTGATCTGCCACAATGATATTCTCTACAAAAACTGTGTTTAAAGCGGGTAAATACCGACCAGGATTATAGCCCGCAGCTATCGCAAAAGGTTCTTTGCAATTGAGAATCAGGTTATCCTTGATCAGGGCATTTTTCACTTGCCAATGGCTTGTTAATATCGGATTTGGTAGCCCTGCCATCACAGAAATCGCCGCACTCACGCTCGTTCCTGTTAAATCCTGAAAGTAATTGTCATGCACCAAATGATCTTCCCCAATGATGCGAACCCCACCGGTTCCAGGTTTACCGTTGCCAATAAAGAAATTTCCTGAAACTTCCGAATGGTTCCCATGCCTTAAGGTCAGCGTAGCCTTGCACTCATAAAACAGGTTATTTCTAATGATATTCCGGCATGATTTATTAGAAACAGCTTCTAACTCCCCATTACAGTGTTCAAAAATATTTTCTTCTACTATCGTAAACGAATCATGAAAAGACCAGGTACTGGTTCCTATTCTAATGGTTTCGCCGCCATTTCTTCCCAATTCCGGACGTGACCCAAAATAATTATGATCGATCTGGTGGTAATTTGGTTTCTCTGAAAGCCAGACTACCAGCGTCACCCCTTGATGGCGTTTCCCTTTAAAAAAACAATGGTCTACCCGATTATGGGCTCCTCTTAAAGAAACCCATCTGTAATCTACTTTTTCATCCGGATGGTTATAATCGACCACCGCGGTATTTGTTAACCTGCAAAAAGAGGAGCTTTCAGAAAAATTAATCACATCCCCAGCCTGTAAAAAACCATTGCTAAAAGACAATCCATCTACCAGCAGCCAGGTTCCATCGATCTCCAGTGAGGAACTCCCGGTCAAAACCGTTTTACCTGGATTTGCAGCCAATAAAACAATGGGACGCGATTTGCTCCCATTGCCTTTAAATACAATTTTCTGATCTTTCCATTCACCTGCTTCCAGTATCACCCGATCTCCAGGCACTAAAACCAAGGCTTCCAATTCCTTAGCAGAGCGAATTCGGTAATCTTTTGCCTGCCCAATAGCAGCAATCCATAGCAGCACCACAGTAAAAAGTATCGTTTTCATTTGATTAATCTAATGCACCAGTTTTCATTTCTTTTTTAGGCTGATTAGTGACATGGTGCTCAACAGTACCTTCCAGCTCCAGACGGATCACGGATGCCACTGCATCAGGAGCATTCTGAGGTACTGTAATCAACAGATCATCTCCTTTTCTTTGCGTGCTCAGCTTGCTCTTTTTCGCTAAAAGCGATGCCGATAACACCTTATTTTTCAAGCCCGGAACAACCAGAACGCCATCTTTAGGCCAGTTGAACACAGATAAATAAAGGACAGTTCCTTTTTTAGTTTCTTTTCTTGTGCAGCGTCCCCAATCCAATGGGGCTAGAGGGCTGGCTTTTGTGCCATAAATCGCTTCACTATTTACCTTCATCCATTTTCCAATATCGCTCAGCCTTTGTACACTTTCTTCTGGAAAAGTACCATCTGGTTTCGGACCCACATTCAGCAGGTAGTTTCCACCTTTAGAAGCGATATCTACTAAATTACGGATCAATGTTTCACTTGATTTCCATTTATGATCAGCCGTACGGAATCCCCAGGTACCATTCATGGTCATGCAGGTTTCCCAGTCCATCCCATCCAGTTCTGCCTGATTAGGGATTTTTTGCTCTGGAGTTTTAGTGTCCCCAGGGAAATTAGGTCTTTTTAAACGATCATTGGTAATGATTTGAGGCTGTGTTTTTAGCGCATTTTGAAGTTTTAAAGCGGCTTCATCCGTCATATTTGTTGGCGTATCCCACCAAAGCACGGCGATATCACCGTAATTGGTCATCAATTCTTTTACTTGTGGGACAGCTACCTCATCGATATACTGGTCGAAAGTTTTGGTCTGCTGCGCAGGATCCCAATGTCCTTTATTGGCCAGCGTATAAGCGTCAATCTTTGTTGAATCCGGGTTCGCCCAGCCTTCTCTCATTTCTTTTCGTGCAGCTGATCCACCGGGATTATTCCAATCCTGTGCCTGAGAATAATAAAAACCTAGTTTCAGTCCATATTTCTTACAGGCTTCTGCCAAAGGTTTCAACAGATCTTTACCATAAGGAGTGGCATCGGTGATGTCCCATTTACTGGCTTTAGAGTTGAATAAAGCGAAACCATCGTGGTGTTTCGCCGTAATGATCAGGTATTTCATTCCCGCATCCTTGGCCATTTTCACCCATGCATCAGCATCATACTTCGTCGGATTGAAGCTTTTAGCCATTTCCTGATATTCTGCAACTGGAATCTTAGAGCGGTTCATGATCCATTCTGCGCCACCGCGAAGCTGTTCATGTCCTTTATATACGCCAGCAAACTGCGCATAAACACCCCAATGGATGAACATGCCAAACTTGGCTTCACGCCACCAGGCCATCCGCTCATCTTTGGTAAGCGCGCGCTGGCCATGGGCAAACTGAATAAAAAAAGATAGTGTTATGATTAGTGATAATGATATTTTACGCATCATGGTTATATTGGTTAGGTGTCCTAATGTACTGCATATTTAGCAAGGGGAACACTCTGTAATTGGCTGATGTTTCAGCAATATTACCCTGAGTGCTCCCCTTCCATGCTATAGGCCATCATTCTATTGGATGTCCTTTTTCCAGCCCTTCGCGTTATTCCAGCCCAGCCTTTATTCCAATTCACCAAACGTCCATTGCTTTCGGCCTAACATCCGTAAAAACCTCAATTATTGCGCGACATCGGCATAAGTAGTCCCGATTCTGATCTTTTTCACATAATGCGTTACCGCCGCTTCATCTCCACCATATACGCCCCATTTAGGATCACAATCCTGCACATCAAGCGTCCTGCACATCAGTCGCTGTGTGCCATTCGACAATGTTTGTTTCACTCCGTTATACCAGAATTCAACAAATCCGATAGCTGGATTACGGGAAACTTTCATACGAATCACAAAACTCATCCAGGTACTCACCGGCAAATTAATCGACCATGGCACTGTAGCCACATGGTTATCGTCAAAATGCTGCAATTCCAATTTCCCTGATTTTGTTCTCAGCATCAAAGGATGATTTTGCAGGGAGCCATCGGTTGGATAAGATTTCCATTGGAAAATTGCCTCCGTTTTTAGATTAGAAGGGATGAGCAATTTACTGGTAAATCCAATATAAATCTCATCACCTTCGGCTGACTGAAAATTCTTGGCCCCACGTACCTCGGTGCGGTGGCTCCCCAGTGGTTTCAAAAATTTCCAGGTCAATACACCCGTTTCATCTGTCACCGTAGATAATGCCCCCGTTCCCTCAATATTGATGGCTTTCCAGAGATTATCGGCGCCATTACTCGCATCACCGTTAAACAGTACCGAAGCAGCAACAGGATCATCAGTCGTCGTCACCACATCTTTAGTTTTTGGATTCGGACTAAGAACCGCCTCTGCTGATCCTTCCTTTTCACAACTGGACAATAACAAACCCCCACTCATCAATGCAGCAATCATTAATTGATTCTTTTTCATAAAGTTTATATATGGTTAATGTTTAATTGATTCTTGTTATTGTCCAGTTATGGAATAAAAATATCCGGCATTTCATATGCGGACCTTATAGCCAAAGCGAAAACCGCTGAGGCCAACAAGCGCTTACTTCAACTGATCTGCCCTTAATAAAGCTTCCAAATAGTAGTAGTCTGCATAAGAAAGCGGCACATCCACCTCAGAGTTTGAAGGTTTAGAGCCGGTGCTGCTGATCAGGATAAAGCCTTTATTAGTACCCAGCGGAGCTGTATATTTATTGGCCATACTGTTCATCATCACATTCGCTTTTTCTATATAAAGTGTCTTTTGCTGACTATAATTACTCAGTTCATATAATGCTGAAGCGATCACCGCAGCGGCGGATACGTCTCTTGGTTCATTAGGAATATTTGGCGCATTAAAATCCCAGTAAGGAACCAGGTCTTTTGGCATATTTGGATGATTCAGGATATATGCGGCGATATTTTCTGCTTGTTTCAAATAAACAGGATTTTTAGTGAATCTATAACACATGGCATATCCGTATAATGCCCATCCCTGTCCCCTGGACCATGCAGATTCATGGCTATAGCCCTGATGGGTTTGTTTTTTCAATACCGCACCAGTTTGAGGATCATAATCAATCACATGATATGAGCTGTAATCCGGTCGGAAATGATTTTTCATGGTTACATTGGCATGGCTCAGCGCAATCTTATAAAAAGAAGAATCACCACTTAATCTAGTCGCTTCAAACAACAGCTCCAGGTTCATCATATTGTCGATAATCACTGGATTCACCCATTTATCCCGGCTATGATCCCAGGATAAAATCACCCCTGTTTTAGGGTTAAAGCGAGTGGCCAGTTTTTTTGCCGACTCCAGAATCACTTCTTTGTAATGGGCATCTTTCGTAATGCGATAGCCCGTACCAATACTGCAATACACTTTAAAGCCCATATCATGCGTAGTGCCATTCAGCTTTTCCTTTTCAATAGCTGCAGAAAACTTCCTGGCTTCTTTCATCCAGGGCTGCTGATGGTTGTATTCATATAAAAACCAAAGCACACCAGGAAAAAAGCCACTCGTCCAGTCTCTTGAAGCCACCAATTTCAGCTTTCCATCTTCGATAGTCCTTGGCGAAACTAATGCTGGATTCTTGGAATGCAGCTTTGCCTGTTCCACCTCCTTCAACATGAACTCTGTTTGTTTAGCAGCCAGCTTAAACGCCTTTTTAACGTTCGGTTTCTGGGCAAAAGTACTGGTATGCAGCAAAGAAAGGGCTAGTACAGTAAAGAGGTATCTTTTCATTATTCTAAATATTATATGGGTAATTACTTATTTTAAAAAACCAACTATTAAAGAGTTACAGGACACTAAAGCGCTATAGGAATTAACTGGACTTCCAGGAGTTTCATCAGCTCCATCCCGTGTGCATTTTCTGCACTAAGTTTTAACTGACACTGTCCTTTACTCAGAGATACCTGTCCTATTTCCTGGGTTACTACACCTGATTTCTGCACAAAGGCAGGCATTTCTTGATTCATAGCACCCAGCTGAATGCGATAAGTCCCTTTCGGATCTACTCCTCCAAGATATTTCACCAACACCTTATACCTTGCAGGGGCCAGGGTTTTAACATCCCAGGAGAAATACTGTCCTTTCTCTTTTAAGCCATCTACGAAATAGCGGTTGGTCTTTCCATCCCCAAAGCCAAAACCTTTTCCATGCAATGCAGCATCAAAAGAAAGCAGCCTGTTCGTCAAATCTTTATCTGCCAGCAGTCGCAGTGTGTCTACTGCTAAAGGCGCGTTCAGTTCCAATACCACTACCGCGTCCACAGCATCCGGACTTTGTTCAGGGACAGAAATACTCAGATCTACCGGACTTAAACGCTTTACTCCTAATTTCTTTTTTGCCGGATCATTCAATAGATAAGCCAGTTTAACATCCGTTTTTAATCCTGCCAGCAATAATTTCCCATCTTTTGGCCATTCAAAAACGTGCAAATAAACCTGCCTGTCTTTTTGTGTGCTTACCCCCCATGCCGGGATTGGCAAGCCAGAACGCTGGGTTCCAAAAATCGAAACCGAGTTTTTATGTAGCCAGGGGCCGATACTATCTAAAATGCGCTGGTCTTTCTGGTCGAAACTTCCATCGCCTTTAGGGCCAATATTCATCAATAAATTACCGCCGCGTGAGCTTGCATTTGCCAGCAGGCGAATAAAAAAACTAGCCGGCTTATGACTGTGGTCATGTTTTGAATAACCGTAAGATTCATTTGTGGTAGGAATCGCCTCCCAATCTCCGGCTACAGTACGAAATTCTGCCGGACGATCTCCTGTATTTAGATAATCACCAAAATTTCCAGTAGCACTTCTCGCCAAACGGCCATTTACTACAATATTAGGATCAGTTTCCCGAATCGCCTGCAATATCCTCAGGTTTTCGGAAAATGGTAATTTATGTGGCGTATCAAACCATAAAATATCTGGATGATAGGTATTGATCAATTCCTTAATCTGAGGAATTGCCTTCTCATTTACATATTTCTGTGCTTTAGGCAACCATTCCGGATGGTTGTCAAACCAGTTTGCACCACCGATCAATTGATCACCTCCTGGATTTTTATACTCCCAATCGTTGCCAGGGGCATTAGGATCTTCCCAATCAAAAGCATGAGAGTAGTAAAAGCCGAACTTCATGCCATGTTTCTTAGCTGCAGCAGCCAATTCTGCCATCGGATCCCGCTTAAAGGGCGTCTGATCTATCACATCAAAATCCGAAACTTTAGAATCAAACATGGCAAAACCATCATGGTGTTTCGCGGTAACTATGAAATAATTCATGCCGGCCTTTTTCGCATCCATAATCCATTCCTCTGCGTTAAATTTCAAAGGATTGAATTGATGAGCAAGATCCAGATAAGCAGCCCTGCTGATCTTTTCTTTACGCATCAAATGTTCTGCATAACCATCTACAATTTTCCCTTTCCATTCTCCCTCAGGAATAGAATAGAGCCCCCAATGGATGAACATGCCAAACTTCGCATCCCTCCACCATTGAATCCGCTCCTCATGATTTTTCATTGAAGCCGTCCACCAGCCATTTTTAGCGGCTTCAATTGCCCGCTCATCACGCGCTTTCGCCTGGTTAAACATGTCTTTATCTTCATCACCGGCCACCTGGCTATAGCTATAACCCGCGCTCAACGATAAGGACAATAATAAAAAAGCCGACTTACAATTCATTCTCATTTAACATCATTTCATTTATCAGTAAAAACACCTCTTTATCATTAAACCCACCTCTTAGTCATTAAAATCAGCGCTAAAACTTCCTGCTGCTCCCTTGCAATAAAGTCGCAGGCCCTGTTAATTTCTGATACACATTACAGCCAGATCAGCGGATTTCTAACTGGCAGATTGCGAATCACCTCTTCCACTTTTGGTTGATGATCCAGCTGCTGCCAGGTTTTCAGCCATTCTTCCTGCTGAAAAGCATCTGCCGCAAATATTAGGAAAGGCTGGGCTACCGGCCAGTATTCCCAATACATGACATCCGGTTTTAAAGGCCACTTACTTTTATCTTTTACAAAAGGATAGAAATACGCTACTCCTTTTTTGATAGACCTGCCATCTGCGGTTTCAAAAGTCCAGAGGTTATCCTGAGGCGTTGAAAGAATCTGGCAAAGTGTAGTCATGGCATCCAGGTTAAAAACCGAATAACCGTAAGGTTTTGTGCGCGACAATTCTCTTGGAAAACTGCCGTCTGCAGCCATCTGATTAGGAAGCAGCACAGTTTTATAGCGATCGCTGCAAAACTTCATCAGCTCCCCATTTCCAGTAAGTTTAGCAAAAGAAGCCACCTGCATCGTAAAACAAGTACCATGGTTATTCTCTGCTTTCATCTCATCTTTACCATAAGGATGCGTCATCAGCCATTCCAGATACTCAGAAAACCAGCCCTTTACCCCTTGCAGTAGCGTTTTATCCAAATCAGCAGACATGACCATTACCCCCTGCGCAACTTCCATCAACTGAATGGTGTCGATAATGCCGATCCCACGACCAGTAAATCGACCTTTTATCGCCTGCGCGAATTTCAGGTGAGGATTCATGAGCGTACCTTCATTGATAAACCAGGCTTTCAAATGCAGCATCGCCTGTTTAGCATATTTTTCTTCTCCTGTGAGGCGATAAGCCGAAGCCAATGCGCCGATAATTTCACTAAAGCGGATCATCGCTAAACGATGCGCCACAAAGTTTTCAGGATTAGTCATCCCATCTCTTTGTATATAAGGACCATCCGGATTTTGAGGATCCGGCCACCAGTAATCTCCTTCGGAAAAGAAATCATGTGTACCGCCAGCACTTCTTGTGGACCTTGCTGCCGTTACAGTGACTGGTTTTTGCTGCATCGCCCATTTTGCCTTAGCCAACACCTGCTTTTTTAAAGTCAGTTCTACCTGCTTCCTGATTTCGTCTGTACGTACTATCATTTCCTCAGGCTGTAACCTGCTATTGTCAGCTTTCAGCTTCGCTTCATCAGCCTGTGGCCTCGCTTCGTCCTCATTCAATGCCTTTCCAATGGCTGGCCTTTGCAGGCCAACCAGTAGAAAAACTCCCATACAAACCCTCAGGATTCCTTTATTCATATTCAGTGTTTTACTTTGTCATTGCTTTAAAACTGATCTTATTCAGTGTATTCGGTTTCCCTTTCACAGCGCTGCTGATAGAACTTTTCAATTTCCCATCTTTTCCACGTTCCATTTTAATCTCACGGAAGCTATAAGCACCTTTTTCATAATCAAAACTCTCCCCATCATCATCGTACAACTGATACGTACCTGGTTTCGAACCATAATACCTGATCTCCAGATTAATCTTATCCATAGGTTTCGGGGCATGCATCAAACCGGGGCCCATTGGAATAATCCCACCATCTTTCACATATACGGGAATGCGGTCTAATCCTGGTGTAACGGTAATGACCGTACCATCACCCACGAAATCCCCAGTATAGAAATCAAACCACTTTCCACGCGGAAGGATCACAGTACGTGTTGTTTTTCCGGCAAACATTGGAGCCACCAATAAGTACTCCCCTGCCATGTATTGATCTTTTACTTCTTTAGCTACCGCATCTACATAAGGGTTTTCTTCCAAATCCGTATTTCTCACTTCTTTATCAATTCTGGAGTTAAAACCAGGTTCCAGGTTCATTGCACGGAAAGGGGGAATCCCTTGAAAATGATATTTCGCAAACTCACTATACCAGTAAGGCATCATTTGCATGCGTAAAATTGCCATGTCTTTTACCTGTTTTTCTACTTCCGGGTAAGACCATGGTTTTGTACCGCTAGACCAGGCATTGATCATCGCCATTGGCGAGAACACGACAGACTGCATTCTACGCAGCCATTCTTCAGCAGTTTTAGAAGCCCTTACTTCTGGCGTCCACAACACCCCGGCAAAACTGCTATTGATTAAAGCGGTGATAAAGTCTTCATGGTTGTAATAATCATTATAAATCACATAAGGAAAAGAAGTTCCGCCACCGTTGGAACCACGAACCAGGCCATAAGTACGCTGATTGCGCTCACGGAAAAGGTCGGTGCTGTAACGCTGAGTCAGCAAACCATAAGTCTGGCGCATTTGCTCTGCAGATTTCCCAGAGGGAAATGTGGTCACATCCGGCCATAAATAATGGTCGTAACCATCCACTTCATCAAATTTATAACCGCTGACACCAATAGCCACCTGATCCTTTTTCAACTGACCAAACAACAGTTGCTGTGCCTCTGGCATCGTCAGGTCAGGTATTGCACCTAACCAAACGGTATGGTCTGCAGTAAAAGGCTTGATTGCTTTATAAATCGGAGATTCCGGTGAAACGTAAGGATTGGTCCATAAATTCAATCTGATTCCTTTTTTGAGCATATCGCCCACAAATCCAGCAGGATTAGGAAATCTGCCCTTATCCCATTCAAATGAACAAGGATAAGATTTACTTTGCCAGCCTGGCTCTAAGCCAATAAAATCTAAAGGGAAGCCTTTTTCGGCAAAAGTATCGGCTTCCTTTTCTACCTCTTCAGCGGTAAAAAGTGTTTTCACACGCTGTGTAAAGCCCAATCCCCAGCGCGGAGGTAAAGGACCGCCGCCATTAAATAAATTGTACCGGCTCACTGCTTTTAATGGTGTCGGGCCTGCAAATACATAAAACTCCACACCTTCTGCAGGCACCAGAAACTCTACCGCATCGGAATACGGGCGGGAAGCCCAGCTTTTATCGGTATTCCGGTCTTTGGCAGGAGGCGCATTTTCACTGTCTCTCCGAACCCCGGTTCCTGCATAAACTTTCAGGTAACGGGCAGAATTTACAAAAACCCCATAACCATCTGAAGACACATAAAAAGGGGTTGGCGAATGCGTCCGGCCATTATCTTTCCCAGCAAAATGATCCACATGCAACTCAAGAATCTTTCCTCGCTGATGAACAGTTTGAAAGTTCAAACCGAAACCAAACAGCTGCTCCTCCTTTTTCAGGGGGAAACTTAAATACGTTTTACCATCTTTTAACTGGGCTACTACCTGCTGCTGCACCATAGGGAATGCTGCTGAGCCCATTTGCGCCAAACCGGCGGCATAAGGTTTGACGCCAGAAGCCGTCAATAAATTATAACTTTCAGGACGGCCAACCGTCCCTTTCCAAACACCTGGAGCAACCAATTCCCAGGCGATAGTTTGTGCATTTAAACAAAGACAACTCAGTAAAAATGCAGTACAAATCAAAATGCTTTTAAACATAATCTTTAACTGTTTTATAGGGTGTATACTTTGTAAATCTTATTTTTTTCAGTCTGAAAATCAAAAACGTAGCCCTCAGTGATTGCTAATTTTTTCAACACTGCCTTTGAAACATTCTTATGAGCAGGTACGTAAGGTTTTTTCGTTAATAGGTTCGTATTTTCTCCGGTTGCAGGCCTCACATTTAAGGTCTTAGCACCACTTAAAGGAGTACCAGCAGCATCTACCGCTACAATTCTCACCGGCTGTAAAGTCCTTAACCGGCAATTTCCTCCATTTTCAGACCTGATCGTTGCCTCGCTTAACTTTCCATCTTTCCAGTTCATCCCAATCACAAAATTCCCTCTGGCTTTGATCCCCTGAATACTGCCGGAAGACCAGGCATCCGGCAATGCCGGCAATAAACTGATCATCCCATCCTGACTCTGCAATAGCATTTCAGTAATCCCTGCAGTTGCCCCAAAATTTCCATCAATCTGGAAAGGAGGATGTGCATCAAAAAGGTTCGGATAGGTTCCTCCTCCACTCATCTGTGCTTTAGTAAGTGTCGGATCGATATAAGTAAAAGCATCTTCGAGTATTTTGTAGGCATGATTGCCATCCTGCAGTCTTGCCCACCAGTTGATTTTCCAGGCCATAGACCATCCTGTGCTCACATCACCTCTAAAGACCAGACTTTGTTTTGCTGCAGCGGCCAAGTCAGGTGTTTCAAAAACAGAAATCTGGTTGCCAGGAAACAGGCTGAACAGATGAGAAATGTGACGGTGCTGATCTTTTGGATCATCCCAATCCTGAAACCATTCCTGCACCTGACCGTATTGCCCGATATGGAAAGGATATAACTTTTCACGCGCATGGATCAATTCATTTCTGAAAGGCGCATCTATATTTAAGGCCTCAGTAGTACGGATGATGTCCGTAAATAACTCCCTGAGGATCGACATATCCATAGTTGAAGCTTTCGAAAGCTGGTATTCTTTACCTTGAATTTTAACTGTATTTTCTGGCGAAGTAGATGGACTGGTCACCAGGTAACCACTCTGATCATCTTTGATCAGCCATTGCAGCATAAACTCCGCAGCGCCCTTCATCAAAGGATAAGCAGTTTTGCTTAAAAACACCTTGTCGCCGGTAAACTGGTAATGTTCGAACAAATGTGTACTGAACCAGGCGCCGCTCATCGGCCATGCCGTCCATCTTGGTGCCCCTTTAGGATCCCAGTCGTAACCTCCCGGAGGAGATGTTTTTGCCCAAAGGTCAGAATTGTGATGGGCTACCCATCCTTTGTCTATATTGTAATTTACTTTCGCGGTTTTTGCCCCATTCACTGCCAATTCCTTCATAAAGTCGAACAATGGCTGGTGGCATTCCGAAAGGTTGGCATTTTCTGCCAGCCAGTAATTCATTTCCGTATTGATATTGGTGGTGTAATTACTCCCCCATGGCGGTTGCACATGGTCGTTCCAAATCCCCTGAAGGTTCGATGGACGGGATCCTGGACGGGAACAGGCAATCATCAGATAACGTCCAAACTGGTAATATAAAGCCTGCAGGCCCTGGTCATTTTTAGTACTTGCATATTGTTTTAGACGTTCGTCTGTACTTAGCTTTTCAGCAAGTGCATTGCCTTTCAGTTCAAATTTCACGCGGTTAAAAAGCTGCTGATAATCTTTAATATGCTGTGCTTTCAATACGGCATAGCTTTGTCCAAAAACCCCATTCATAGCGGCCAGACTGGCTATCGCAGGATCTTTACCAGCAAGTCCCGGAGATTGATCAAAACCGTTAAAACTGGTGGCTTCCGTTAAATAAATTGTCACCGCATTTGCATTTTGAACGACCAATTGATCTCCAGCTGCTTTTAAGGTTCCCTCCTCATTTTTGATCCTCATGCGGATCTCAAAAGTCATCCCTTCTTTCTCATCGTATTCCACCTGCTTCGGCTCGTAATCCCTGTTTGCGACAAACTTTGGCGCCTTCCCTTTCAAGATCAACTCCTGATCACCTGTCGCCGCAGTCTTAAAACGCAGTTTACTGATCAAGCCGGTATTGAAACTGATGGAGCCCGGCTTACTTGCCGTAATACGCATCATTAATACCTTCCCAGGAAAACTGGTAAAAACTTCTCTTTTATAGTCCACACCATTCAATGAATATTTCACGGTAGCAATGGCATTGTCCAGACTCAGCGCTCTGTTGTATTGAGTAGGAATACTATCTTTTTGATTAAACTGCAGATACAAATCTCCTAAAGGAAGATACCTGGCGGAATAAGGCCCCTGCATTTTGCGCCATAGTTGCGTGGCTTCCTCATATTTACCTTCTTCTATTGCTTTACGTACCTCTGGCAATACTTTCGGCCCTGCCGGATTATTTCCGGGATCCGGATAGCCAGACCACAATGTATTATCATTTAAAGGGATTCTTTCCCGATTTACACGACCATACACCATAGCACCTGTCTTCCCGTTTCCGAGTGGCAGGGCTTCCTCCCAAACTTTAGCTGGGTGGTCATACCATAATTTTAAAGGCTGCTGTGCAATGGCATTTATCGAAATGGACAGGGCTCCTAAGCATACATACAGTTTCTTCATGTTCTATTCGTTTATTTCCACAAATGCGGAAGGCAATCCATCAGCCTTTACGCTCGCTACACTCTTTCCTTTATTCATTTTGATGCTGATCGCTGCACGGCCGTTTCCAAGCTGTACTTTTCTGGAGCCGCGGGCAGTCCCCAAATCATCGATCAAAGTACCGTCGCCGGTGATGCCAAAGCTGACATAGTTTTGCGCATCCAAACACAAGATATTGTTCTTGTCTAACACTTTAACCCGAATCGTCGCTACCCCATCCTTTTCAGAGACCTTTTCCAGTATCATTTTTACGGGCTTATCCCATTTTGCCGTTTGATATTCTTGTGTGATTTCATCTGTAAACACCTTTCCATCTTTCTTACCAACCGCCTTTATCGTATTCTGGCCTTCCTTAAAGGTGACCATCCACCTCAACCCAGCAGCAGGAAAGTCCTGGCTATTTCTTTTTCTCTTGCCTATGCTTTTACCGTTCAGGAAGAGTTCCACCTCATCCAGGTTTGCATATACTTTCACCATTTTCTCTTCTGCAGCATCACCCCATCTTACTGGCCAGGAATGGCCATAAATATGAATCATCGGCGCTGTTGTCCAGTACGACTGGAACACATAAAACGATTCTTTTTTAGTGAAATCACGCTCAACTACCCCCTTTTGGTTCATATAAGGAACGGGATTATCCGGACGAACAGGCGTAGAAAAATCTTTAAATGGCCAGTAGGCAGTACCAGTCAGCCAAGGCATGGTTTCCTGCTCTTTCAAATGCCAGTCGATCAGGTTTACAATATAACTTTCGCTCCAGTCGCCATCTTTAGAAACACGGGCACTGCCGCCAAATAACGAGGCATCACCTGCACGCTCATCGGCACCCTTACCTTTAGTCACCAAACTCAAAGCATTATCCGGACTTTCCGAATGTCGACCTGCATGGCTATCCCCTCCCCATTCCACATGAAGGAAGTTATCTACTTTATCAAATTCCTGATTAGATACTTCTTTATATTCTGTGTAAATCCCACGATACCAACCTGCCCAGATCGAAGGCGAGTAAACATCTACAATGTCTTTACAGAAATCACATCTTCTGATCGCTGTTTTTCTGGAAGGATCCAGTACGTGTGAAAGGTCGTTCAGTTCTTTCATGAACTCCCTGATCTTATGCTGATCAAACTCCGAGAAATCTCCCGGCCAGTCATTTTCATTCCCCATTCCCCAGATGATAATCGAAGGGTGGTTATAATGCTGCTCCACCATATTGCGGAGCATGGTACGTGCCTGTTTTTTATAGCTTTCGCCACCTAAACCGCCACGACACCAAGGAATCTCTTCCCATACTAGAATCCCTAAACTGTCACATAAATCCAGTACAATTCTGGATTGCTGGTAATGACCGAGGCGGATAAAATTAACGCCCATGCTTTTCATCAGCACCATTTCCTCACGGATCTGATCTTCTGTCATGGCCGCGGCAACACCCGCATGGTCTTCATGACGGTGCGTACCTCTTAATAAAAGCCTTTTGCCATTCAGCATAAAAGGCCCTTTTTTAACAAACTCAAAGTTTCTGAATCCTATTTTTTCGGAATGAACTGAGGTCAGTCCATTCGCAGTAATGCTCATTTCTACAGTATACAGATTTGGATGCTCCGTAGACCATAATTGTGGTTTCTTCAGCGAAGTTTCCCAAAGCTCTTTTTTACCATAAAATGCCTTCCATCGTTTATTAAAAGAAACCACTAATTTCCCCTGAGGATCTTTAACCTGGAATTTCACTAATATCGTATCTATTCCATCAGGATTTAGCAATCGGGAACTGATCTTCAGTTGGCCCAAACTACCTTTTGCATCCACACTTGCCTCAGCAAAAACCTTTTCTGCGGATACCTGAGGAACATAAACAAGGTTCAGGTAACGGTACAAACCGCCATATACATTAAAATCTGAAAGATCCGAAGGGATCATTTCAAGATCCCGGGAGTTGTCCGAGCGGATTTCTACCGGGATCTTTCCTTTAAACTGTTTTTCAAATAAAGGGTTTTTACGGAAAGCCGCTACCGCATCGGTGATATCGGCCGTCCATTCATCGTAACCGCCAACATGCTCGGCTACTAAAACATCATAGATATAAACTTTAGTCTTCTGCCCCGCCCCTTCAAAATGAAGGAGTGTGCGCCCATTTTTATAAGGATTGCTGATCGTCAGCTGCGTCCGGTACCAACCCGGCCCCTGGTAATAGTTTAGATCGGGAGTAACGGCATCCTTCGCATTGAAACAATGCGGAAGAAGGACTGGCTCCCATACCGGGACACTTTCAGGATTTCCGGCTTTCACCGGCCTGATGGCTTCATAAATACCACCAAGATCTCCTTTCAGAAATTCCCAGTTTTGGGTTAAACGCTGACTTTGCTGTGCGAATACATTATTAAACAGGATCGTGCAAAAAAGGACTAAAGTTAGGCTTCTCATAAATTTTATTCTGGTCGGTAAGGGAAAACTGTGGCGCCATATACATGAACAATGGCATTTGTGGTCACATAACCACCGGATCTGTTTCTCGTTAATTTATTGATCACCAATGGCGCAAGGTCATCGTTGTTCAGAATGGATAAACTCATCTTACCCTCCTGATCAAATCCTTTTGCTCCGTTCACAAGACCCAGCAAAGAAGATTTGGTAGCCAATGTTCCCGGAGGCAGCATGGTTTGTGCATCCACAGGTGTTAAACGAAGGTTATTGAAATTATAAGTCCCTTGCAGCATCAGGTATAGAAAATAATTCTTCACATCAGCCTTAGGATAATCTGACCATTTTGTGGCTGGCCGACTTGTTGCAATCGACTCTGTACCTGGAACCAAAGTGATAATAGGAAAATTAAACCACATTCCTCCAGTCACCTTATTCGTTTTGGCATCCCAAACACGGATGGCATCATTGTGAAGAAACATGAAAGTCATGCCCTGTTTTTCATAAGCGGCAAGGTCGATCTCTGCATATTCCAAACCCTTTCTCATCCATTTAAAAACCGTATCGTTCAGGTTAGTCGGACTTTCATAAGAACGGTCTTCTAAGAACTTCCTAGCCGAGATATGAATGTTCGGATCCAGTGTTTGAGGATTATAATCATATTTCTTTTGTAGTTCCATATCGAACAACGTGCATCCTGTTAATGGAAGCAGCAATAAGAAGGCGTACCTTTTCAGTAATCTATTGATCTTATTCATTGTCTGTTGATTAATCGGTGTAACCAGGATTTTGGTTTAATTTAGAATTAGAGTTCAGCACATTTCTATGCAATGGCCAGTAGACTTTATTTTCAGGATTCAAAAACCCTGGGGCATCTATATTTCCGGCAGCCGTTTGTCTTCGCTTAAGAATCGGATCCATCACTGTTTTGACATGATTGGTACGAACCAGGTCGAACCATCTTTTACCTTCGCCAAATAACTCAAGCTGTCTTTCGTTCAGGATGGCATTCTCCATTGCCACCTGATTGGATACTAAAGGATCTGTAGACAGGTACTCCGGAACCACTGCACGCTTACGAACATAATTTAAGTATTTTAACGCATTTGGTAAATCACCAGTTGCATTCAGTGCTTCCGCATACAATAGATAAATATCACTCAGGCGATACATGGTCAGATAAACTGGCAGCAATTGGTTGCTGGCTGGCCATGGATCTGCAGCAATAGGATTGGCAGCCGTTGGGTACCATTTCACAAAACGATCCCTGTTTGGTTTCGTCCCTCCAAAAAATACATCTGCTGTCTGTCTTGGTCTGATATCTGTAGTTCTGGTTGTGGCTGATACTTGTGGCTGAAACCAGGTGGCATAAATGCCCTCATCAATAGAAATCTGTTTGTTATTAGAAGTCCAGGAGGTCTGCATACAGGCACAGCCGTTTTTCTGGTAATCCCAGTGGATGCTCCAGATGGATTCCATGCTGCTTGCAGGTGCGGTAAATATATTTTTCCATGTCGCAGAAGGCTGTAAATTCAACTCACTGGCGCCAGTATATACTGCTCCGGTAGGCCCTTTAGCTGCAAATAAAAGTTTGATCCATTTGATGGCATTTGGATAATCTTTCTTCCACATGTACACATCAGCCATAGTAGCGCAGATCGCTGCTTCACCAATATTGAACACTACAGGTTTGTCGCCTTTTTTGACCAGGTCATAGGCTTTCTGGAGATCAGGAATGATCACTTCATTGATCACCCTATCTTTAGCAACCCGGGGTTCTTCGGAAACAGCATCCAGACTTTCAAAAGGTTCCAGTCTGATCACTGCATCGCCCCAAACCCTAACCAGGTAAAAATAACTCATGGCACGCATGGCATAAGTTTGGGAAAGGTAGCTGTTCACCATCGCTGGCGTAAGCAGTGGGTCCAGATTTGCGGTCAGCGGAATATATTTAATATTATTATTGGCTCTGCCGATGACTGAATATAGCCCGGTCCAATCCGAAAATTGATTGGTAGGCGTTAAACTATTCAGCACCACCTCATCCACAAAATCTTTAGTATAGATCAGAAACCTGTCGAAATTGTCAGAACGGTATTCTCCCCAATACATATATTTTTCTGTGTACTGGTCCTTGCCCACCATTTCCTGCTGAAAGCCAGAATACATCCCTGCAACTGCAGCTTCCACATCATATCTGTTTTTATAAAAATCCGCTAAGGGTACCTGATTGAAAGGTCTTTCATCTAAAAACTTTTTACAGCCACCCAGTAACAACGCTGCGCCTAAAGCAGACATCGCGATTATCTTTTTCATCATCATCTTATTAGAAATTAACATTGATACCTAAACCAAACTCTCTTCTTCTTGGATATTTACCAACGTCATCACCCGGGGTTAAAGGGTTGTTGGTGCTAAACTCAGGATCATAACCGCGGTAATTGGTCCAGGTTAATAAATTGGTACCATATACATAGGTACTGATCCTTCTCATGCCAACGGTTTTTGACCATTTTTCATTGAGCTGGTACGACAAGCGTGCGCTCGATAACCTAAAGAAAGAAGCATCTTCTACATACAAACTGTTCTGATTAGTTTTCAGATTTCCACGGTTATTCTTCTCGATGTAATAAGGGTATTTGGCAATATCACCAGGTTTTCTCCAGGAATTGTAAACCATATCCGGAGATCCGGCACCAGTATTGGAAGGGTTATTCTGTGTTTGTAAAAGGGTATTGTATACCTCGCCACCAAATGAACCATTGAAAGTAAAGGACAATGATATATTTTTATAACGGAAATTGTTCGTCACACCCAGATAAAAATCAGGAGTAGCATTGCCCAGAATCTGACGATCTTCATCGTCAATTACCCCATCCGCTTTTACCTCTTCCCACTCTGCATCACCACCTTTAAGCTTACCATCCGGTGCCCTTTTACTCAACACATTTCCAGTATATGGCTGTCCGTTTGAAGTATAAACGGGTTTACCATTCTCAATTTTAGGCTGTCCATTCTCTAACACTAAGGTTAGTTTTTTCCAGTTTTCATCATAAGCATTCGATTCATTCCATTGGTATACACCCAGGTTTTTCCAACCATAGAAGTTACCAATTTTACCACCCTCTTCTACATACCATTTATTACCCACAAAGAATGGAATACCACCTGCGAGTTTCTTTATTGTTCCGCGCTCAAAGGTGATGTTACCCATGATGCTCCATTCAAAATTCTTTGTAACTACTGGTGTTCCGGTGGCCACAAACTCAAAACCTTTTGACTGTATGGTGCCAACATTTACCAGCACCGTACTGTATCCTGTTTCTTTAGAAAGTTCTCTTGGGTACAATAGGTTACTGGTTTCCTTCACGTAATAATCAGCGGTGATGCCTAACCTTCCCTTGAAGAAACTCAGGTCCATTCCAATATTGTTCTGTGTAGTGGTTTCCCATTTGATATAAGGATTACCGAAGTTTGAAACCGGTACCGCAGCACCAATACCGTTATAGTTTCCTGCAAATCCGAATTTGGTATAAGACTCGTAATCTCCGATTTTATCATTTCCTAGCTGACCAAAACTGTAACGAAGCTTTGCGTCTTCCAAGTAAGGTTTTGCGAAGTTCATGAATTTCTCATCAGAGAAACGCCATGCTGCAGAGGCAGAAAAGAAATCACCCCAGCGATTTTCTGATCCGAATCTGGAAGATCCATCTCTACGATAGGTTCCCTGTAAAATATAGCGCCCTTTATAGTTGTAGCCTAATCTACTAAAAATAGAAGCCGTAGAATTTGCCGTTCCGTCTGTATAACTTTTAGAAGCCGTCAGGTAATCAGGAAGCGTTACAAAAACTGCTTCATTTACACTGTTTTGATACTCTGTATGGATGCGGTCAAACTTCCTTCTGTCGGCACTAAAACCCAGCAAAGCAGAAAAAGCATGGTCAGTCGCCACGGTTCTGTTGTAATTCACAAAAGCCTGATATTCATATCTGAACGTTTTATTCATCTCATTTTTACCAGAGTTCTGATCTTTATTTGCGGAGATGATCCTTGGGGAGAAATACATACTCTGCGCATTATCGAGTTTTGCGTTAAATAAAGTCGTAAATTTCAGATCTTTCGTGAAGGAATAATCCAGCTGATTGTTCAATTGTGCAGAATACACTTCTTCTTCATCCCGCTCATATAAAGCCTGGGCAATTGGATTCCTTTTTGAAGCAATATAACTGGTTAAAGTTCCGTCAGGATAGTAAAGTAAGGAATAAGCAGGTCGGTCTACGACAACCTTTATTGTATTTCCCACTGGAATTGCATTTCCTTTCGACCAGCCGAAGGATACATTATTCGAATACTTTAATTTTGGGGAGATCTGATAGCCGATGTTTATCCTCGACTGCAGACGTTTTGCCCAGCTGTTCTTAATGATAGATTGATCATCCAGGTAATTTAAACTGGTATAATAGTTCAATCCTTTTTGGGCACCACTAATTCCCAGTTTAACTTCTTTCTTTTGAGCCAGGTTACCTAATAAGATATCCTGCAAATCATTATCTGCATTGAAACTTGGATTCAGGGAGTCTGTGGCATTCGTTCTGCCTTGAATCGCTCTGAATGCACGTACTTCCGCAGAATTACTGATGGGAATGCTATGTGCCAAACGACCAAATACATGGTTATAGGTCACGTCGATGGAAGGTTTTCCTTCCTGTCCTCTTTTGGTGGTAATTAAAATTACACCGTTAGCCGCACGTGAACCATAGATGGAAGCTGATGCCGCATCTTTCAATACTTCTATATTGGCCATATCGGCAGGATTGATATTCGCACCGTTCTCGTCGATCACCCCATCTACTACATATAAAGGTCCATTTCCACCATTCAAAGTAGAAGTACCGCGAATCTGGATAGAACCTGTAGCACCTGGAGCACCACCACCATCATTCACAATTAAAACCCCTGCTGCCTGGCCTTGCAAAGCATCAAAAAGGTTAATTGGCTGACGTTCTTTAATTGCCTTTTCATTCACAGAGGAACTGGCACCGGTAAGGTCTTTCTTTCTGGCTACCCCGCCATAACCGGTTACGACAATCTCTTCCAGATCAGAGAAATCTTCTTTCAGGCTGATGTTTAACGTAGTTTTAGTGCCTACTGTGGCTTCCTGAGGCATAAAGCCGATATAGCTAAATACCAATACCGCTGATGTACTAGGTACGGTAATGCTGTAGAGGCCATCGCCATTGGTAGAAGTACCCGTTGATGTCCCTTTAATTTTGACGCCCACCCCTGGAAGCGGCACCCCTTTATCATCCTTCACTACGCCTTTTACTTTAATTGTTTGTGCATACGCGGAGGGGGAAAATAACATCCCGATGGCTAGTAAAATGATGACGCCAACCTTCCTGATCGTGCACACTTTCCATTTGTTAGACAAATAGAGGTTCATAGTATAAATTTCCTTCATACTTCAGTTTTAAAAATGAGTAAATACTTTAATTGATCTTCAGCTAATTATTCCGGGAATCCGGTCATCGTGCTGGTCAGGAGCGCAAAGCCATATATCTCCTATGGCGCTTTGTAGTAGTGGTGGTCATTTTCATTATTATTCGTTTAAGTTTATTTTGGTTAATCTAAGGGACGGATTATTTTTTAGGAATCAGTCGGTTGGTTTGGCGTAGTTGTCAACAGAATTGGCTTGCTGTTTTAGTTGATATATTCAGTTACAAATTCCCGTTGGTAACAGAGGGGGCTTTTCCCGGTTACCTTTTTAAAACACTTATGGAAACTGGCAAAATTATTAAAGCCACTGTTGTAGCAGATTTGTTTAAGGTTGAGGTGAGCTTCAATCAAAAGCTTGCAGGCCTGCCCTACTTTGATCTCTGTTAGAAATTGAGAATATGTTTTTCGCGTGCGCGATTTAAAATAACGGCAGAAAGAATTAGGGCTGATCTTGGCTACATCGGCAATTTCCTCCAGACAGATCTTATTCCTGAAATTGGCATAAGTATATTCATAGATGTCACTGATGCGATCTTTCTCTACCTGTTCCAGGTCGTACTGAAAACCAACGGAAGCCAGCGTTTCCAACTCACTGCATTTAGCGATTTCCAGTAAAGCCTGCATCAGCATGATGATTCTTTCCGTTCCTTCAGCTTCCAGCATGCGCGTAAGTAATGCCGCTACTATTTCTTTATTTTTGCCGGTCACCTTCACGCCTCTTTTGGATTTCTCCATCACATCTTTTAAGGCTTTATTTTCCGGCAGGTTCAAGAAGAAATCTCCCCAAAGGTCTTCGCTAAAATGAGCGACCTTTACATCTGCAGTACCGCTCTTTTCGCCACCTTCAAAATAGGCATCTTCAAATCTCCAGTAATGCGGCAAATGCGCACCTACCAGAATGATGTCTCCCGAATCAAAAGATTGAATGTTATCCCCGATAAACTGCATTCCCTTACCTTCATTAAAATAAATCAATTCCAGCTCCTGGTGGTAATGCCATTTATTGTTGACAAATGGTTCGACATCCTGTCTGACACTAAATGATTGAGCAGGAGCCATCGATACTTTTAGTAATTGTGCTTTCATAATCAATAGTTATTTAGTTAGAATCCTAGAGGCGCTACCAGCACATTTATTTGAAATACGGGGGAATACAATCGCCTCATGAACCTTGCAAATGCAAGTACATAACAGCGATGAGGAATCCTGGTAAATGTTTCCAAAAGCGGAAAATACAGGACAAGAAATCATAGAATACTCGTTCATCAGATCAATTGGTCTTACAGATAAATTATACTTGGTTTTGCTAATGTAGCGCTCCTGCGCATCTCTGAGGGGGGAAATTCTTAATTATAAAGGGGGAAATTCTTAAATAAGCAGTGATTATTCCTCTAATGCATAATCAGAAGGGGTTCTGCCAAACTGTTTCACAAACTCTTTACTGAAATATTTGGGGTCACTAAAACCTACGAGGTAGGCCACTTCATAAACGGTGTATACCTTTTGACGGAGCAGTTGGGCTGCTCTTTTCAGCCGGACAGATTTAATGAAATTATTAACGGTGAGGCCGGTCAGCACTTTAATCTTTTTATAAAGGATGGGTGTACTCATCCCTAAATCTGAGGCCAGGGTGTTGACGCTAAACTCCGATATCGTAAAGTTATTTTCAATCAGTGTCATTACTTTATTCAGGAATTCTTCATCTGAGGACTCAATTAAAATATTGGCAGGCTGCAGGGTAATCTGCTGACTAAACTTTCGCCTCATATTGGCCTGCAGCATGAGCAGGTTCGAGATGGTCAGCTGCAGGCTGCTGATGCTGAAAGGTTTGGTGAGGTAAGCCTCTGCCCCGGTTTTCAAGCCATTCACTTCATGGATATTTCCAGTTCTTGCAGTTAACAGGATAACTGGAATATGGCTGGTTCTGACATCGGTTTTCAGCGTCCGGCATAGTTCCAATCCGTCCATCACCGGCATCATCACATCACTGACGATCAGGTCAGGGATTTTATCAATCGCGATTTGCAGTCCTATTGCACCCTGCTCTGCTTCTAAAACGATATAAAACGGTCGTAAGAATTGTACGATAAAGTCTCTCACCTCATGGTTGTCTTCTACAATCAAAATCGTCACCTGCTCTTCTGGATCTCCATTTTCCGCTGCTGGCAGGTAGGGGCTTTGCTCTAGTGCTGATGTGTCGGCTGCCAGATAATGTGCCGGGTTTTCGCTATTCAGGAAGTCCTGTACTAATTCTTCTTTTGAAAAATGTGCCTGTCCTAATTTCAGTTTCAAGCAGAAACAAGTACGGATACCCGCTTCCGGAATGTCTTTTTGTTCCGCTAAAAATAGGCTGCCATGGTGCAGTTCTGCTATCTTTTTAGAAAGGGCAAGGCCTATTCCCGTACCGCTGTTTCTGGAAAGCGGATCTTTTACCTGATAGAAATTGGTAAACAGCTTATCCCTGCTTTCTTCTGGAATCCCTTTCCCATTGTCACAGGTACGAATTTCTACAAAACCATCTGGTGTTTTTAAAACGGATAATCGGATCATCCCTCCTTCTGGCGTACATTTAAAGGCATTTGATAAGAGGTTGTACAGCACTTTCTCCAGCTGTTCATTGTCAAAATAAACCTCAATTTCGGCTTCATCGGATAAAAACTGATAATCGATATGTTGTTTAATCGCCAGATCCGTAAAAGAAAGATAGATTTCCTTGGCAAAACTGACAATATTCCCCGGCGAAATGTTAAGGCTCAACTTTCCGGATTCTGCCTTTCTAAAATCCAGCAGTTCATTCACCAGCCTGGTGAGGCGTCCAGCATTTCTCCTTACCGTCAATAATTTTCTATTTAATACCGGTGATTCCTGAGTTTCATGGATCAGCGTTTCTAAAGGCCCTTCAATCAAGGTCAGTGGTGTCCTGATTTCATGGGAAACATTGGTAAAGAAATCTAGTTTCATTTGATACACATCTTGTTCTCTTTTCAGGAGCGCCCTGATCCAAAGGAACCTGGAGAACAAAAATAGCATCCCCAGGAAAGCGGACATATAAATCAGGTAGGCCCACCAGGTTTTCCAGAATGGCGGATTCACATGAATGAGCAGTTTAGTAGGCACCGGATTCCAGACCCCATCATTATTAGAGCCACGGATCAATAAAGTGTAAGTGCCCGAAGGTAAATTGGTAAAGGTGGCGGAAGGACTGCTCACATAATTCCAGTCCTTTTCAAAACCTTCCAGTTTATAAGCATATCTGTTCTTCTCCGACTTGATATAATTGAGCACGGCAAAGTCTACCGTGAAAATATTTTGATGGTAAGAAAAGGTAAGCTCTTTGGTGAGGCTGATATTTTCTTTCAGCAACTGCGTCTCATCATTGATCGTGATGGGCTTATTGAAAAGTTTCAGACGTGTAAACACCACTTTCGGCACGCGGTTATTGTCTTTAATCTGATCCGGGAAAAAGCTGACCATGCCATTAAATCCACCGAAGAAAAACTCTCCTTTACTGTCTTTAAAGAAAGAATTATAATTGAATACATTCCCTGGAAGGCCATCCCTTACGGTATAAGTTTTAAAAGTCTTGCGGTCAAATTTCGACAAGCCATTGTCAGTACTGATCCAAAGATTCCCTTTATCATCTTCCAGCATCCCCAGCACTACATTACTCGGCAAACCATCTTCCTTTTTAAACGAACGGATCGTTTTATTTTTAGGCAGGTAACGAATCAGGCCGGACTCATAACCTCCCAGCCAGATATAACCACGGGAATCCTCTTGTACAAAGTTAATATCGTTGAACAGCATCCGTTCCTCACTATTTTTAAACTTCCTCACCTTAGTGGAATTTGGCTCCAGAATATAGGTTCCAGAATTACAGCAGATCCAGACATTATTTTTTGAATCCTGAAATAAGTACCGTACTACTTTTAAATCATGTTTGTCATTGATCCCCGAAAAGGGAGAAAAGTTATCTGTTTTTTCATTGTAGAGAAAGAGTCCATTGGCACGGGTTCCGATCCAGAAACGCTGCTGACGATCGTGTAATAAGGCTACAATCCGATTGGAATTTAAAGCGGTTGGGTCTGTAGGATTTGGCTCATAATGGCGGAAATTTTTCGTTTCCGGCAAGTACAGTTCTAGCCCTCCTTCGTAAGTACCCACCCAGACTTTTCCCTTATGGTCGATAGAAACAGCTTTGACCAGTGTAGAGCTGAGCGAAGAAGGATTTTCAGGGTCATGTCTGAAACTCGTAAACTTGCCCGAAGCCCGATCGTAATAATTGAGGCCCTCCGCTTCTGTTCCAATCCAAAGATTATGCTTCGAGTCTTCTACTATCGAACTGACTACATTACTGCTGAGCCCATTCTCTCCAATCTTAGATTTATATTCGCGGAAAGGGGTAGAATTGACATGGTACACATTAACACCGCCGTAATAAGTTCCCACCCAGATGGAACCGGCGGCATCCTGCATCAGGTCGTAAATGGAATTCTGATTTAAACTGGAAGGGTCATCTGGAAGGTGGTTCAAAACCTTAATCGCATAATTATCTACGTCGATGATATTGATGCCATTTAAGGTAGATACCCATAATTTTCCGTCTTTTGCCAGCATCATTTTACGGATCACATTACTGCTGATGCTATTGGGCTGCCCGTTCTTAAAACGGAAATGCTTAAAAGTACCAGTGCTGCGATCCATTAACTCCAGCCCGCCGCTATGCGTCCCAATCCATAAGTTGTGCCGATGGTCTTCCAGAATAGAACTGATGTCGTTATCACTCAAACTTTCCGGTTTGGTCCTATCGTGTACATAGGCACGGCAAACATATTTACCGTTTTTTAAAACCATACTAATCAGCCCCTGAAGTGTGCCCACCCACATCACATTGTTGTGATCCTGATAAACAGATTTAACCAGATGGTGCACCGGACCTTTTTGCGGATCACTGGAAGTCATGAAGCGCTCAAACTTATCCGGAGCGACTAGTTTATTCAAACCACTATCCGTAGCTACCCAAATAAAACCTTGTCGGTCTTCGTAAATGCTCCTGATGATGTTATGACTAATGCTGTTTTTTTGTTTGTTATGGTGCTGAAAGCGCTTAAAAGAATTAGTTTTTGGCAGATACAGATTGAGTCCTTTTTGCGTTCCTACCCAGACATTTCCTTTGCTATCTGTGAGCAGCGCATTGATGTTCATGCTGCTCGTTAAAGAACTACTGTCGTTTTTATGGTATTTATAAATCTCGAAATTCTGAGTATTGAACTTATTTAGTCCGTCTTTAGTGCCAAACCACATAAAGCCAAGACTATCCTGAGTAATAGATAACACACTGCTTTGCGACAATCCATTTTCCACTGTCAGGTGATTAAAGCTAATGCTTTTTTGTTGCGCAGTAACCCCGATGCAGGAAAACAGCAAGCCCAGAAGCAGGAGTTTAAAGTGGTTCATTTTATGGTTATCTCACAATATACTGCTGCTTACAGCAAGATATTGTAGTATTTGGTCGGGGGTAAAAGTATATAAAAAATACCTTACCGACCTAAAATGTTCCGTTTTTATTGATTCAGCCAGTTTTCACATTAAAACTTGCCAATGACCTCTCGTACCACCAATATGAGTGATATATCCCTTCTCTTTAAGACGATCTATATGCATTTGAGCTGCTGAAATATTAATGCCCAACAGTTTAACTAAATCACGCTTCGTTATTTTATTATTATCCTTAAACAAAAGAAGTATTTCATTTTGTCTTAGGCTTAAATTAGATATTGGACCACCTATTTCACTCATTACACCAACTTTAATTACTTTGCTATTTATAGGAAAAGACATTAGCAAAAAATTATCGGAAAAATTGGAAACACTCCTTTGCATAACTTTCCAAAATACGTAGGATACCTGAACCTAACTGTGCTACTAGATCTAAGTCTTTATATATACGCATGATTTCTTTATTTCTAGGTACAGAGAGATTATGACTAAAATACACTTAAAAGAAACTAACAAGCCAAAAAAAACAATATAAGCTCATGAATAAATTAATAAGCAAAAATACCACATAAAATAACAAAAAAAGCTAAATTAAACAACTATAAAGATAGATATATTCAAAAAATAAAAATAAAGATCAGATAGCTAACCTACGATTCTTGAAAACACTAGAATGATAAGAATAAACCTTATTGATTCAGCCAGTTTTTAAAGGCTTCTGCTCTTTCTTCACTTACCACCACTTCCAGTCCTTCTACCGGTGCAGGCTCCAATACAATTCTTACCCGATTCCTGGATAACTTGTACATCTCCCTTACTGCTTTGATGTTGATGATAAATTTGCGGTTAATGCGGAAAAAGTCGGAGCTGTCCAGTTGGGGTTCCAGACTGCCAATGGTTTCTTCGATGATGTAATTCTGCTTGTCGTTGGTCACCAGAAACAGGTATTTTCCTTCTGCCATAAAATAAGCCACATCCTCAGATTGAACCGTCTTGATCAGCTTTCCTAATTTGACCATGAATCGGTTGCGGATTTTCGGTGCTGGACCTAAGGTCTGGTAACTGATTTGTGGAAGGCCGACTTCGGAAATCTTGCGAATCCCTTTGAGTTTAGCCAGGCCTGCGGCTACGTCTTCTTCATCAAAAGGTTTGAGCAGGTAATCGATGCCTTGATTTTTAAAAGCTTTCAGGGTATATTGATCATAGGCCGTGGTGAAGATCACCGGGCAGTCTACTTCTACCTGTTCAAAGATCTGGAAGCTTTCGCCATCACCCAAGTGGATGTCCATAAACAAGAGATCTGGAGTATGGTTACTGAGCCATTCTACCGCAGCTTCGACGGTAGCTAAAGTCGCCATTACTTCAATCTCCGGATTTAACTGGACCAGTATCTTCCGTAAGGTAACTGCTGCCAACTCCTCATCCTCAATAATTGCTACTTTCATCCTCTTCTTGCTTGGATGCAAAAGTAAAAAAAAACTCCGGTCTGTAAAACAGACCGGAGTTAATCACCCGCACATATCGTTCTTTATATTATTAATGCTATTGAAGGTTCGGATTTGCTCTCACTGCCGACTGAGGGAAGCGAATGGTATACCTTGGATCATTTTTCAACAAGGTGAATACTTCACCGTTTAAGGTATGTTTCAATTCCGGCTGACCGTAACGTTTCAAATCATACCAGCGCTGACCTTCCAATGCGAATTCTTTTTCTCTTTCTTTTAAGATATCCAACATCAAATCATCATTGTTCAATGCCATCACGCGTGTTTTTTCTGTGGCGAAATAAACTGGCGTATAACGTTTCGCTTTGAGTGCCAGCAAACTTTCCTGTGCTAAAGAAATATTCTTCAATTGCAAGGCTGCCTCTGCCTGAATCAGATATAGCTCCGAGTTATGGAAAGAGGTTTTGAAGGCATTGCTGTTTCCTTTGACGGAAACGTATTCTCCATCAGATTTACCAAAATACAAAGCAAACCTTTTGTCGTTAGCCTGATCATAAATCCCAATCAAATGTGGAGACATGATCGCACTTCTGGTCACATCTGGATTGAAAGCCTCTTCCATCGACATGATGTTTTCTTTAGACAGGTAGTTGTTTGGTGATACCGCTCCTGCGATATTCAAATCTTCCAACTGGCTGTTCATCGCCAAAGCATCCTGACTCGCTTTAAGCGCGCTAGCCCACTCTCCTCTGAATTCATGAACTCTTGCTGTTAAAGCCAAGGCTGCACGTTTAGTGAAACGGTAGTTCAATCCTGCTGCAAAGTTATCTGTATTCATTAAAGCCTGTCCGGCAGCGATGTCAGAAAAAATCTGGTTATAGACTACTTCTATGGTTGAAGGCTTGTAATTTGCTTCAAGATCAATGGCCAAGGAAATCGGCACACCACGATCTGTTCCTGCCGTAGCTGGATTAAAAGATTTCGCATATACATTCAGCAACTCAAAATAGTTATAAGCGCGAAGCAAGTAAGCTTCTCCTTTAATCTGATCGGTTGCTGCGGATTTACCTGCTTTAGCTTCTATTTCCCCAATTACAGAATTGGCATAGAAAATAGAAGTATAAAACCCTCCATAAGGCATTTCCCTTGAATTTGGATCCGGGTTCTGATCGTTCCATTTGTACTGGTCGCGAAAAATTGACGAACTCGGTTCCTGCTCATTCACCAATAACTCATCTGTACGAAAAGCCAACATTGATTTATGGGTTGGAAACTGAGTGTAACCAGAGTTCAACAGGGCTCTGAAGTCTTCAACAGTAGTAGGGATCACCTTTCCCACCGGTTGTACATCCAGGTATTTTTTACAGCTGCTTGCCGATACCATCAACAACAAAACTGCGCTTAATTTTATGATCTTATTCATCTTCTTATGAATTAAAAACTAGCATTAAGACCAATAGAAAGACTCCTAGTGATCGGTTGTGAATAAATGTTACCATAAGTTTCCGGATCGAAGTAACCTTTGTAATTCGTACTGATCACGAAAGGATTTCTTGCTTCCACACTCACTCTTAAACTATTTGCTTTTACTTTTCCTGCAATTTTTGAAGGTACAGTATAACCTAAGCGGATACTATTGATACGTACATAGCTCATGTTTCTTACGTAAATATCAAGGTCTCTGTAAGTATCAGCCGGGTCATTTCCACTCTGCCAGGTATAAGCCATCCAACGGTCTGGGTTGGTAGATGAACCATAGATTCCTGGTAAAGTACTGCCCGTATTTGTTGGGCTCCAGGCATCAAGAATCGCTCTTGGGTAGTTTCTACCACGGTCTACCTGCGCAGGATTATAAAGTGCCTGCTCTCTTACCAATTTATTGATATTGAAAAGTGCAGACACCGATAAATCAAAGTTTCCATAGCGGAAACGGTTAGTGATACCACCAGTATATTCTGCATCTCCATTACCAGCATAAGTATATAAATCCTGGAAATCTTTACCGCTCAAAGCACTATTGGTATAATAACCTGCTAACCATTCTACATCTGCATAAGGGTCATACAATTTGTAAAACTCTTCCAAAGAAACGATGTTTCCTTCTTTATTTTTGAACTGAGGAATGCCATCTTTATCTAATCCAGCAGTTTTAATGACGAACAATCCGTTTACAGGATAACCTTCTTTAGATGGTTTCAGCTGATTGGCACGCACTTTTTCTCTGACTACTTTGCTCTTGTTGTGTGCAATATTGAAATCAGTATACCATTGGAAATTATTGGTGCTCATATTTCTTGTAGAAATCGTCAGCTCCAATCCTTTGTTTCTAATTTGTGAGAAATTTGAACTGGTATAATTAAAACCATTCTCTTGTTGCAGCTCTTCTGTTCCAATTAAGTCTTTACTGAAACGATTGTAATAATCAAAAGTCACCTGAACTGCATTGTTCAAAATTCCAAAGTCTAGACCCGCGTTAAAAGTAGAAGTTTTTTCCCATCTCAATTTATTGTTTGGTGGACTGGTTACTACAATTGTAGATTGATTTCCTCCTGGAAGAATACCAGCTTGTTCGTAGGCACCTACCACATAAGGAGTCGTATTCTTATCAATATTACCTTGTAAACCATAAGAAGTACGGACACGAAGGTTAGAGATCCATGAAATATCTTTGATAAATTTCTCTTCGCTTGCATTCCACGCGCCTGAAAGGGAATAGATCGGCAAGAATCTGTATTTAGGATCTACCCCAAATAAATCAGATCCATCATAACGAATACTCCCGTATAGGGTATATTTTCTATCGTAAGTATAAGACAAAGTGCCATAGAAAGAGGCATATTTATTTTCTACCTGTGATTTTTGGTAAGAACTTAAATCCTTTCTTTGTGCATCACCCGAATTTCTAAATAAAATCGCCTGACTGGTTAAAGTACGGTCGTCATACCCAAAACCTCTGGTCAATATCCCTTCGTTGAGTGTTCTTCTCAACTCTGAACCAGCCAATGCTTCAATTTCATGCTTTTCAGCAAATACCTTTTTGTATTCCAAAATTGACTTCCAATTGTATTGGAAGCTAGAATTATTCTGATTAGAGATCATCCCGCCTACTGGCAGATAATAATCTGTTTTCTTGGTGGTAGAGTTATAAAAGCTAGTGCTTTCTCTCACCTTACGTAAGTTATAAGACTGCTGACCAGCATACTTTTCTACTCCTGTATCTTCAAACTGTAGCCCTAATTCTGTACGGATGTTCAGATTCTTATTGATCTGATAGCTCAGGTCCATAATCGTCTTCACACTTTTATTGTTTAATGTATAGCGGGTATTCTCGCGTTCTTCAATGATGTTAAATGGAACATATACATCACCGCCAACATTTCCAAAAATATCAGGATCATAATTGAAATTACCTGCAGCATCTCTAACCGTTTGGTAAGGATTTACATTTCTGGTATACGTACTAACATTGGTAAAAGCATCTTTATCTGCAAAGTAATTGGTACGTTTTGATTTGGAACCAAAAAACGCCACGCCTGCTTTCAGTTTTTGTGAGATCTTATAATCGGTTTTCAAGGTCATGTTGTAACGCTCTAATCCGGTTTGCTTCGTTGCACCCTGCTCATTGTAATAACCTCCGGAGAAGTAATACGTGGCTTGCTCAGAACCACCAGACAAACCTAAAGTGTACTGCTGATTTAAGGCATTTTGGTATAATTCTTTACCCCAATCTGTACCTTGTACCCTTAAGCCATTGATCGCATCCTGAGTGCTTGCAGATAAAGCAGAAAAACCACCAGTTCTGAATTTATTCAATTCACCGTTTTTGTTTAAAATTCTGGCTACGCCACCTTGTGTATCTCTATAAGTTAAATCTGATCTGGAAGCCATGCCCAATTCAAAATCTACTTTCTCTGTTGCATTCATCAGATCCAGTCTGCCCAGATCCGGACGCTGTGAAACGAATGAATTCGCAGAGAAGTTGATCGCCATTGGGCCTACTTTACCTTTTTTAGTCGTGATCACGATGACTCCGTTTGCTGCTCTTGCACCATAAATAGCGGTAGCGGCAGCATCTTTAAGGATCGTAATGTCGGCGATATCATCAGGGTTTAATCCTGCAATTGGGAGGTTACGCAATTGATCGATATCATCTTTTCCAATGGTATTAGGCAAATTGGTACCATCTAAAGGTAAACCGTCCAATACCCATAGTGGATCTTGTGAACCGTTTAAAGAAACCGTACCACGGATTCTGATCTGCGGAGCAGCACCAGGACCACCTGTAATGTTTCCAACAGAAACACCAGCAACCTGTCCTTCTAACATCTGGTCGATACCGGCAACACCAGTCTGACGCACTTTGTCATAGTCCAGCTTTACCGTCGCCGTTGTATTTTTACGTTTTGCAATATCAGTATAACCATTCACCACTACCTCCCCCAAGGTATTGTCAGCGTTCTTTAAAGTCACATTGACGTGTGTTTTGTTGATGATATTGATTTGAGCAGACTCGTATCCAAGGTAAGTAACTCTTAAAGCTTTTGTTCCTTCTGGTACTTTCAATGTGAATTTACCATCGCCATCAGTTACGGTTCCCACTACCGAATTCTGAATCACTCCAGGAACACCTGTTTGTTCGCCAATCATGGCCTTGTCTACAAATACCGAAGCTCCAGGTATCGGCAAACCATCTTTTTCATCCAGCACCTGTCCGGTGATGGTGGTGGTTGTCTGACTAAAACCTGCAAAGCCAAAGCCCAGCAAGATTAGTATTAGCATTAATTGTTTGTTCATTGTCCCCTTTTTAAATATGATAGTTGTTGGTTGTGATTAGTTCATTCTAAGACTTTGACGAATCCGAAGGATTAAGTCCATATAATGACCTTTGGTTGCATCATCTCCCCTGCCTTTGTTTTTTTCAAGGATCGTAAGAATCTGAAGTAACTCACTGCGTTTCGCAGCTGCCACATCAGAGGTTCTGCTCATAGAACTCACCTGAATATTTCTCAATGACGTCTCCTCAGCCCCTACAACTGATTTACCATCATTACTGAAATCACACACTTGCAATTGATGCTGCATTTTTAATTTATTGTCTTGTAAAGCTGTTTTAGTGATTTTCTCCAACATTTTGTCGGTGCTCACCAATAATACATCTACGTAGTTTTGCTGTAACATGCGGTCGGTAATGGAAAGTGTTTTACCACGCTGAGTTTTTGCGAAGACAGTTTCTCTTACTTCTTTTAGCAATTCATTAGCGGTGTATACGCTGTCTTTGCCTAGCAATACTTCCATCTCCATCATTCTCAACAGACGCTCCTGACTCACCAGGCTGTATAAAATGCCGTATTGGAATTCACGTCTTACATTATATGGTCCATACTCATAAGGTCCTACCGGAGAATCCTTGATCGGAAATGTTTTCATCAATAATTCTTTATTGAACAACCAATCCGGTACTTCCATCACCTCTTGTTTCAAATAATCAAGTGCTTTGATCTGCATTGCTTTTGGAACCGGTGTGTAAGCATTCTTTTTATCGCCTGCTACTGGTTTCTCTAAATAGTAACCACCGATATTTGCAGTCACATGTTCTGCATAAGTCAGCCATTGGAAAATGGCAGCCATGTATAGCTTTCCTGCCTGATAATAATCTTCTCCAGGATTTGCTGCCCAGGTCGTGATCTGAGGAATCAGACGCTTTAAGTTTAACAAACCATAACGACTTGCTTTAACGGCATCATCACCTAAATCTTCAGATTGAGATCTTGGATCTACTACTAAACTTTGCTGCTCACCATAGAAATACAAAGGATCATTTTCATGGTCTTTGATCCATTTCGCTAATACTGGAATTTCCTCATGTGGATCTTTGGTATCTAACCAACGGTATCCCCATGCGATTGCATATTTATCATATACACCAATTTTTGGCGTAATGCTCGTTACTTTATCTTCTGGTTGTGCTACGTAGTTAAAACGTGCATAATCCATGATCGAAGAAGCTGTTCCGCCCATGCGATCCGTAAAGGAAGGCGAGCGTAAAGAATCTACCGGGAAAGAGAAGGAAGCGCCCATGTTGTGTTTCAAACCTAAAGTATGGCCCACTTCATGAGAAGATACAAATCGGATGGCATGTGCCATACGTGCATCTGTAAACTTATTTCCTCTTGCACCTTCATCAATCACTCCTGTTTGAACCCTCATCCAGGACTGCAGTGAAGTCATTACATTGTGCCACCAGATCACATCTGATTCCAGGATTTCTCCTGAACGCGGATCGATTACTGCCGGGCCCATTGCATTAGATTTCGGTGAAGCTGCATAAGTGATCTCCGAATAACGAATGTCATCACCATCATAATCAGCAATGTCTTTTACTTCTCTTGCCTGAATCGCGTTTTTGAAACCTGCAGCTTCAAAAGCTTTCTGCCAGTCTACCACACCAGCAATGATCTGCTGTCTCCATTGTGGAGGCGTAGATGGGTCGATATAAAAGATGATTGGTTTTTCCGGTTCTACCAGTTCTCCTGCAAGGTAACGGGCACGGTCTTCCGCTTTAGGTTCCATTCTCCATCTGGTTAACAGTTCCCTTTTTTCCATTTTATGCTGCGTATCAGAGAAGTACCATCTTGGTGTGGTAAAAAACCCTACTCTATCGTCTGCATAACGTGGTTTCATCGGTTTTTCAGGTAATAAAAGCACGTTAGTCGTTACCGCTACACTGATTGGAATACTGCTTTGCCCCTCTGATACTCTGGTACTCAATAGTGCGCGTACCACTACATTTTGAGGAAAGCTTTTAATCTGCTCAATAGCTGACAATGAACTTTTCGGCGCTGTACCTAAACCAATATCGGTAAAAACATCATTAAAGCTTTTATCGGTACCGTCAAAAACCCTGTTCATTTTAACCACTACTGCGGATGAATCCGGGCTATAGGCTTCAATCTTAAAAGATTCAATTACAGAACCGATAAAGTTGTCTTTTACGGAACGGGTGATGGCATCTCCCTCTGGTGATTCTACCTGAGGAACAATGGTTTTTACCCAGATGGTTTTTGCCAGTTTATTTTGTGAAAAGCGAATCACTTTGTTGTCAAAGTTCATCCCTTTGTTTAATCCGGATTCATTGAGTGCTAATGGTACGGATGATATTTTGTTGACTACTAAAAAGTCCTTACCCATATACTTCAGGGGGATCTCAAAGTAATAATCAGTTTCTACCTGGTGGACTTTAAACAGTCCATTTACCGTAGTTGCTTTCTTTAGCAATTCGGCATAACTTTTCAGCTCCTTACCTTTGGTGGTGTCAGCAGCATTTTTCTTTTTTAGCGTATCCGCTACTACTTTCTTAGTGGTTTTAGTTGGAAATTTTTTAGTAGTTTGTGCGTTTACTTGTGTAGTAAACAAGCCTGCTAAAACAGCCAAAAAAAATGAAGTCTTATTCAAAATCATGTTCCAAAGTGGGGGATAATTGGCACATAATGAAATTTTCGGGAGTGAACTCGTACAATATACTTAGTGAAAGCGCAGTTTTAAGGAGTGAAATTTTTATTGTTAACTTAATATTGTGTCCTGATTACTATTCAGTTAAATGTAAAACAGGTAAATAACATTTGAAGTATTCGTATTCGACACCGTAGTTAAAGCCTTGATTTCCAAAATAAGAATAGATACTTTGCAGGTAGTTCAGCCCCTGCTTCCCGGAATCTTTGACATCTGTGCGCAATTGGAGGTTATTGCTCACGATTATGGTGTTTTTCTCACTGGAAATAGTGATTTTTAGTGGTTTTTCTTTGGAAAGAATGTTATGTTTAACCGCATTTTCGATCAGTGTCTGCAGGCTCATAAAAGGGATTTCACCTTCAAATAATCTTTCTTCAATCTGGAGGTCCAAAGGTGCCAGTGCATCGCCAAAACGGATCTTTAGCAGGAAGAAATACTCCTTCATAAAGCGCAGCTCTTCGGCTACTGGAGCCAGCCCGCTGGGGTAAGATTCCAGCACATACCGGTATACTCTCGATAGTTTCACTACAAATGACTTAGCAAGCTCCGTATCCTCTGCAATCAGCGCATTTAAGGAGCTGAGGGAGTTGAAAAGAAAATGGGGATTTACCTTTTCTTTTAATTTACTCAACTGCAGCATGGCATTCTCTTTTTCATGTGTTTCCGCAAGGAGCTTCAAGGCCTGTTTTTCCATCAGTAATTCCTGACGGTTGATTTCAACTTCCCTACGCAGCAAGAATTCCTTTTGCCATTTCCGCTGATAGAACCAGATCAGTCCAACAATAATGGCGACCGCTATCAATCCCATGTCAATGGAGTATTTTCTAATCTGCGCCACATCCTCATCCAACACGAGATTTGGAATATCGACAATAATGGTCCAGTTCAGACCATTGATTTGATTTGGAAGATAATAACGGGTAACTGGGACACCTAGATAATCTGATTCAACTATTTCCTGATGAACTTTTCCAAAAGGATGCACCGAATTAAATAAAGTATCCTGCTTAGGATTAAATAGCTGCTGTCCTACTTGTTTTTCATCCGGACTGGTGATGCAGAAACCATTTTCATCTACCACAATCGCATAGGATTGCCCTTTAGTATCTACAGAAACGAAAGCACGCTGTAATTCGGCCAGGTCAATATCTAAGCCGGTGAGCAAGCGACCTCCAGCCGATTCTACAGTACTGCTGGCCGTAAGCAAATGCACAGCAGGGGTCAATTTAGTCTGCTGCCCTCTTGCATTACTAGTATCATTGGCCAAAAATTGCTGCTTTGCCCAGGCCTTTACATACTTAGGCATGGATACTTTCTGAAAGGAAGCAGCGTTTCGAATCAGGTAGACAAAAGAAGTATCTTTTCCTTTGATGAGCGCATAGTAGGCCTTATTCACCTTACCATCAGCCATTAACACCGTACCAAGGGTCTGCATTAAGCTCTCCTCGCTGATATCACTCCTAAGTTCTGGAAACAGCGTGGCGGCCACTTCTGTGCCCTTTAAAATATTGCCAAATTCATATTGATAAACCAATACCTTCTGACGGTACACGTTACGTCCCGCAAAATCAGCGATGCTTTTAATTCGATATTCCAGAAAACGTCCGGTAAAAAAGGTAACGCCGGTAATGCACAGAAAGACTGCCAGACCGATAACTATCAGATATTTTGGGGTTTGCAACGCAAGCTTCATTGCTGCAAAGATAGGAAAAGAGAAATGAAACTGGGTTAACACAAACGTTTGCGCTAACCCAGCCTATTCATTATGATATCGTAATGACGATTAGGGATGGGTTTACTTGGTTGCTCTAACTTTGGTATTGCCACCACCGTCTAAGGTAAGATCAACTGGTTTATTGGTAGTCCAGTTCCCTCTGGTAAAATCAGGAATATCAATACTGGTTGATCTTTTCGCTACTGATTTCTTACTCAAAGGAACAATACAGCTCCATGATGCAGCGTCATATACATTCTGATCCAATGGTAAACCGTTGCGCAGGCAATCGATTAATCTCCAGTCCATCATGAAGTCCATTCCACCATGTCCCCCTACTTTCTTGGCGATCTCTCCTACATGTTTGATCAATGGAGGAGTATAATCATCATATAATTTTTTCATTTCCGCTTCTTTTATCCATTCTTCTCCAAAAGCAATACGTTCTGGTTCCGGCCATTTACTGGCAAAACCTTTCGTACCGCTCAACAAATGAATTCTGGAGTATGGACGTGGAGAAGTTACATCATGCTGCAGCATCATCGTTTTCCCTTTATTGGTTCTGATGGTGGTGGTATTCATGTTGCCTCTAAAGTTCTTTCCTACAAACTGGTTGAAGAAAGCGTCTTTTTCCGCTTTTTTCTTCGCCTCTGCAGCCATCATGAAATCATTGGAAGACATAGACACTAAATAGTCCATTTTATCACCTCTGTTGATATTCATACATTGTGCAATCGGGCCCAAACCATGTGTCGGGTAAATATTTCCATTGAAGTCAATATTTTCTTTTAATCTCCACATGTTTTCATAACCCTTCTTATCAAAGTTCAATCCTAAAAGATCATGGATATAAGCACCTTCTGCATGGATCAATTCACCAAATAAACCTTGACGCACCATGTTAAGGGTCAGCATTTCGAAGAAATCATAACAGCAATTTTCCAGCATCATGCAATGCTTACGGTTACGCTCTGATGTTTCTACCAATTGCCAGCATTCCTCTAAGGTTAAAGCTGCAGGAACCTCTGTGGCAGCATGTTTACCATGTTCCATTGCATAAACAGCCATTGGCGTATGTAAATGCCATGGGGTACAGATATAAATCAGGTCAAGATCTTCGTTATTGATCATGTCCTTCCAGCCGTTTTCGCCGGAATATTCTTTTGCTTTAGGCAGACCTTTTTTCTCCAGGTATTTCTGTGCTGCTGTAGCTCTTTCCGGAAGTTTATCGCAAAGTGCTTTAATTTCGACACCTTCAATAAAAGACATCCTGCTTACAGCTCCTGGTCCACGCATCCCCAGACCAATAAAACCGATCTTTACTTTATCGATTTTCGGTGCAGCATAACCTGACATATTAAATCTTGCGCCACTGGTATTTGGATAAAGTAAAGGCGCTTCATTTGATAAAGTTTCAGCTGATGCAGGAGATTTTGAAAAAGCAGGAAGGCCCATCGCTACCGCGCTGGAGCCAATAGCCAGTTGTTGTAAAAACTTTCTACGATTAGGTTTCATTTGTGTTGGTTTTGGTGATGTGGTTTGGTTTGGTTATTTGGTTTAGGTTGATTCCGGGCAGAAATGACCTCCTACCTTACTAAACGAATATAATGATTGTGTTGCTGACTTAGTCCAGCGAATCTTGCGCAAACGCTTGCGTAACAACAAATTCAGGACGTATTTTTGTTACTCCGGTGGGGGGAGGGGGATTATTCCGGAGTAACTAAATACGATATTGAGGGAGTACTATGCCTTTTCGAAGGTGTAATTTGCACCTTTAAGGGCTTTAAAGCTAAGAATGCCTTGTTTGTCTGTTTTGGCAATAACTTTTCCTTGTCTATCTTTAACCAGCATATTATCAGGCAGTTCAACATTACACGTACCGCCGTTTAAAGCCAGGATATTTCCTTTCTTTAAGACACCATTTTCCCAGTCGAAATCCACTACAAAAGCATTTCTTGCGCGCATTCCTTTCACAGTTCCATCTTTCCAATCCTTATCGGAAGGCAAGGCAGGCAGCAAACGGATTACATTGTCGCTTCCGTGACTTTGCATCAGCATTTCTGCAATCCCGGAAGTACCACCAAAATTACCGTCAATCTGGAAGGGAGGATGTGCACAGAATAAATTTGGATAAGTTCCACCAGAATGCATATTTAGTTTTCTTGCAGGATCTACTAAGGTGACCAGCTGTCTGAACAATTTCAGCGCATGGTCTCCATCGCCTAATCTTGCCCAATGGTTGATTTTCCATGCTTTAGACCATCCCGTACCACCATCTCCTCTTTGAATCAGACTTTCGCGTGCAGCTTTCGCCAATTCCGGACTATCCCATGGAGTAATTTCTTCATAAGGATGTAAGCCATAAAGCTGGGATACGTGACGGTGAGTAGGTTCAGCATCTTTCCAATCGCTCAGCCATTCATTAACATCACCTGCCGCACCGATCTGATTGGGCGCCAAACGTTTCCTGATACCCGCTAATTCCGTGGCCCATTCCTGATCTTTACCCAAAATCTTTGCGGCTTCAATACTGTAGCCAAAAATCTCCCTACAAATCTGCATGTCCATCGTTGGGCCCATTGCCGTTTGCCCTTTGAAACCATTTGGCATGATATAAGTGTTTTCAGGCGAGTTAGAAGGAGCGGTCACTAGCCATTTATGTTCCGGTTCTTCGATTAGAATGGCCGATAAAAAGGTAGCTGCTTCTTTAAATACGGGGTAATATTTTGCTAAGAATGCTTTATCGTTTGTGAATTTATAATGCTCCCAAAGGTGTTCGCACAACCAGGCACCACCGGTTAAAGTAGAGCCCCAATCCGCGCCTTCTCCAGGAGAAGTGTATCCCCATGGATTCGCGATAACGTGTGCTACCCATCCTGGGGCATTATAATATGCTTTTGCCGTTTTTGATCCTGGCTTCACCAGACCGGCGATAAATTGATGTAAAGGAGTGGCAAGATCACCTAATCCGGTAGGTTCAGCCAGCCAGTAATTCATCTGAATATTAATGTTCAAATGATAATCTCCGTTCCATGGCGTTTGGTATTCTTCTGCCCAAAGCCCTTGTAAATTGGCAGGTAAGCTCCCTGGCTGGGAAGAAGAAATTAACAGGTAACGGCCGAAATTATAGTACAATACCGGAAACTGGGGATCTGGTAATTGTTTGGCATAGCGCTCCATACGTTCCGGTGTACTCAATGGAGAAACCTCCGGGCTTGCTCCTTTTAAAGAAAACCTATTTCTATTAAAAAATCCGCCAAATGCAGTTAAATGTGCTTTTTCTATTTGCAGCGGAGTTAATTTTCCCGCAGCCATCAGGTTATTTTTTACTGTTGCTGTTGGATCTGCTCCGCGTTTGTTATAATCTGCAACGTTATAATCCGTTGCAGCAGTCCAGATTAAAATCACCTCATCTGCATTATTGACTGTAATTTCATTCCCTTTAATTACCTTTTGTCCACCTCTTGTCTGCACTTGTAAGCCTGCAGCGAACCGCAGTCCGGCAACTTTTCCATTTGGCAGCTGACCGTTCATCATCAAGGTCTGCCCCTCCACTTTGACAGTCGTATTTTCTTTCCTATTGATGCTGGTGCTGAAACTGATCTTTCCTTTTTCGGAAGCGCTGATTTTGATCATCATCACATTTCCAGGAATACTCACCAGGGCTTGCTGACTATAATTAACACCATTGCGCTTCCATTTGGTCGTCGCCATCGCTTTTTCTAAATTCAGTACCCTGCTGTAATCAGTATAAGCGGCTGTTGTGTCTTTCCAACTGATCAACAGATTTCCCATGGTCTGGTAAGCACCATAAGGTGCATTTTTACCATTTCCGTTTCCAGATCCCGCTCCTTTTGCGACAAATTGCTGTTGAAGTAGTTCCTGAGCCTCTTTATTCTGTCCTTTTAACAGGTAATCCTGAATAGGCTTCAAATATTGATGGGCATTTTCTCTATCCGCATCCTGTACTCCACCAGACCATAAAGTGATCTCATTCAGGGTAATTTTATCTTTGTTTGGATTTCCAGCAATCAAAGCACCAATCCGGCCATTCCCTAAGGGTAAAGCTTCCTGAAATGAGAGTGCTGGCTTTTTAAAGAAAACAGTCACATCAGAAGATTGAGCGAAAGCTCCGCTGCTGAACGCAAGGAGAAAAGAGTTGCTCAGGGTAAGCAGGAAAATGTTCCGGTAAAGCTTCATTATTATTATGGTTTCAAGTGTGTTATCCAAAGGACGTCAGATTTGCTGAAAATAAGCTGAGTTTTTCTGTCAAATGATTAAGGAATTTTGGCTTCCTCCTCTCCCATGACCAGGCTATATTTTATCAGTTCAGCTGAATTTAATTTACCTCATGTCTGCCTAAGCTCTTTCCAGTTCCAGATTTATAGGATTCCAGCACCTATTATTTATAGGAATCGCTGCTATCTGGTAAGCAAATTAATTTATTAATAAATAATTATACTTTAAGTGGTTGTTCTGGTTTTAAATACAGATGTTAATCTAGAAACTTTTGTATATGATTACTGTTGATGCTGTTCCTGTTGTATATCCCTTCCTTAATCCTTTAACCGATTTCGGCTTTAAGCACCTGTTTGGTACGGATGCGAATAAAGACTTATTGATTTCTTTTCTAAATGCGCTTTTTAAAGTGAGAAAGGAAGATTGTGGATGTTACTTATCGGCCAACAGCGCTTACAGGAGATGAAGAGACCTTTAAAAAAGTATACTTTGACATTGCCTGTACAACAGATAATGGTGAGCATCTCATTATTAAAATGCAGCGGGAGAAACAACAGCATTTCAGGGATCGATGTATTTTTTACTTATCAAGATCGATCCAGAAACAAATTGCTGCCGGAGGACGTTGGAAGGAACCTTTAGAGGGTGTATATGTGATTGCATTGATGGATTTCAAACTCGCAGACAGCGAAGCGGGATCTTATCTGCAGGACATCGCCTTAATGAACAAAGACACTGCCAAGCTATTTTATAATAAGCTTGGTTTTAAATTCATTGAATTACCCTGTTTCAATAAAACAGAAGCAGAATTGGAAACAGATTTAGATAAATGGTTATATATTCTTAAAAACATGGGCAAATTAACACAAGTACCGGTAGGAATCGCAAAAGGCAAAGTTGAGGGAAAGACAGAAGAAAGAAGGAAAAACGGCATAATTACTGCAAAAAAACTAAAGAAAGAGCGAGTCTCGATGGAGATTATTTCAAAAGTAACTGGATTGCCAATTCCAGAAATTGAAAAACTACATGAGTAGGATTCAATTTCATTGCTACAATAATGGTTTCAACTGTATAAACTGCGCTAAAGGATCAGCGTATCCTAACTGACAATTTATTCAGTTGTCCTATTGACTCAGTTATTTTCCTGCTTTCTGAAATAGGCGGCATTGGCCAAATAATGCAAAATAGATTCCGAATCTTTATCTGCCACTTGATTCATGGTAAATTCTTTAAGGTTCCCAAGTTTCAATAAAGAGCCGCAGCCTGCCGCTATAAACAATTTACTTAATTTCTCATTTTGGTCTATATGGTAAGCATTAAAAGCAGGAAGCGTATCAATTTCCAGATACTTCTTATCTTCTTTAACGACACTTAATAGACGTCCAAGTTTTTCACCTTCGTAAGTACCATTATTGGTGAGAAACAAAAAGGTATGAATCATTAAAATACTGCCATGCAGCTCTACTACAAGGTAGCCCACTTTCTCTCCCGCCAATCTAAATTCAACATGGCTTTTATCTCCATTCCAGCGGTGATTTATCTTTGGTTCCAGGAAGCTGAGCAACAGAATCTGGTGCATGATACCAGGGGTAATATTGAGTCTTTCCCTCAACCTATCCAAAGTATGTGTACTGATATAAAGCGCTAATGGGACATCTAAGCCATTGCTGTTGAAGCCCAGCAATGAGGGTTTGACATTTTTATGCAGCCATTTAAATTCATCAGATGGCCAGCCTAAACGGATTGCATTTCGCATCCCTTTCTTGGTCTCTACCTTTTCTTTCTTTGGTTTAAAAGCATGGATCATGATGTCATTATCTGGATTATACTCCGCAAAATATGGGGTCATCGAAAGATCAGTTCTATAAATATACTCATCAAAATCGCTCAGCGTCGTACAGACATCGGTGACCAAAGTAATCAACAGCTCTTGCAGGTGACGATGAAATTCCCCCTCATGTGAATAGTAGGAAAAAAGTACTTTAACCTTCTCTAGATCAGGATTCCCCTGTGTATCCAGTTCTCCGATGCTGTCTCTTAAAGTCATCCCTTCTGATAAATACCATGCAATTGGAATTTTAATGTCATTGGCCAGCGGAATTTCTACATCCAGCATAAACTGCTGCAGCAGTTTATTGAATTGTACCACCTTGGTCTTATTGATTTCAGATCCCGGAGCAGCTTTGGCTTTTAACACCGGATAACGGAGTTCATAAAGTTTATCTAAAAAAAGACTATTGAACTTTTCCAGGAGTACACTAGCTCCCATTAATGTAATGATCTCCTTTGAGCGCTCCAAAAAGCGCGCTTTTAATGCTTTACGCTGCTGTTCAACATTAGCTGCCGACTTAATTGCCGCCTGCTTCTTTTTCTTTCTGTCCATCTTAGCTTTATTTGGTATTGGCAGTTAACCAGCACCAAGACAAGTATACAAACTTTTAGTTTACCCTCAATTGTCACTTTTACCAAAGCATTCAATAATTAAAATTAATTACTTCACAACAAATTACACTTTAAATGGTTATTTCAAATTTATGATTAAGGCCTATTTGCTTAAAAAGGTTAAGGTTTTGTTTTCAAGCCCCAGCTCCAGTTTTCTTTAATGTTTGCCCTAACGGGAAGTACCTTAAATTGATGCTGATCATTACCTTCAGAAAGAAAAATGGTCTCACCTGGTAACGTTGAGAAACTGATATTCATTTTTCCATCATTTTGGACAACGGAGAAAGCAAGTTCTTTTCTTTTATCAGAGTTTACGAGACTTACTTTCATATCGGTTTCCACTCTGCAGGTATCCCCTTTTGTGCTATAAACCTTAATGAACTGAGTTTTTCCGTTTACTCTACTGGCAGAAATCAGGAAGCCACCTTCAGTACGCAGCTGATCAAAAGAAACATTGCTCCAAATTTCAGGGATTGCTGGAAATATTCTGATTTTATTTCCCCAGCTCTGAATAAGCAATTCCTGAATAGAAGTTGCAGCAGACAATGGGGTTTCAATTACGGGGCCGGACTCCTGGTACAGCGTATTTGGCTGTATGTAATGATCAAAAAGCTGGTTCAGCAAATCGTAAGCTCGGTCACCTTTTCCCATCATTGCATTGATAGATGCAGCACCGGTAAAAGTATAGCCTTGCAAAGCGCCTTTCAATGAAAGCCAGTGGTTCAAAGACTTTTCAATTAAAGCCTGATTGCTGACATTAACAGGCGTCATCAAATGATAAGGGTAGATCATCATTAAATGAGAATAATGTCGATGAGAGCTCGTTAAACTGACATCCTTACCGATCATCAATCCAGTTTCATTGACAGGGTAAGGCACCAGATTTTTCATCACCTCTTCCCATTTATTTATATCAGCATCTTGAAACCCTTCTTTTTTATTGAGGTCGATTAAGGTGAATAAGCCCCAGCGCAGGCTAGAAAGCGCATAATTGCATCTTCCGCATACTTATATTCCGGCGAAAAAGAGGAAGGCAGATGCAGGATTCCCTGTTCATCCTTTTTCAGATGATACAAAAGATGGTTCACTGATCGTTTCAAGAGTGGATAAATATGCTGCTTTAATTCCCCCTTATCTTTTGAATAAGCATAATATTGATAATAATAGAACATGGCCCAGGTTAAATTCCCGAGTTCAAACTGCCCGTTTTCCTTATTGCTTTCTACTAATGGCGCAACTAAATCATAACCAGAAATCCTGCCGATGGCTGCAGCGTCTTTCCTCCAGGGTTCCGGCACATTATTGATCAGGTTTTGAAGATTGCTGTTTATTGTATTAAACAATGATTTACCTAATTCCAAATGGTTGGCTGTAAATATTGGCGAGTAGGTAAGTTGGGTATTGAGGTTCCACCATACTCCTGGCCAAGGCGTTTTACTATTGAACCATGGCCCCATAAGATCAATCATAGGGAGATTTGCTCTGGTAGCTGATGCGAGTTTATACAACTGGATCCAGTAAAAACTTTCCATCCGCTGATCCGGAATAGAAATAAAACTTTGCTGATAAAATTGGTGCCACCATTTTTGGTGTGCTGCCAGAGCCGCTGGCAATTTTACTTTTCTAAAATCCTGAATAGCTTGTGTGGCTTCTTTTACCTCATCTGCTTTCCCATTGGGATCATACCCAACGGAAATCAGCATTGTACTTTCATCAGCTGTTTTCTTTTTCGTCCATACGGTAGCATAACCTCCATCATTTAATAAAGTTTGTCTGCAATACTCAAATTCTCCAATTTTTGAAAGCTGAGGTATTGGATTTTCTGGATATACAGCTGGATTTCCAGCATTCTGCTGATTCATCCGTGGACTTTTGCTTTTTTCGGCAATGAACTCCCAATTGATATTTTTTTCTGACTGTGTTCCTTTTGCCGAGATATAGATCACATTGGTATTTGCAGGCACAAATGAGCTGAATTTCAGTGTTCCCTTGCTGGTATAAATCGTTCCTTCTGCGGTTGCATTGTAAATATCAAGGCTCATTTTAGCTCCAGTAATCTTTCCTAAGGTTTTGATGGTCATGCGGCCAATAGGTAACCTAGGTCTGGAAATCAATGGTTCTGAAAGACCGCTGCCCTGATGCGGACGCTGATCAGTTACATCTGTCCGCCCAATATCAAACCGGATGGTTTGCTCATCTTCTTTGTAAATATTGGTACCTAGCAGTCCATTCCCTAATAGGATACCGCCATAATAGCTGGTACCGATCGTATCCCAGCGCAAGGTTTGTCGCTTCATAAATTCTGTCCAATTGATTTCATCGGACTTTTTTAGCTGTGCAAACACGCTCGTCGTAAACGCAGCTAACAAAATGAGGAAAAAAGAAAAACGAGATTTCATGTGTGTGAAAATTTCAGCCACTCAGCTACCTACAGAAGAGTGTGTTAACTAAACCTAGTCAGATTTAATTTAAATCTCCGTTATTTGCCAAAATCACTGAATACTATAACGAAATCCTTAAATTAATTAAAGCCATATTTAGCTTACCTATTCAAGTCCTCAGAATTATAATAGCTCCTTATGATTTCTGTTATTTTCATAATAACTTAAAGCTGATTACTTTTGTTCTTTATCAAAACCACAAAAAGATGAATATCAATTTAACAGCGATTATAAAAAGTACAGAAGGAAATTCAGAGGCGATGAAAGTCTTGTTGCTACAATTACTTGCTGATTCCAGAAAAGAAGCGGCATGTATTCAATACGATTTGCATCAGGATCAGGAAAATAAAAACGTATTTATATTTCATGAGATCTGGGAAAGTCAGGCAGGACTAGATTTACACAATTCACAACCTCATATTGCACGTTTTGTTACCGATTCAGCAAGTATTATCGACGGTCCGGCAGCTATACATAAAACGGAGAAAGTTGCTTAATTTAAAATAGACCTGACATCAGGATCCTTTTAAATGGATAAAAAACAGGTTTTTCCGGGTATTGCTGCTGGAGCCTGTTTTTATATTCATTTGCAAACTGGGGTTTAAGGTCTTCGGGAAGATGCTCCAAATAAGGGATCATTGCTGTACCAGAAGTCCATTCAAAGATGGCATTTGCATCCGCCAGGATATGGGGATAGACCTTCTCGTAAATTGTCATTTCTTTGGCGCCATTTTTAAATAAGAGTTGCGCATAAGCACCAATATCCAACACTGCTGTACTTCTCTCCCATCTTTTTAATGCTGGTTTAAAAGGATTTTCCCTGGCGATTGCTTTCAGTGTTTGATGGGTAAAATGATCATGGTTTGAGGGAATCTGTACCAGTAATTGTCCGCCGGGTTTTAGGGTTTTGATTATTTCTGGCCAAAGCTGCTCGTGCTGATCCAGCCATTGCAATGCTGCATTAGAAAAGATCAGGTCGTACTGTTCTCCAGATTCGATTTTCGATTTAATGTCCAGCTGTTCAAAATGCAGATTTTCATTTTCATAAGTTGCGGCTTCCTGTAACATTTCCTTGGAGGCATCGATCCCCAAGACCTTCGACCCTGGTAACTCCTGCTGGAGTTTAAGGCTCAGCTCCCCTGTTCCACAGCCAAGATCTATGACTTTCAGATTTTCTCTTTTGTTGATCAGTTTCAGCAAATCGTAAAACGGCGCGTAGCGCTCCTCTTTAAATTTATTATAGGTACCTGGATTCCATGCCATTGTATTGTATTTTAAGCGGATTTTTATATAAACACCTCTTTATTTAACAGCAAAAATGGGCAGATGGTTTGCCATAAAAAAGGGTTCATTTGAACGAAATAGGATTAAGCATTCTCCTATAACTATTGCAGGCTAATACTTCGTCTATATTGAAGCTTTATTTGTCAGGATTTTATGAGCATATTACTTGGAGGTTAATAGGGCCTAATAACACCTGTAGCCCTATTAACCTCCAAGTAATATGCTCATAAATCAGGTTTGAGGTCTAAAGAAATAAAGCTTCAATACGGCAATAACCCGAACATTATACGTATCTTCAACTTAAGTAAACCATGCAATAGTTCTCTCATTACCAAACCATTAACCTCTCTAATATGGCAATCGCTCCAAACGGCCCTCAGGGCCATTTAAATGGAAAAGTCGCCAACCTTGTTTTTTATATGCTCAATGGGCAGCCGGTAGTACGTCTAATCGGCAAAAAAGGAAAACCTAGCACGCTCCAACTGGCCAATTATCAGGCAATGGCGGTGACTACCAAGCTGCTCAGAACCATGGGTAATTTTATTAAGCTCGGTATTGGTTTACAGGCCAGAGGTACCGTTCATAATGCCCATAACCAAGCTACCTCCTACCATAAAAAACATGCTTTAAAGGGTGAATACCCTGATCTCCAAATAGATTACAGTAAGGTAATGCCGAGTCAGGGCAACATGCCGGAAACTAAAGGTTTAAAAATCATTAAAGTGGAAAACGGTTTGGAAATCAGCTGGAATACACAACAGGAAGAGGAATTAGCCAGTAACGACAGTTTCATGCTGATGATTTGCTTTCCGGAAACCGAAAGAGGCCGTCAGTATCTGAATATCGCACGGAGATCTGAAGGAAAATGCTTTATTCCACTAGCTGACAAAGAATTAACCCAGCAAATAGAGCCTTACATTTTCTTTATTTCAGCGGATGGAGCAATGCTCTCCGACAGCGTTTACCTGGGCAATTTGAATGGTGTTGGTGAAAATCTAGAAGAAAAGAAAACAATGCAGCGATATCAGCAGGTAAAAATAAGGTTTGATCGGGTGGCCAGCAGTTATTTGAATCAATCGAATGAAAACTACGGCATGCCATTGAACACAAAGGCCTTTAAATACCTGAAAAAAAATATAAGGTACTCAAAGACAAACTCGAACACTTGCCAGGAAAGCCTAGCTAAGCTGCCCCTATCATTTTCTTAATTTATCATTTTTTTTATGTTACTCTCGCTATCACAATTAGAAGAATCTGAACACAGGTTCTCAAAAATCGCCCAGCAAGATTCAGCGAAGGCTACTCCTATGCCTATCGACAGGGGAATTGTTGAAGTACAAGCAACAGATGCAAGCCCCACAGACCTGAAACAGCGGGTAGCAATGCTGGCGACTGAGACAAAAGAACCTTTGAATTTTGCATTCGAAAGGGCAATTGGGAACAATGATTCTGTGTACAGTAATTTCATTGAGCTCATTCTCTCCAGCAAAAGGAAAGTAGGCAGAATTGTTTGTAGAAATGGAAGTAGAATTTTAGGCTATGCTACTGGATTTATGGTTTCTGAGCAGTTGTTATTAACCAATTGGCATGTATTTCAGCAAATAGACAGTGTCGCAGATGCGGAGGTCCAGTTTTTCTACGAATATGACATCAACGGAAAAGAAATTGAACCTGTTTCTTTTTCTTTCAGCGTCGCAGATTTTTTCTATGCGAATCAGGCGCTGGATTATTGCCTGGTTGCCGTTAAAGCTATTGATTTAACAGGTAAAGTGATGCTCAAATCTATTGGCAGCTTATTTCTTGAACCCAAACAAGGAAAACTAGGGGCGGAACAGGAAGAAAGGCTTAACATTATTCATCATCCAGATGGAGACTACAAGCAGTTATCGATCCGTCAGAATCTATTTGTTAAGATTACGCCCACATCAATCTGGTATGAAACGGATACGGCGCCTGGAAGCAGTGGAAGCCCGGTTTTTAATGACCAATGGCAAGTAGTTGCTCTACACCACATGGGGATCGGAAATAAAAATGAGGCTGGTGATTACCTGGATAAAGATGGCCAGATCATCCCGAAAATCAATGGAAAAATTGATGAACGGAAGATTGACTGGATTGCCAATGAGGGAATACGGGTTAGTGTTATTTTAAATGATATTTTCGAGATTTATCCAGATCATGCTTTGGTAAACGGACTAAAAATAAAAGATCAATCTCAGGTTATTGGGACTGAACCTGATCGAAAAGAAGAAACAATTTCAATGACTCCTGCAAACTCTAATCAAATGGAAAATACGAATATGATAAATGTATCTTTTCCTTCCAGTTTACTGGAATCAAATGAAGAAATCAGTGTTAAAATCAGCAAAGGAAGTAAAGCAGCCCCTGCCCTGCCGGAAATGAAAACTTTAACCGACTTAAATGATTTCAATGAGTTGAAAAAGTTGGAAGATCAGATGGATTTTTCGGGTTGCAGAGGATATGTGGATGATTTTCTTGGTCAGCGGATTCCATTGCCACAGCCTTTAAAATCTTTACAAAAATTCATCGCGGTATTGAACAGCAATAAGAAGGATACTGAGTTAAAGTACGACCATTACAGTGTGGTATTTCATTCGGTAAGAGGGATGCCAGTGATTAGTGCGGTTAATGTAGATGGGGATTTGCAAAAGAGACAGGATAAATCTGAAAGAAAGGACAATTGGCTGCGAGACAACCGGATAGACTACAGCATTCAGTTAAATGACCAGTACTACAAAAACAGCAATTTTGACCGGGGGCACATGAGTCGGCGGGAAGATGCGAACTGGGGAGATACTCCAGAAATTGCGAAAAGAAATGCCGACCGGACTTGTATGTATACGAATGCTTGTCCGCAGGTAGCGGCATTAAACCAAAGCAAGAAAAAAGGGCTTTGGGGAGAACTGGAAAAGGTGGTCCTGGAAAATGGCGCTACAAAGGAAGGTACTCATACGAACAAAATCACGGTCTTTAACGGCCCGATATTTAAAGAATCGGATCCTGTGTTTCGTGGAGTACAAGTTCCTTTATCATTTTACAAGGTGATTTTCTGGTTGACGGATGCAGGGATTTTAAAGGCTACAGGTTTTAAGCTATCGCAAGAAAATTTAGTAGAAGACATTGATTTTGAGCAGTTGAATATTGATGAGAATCTGGTATTCAAAAAATACAGGATCGGGTTGAAATCACTACAGGAAGAAACAGGATTAGATTTTTCCGGATTTTTCTCTTTTGATACATTTAGTTCAGGGAATACAAATCCGGTAGAAATTGATGATAAGGAATCTGAGTTATCAAATGAGATTAATGCGATGAGCAGATAATATTTGTACTAAGCGAGAGAGGTTTGGGCCTTTGGCCCGGACTTCCTTGCTCACATTGAACTCTTCTAGATACACCTCCCTTTATCGACACATAATTTCTTTTAAGTTATTAAATTCACTTAATTTACTTCTACTTAAAGTCAGCAACTTCATGTAGTCGTTTAACCGTATTTATATAAAACGCAATCATCCCCTTAAAACAGTACTTAAATATGGACCATTTAGATCCAACATCAAAAGAAATTAGGATAAAAAACCGTGTCCATCTCAAAAAATGCAACGGTGCTCCTGTTAATTTACTCTATCGGATTACGAATATTTTACTGCAATTAAGCAAAGGTTAATCGTTGATTATTGAATCAGCATAATTTCCATAAAAAAAAACTGCTCATAAGGTGTTAAGATTTTCAAATATTAGGCTAAAAACCACAAAGAAGTTAACCAAAAAAGCTAACTGCATGAAAATCAATTAGTAAAAACAATCATTAAACTATTACAATATATTTCAAACATTTATCGACTAAAAGGGTTGTTCAAGAAACAAAAGTATTTCCTTCATTCTGCTACCTCTTTATGAAAAAATTACTCCGTACGCTTGTAATTGCTATTCCTAGCGATTTAAAAGGACTTTTTTTCTTGAGGGAAACTCATGTTATCCATTTTCCTGCTAAATCATTCCTATGAATACAACCTCTACAAAAGTCAAAATTACTGTTGGGTTGCTGCTTGCTGGCTGTTCCTTTTTCACGAATCAAGCGCATGCGCAGCTAATTAAATATGAAAGTAAAGACTCACTGAATGGTAAACCCAGAGTCAGCTCTGCGCTGATCGGCAGGTTAAAGCTAAATGGCATTTACGACATCACCGGCAATCTCCATGGAAACAGCTCTTTTCTGATCCATGAAAATGATGTTTATGGTAAAAATAAACCTGCATTCTGGGTGGATATGCGGCAAAGTCAGCTTCGTTTCAAGACTACTACTCAATTGAAAAACGGAAAAGAAATCAGTTCCATGCTGGAAGGTGATTTTGAAGGCGGACCAAACCGTACTTCCTTATTCCGCTTGCGTCATGCCTGGATTAAATACAACAATTTCACCTTAGGACAGAATTGGTCGACTTTTGGCGATCCTGATTTATGGCCGGCAAGTTTATTGGATTGGGATGGCCCTACCGGAATGGTATTGAGCAGAAGAATCCAGCTGAACTATAGAAACAAATTCAGTGAAAAAGGCAGAGCTGGTTATGAAGTTGCCGTAGAACAGATGGAACCCCGCCGTTTGTTCGACTATACAACCAGCGAAAACCTCGGTGTGGATTATGCGCCAAGAAGGATGCCGGACGCGATTGGTGCCCTAAGATACGATTACGACAATGGAGGCTTTTTAAAAGTTGCCGGAATCTATAGAAACATCGGATACGATTCAAAAAACGTGGTCGATGGTTTGGACGACACTAAGGATTACAGATTCAAATCGGCAAATGGCTATGGAGTAACTGCGATGGCCAGTATCTTTTTCAATAAGAAATCTGGCTTGGTGAACAACTTACAGGCACAATTTAATGTTGGAAAAGGCATTTCAGATTATTTCCTGGCAGTTGGAGGTTCTGGATTAGATGGTTTTGCCAATGAGAACAAATTGGGAGAATTAGATCTTTTGAATGTGCACTCTGGTTTCATCTCTTATCAACGTTTCTGGACACCAAAATTCCATACAATGGTGATTGCTTCTTACAACCATTTTTCTGGAGCTGAGGCTACTGCAAGTCCATGGAATGAAATGACCAATTACCACTTCACACTCAACCTTTCCTACAACATACTTGACAATTTAATGGTAGGTTTTGAGCCCCAAATCGGCTATAAAGAACTTCATCTTGACCAGGGTATGAAAAAAGGAAAGGATGCAGTCCGTATCAACTTTGGTATGTTATACAATTTTTAAAAGCATAAATCTACACTACTTATAAATCTACAATTATGAAAAAACTACTCTCCCTTTTAGTAATGGTCCTATTGCTGCAAATAGCTTATGGCCAAAAACCAAGAATCATCATACTGGCTACCGGAGGAACCATTGCCGGAGAGGGCGCTTCCGCAGATCGTGCAGGATATACTGCTGGTAAAATCCCCGTCTCGGCATTAATTGGCTCTATTCCTTCCATCAAAGAAGTTGCTGATGTGAGTGGTGAACAAATTTCTTCGGTAGGAAGTCAGGATATGAGTCTGGAGATCTGGAAAAAATTAGCGATCAGAATCAATGAGATCTTCAGTAAAAAAGAGGCGGAAGGTGTAGTGATTACCCATGGTACAGATACGCAGGAAGAGACGGCTTATTTCCTTGATTTAGTCATTTCCTCTGACAATCCGGTGGTATTAACCGGTGCCATGCGTGCTTCAACAGCGATCAGTGCAGACGGCCCTAAGAATCTTTTTGATGCCATTACCCTTGCTGCAAGCCCAAAGAGCAGGAACCGTGGGGTATTGGTTTCCTTCAACGAGTCAGTTTTTAGCTCCAGAGATGTGACCAAATTGAGTACCACTAAAGTGAATGCTTTTGGTTCTCCGAACAGCGGGCCAATCGGACAGGTATTTGATGGAAAAGTAGAGTTCTATAAAACTTCAGATCGCCGTACACCACATATTGCCCCTTTTTCTATTGATAAAAACACGGTTTTCCCTAAAGTGGAGATCGCTTATATGTACACTGATGCCTCTCCTGCCATCCTTGATGTGATGATCAAAGATAAAGTAGCGGGAATTGTAATTGCCGGTGTGGGTAACGGAAATTTCTCTAAAGCCTTCACTGCAGCGGTCAAAAAAGCAGTGGGCGATGGTATTGCCGTTTGTCGGGGGAGCAGATGCGTCTCTGGTCGCGTGGTAGAAGATGGAGAAGTGGACGACAAGGAATTGGGAACCATTGTTTCTGACGATCTAAACCCTCAAAAAGCAAGGATATTATTGATGCTTGGCTTAACAAAAACCCATAAAACTGCCGAGCTTCAAAAATACTTTTTGCAGTACTAATTTGGGATATGGCTGTTCATCCAGGTGGATATGATTTACATTTCATAAGAACAGCAGCAATGAAAAAATAAACAACGATTTAACATTCAAAACATACTATTTAATTTTATACTATTATGGCAACTTTTCGAATTGAACACGACTTTTTAGGGGAAAAAGAAATCAGCAACGACTGTTATTATGGCGTTCAAACGATGCGCGCAAAAGAGAATTTCGACATCACTGGAATTCCTATTGGCAGTGAACCTCTTTTTATCCAGGCTTTTGGTCACGTTAAAAAAGCGGCTGCATTGGCCAATAGAGATCTTGGAATTTTAGATCCTAAAAAAGCAGAAGCCATTGTTTATGCCTGCGACCGTTTAATTGCCGGTGAGTTTACCGATCAATTTATCAGTGATTTGATTCAGGGCGGTGCGGGGACCTCTACCAATATGAATGCGAATGAGGTGATTGCAAACCTTGGTCTGGAGTATTTAGGACATAAAAAAGGAGAGTACCTTCATTTACATCCAAATAATGATGTGAATCTTTCTCAAAGCACCAATGATGCCTATCCAACGGCTTTTAGAATCGCAGTTTATCTAAAGATCAACTCTTTCGCATTGGCTTTAGAAGAATTACAGGAAGCATTTTTCTTCAAGGGGAAAGAGTTCAAGGATGTCCTCAAAATGGGAAGAACCCAGTTGCAGGATGCAGTTCCGATGACCTTAGGACAGGAGTTCAATGCCTTTGCTACTACTTTAGGAGAAGATGTACTGCGTATTAAAGAAGCGGCATTGCTGATTACCGAAGTAAATATGGGCGCTACGGCTATTGGTACCGGTGTAAATGCACCAGAAGGTTACTCTGCTTTATGCGTAAAATACTTAGCGGAAATCAGTAAAGTTCCGGTGGTGCTTGCCGCAGATTTAATTGAGGCAACTTATGATACTGGCGCTTTAGTACAATTGAGCGGTACGTTAAAACGTAATGCCATCAAATTGAGCAAGATTTGTAATGATTTAAGGTTATTGAGCAGCGGACCAAGATGTGGTTTGAATGAGATCAACCTTCCTCCAATGCAACCAGGTTCGTCTATTATGCCAGGAAAAGTAAATCCGGTGATTCCTGAGTTGATGAACCAGACTTGTTTCTATGTAATTGGTGCCGATTTGACGGTTACTATGGCTGCTGAAGCAGGTCAGCTGCAATTAAATGTAATGGAACCAGTAATTGGAATGGCATTATTCACTTCATTGCAATACCTGACAAAGGCTTGTCTGACGTTAAAAAATAAATGTGTGCTGGGCATTACTGCGAATGAAGAACACTGTAAAAATATGGTGATGCAGAGTATTGGTATTGTCACTCAGCTGAATCCAATTCTAGGCTATGAAGAATGTGCTTCTATTGCTAAAGAGGCGCTTAAAACCGGTAAATCTATTTACGAGATTGTGGTGACCGAGAGAAAACTGATTACCCAGGCAAAATGGGATGAGGTTTATTCCATTGATAACCTGATCAATCCTAAATTCATCTCACAATGATATTCGTACAGCTCGGCATATTACTAGCCATGATCCTGATCGGGTCACAAATGAAAGGTATTGGGCTCGGGGTGATGGGAATGGCAGGTTTAATGATTTTCGTACTGGTGTTTAAAATGACACCGGCCGAACCTCCTGTTGCCGTGTTACTGATTATTCTTGCCATTGTAACCACCGCTGCCACACTACAGGCGGCTGGTGGTTTAGACTATCTGGTCAGTATTGCCGAGAAAATCATTAGGAAAAACCCTAGTCAGATTACTTTTATTGCGCCATTCACCACCTATTTCCTTTGTCTGTTTGCGGGAACTGCACATATCGTGTACTCTCTTTTACCGATCATTGCTGAGGTGGCTGCCAAGCAAAGAATCAGACCGGAAAGACCATTATCGGTTTCTGTAATAGCCTCTCACCTGGCGATTACTGGGAGCCCTATGAGTGCAGCAACTGCATCATTAGTAGCTATACTTGCCTATTCTTCGGCATCGATAGACATCATGAAAATTTGTATTCCTGCTTCTATTATTGGAATACTTGTGAGCATTTTAGTAGTGCGTAAAAAGGGTTTGGAATTAGATCAGGATCCGATTTTCCTCGAGAAAATGAAAGACCCTGAATTTGCACATTCCATGGATCCTACAGATACCAGTGGCGGAGAAAACCACTACACAGCTGCTCCAGGTGCTAAAATTGCTGTTGGAATATTTGGACTGGCGATTCTGCTGATCATTTTATTTGGTGCTTTCCCTGCTTTGGTTCCCCATGTTGGCGGTGCAAAGAGTTTCAGCGTCAATGCGGATGGTTCGATCAGCCTGACCAGTTTGATCATTATGATCACTTTAACTGCTTCTGCAATGATCATGCTGATTACTAAAACCTCAGCAGCAAAAGTGGTAAAAATGAGTTTGTTTACTTCCATGGCTACTGCAGTGGTTTCTGTATTGGGTGTGGTGTGGATGAGCGCTACTTTTATGGCGGCAAATGAGGCCATTATAGAGCATACTTTCAAAGACATTGTTTCTGTTTACCCATGGACTTTCGCTTTTGCCTTGTTCATTATGGGTGCTTTGACCTTTAGTCAGGCGGCAACCACCAGAACGATTATGCCGATGGGGCTTGCCTTAGGAATTGTGAACCCGCATTTGATTGCGATGTTTCCTGCCGTTAATGGCGATTTCTTACTTCCAGGTTACCCTACCCTTGTTGCGGCCATAGATTTTGACCGAACGGGAAGTACGAAGATTGGAAAATATGTACTGAACCATAGTTTTATGGTACCAGGACTTGTAGCCTTATCTACAGCTATTATAGTCGGCTTTGTGCTGACGGGGATTTTATTTTAAAAAAGCTGTGTTAGATACAGCGGGTCGTAAGATCAGCAAATAAAAAGTCTCGTATTCAAAAAATACGAGACTTTTTATTACATCAGCAATTTAAATTTATAGATTAATTCTGTTCCATTATTTGATCATTCCTGCTAATATTTCCTTGGCTTTATCCAGTAGCTCATCTTTTCCTGCAATCGTACCTTTGATGGTAGGTTTTATCCGATAGTCAATTTTAACTCCAACCTGCTGTGTAGGTGTTCCGTCCGGATAATATATACCTGCACCTGAAATCCCTGTGGATATCCCACCAGGTAAACGGATAGTGGAAAAGTCTCCATCTGCCCCTGCTGTAGTACTACCCAACACTTTAACATTTGGAGAACTTTGAAAGGCCATGGTTGTAAATTCTGCCTGACTTTGTGTAATTGAATTTACGATGACCACTATTTTCCCTGTATACGTCTCGCCAGTTAAAACTCCATTGTGTCCAAAGCCCATATTAAAAACTGTTCCAGGATGAGACAAATCCATTCTGGTTATTTTTACAAAAGGAGTCAATATTGGTTTAATATAATTACCAAAAGTATAGGGCATAAATTCTGACGGATAGCAGCGTAAATCTATAATCATTCCTTTCGTATTTTTAAAAAGCGTTTTTATTTCTGGAAGCTGACTGTCCTTATACTTTCCTGGAAAAACGTACCCTATGTCTTTACTGAGCAATTTGAATCCTTCTTTCGGTTCAGTACTTGCCGACTTTGAAACATACCAAACGTCAAGCCCTTCCGTTTGCTGGCTGATGGTCTTTCCACCTCTTTGTAATTCAACATTAAAGATTGCCGTATTCCCTCGAAGTAAGAATGAATTTGGAAGTTCTCTCAGCTGCGTATCATAATTAGAAGCTGGCGTATAAGGTAAAAACTCCCTGATCAGCTGATCTACAGGTTTGCCGTTAATGTGCGTTAGTACATCCCCAATCAGAAACTTCTGTTTTAGCCCTAAAGTATCCTTATGATAACCAGTGACTACCAGTTTATTTTCTATAAATTCCGCTTTGAACGGAAGTTTATACTTTCCTCTGAATATATCCAATGCTAGATGGTAGCTCTGAATATTAGCGTGGGTATCCATTACTTTAGCAATGATTTTTAGGGTAGCTACCAGATAAGCCTGCGTATCTTTTGCATTAATAAAATCAGGTAATGCTAGGGCAAGATTCTCGTTCCAATCTGAAGGAATTAAATTTCTGTAGGGAAAGAAATAATTGACCATCGTCCAATATCTATACAGGCTAAGAATCCTGTACCCGGTATCTGGATAGTACATTTCAGTATATAGTTTTTCATTTTCAAATACAGGATTACCAACCGGTGCGGGGGAGATATAATAACTGGAATGACTTCTTTTACTTTCCTTGACACTAATGAGTTTATCCCGCAATGATGCTGACAATACATTTCCGTTAAACAATTGCCCATAGTCTGGTTTTAGAACTATGTTTCCAGCAGCAATAGCATCTACTTTATTTTTATTTGGTACAGGAACCCCCAGCTTATCCAAACTACCCTCTAACACCCGACTCAGGTCCTGGTTGTCTTTTGCTGCAATCACCTGTGGCAAGAAACGGAATAATTCTGCATCCCAATTGTACTCTCCTTTACCGATGGCCGGGTGATGGTATTTTAAGAATCCCCAATACTGTCCGGCTATAACCAGGTTATTTATGATTCTTGCATTGGGCTTAAAAGCGGAAATTCCAGAAGATTTGCTAAATGCGGTGTCGAGTTCGGCCTTTACAATGATCCCTTCTTTTAATGGTACCTTTTCAATAGCTTTTCCATCAATGAAAAGTTGAAGGTTATCAAACCATGCTTTACCATTTCCAACTAATAGCACCCCAAAAACAATGCTCTTTGCGGCTTCAGTATTATAAGGCAGTGTAATTTTATAAGATTTCCATTCTGCTGTGCCCTTTAGCTGCTCCTTCTCCATGTTGTCAAACTCAATAGGGATTTCATTTTTTCCAAGTACACGAAGGAATAACGCCGCATAACCGGAGTTTACCTGCTTCATTTTGATATCGCCCCTTAGCTCAATGGTTTCCCCCTGAAAAGTATTGGGTATAGCATAAGAAATCAGCCCATATCGAGCTTGATCCCCAGTTTTTTCAATTGATAAGGAATGATGACCTGTTTGTTTGACTGAAGTGTCTAATTTCACCGCATAAGCCAGGATTTGCTGTGAATCTATTGACATGATCCAATCCTTGGGCATATTAGTTTTCAAATCGATGACTTCTGCATCGATATTATAAACTCCCTGCCGATTACAAGAAAAAATCCCTATAGAACAGAACAAGAAGAGCGTTAACAAAGACTTCATAATTAATCACATTGACTAATTCAGATAGACAATATCATTAAAAGTTACATACTGTTCTATTTCTTTCAGCTTTGTAAAAAATAGAGTGTAATTACAGAAGGTACAAAAATGGCCTTAGTTTCCCAAGGCCATCGTAAGTCAAATACTACTAAAAGATATTAAGCTGCGTCAATTGCTGTACGCATTGCTTTTGCTGCTGCAGCTGGATCTTCTGCACCATAGATTGCTGCACCTGCAACGATTACTGCTGCACCAGCTTTCACTACTGCCGCAACATTGTCAAGATTCACACCACCTGCTACAGAAACTGGTACGCCTACTCTTGCAGTTTCGTCGATCAATACCTGGATAGAATATCCTGACGTCCATTGCTCATCTAATCCTGCATGAAGTTCTACGAATTCCACACCTAATTTAGTGACTTCCTGTGCACGTCTAACTCGGTCAGGGCAACCAATAGTATCTACTACGATCCCTTTTCCATGTGCTTTTGCTGCTTTCACTGCACCGATAATCGTGGCATCACCAACAGCACCCATTACAGTAACTAAATCGGCACCTGCTTTAAATGCAATTTCTGCTTCTAATTCACCAGCATCTGCTGTTTTCATATCTGCGAAAACCAATTTATCTGGATGTGCGTTTTTCATTGCAGTGATTACTGCTGCGCCCATGTTTTTAATCAGTGGAGTTCCCAGTTCAATAATATCTACATAAGGGGCAACTTTTGCTGCCAATGCTAATGCTTCTTCTGTCGTTAATAAATCGATTGCTACTTGTAATTTTGCCATAATGATGTGATATAAAAAATGATTTAATTCGTGTGATTCCCCGAAGTATTGATCAGGGTTATTGGGTTGTTCAGCAATTTCTGCTGGTTATTCCAGGTTTGCATGTCTGGTCCATAATTCTGCATTTGGTGTATCATCCAGCTTCCATAAAGACTGGAAAATTGCATCTGTTAGTAGTAACAGGAACTGCTCAAATAAGCTTCCTGCATATTGTCTGGAGCGACTGCCTTCATGGTCTTCTTTTTCCGCAGCTGGAATCAGGATCAATTGATCAGCGATATTGGCCAGTAAAGATTGTGATTGCGTAGAAAGTGCCACCACCCTTGATCCTACAGATTTTGCTTTTTCAGCAGCTTTTACAATCGAGCTGGTGGTACCAGATCCAGATGCTGCGATCAATAAATCACCTTGTTTGATGGCCGGAGTAGTGGTTTCTCCAACAAAATAGGCATTTAGTCCCAGGTGCATTAAGCGCATTGCTGCAGATCTCATGGCAAAACCAGAACGTCCGGCAGCAATAATAAAGACACTGTTTGCGGTTTTAATAGCATTCGCTAAAACTGCTACTTCATTAAAATCTATCTGTTTTAACAACCAGGTATTTTCCATGAGTATCATTTCCAGGTTATTGCGAACCTCTTTTGCCAGTTGTTTATCTGTTGTTGTACCGAATTCCATTGCTCCTGTTTTTAATCTGCTGTAAAGGTAGGTCTGGTTTTTTCGCTTCCGGTTACACTATCAGCGCATTATATGGGACAATCAGGAAACATTGGACTTAAAAAGTCATCGCTAAGCCACAAAAATTAAGTTATTTCCGAATAGTCCACCATAATTTCCAAATCGTCCAATCTCCTGAATGAAGAGTCCTTATCTTTATACCATGATGAATGTTGCATTACCGGCGGGCTTGGAGAAATCATTGATTTATATTCGTAATCTGGGCAATTGTCCACCTAGTTATCTAAATGATCCTGGACGGAAAGACTTTTTTGAGATTGTATGGTTAAAGAATGAAGATGCTTTACATGCCTTGAAGGATACGGATCTGGATGCTAAAGGAGATTGGATTTACCTGATTCCTCCATACCGTGTGCATCAATTAAATAAAGCTGGAAAGAACGGGGAATTGATCTCTTTTAAGAGGGATATGCTGGAAGAAGAGGACAAAGAGTTTCTTTTAGATCTCTTTAAAATTTTCAATGTGCAGGGCGAATTCTCTTGTCTGCGGTTAAATGAAGCTGCTGCTGCTGAGCTTTCCGGGATCTTTAGTTTGCTGGAAAAGGAATATGCAAACCAAAGCATGACCATGGTAAAAGCCTTGCTTAAGGTTTTTCTATTGAAATTGATTCAGGTAAAAGAACATGATTTCACCAGTCAGGATATTCATCAAAAGCGGGTGTACGAGTTTTTGATGCTGCTGGAAAGCAATTTTCAGCAAGTGAGGAATACTGACTTTTATGCGGGTAAACTGGGCATCAGTTCCAAGCGCTTAAACCAGATTTTAAAAGAGAAACTGGATAAAACAGGAATGCAGCTGATCCATGACCGGATCATTCTGGAAGCTAAAAGAAGTATCATTCACAGCGAAATTACGATCAAAGAGATCGCGTACGAACTGGGCTTTTCAGATAGGCCATACTTCAGTCGTTTCTTTAAGAAACAAACCGGGCAGACGCCAGAAGAGTTTCAGAAACAAGCAAAAGAACACATTAAAGTTAAATTCAACACGCTGGTATAACACAGATGATGACGCCTCTCCTTAATGATCCTTTACTGCAAATCGTACTGCTCCTATTAACGGTACTTATGGTAGTTTGCGTAAAAATCAGAAAATTGACCTTATTTGCTGCTGTAGCTGCTACTATATTAGGTTTTCTAGTGGCCTTAGCCTCAGGCTTAAAGGGAATATTAATGCTAACGGCATTTTTTGTTCTAAGCGTTCTGGCTACTTCACATAAAAAGGCGGAAAAGCTCAAGATCCAGCCTGCTGAAGGAGAAAAAACAGGCAGAGATACCTGGCAGGTACTTGCGAATGGTGGTGTTGCCGGCATTACTGCTGTACTATGTCTGCTGAATCCTGAAAACAGTAATTATTACCTGTTAATGATGGCCGCAAGTCTGGCTTCTGCCCTTGCCGACACCCTGTCTTCTGAACTTGGAACAGTTTATGGCAGCCGGTTTTTCAATATCCTCAGTTTGAAAAAAGAAGCAAAAGGCCTGGATGGTGTGATCAGTTTTGAGGGTACCTTAATCGGCGCTCTTGGCGCTGGAATTATCGCTTTGATCTATGCGGGATTTGGGCAGGCGGCAATCATTGTAGCGATTGCAGGGATGATAGGCAACTTTACAGACTCCCTGCTGGGTGCTATGCTGGAACGCAAAAACTTAATCGGCAACAATGGTGTTAATTTTCTTAATACCCTATTTGCGGCAGTTACCGGGTTGTTGCTGTATTTAGTCTTTCATTAATTATACGGTTTCATTTTCCAGGAACCCAAATTTACCGGCGGCTGCATCTGCATAAGCTTGTTCTATTTCTTCCTGAGTATTCATTACAAATGGCCCTTTATGTACTGCCGGTTCATTCAATGGCTTCCCGTTCAAAATTACAAACTTAGCCTGCGAAGCGGCTAAAATCTCTACCACTTCTCCTTCATTTTCAAATAAAACAAACTGCTCTTTACCGGCTGCTGTTCCATTTAGTTGAAGTGCACCATCGAGAATGAAAATACCCATATTATAATCTGCCGGGCAGTCGATTTTCATACCTCCCCCTTTATTCAAAGTCACATCTAATAAGTTCATCGGGCTATACGTTCTTACCGGACTTGCTACGTCCTGGTAGCTTCCTGCGATTACCCTAACTTCTCCATCTTCCAGTGTTACTTTTTTAATATCCTCTTTGAGCAGGGTTTGATAGCTTGGTTCCACATATTTATTTGCTTTTGGTAATATGGTCCAGACCTGCATCATTTGCAGATTTCCTCCTTTACGGGAAAACTCTTCTTCGAAATATTCTTTATGTAGAATTCCTTTTCCGGCGGTCATCCATTGTACGTCGCCAGGTCCAACGATTCCCTGATGACCAGCGCTATCGGCATGTGCTACGGCGCCTTGATAAACCAGGGTAACCGGCTCTATTCCGCGATGCGGGTGTACATTTACGCCTCGTTTTTTATCACTAGGTTCATAATAAGTTTCCGGCTGATAATCTATCATATAAAATGGGCTCATTTTATCTCCAAGGTTGTTTCCATTTGGAAAGATATTGATCACTTTAAACCCATCGCCCACTGCATGTTTATAGGTGCTACTGTAAACACCTGCTATTTTTTTCATCATAACTTATGTGATTTAGCTTTTCAGCTTATTTGTCCACCATACCAGTTCCTTCAATAGTCCCTGTACCATACGCAGGTGTCCTTCATTGCCAACAAACTGCTCTTGATCATCAATGAATTTCGTAAAAAAAGGAACATGGACAGCTTCTACGATTGGAACCATTTTTAACGCTGTGACGACTTGTTTCAGCATTTGAACAGACCTGGTACCACCAGCAATACCGCCATAACTTACAAAACCGACCGGTTTATAGGTCCATTCCTGATATAGAAAATCCAGTGCGTTTTTTAGCGTTGCAGGGTATCCGAAATTGTATTCCGGCGTCACGAAAACAAAAGCATCGGCTGCTGCAATCTTCTTGCTCCATGCTTTAGTATGTTCATGTTGGTATTTCTGTAGTCTGGGATGTTCCGGTTCATCCATAAAAGGCAGATTTACCTCTTTAAGATCGATCAGTTCGACTTCAAAATCGGACTGTTCCTGGAGTAAATCCATAAACCATTTGGCAATAGCTGGCCCTTTTCTTCCCGGCCTGGTGCTGGCTACAATCACTTTAAGCTGATACATAATTTTCTCTTTTACTCTACAACAAACTTACCGGCTAATTGGATCGAAAAAAATACCATAAGATAAGAAAAGAGCCAGGTTCAGGAAAATTTCCTGATACTGAATTGATCAGGTTATCATTAATTACTGCGCCGCCTTTCCTCTTCGTTACCGGGCTTTCTGTCCTGCTGTTTCAGCTTTTCATTTCCGAAATTATACCTGATGGTGAATCGCAGGTATTGCGAATCGTAATAATTGTTATATTCCTGTCTGATGTGATTGACTACACTGCTGTAACGCTGCCTGCTGCTTTTTAAAACATCCGTTGCATTCAATGCTAACTGTAATTTTTTGTCCAGCATCAGTTTTTTTAAGCCGATATCCAGGCTATACTGACTTTTCATTTTGTTTAAATCACTAGTTCCCCGAAACTGGTACCAGAAATTCAAATCGCCCATTATTGTTTTCGATTTATTCAAAACCAATTGGTTTAAAGTAGAAAAGTAAGCACCAAAACCATTTAAGTCTGGGATGGTTGCTGCAATAGAAGAATTGGAACGGGTATAAAAGACATCCAATTGGTTGGTACTTCCGAACCAATCAAACGGATTAAAAGTGATGGAATTACTCAACTGATAATGATAAGCGGTAATTAAATTAACTGGCCTTAAAATTTGGGTATTGGTATTTACATCCGTAAAATTGACCTCATTATAGCCATTATTGGTATTACTAAAAGACAATGTACTGGTTAAAACCCTGGCATAAGTATGAGACAATTCCATGTTGTTGTTATAGGAAGGCTGCAAAAACGGATTACCTTCCGTGTATGAATATTGGTTGCTATACCAACGGAAAGGGTTGAGTTTCTTATAACCTGGCCTATTGATCCTTCGTCCATAATTTAAAGAAAACTGGCTTTTTTCATTTGATCGATAAACGATAAAAAGGGTAGGAAAGAGTTTTAGGTAATCTTTTCCGGTGCTGGAGTTGATGGAGATACCTGCGGTTTGCGTATATTCTGCTCTTAGTCCCGCCTGAAAATCCCATTTCTTTGTTGTTTTATTTAGATTCAGGTATAGTGCCTGTGTGTTTTCCGTATAGCTAAACTGATTACTTTGGCCCTGGTCAATTTCATAAAAGCTGTCCTTCATTTTATAAAAAGCGACATCGCTTTGGTTTCGGATAAAACTCAGTTTTGTACCGATGGAAAGGTTAAAAATAGCGTATGGCAAGTCTACATCAGCTTTTATAGTATATAAATCAATTTTCTGCTGACTTGCAGATAGATATTGAGCAAAGGAATTGGGGATGATTTGCCCATGAGGATCATAACTTGTATTGTCAAAAAAACGTTGTTTATCATCATCATATTTAAACCAATCTGCGTTAATCATGAATTGTTTCCCTAGTGTATCGAGGATCTGCTTCAGGTAAAAATTTGCGGAATTATAATGTGACTTGAACTTGGCATTGGCATCAGAATTCAAAAGGGAATCCAGGTTTTGTGTTTTGTTCAATACCCTGGTTTTTATGTTTTCCTCGGAGTGGAAATTAGTCAGACCGCCATTAAAAGACAGCCCCATTACAATGTTTTTAGAGGCCTGATAATCGATTCCCAATTGCCCGCTCGGCACTGTGCGGAAGTTTCGGTCTTTATTGACCACATTCCAGGTTTGCGTCGGATAAAAAACTTTGCTCTGTTCGAAAGGAACACTGGAACCTTTCCGAATATTAAAATTACTGAACAACGTCATCTTATTTTTTCTGAAACTCAGATTCCCTCCTGCAGATGCTGTAGGATAAATGGCTTGTGTAAAACCTAGATTCGCCGTTCCTTTAAATCCCTCCGCGATATCCTTTTTTAGCACAATATTGATCAGTCCATTATTCCCCTGGGCATCATATTTAGCAGAAGGGTTGGTGATGACCTCAATTTTAGCGATTTGATCGGAAGAAATGGACCGTAAATAGTTGGCCAGGTCCTCTTCGCTCAGCGGTGTCAGTTTATCATTGATCATGATGCTGACCCCTCCTTTTCCCACTAAAGAAACTCTATCATTGACCACACGAATTCCGGGAACTTTAGCCATCAGTTCGAGTGCATCTGTACCCATTGCCACAACACTTCCTGCCACATTAAATACGGTACGATCCAGTTTTTTCTCTATTAAATTCTTCTTAAGGTTGATTTCAACATCCTTCAAATCAATGGTATTTTTTGCTGAGTTGAAGCTGATGATCGTATCTGCGTTTAATATAATTGAAGATTGTATTGTTTTAAAATTGAGGCCAGAAAGAATCAGCAGATACTTTCCTTTCTTTAGGTTGCTAAAGTTGAATTTACCCTGTTGATCTGTTTGTGTGACTTGCGAAAAGTTTAGGCTATCCTTAATTCTTACCGAAATGGACAAAGGTGTTTCCACAGCGATATTTCCTTGTATTTTATATTGCGCGAAGGAACCGTTCACCAGTAAAAATAGACTGGCAAACAAAAGAAAGTTTGCGATTTTAAACATGTTAATACTATTTATCCTTGTGTAAGGTTTCTTGGTAATCTAAAATCGAATTGAGGATTGCATGGACTAATTCTTCTTGTTTATCGGGGTTTGTTAAATAATCCCGATCCTGCTGATGCGTTAAATAGCCCAGTTCAAGGATCATCGATGGAGAGATGCTTTTGTCTAAAATATATAGTCCTTTAACTTCTTTCGGAGTATTATTTATGGCAATCCCTTTTAATTTGCTGAGGTTTTTATACAGCTGATAACTCAGTTGATTTAATTTTTCGGCCTTGCCTGTATCGGCACTTGCATTTCCTCTCAAGAGCTCAATGCCATTTATTGCAGCATCCTGATTTTGATTCACATGAAGGGAAATCAGCAGGTCACCTTTGGGCTCGACCCTGTCCTTTAGAGATAAGTATTGATCCATATCCCTTGTGGTGATCACTTTAAGGTTTCTGTCTTTCGCCATCCTGCTCAGCTTTTGCTGCATTAACAAGGTCAGGTCTTTTTCAAAAAGTCCCTGATCTTCTGTCCCATGGTCCTTACCTCCATGTCCGGCATCCAGGATCAACACAAAATTGCGGTCGCCAGCGCTTCTTTCTGTGGAGAGCTCTGGTACTTTGAAAGCGAATAACCAGCTCAGGCAGATCAGCAATGGGATCATGATTAAATAACTCCACTTTCTTCCAGTTTTAGAGGAACTGGTAAAAAGCATCCCTATTCTATCTTTCAAAGGATGCTGACTAAAACTATGCAGGATAGGGTTTAACTGGGTTTTAGTAGCCATTTTCAGGAGAAGATTCGCATATAAATCAGCCGAAAATTCATTTGCAGTCAGCGCGTCGGCTTCAAACTCATGTACTTCTTCTACTGCTTTTTCATACCAATATATGAGCGGATTGAACCAGAGCACAGCTTTAAATAACAATAAAATCAATTTATCAAGGCTGTGGAATTGTCTGGCATGAACCTGCTCGTGTTTTAACAAAATCTGCGTTTCCTCAGTGGTCAGATTACTGGAATCGATAAAAACATAATTAAAAAAGGAGCAATTGGCGAAACCTGTTTTCTTGTCAATCACCTTTAAATCATTAATTCGGCTGAACTCAGCACGCGTATGCCTGATTAACTGATATACTTTAAAAAAGCCTCTTCCTAGAACTATTGCCATGATCAGGAGGTAACTGTAAAAAAGCCAGTCGGCAATATTAAAGGAATTGAGCTCCTGGTTTAGGAGTATTGGTGCCAGCGATTTGCTGCTGATCTGTTCTACAGGATCATATCCGCCAAAGAACCTGGTCGTTTCCAGCTGCTGGCTCCATTCAAATTTCAGCAATGGAATGATAAAACTGAGAAACAAGGTCCCCATCAGGTAGATCCGATTGGCTTTAAAAAAACTTAGTTTTTTTAGGAACAGTGCATAACTTCCCAGAAAGAGCAGCAGACAACTGCTAACTTTCAGCAGATAGTATAGCCATTCCATTAAGAAGATTTTTTCTTGATGAGGGCTTTGAGCTCATTGATATCCTCCTCTGTTAGTTTTTCTTCTTTCACCATAAAAGATAACAGTGAGGCTGGTGAATTGTCGAAATATCCCGCAAACATCTTTGAAAAGGTGGTTTTGGTATATTGTTTTTTGCTGATCGCAGGGTAGTATTCATAGGTTTTCCCATAAGCTTTGTAGGATACATACCCTTTTTTCTCCAGCAGCCTAACCGTGGAGGAAATGGTATTGTATGGAGGTTTAGGATCGTCGTCCAGTTGCTCAATAATATCCTTCACAAATGCACTTTGCAATTTCCAAAGCACTTGCATTACCTTTTCTTCGCTTTTGGTTAATTCTTCCATAACCAAAGCTACAACTTATAATTCAGTTATACAACTATCTTTTAGTTATATAACTAAAAGATAGTTTACAGCTGTCAATTCAAAGCCTTAGCCTTCATCGCGCCTAGTTTTTATATATTTAGGGAAATTTTTAACAGCTATGAATAATTGGTTTAAGCGAAATGGCCAGCATCTGATGGTCATTGTACTTTTCTTTGGAATCACCTTTTTATATTTTAATCCCGTATTCTTTGGAAAAACGCTTGGACAAAATGATGTGACCAGGGCACAATCTACGACTACAGAAATCAACCATTACCGTGAAAAGGGGGAAACGATTTTATGGACCAATCAGATTCATGGAGGGATGCCTACTTTCCAGATCTGGGCACCCTACCCCAACAACATCACCACCTGGCTGATAAAAGTAGTGAACTATTCCCTTCCACAGCCAGCAGGTACCGTTATGGTTTTATTGCTAGGCAGTTACTTTCTCTTTTGCGTCCTTAAACTGAATCCCTGGCTTGCCGCAGCGGGTGCTGTTGCTTTCACTTTTTCTTCTTATAACATCATTTTATTTGGTGCCGGACATGCGAATCAGGTTGCTGCCATCTCTTTCTTTGCGCCTGTTCTTGCGGGAATCATACTCGTTTTCAGGGGTAAATATATTTATGGTGCTGCGATAACCGCATTATTTCTGGCTTTAGAAATCCGTGCCAATCACCTCCAGATGACTTATTACCTGTTTCTGGCCATCCTGATTTTTGTTGGTGTAGAAGCATATCATGCTATAAAAACAAAACAGACCAAAGACTTTTTTAAGGCCTCAGGCTTTGCGCTTATTGCGGGACTACTGGCAATTGCTGTCAATACTTCCTCATTATGGAGTACTTATGAATACAGTGCGGAAACCATCAGAGGACATGCCAACCTGACTCAGAAAACGGCGAAAACCAGTACAGGATTATCCAGAGAATATGCCTACCAATGGAGTCAGGGTGTAGAAGAATGTATTACTTTTCTAGTCCCAAATGCTTTTGGCGGCAGTTCCAGAGGGAATGCCGTACAGCATACCCATGTGCTAAAAGCGTTAACGGACATTGGAGCTAATCCTGAGGAGGCAGATTACCTTTCCAAATCATTAATGCCTTTTTATTGGGGAGAAAAGCCTTTTACGGAAGGTTCCTTTTATTTTGGTGCGGTCATTTGTTTTCTATTTATACTGGGTTTACTGATTGTCAAACACAGGATCAAGTGGTGGTTATTAGGCGTAGTGATCCTGACCATGTTTCTGTCCTTTGGAAAAAACCTGCCTTTAATTTCCGATCTGTTCTTTTACTATGTACCCTTCTACAACAAATTTAGAGCGGTTGAATCCATCCTTGCAGTAGCGGGATTGTGCTTCCCGATACTGGGGGTACTGGCGGTAAACGAATTATTTGTCCGCACAGACAAGCCGGAGCTTATTAAGCAATTAAAGCTGGCCTTTTACCTCAGTTTCGGACTTTCGTTAGTAATAGCGGTGCTCCCTGATTTATTACTTTCCTTCAAAAGCAGTGACCATGAAGTGGTGGTTGCACAGTTTACTGCAGCGCTTAAATTAGATCAGGCCACTGCAAATTCCATTGGTAATGCGATTGTAGCGGACAGAAAAGCGGCGGCACAGTCGGACGCCATGAGGTCTTGTTTGTTGATTTTGACTGCATTTGTAGGAATCTGGGCTTATTTAAAAGACAAGCTAAACGCCAATTTACTCTCTATTGCTTTCCTATTTTTAGTGTTATTTGATCTATGGGGTGTTGACAAAAGGTACCTAAATACCGAGAGCTTTATGGCAAAACAGGATACAGAAAAACCTCAGCTTAGGGAAGTAGACCGGTTTATTGACCAGGATAAAGATCCTAATTTCAAAGTATTGGATTTGACGCAGAGCATTATGAATGATGCCACTACCCCCTATTTCCACAAGTCAATTGGTGGTTATTCGGCAGTTCGTTTGAAGCGATTTGATGAAGTGATTGAAAGTCATTTCAAGAATAACATCAACCTGAATATCCTGGGAATGATGAATACAAAATACCTGATCCATACCGATCCGAATTCTCCAAAGCTAATTGCGGAATTGAATCCGAATGCCTGTGGTCATGCCTGGTTTGTCAATAAGATCCAGTATGTACGTAATGCAGATCAGGAAATGGAAGTGATCGGTACTTTTGCACCTAAAGAAACTGTGGTGATCGATGATCAATACAAAGCACTGGTTAAAGCGCAGCAGCTGGGTAATTCCGCAGCATCAGGGACGATAAAACTGACTAGTTATTTTCCAGACCGCATGGTGTATAAAAGTAATTCCACGCAAGCTAACCTCGCTGTATTTTCAGAAATCTATTATAACAAAGGCTGGAAAATGTTCATTGATGAGGTGGAGCAACCATATTTCCGTGCGAATTACCTGTTAAGGGCTGCACATATTCCGGCAGGAAAACATCAGATTGCCTTTGTATTTCACCCGAACTCTTATTACACCGGGGAGCTGATTTCACTGATCGCTTCGATCCTATTAATCGCGGGCCTGCTGTTTGCAGGATATTTTGGTTATAAAGACCGCAACGCCATTTAATTACTTTTCTATGGGTGTACTTCTTTTCGACAGTTATACCTTCATTTGAAAACTAGACCTTCTTTTCGATTAGTGTGCCTTAATTTCCAGGCACACTAATCGAATTACGCTTTGATATTTCATTTATATTCAAAGCTTCCCTTCTGTGATTGCACATTTCTTGTTAAATTTCATTCCAGGTCAACCTATTCCCATTCTGCTATTCAGCAGCGCCAAAAAAACGTTTTACTATAAATCATTTCGCTAAAATTGCGTAACATCCCTCGCCTTTCTATTCGAAAAACCGCCTTCCCATTGCCAATTTCCTAATTTACACTTATAAATAATACAATTTTTCAAAAGCAAAAACCAATAGATAATTTCTATATTGGCGGCTTCAACTAAAACTTCCGGGAGAATGCCTGACTGAACAATTTAGGTTTTGTTCTTAGCACCTGTCCGGGAAGATTTATAACACACATTATGAAGAAAACATTTTGGAGTTCTAAACCTCAAAACACAGCTTTGCTCGCCTTAGCTTTCCCATTACTGATTTCCCAACTTCATGCCGGGGCAGTACCACAAACCAATACCTTTCAACAGGTTGTACAGAAAGAACATAAAATCATCAGCGCACGGAAGGTTAGTCCGACAATGATTGAGGTCTTATTTTCTGACAACCAGCGTTTGACTTTAGATTTCTACGGGGATCAGATTTTCAGGCTTTTCCAGGACAATGCTGGTGGCGTGATGAGAGATCCGGTAGCCAAGCCTGAGGCAAAAATTCTGGTAGAAAATCCAAGAAGGCCAGTTGCAAAACTAGACCTAAAAGATGAAAACAACCTGATTACGATTGCTACCGACAAAATTTCGGTGCAGATAGATAAAAACACGACCCTGTTAAAAATTGTCAACCTGAGTACCAATGCGGTGGTTCTGGAAGAAGCAGCCCCTGTTCGTTTTGATAAGAATGAAGTGGTGCTGACCTTTAAGGAAGCCCCAAAAGAGTATTTCTACGGTGGTGGGGTACAGAACGGTCGTTTTTCTCATAAAGGAAAAGCGATTGCTATAGAAAACCAGAACAGCTGGACGGATGGCGGAGTAGCCTCTCCTACACCTTATTACTGGTCTTCGAACGGTTATGGCCTTTTATGGCATACCTTCAAAAAAGGCAAATATGACTTCGGTGCCAAAGAAAAAGGTACAATAAAGTTATCACATGATACCGATTACCTGGATGTGTTTTTGATGGCAGGCGATGGCGCAGTTCCGCTTTTAAACGACTTCTATCAGCTGACTGGAAATCCAGTATTGTTACCGAAATTCGGTTTTTACCAGGGGCATTTAAATGCCTATAACCGCGATTTCTGGAAAGCAGATGAAAGAGGGATGCTGTTTGAAGATGGCAAACACTATAAAGAGAGTCAGAAAGACAATGGCGGTATCAAGGAATCCTTGAACGGGGAGAAAAACAACTACCAGTTTTCTGCACGTGCCGTGATCGATCGTTACAAAAAGAACGACATGCCTTTTGGCTGGCTGCTTCCAAATGATGGTTATGGTGCTGGATATGGCCAGACAGAAACTTTAGACGGGAACATTCAAAACCTGAAAAGCTTAGGCGACTACGCCCGCAAAAATGGTGTAGAGATCGGTTTATGGACACAATCAGACCTTCATCCTAAACCAGAAGTGAGCGCTTTACTACAAAGAGATATTTTAAAGGAAGTAAAAGAAGCGGGTGTTCGCGTACTGAAAACAGACGTAGCTTGGGTAGGTGCCGGTTATTCCTTCGGACTAAATGGTGTGGCTGATGTTGCTCAGATCATGAGCAAATACGGCAATGATGCCAGACCGTTCATCATCTCTTTAGATGGCTGGGCAGGTACGCAGCGTTATGCGGGCATTTGGTCTGGTGATCAGACTGGTGGAGTTTGGGAATACATTCGTTTCCATATCCCTACTTATTTAGGTTCTGGATTGTCAGGACAGCCAAACATTACTTCCGATGTGGATGGTATTTTTGGCGGTAAAAACATGGCCGTTAATATCAGGGACTTCCAATGGAAAACGTTTACGCCAATGCAATTGAACATGGATGGATGGGGATCAAATGAAAAATATCCGCATGCCTTAGGTGAACCAGCTACTTCGATTAACCGCAACTATTTAAAGCTGAAATCGGAATTGATGCCTTATGCTTACAGCATTGCCAGAGCAGCAGTTTCAGGCTTACCGATGATCAGAGCGATGTTCCTGGAATATCCGAATGCTTATACTCAAGGTAAGGCCACGCAATACCAGTTTTTATATGGTCCGAATTTCTTAATCGCCCCTATTTATCAGGCTACAAAATCTGATGAGAAAGGCAATGACATTCGTAATGGCATTTACCTACCTGAAGGTTCCTGGATTGATTATTTTTCTGGAGAAAAATATGCAGGAAATAGTATCATCAACAGCTTTGAGGCTCCGATTTGGAAATTGCCGGTATTCATTAAAAATGGGGCCATTATTCCATTGACCAATCCAAACAACAATGTCACAGAGATCAACAAAGGAAATCGAATTTATGAGCTCTATCCTGCTGGAAAAAGTGCATTCACAGAATATGACGATGACGGAACTACCGAACAATATAAACTGGGTAAAGGTGCATCCAGCTTAATCGAGTCGGAAGTAGATAAAAAGAACCGTGCAACCGTAACGATCCACCCCACAAAAGGTGATTTCGATGGTTTTGTAAAAACGAAAACGACAGAACTTAGAATCAACGTTTCTCAAAAACCTAAAAAGGTATTGGTAAAAGTTGGCCAGAATAAAATCAAGTTAACTGAAGTAAATTCGATGGCTGAATTCTTAAGTAAAGAGAATGTATATTTCTACGATGCAGCTCCAAACTTGAATAAATTTGCGACTAAAGGAACTGATTTTGAACAGGTAGCGATCACAAAAAACCCACAGGTACTGATTAAAGTAAGTGCTACAGACATTACGGAAAATCTGGTTGTGGCAACGGTTGAAGGCTTCAAATATGAGCCGGCAGATCAATTGCGCATCTCTACAGGTGCTTTAACTGCTCCGGTAAATGCTGTAGTGACCGATAAAAATAAGGAAGCTTATACCTTGAAGCCAACCTGGTCGAAAGTGAATCATGCAGATTACTATGAAATTGATTTCAATGACATGCATTACACGACGATCAAAGACACTTCATTGTTATTTGATGGTTTAACTGCTGAAACTCCTTATGCTTTTAAATTGCGTGCGGTAAATAAAGATGGGCAATCTGCCTGGACAGAATTTAGCGCCACTACCAAATCTAACCCACTGGAATTTGCAATCCAAGGTATTGTTGCTAAATCAACAGCCGCAGATCAGGAAGGATCTGAAATCGAGCAGTTATTCGATTTTGATGAAGGTAATACCTGGCATACGAAATGGGGCGTAAATGCGTTGCCATTTGAAATGGTGATGGACTTAAAAACCATCAATCAACTGGATAAATTCCATTACTTACCTCGTTCAGGAAGAGGAAATGGCATCATCCTGAAAGGCCAGGTGTTCTTCAGCAATGACAAAGAAAACTGGACTCCGGCAGGTGATTTTACATGGGCGAACACAGATGAAGTGAAGGTCTTTAACTTCCCTACGCATCCATCTGCACGTTACCTCAAAATGGCGGTGACAGAAGGTGTTGGTGGTTTTGGTTCTGGTAGAGAATTGTATGTATTCAAAGTTGCTGGAACAGAGAGTTACTTACCTGGAGACATCAACAACGACCGTTTGGTGGATAGAAATGATTTGACTTCGTATATGAACTACACTGGTTTGAGACAAGGTGATGGTGATTTCGAAGGTTATATCAGCAATGGTGACATCAACAAAAATGGCTTGATCGACTCTTATGACATCTCATTGGTAGCGACCAGAATTGACGGTGGGGTGAATGACAGTAAAATTGATAAGCTTGCTGGTAAGCTGAGCATCAGCACTGCTAAACCAAGCTATAATAAAGATGAAATCATTGAGGTCAAAGTGAAAGGTACGAACCTTAAATCTGTAAATGCTTTAAGTTTTGCCTTGCCATACGATGCAGCTGATTATGAGTTTGTAAGTATTCAACCAACAAATGTGAAGCAAATGGAAAACATGACTTACGACAGGCTGCATACAAACGGTAAAAAAGCCCTTTATCCGACCTTTGTAAACTTAGGTCAGAAAGATGCTTTAAATGGCACGACAGAGCTGTTTATCATCAAGCTGAAAGCCAAACGTAAAGTGAAATTTGACATTAAAGCCATTGATGGTATTTTGGTTGATAAAAACTTGAACAGCGTTACTTTTTAAGCTTATAAATTCATAAGCAACCTTTATGAATCAGGCCCTAGAATTTTGACTACTCATCAAAGTTCTGGGGCCTTTTTTATGTATCAAGAATTTTATAATATGGGTTACCTAATCTGTAATTCCGTATAAATTGAAAAGACCATCATTATGCTGCGCTCCGATCAATTTAAGCCACTCACCACCTTACCCTTTCTCTTTTGCCTGTTGCTGCTTTTAATTAATGATTTTTACCTAAAAGGAGCTTTTCATAATACGCTGACAGGTAAGTTATCTGATTTCTGTGGCTTGTTTATCTTCCCAATTTTCTGGTCGGTCTTTTTTCCTAAACGTAAACTCGCTATATTTCTACTGACCGGACTATTATTTATGGTTTGGAAAAGCGAATATTCGACTTCCTTCATCGAATTTTTCAGTGCTTATTGCTTTCCCATTCAGCGCGTCGTTGATCATACTGACATTATCGCTTTGATCGTGCTGCCACTGGCTTGGTACAGTTTAAACCGATCTAAATGGAGCTTTAAGCTTAGCCCTTCCTTTATATCATTGCTGGCATTTTTTGCATTTTGTGCGAGCAGCGTGCCCAGATATCATCAAAGTTTCAATCAGCCACAGTATGTGCTTTTTAAATCCAGTAAATTACCGGATTCCATGTATTATGATGGGGATTTTGCAGTTTACCATTTCGACTCCTTATTGGTGGTGGAGGTGAAAGAATTACTGACGACCAGAAGACCGATAGTAGCAGACGATCACCATAAGAACATCGTTATAAACCAGTTGGAAGAGACCGTTCGCAATAGCATACAGGGTATTGAAGGCCTGATGCCCCCCGGAAGGATCAGCTACCTCCGTATTAAAACATCACATTATATAGACTTCTTAAGGTTTAAAGGTGGGCGATTGGATGGTAAATTTATCAGGCTAAATGGCCAGCAGGTATTAATTGAAGGCTATTATAAGAGTGGAATTGAAGATTCTGTTTGGACTTATCAGGATGCTAAGAAAAAGCTCCTCACTAAAAAGACTTTTGTTAAGGGAGAAACTACCCAAATTCAGCAGTTCAAAGCTGGTAAGCTGATCGATACCAGGAAGCCTGATACGCGTGGAGATGTGATCACCATAAAATATGTTCAGCTGGTGATATTGGTGTTGATGATCGTTTTGATGATCGTACTGGTTGTAAAGAATTACCGTAAAACTTATCCGGAAACACTGCAGATGAAACTGGTTTGGAAATGGGTTTTATGCTTTACACTTCCCATTTCAGTTTGGCTGGTACAGATGGGGATTTCAGTTTTCATTACCAATCATTATTCGATACCGCTTAGCTTTGTCATTAACTTCATCCTCATTTACCTGTATACGCTTCCGCTTTTTCTACTGATCATTTTCTGGATTAAATTAAGAATGAAAATCGATATACTTTGGTATGTTTTGTTATTCGCTTTCCTATCCGCATTCTTTCTAGAATACCTCATGCTGATGGAATTATCTTCTGGAGTATAAAAACCTCAGGAGCTTATTTGTTTAAATGCATTTTATACAATTCGGCACAGGCCAATGCATCGCTCAACGCATCATGATGGTTCAATGGAATCCGATATTCCTGACACAAAGCCGCTAACTTTTGTTTGTAAATTTTATAGGTGCACTGTTTATCATATACCGGCTGTGCGATCTGGTAATAATCCAGGGTCTGCGCCAGGCAGCTGAAATCAAAAGCACCATTATGCGCCACCACCGTTTGTCCGTCAATAAATGAAGAAATCTCCCTCCATACTGCTGAAAAATTCGGAGATCTGCGTGTACGTTCAGGAGTGATCCCATGTACTTCAATATTCCTGTAGAAATAGATGTTATCTGGCGGACAAACTAACCTATTAATCGTTTCTTTAACGATTCCATTTTCAACGCGTACCAGACCTACCTGACAAATACTCCAGCGTTTACCATGAGCAGTTTCAAAATCAATTGCTGTAAAATTGTGTTCCATAATTTGCGGTCTTAGTGATCAGATCAAGTATTGCTGATCTTAAAAGATTTCTCCCCAAATATAGGTTCAATATTTAGCCATTTTCCCAGGGTCTTATCGTTTTCAACAAAAAAACTTAACTTCCTGTATTTCAAATTGGGTTTTCGATCTTTATCAACTCATCAGCGATTTTATAAAAGAATGAAGATACCAGCGCTTTGTACGATCTTAACTTTTCTATTGATACCCGTCTTTGCTCAGCAAGTACGAAATATCGCCGGTCCGGCAAATTTCAAGCGCTTGAAATCTGAATCTGGATCATTTTCCTACTGGCTGCAACACCAAAAGCTTAAGAAAGACCCTACTGTATATCTTTACAATGGTCAGAAAAAACGGAATCAGCAGGCACAGTATGCGGTAATAGACATCAGTATTGGGACAAAGGATTTACAGCAATGTGCCGATGCGGTGATCCGCCTTTACGCAGAATGGCAATATTCAAAAAAACAATACTCAAAAATCATGTTCCTGGCTACTGATGGAACGCCTATGGACTATGCTTCCTGGCGAAAGGGTTATCGATTTACACTGCAAGGGGAAAAATTGAAGAAGGTAAAATCCAGGGGTATTTCTGAGCAGCGAACTGATTTTGAGGACTACCTGCAAACCGTATTTACCTACGCAGGTACCTTATCCTTAAGCAAACAACTAAAGCGGGTAGCTTCTCCAGATGATATTCTTCCAGGGGATGTATTTCTGCAAGGAGGATCGCCTGGTCATGCGGTCATTGTAATGGATTTAGCAATAAATACTGCCGGTGAACGGCGTTTTCTACTAGCGCAAAGTTATATGCCTGCACAAAATATTCACATCCTCAAAAATCCGAGATCCATTGCCCCTTGGTATAGCAATAAATTCCGGACGGAGCTGGTGACACCAGAATGGGTTTTTCAGGCTGGTACGCTATATCGCTGGCCTTAAAACTTCATTAACCAGTATTCATTTGATCCAATACCAGATAATTTTTTTAAATATAAAAAGGGTCCAGAATTAATTCTGGACCCTTTTTATATTTAAGGGGATTTTTAATGATTCCACCTATTTCTTTTTCAATTTTGGCATAGCCAATCCCTGATTAAAATCCGTATCTCAAACCGATTTGAAATTGGTATGGATTACCTGAAGGATTCACAATACCCGAATTATTCACTTTATAATTGAATGATCTTGTTGCCGAATCGTAATTTGGAATTGCAGGAATTGCTGGAGTAGTAGGTGTAGCTTTTACCTCTGCCTTTCCATTTAAAGCATACAATGACTGATTACCCATCGACTCATTTACACCCCATTTTTTCTTCAATAAGTTGGCAAAGTTGAAGATATCGCAGGAAACATCTATCGCATGTGACTTATAGACTTTAAACTTCTTGCTTACTCTAACATCTACCACACCAAAGAATTCATTGACACCACCATTACGCTGAGCAATTTTACCTGAGTATTCCATGATATAATCTTTCAAACTTTGGCTGGCAAGTGGGTTGTCTAATATTGCTTGCAGACCTGTGCGAACATTCTGAGGAACAGCTTGGTTATTTCTGTCGAAAACATAAGCCAAATCATTACTAGCTACAAAATCGCCATTGTTGTTCACACCTGATAGCAAGCTGTAACGAGTACCACCGATTCCAGAATAGCGAACACCAACAGTTACTCCATAAAAAGTTGGAAGTGTACCGTAGATCACTACTTTATTTCTAAACTGACCATCGGAATAAGTCATGTGGCTTAAATCTCTTGGATCATCTTTCACAGGCAATGATAGGGTCGCAGAGTTTGCCACATTACCATTGTAAGAAGTATTGTCTTTTGCATCATTCCATGTAAAACTAGCAGAGATTTCACCATCTTTAAAGTATCTCCAGGTTGCATCAAGCACTACTGCAAACTGGTTTACTTTACCTTCACTATTTAACTCCAGAACGCGGCCAAATTTATTGCTGATACGACCTTGTTTCCAATCTGGTGAACCATTGCTCGGCATTTCAGGTACAAACACACCACGATTATCTTCATTCGGCAAAGTAAAGAATGGTTTTGCAACCATGTTTCTATCTACATACATATAGTTGTTGCGCCCTAAACTTGCATAACCAGTAATTCCAACTTTTAACCTGTCGCTGATCAATTTACTATAGGACAAATTGGCTTTATAGACCACAGGTATTTTAGCATCTGGTCCATAGGTATTAATAGTTGGCAGCTGCAATGATTCTAATGTTGGTGCAGTAGCGGTACCATTTCTGTAACCAATAAAATTAGGCTGTGGAACATTGTTATTGATGACATCTACTGTTGCTAAATGCGTTCCATCAAAGGTCAAGTTATTAATGGTAACATAATTATTGACATCAGACCCGAAGATCCCTGCCCCAAAACGAAGAAAATCAGTTCTATTTTCATTGATATCCCAGTTAAATTGAACTCTAGGCTGAATTAAGAATTGTTTCAGTTTATGATCAGTCCTTACCCCTACTTCATTCAATAAAGTTTGGTTCAATGGTGATGTTGGATAAGCACTGTAATCTAAACGTAAACCACCAACAAAATCGAGACCTCGGGCTAATTTTGTTTGCATCTGTCCATATACTGCGGTATTCCAGATTCCGGCTTTCACTGTTGGGTCTGCCACTAATGGTACTTCACGATAATATCTGTTTGGAAGCAGGTTCGCAAAATTTTCAAGTGAGGTACCAGCGTCATTATTGGTATATTCAAATCTTCCATTCACTTCACTTCCATAAAGCGATTTTGCATGGGTGTACATGATGTCAACGCCAAATGTATATTTAACTTTTTCCGTATTGTAGTACAAGTTATCTACCAATTGGAAAACATTATTGGTAAAGCCCTCTTGTCCAAAACGGTGACCACCAATTTGTATAGCTGTACTTGCACTTGTCCCATCAGACAATTTAGAAGGGATATTACCCACCACTGCCCTTGGAATAGCAAAGCCAAGTTCATCGTTTTGTGTACTTGCCTGGTAAGTATACAAATGCTGTACTTTCAACTCGTTGGTCAGCTTGCTGCTGATGGTAGAACGTAAAGTAGCCAATAAGCTATTGTCTACATTTTTATCATTACCATAACTTTCATAAAAGTTAATCGCGGTATTGTCACCTAAACCTAATGGATTTCTGTCGTTGGTATAGTTATCACGAACAGTTAATAGGTTTTTATCATTGATCTGCCAATCGATACGGGCAAATGCAGCATCAGAACCACGTGTTCTGTCGAATGTACCATACTGTGGTGTATTCGCTACGCCATATTTTGAACGCGCGATGCTCAAGAAATTCTCCAGAGTAGCATCGGTAATTCTAAATCTCGCTTCATCAGCAGGGCCATTAATGTCAGCAATAATTAATGGACGGGAATCTTTCTGATGATCCAATCCTACAAAATAGTGCAGTTTATCTTTAATAATTGGTCCACCTAAAGTAAAGCCATACTGATAAGTAGAGAAGTCGTTGTTACGTTTCACCCCTCTAATGTCATAAGGACTAGATAGCCAGTCTGCTCTTCCATACATGAATGCGCTGCCGGAAACGGTATTGGTACCTGATTTGGTTACCGCTGTAACGGTACCACCACCAGCTCTGCCTAAAGTGACATCATACTGATTAGTCACTACCTTAAATTCACGAACTGCTTCAATAGAGATGGAGTAAGGTGCGCCACTACGACTGGTGGTACTTCCTGATGAGGTTGGATTTTTAGCAGTCATCCCGTCAATTGTAAAATTGGTAGAAGAAGCCAACTGTCCAGCAATCCCGTTACCACGACTTAAAGGAGATAAGTCCATTAAGTTGGAGAAGTTACGACCGTTTACAGGCAATTGGTTCATCGTTTTAGCAGATATTTCCGTCGATGCTCCAAAGTTCTGAACCTTATTTTTTAGACCTGAAGCCACTACTTCTACACCCTTCAAATCCTGTGAGGCTTCATGCATTTCTATAGACACTCTTGCTGCATCACCAAAGTTTAGTGAGGCAAGTGTTCTGGTTTGCTCTGCAAACCCCATAAAAGTCGATGTAATTGAATATGGGCCACCTAAAGGAAGCTCCTGGAAAGTATATTCTCCTTTAGCATTAGTAGAAGTTCGGCTGCTGAAACCTGTGGAGGTATTCTTCACCTGAACCGAAGCACCTGGAATTGGCTTCTTCAATTGATCCGTAACAGTACCAAAAATAGAGGCTTGGGTTGTTTGTGCAAAAAGGGAATATTGAGCACAAAAACATAGCAGCAATACTGAAAATAGTAGTTTTCTTACCATAATTAATTTGAGATTTTTTATGGTACGAAGATGTTGCTAGCGTATTAATTGAACTTTGATTCTAAATCAATAAATGATTATGAAATGTGGATTTTATAAGCCAATGTTAAAATAAGAACTACTCCGGAATTAAACCGTAAATAAAAATACGATGATAAAAAATTCCTGATTGCCTGCTCTTATTGTCGTAAATTACCTCATAATAAACCCTTTAATTCCATACGCTTATGGTACATGAACTTCAAAACTACTACCTGGATAAAAAAGAGCCTAACAAAAGTTGTCTGCTGGCTTTACGAAGCATTATTCTTGAACAGGATAATGAAATTACTGAAACACGCAAATATGGAATGCCTTGCTTCTGCTATAAAAAGAAGATGTTTTGCTATTTGTGGACGGATAAAAAAACGGAAGAACCCTATATTCTGATGGTAGAAGGGAAACACCTGAACCACCCTAAACTGGAAAAAGGTGAGCGTTCCCGGATGAAGATTTTCCGGGTTAATCCAATCAAAGATCTACCTATCAAAACAATCCAAAGCATTTTACAAAATGCTTTGGATTTGTATCGAAATGGAACTATAACAGCCTGAAGTATCTCCAGGCTGCCAGCTAAATATTAAAGAATTTTGAAGTTATTGCGCTATTAGCTTAAATTTCTGAGCATTCGAAGTGTTGGAAGTGTTGATCTGTATTTTTGTTCCGTTTGCGGTTGATCCTCCGTTCACATCCAGAGACTTATTGGTACCGACTAGTGATTTTATATTCAAATAACCTCCGCCTGCACTTTCAATAGTCCATTTCTGAGAATTCCCATTATTGAAAGTATACACCTGCACCTTAGTTCCGTCCGCACTTGAACCCGTATATACATCCAATACCTTTGTCGTGTCTGCTACAGATTTGAATACATAAGCGCTGCCCACTTTTCTAGCCATGAACTTTTGATTGTTAGAAGTTGGGTTATTATTTGACCATAAAGTAACCGGTGTTTCATTTACCGGAGCATAGCTATTCACATCTATAACACTGGTATTATTTACTGCGGAAACTATTTTATAAATCCCACCATTGGTAAGTTCAAAATAATCGGCTAGTGCCTGATCCACCCGGTCAGACAAAGTAGATAATATAACTGTAGGAGGTATAGATAAAAGTGGCAGGGCATTCGAAACCGTCTTGATGGTTGGGGTGTAACCACCGCTGGACATATAGAATCTGACCGAATTTAATGGAGAGATCCCTTGTTCAAAATCAACTCTTTGTCCCACAGCACCATCGGTATTACTATAAGAAACCTTATTCAGGTTTACCCAATTGCCGGAAGCACTTTCTTTAGCCCAGGAATTAAAATATTCTGCTTCTCTGCGGACCTGTCCGTTTCTATGTCCGAAGTTCTCCAGAAAAGAATAGAACCCATCAAAATACCGCTGATCTTTTGGGGCACGCCAGGTGGCGATATAATTCCAGGTAGTTTGTCCTTCCAGCTTAAACCAGGCCGATAGCAAGACAGAATTGTTGCTTTCTGGTCTCACATTCATGAGGAAAGAAACCACTTGATTGGTCTGCCAGTTTGCATTAATATACGTCTGCCCACCGGTGCCTTCTCCTCCAAATCCATTACTGGTCACATTCGAACCTTTGGCTACAAGACTCACATTATCTGCGGCAGTATGATTCGGATCGTTTTGCGCATCTGCACTGTCCCACACCGAAAACAATACCCTGCGCTCTGTTGGCGAATTGGTCTGGATTCCCAGGTATCCCCTATAGAAACCTATGGACATATAGAAAGTATATAGAGGATCTTTACCTGCCGGGACCATTACATCCTGATAAAGCCAGTTGTAAGATTTAACGGTGCTTGCGGTAGAGCTAAAGCTGAGATGTACCGATGGAGAACTTTGATAATCGGTTTGATTTACTTTTGAGTTGGTCTGTAACGCTTTAAATATTAGGTTATGAATGGTAACGGAATTATTAGGAGCAGACAAAGGCTTCAACTCATAACGATAATAACCAGTTGTTGATGCCACCACTTTGAAAGCGGTGCTCAGGTTAACGGCTCCTGTACCATTTAAAGTAATAGATGCTGAGCTTGGTGTTATGGCCAGTCCAGCATAACATGGTGAGATCTTTACTTCATAATTTAAACTTACTCCGTTAGTAACGGTGTTCTCAATAGAAAAATTATACTCCCCGGCAATTTGATAAAGGTAATATACGACACTACGGGATTGATTGGTCCAGTTTGATACTACCCCAAAATTTTCGGGATAGCCTACCGGAACAGAAACTCCTACCGCATTATCATTTTGTTCAAATGGTTCCGCGTAGGCTTTGTTTGCAGGGATCACGAAGGTCATTGCATCTGCCGGCACGGTGCTGACCGCAGATTTGTTAACGGAAAGTTTAGATTTTTCATCTGGAGGCAGGGTTGCTTTCGTACAGGATGATAATGAAAATCCAAAGGCCACAATCGCTAAGGCGATGATGAAGTTAGAGGCGCATTTTTTTTTGTTCATTGGTTGGTTTTTTAGGTTTGATTAAATGATGAATTAGGACTTTCATCCTCTTAACCTAATTTATCGACAAAGTTGCGCCATATTGAAAATAACACTGCGCAAACGATTGACTAACAGCCAAATCTAGGATTACCACCAACAAATAAAGGGCTATTTTGAGAAATATAGATTCACACAACCAAAAATAAACACTAATCACTAGTGCTGAAATACTTACAGGTAAATTTTATCCTATCAGCTTTAGCGGATTTTTAAATTATAAATTTGGTAGCAAAACAACCAGACTCTTCGTATTTATAGTGACACAGTAATTTTGCCTTATCTTTCAGGGGGCTAAGCGGATGTCATGATCTTATCCATCCTGAATTCCTATAGCGAGCTTGGTGTATGATTTGGGTGTAGCTAATTATTAAATGTTTATTTTGGAAATCATCAACAACAAGCATAATGTTTAAATTATTAGAGAACACCTCATACAACATGCCGAATTCGATGATGAAAATCTAAGGCTGATCTTTGGCAAGTTCAAACTTATTAAGACAAAAAGAAATCAGATACACCTTGATTACAATGACGTTTGTAAACATCATTATTTTGTGAGTAAAGGCTGTATCAGACTTTATACGGTAAATTCTGCAGGTTTGGAGAGTACAAGATTTTTTGCTTTAGAAGGTGGGTTTGGAACTGCATTACCCAGTCTGATCGACCAGCAACCTGCACTTGAATATTTACAAACGATTGATCAGAATTATTATGCATTACAAGAGCTGATTTCTATGATTTAGTGGATCATTTACCACAATTTGCAAAGATCTATCGTAATATTCTGGAATTGGAATTCATCACCGCACAAAAAAGTATATATCGTTTTCAAGGATTGAACGCAATGGAAAAAGTGAAGTGGATAAATAGTTATTATACTGGTATTTTACTAAGAATTTCTAATAAAATGACAGCTTCCTACCTTGGAATTTCTCCTTCTACGCTAAGCAGAATCAAGATTAAACTTTAAAAACGTTGACCTATATCAACGTTTTTAATAAAAGTTCCATTTAGGTTTGTAAAAAAACATGCGATTAGGTAGATCTATAATTTTATCCTTTTTTTTACCCATCACTGCATATGGGCAAACTAACAATAGCCAACTTGCAGCAGGACTTCTTATAAAATCGGATCAACTGACACTTCAGACTGCGCTTCACCTTACTGATTTAGCAAGGACGAAAGCAGCTGCTTTAAAAAAAGAGGTGGCTATTGCGATATTGGATTCGGGAGGACAGATCATCATGATCAGCAGAGGTGACGGAGTAGGTTTTCACAATACAGAAGCCGCCAGGCGCAAAGCATTTACAGCAGTGTCTACAAAAACAACTACACTCACACTATCAAGAAATGCGCGATCAAATCCAGATACAGAAAATTTAGCCAGTTTACCAGAACTTTTACTGCTAGGTGGAGGAGTTCCTATTTACCACAATGGGAAAGTAATTGGGGCAATCGGTATAGCTGGAGGCGGCAGTCCAAATAATGACGATCTGATAGGGAAATCAGCTAGAATCATAGCCGCTGATATTATTGCTCAATAGTATTTAACCTTTAAAAACGAAAATATGAAAAAATTAATTTTAGGTGTCCTGCTTATTTTATTAAGCCGCACAACTCATGCACAAGATCCATCCTATCTATTGTCCAGTCACATCCTCGATATATCTACAGGACTTCCGGCACCTGGTGTTCCTGTAAAACTGGAGCAATTAAATGAACAGACGAAATTGTGGACTTTAATCGATCAAAAGAGCACGGATGAAAATGGAAGAATTAAAAACTTTCTGGAAGAAAAGCATTCTCAAAAAGGAATATACAAACTAACATTTCTAACAGCTGATTATTTTAAACATAAAAATACTGATAGCTTTTATCCCTTTATTCAAGTGGTATTTCAAATAAAAGACAGCAAACACTACCATGTGCCAATCACCTTGTCGCCCTATGGTTACAGCACTTATAGAGGTAATTAAAAGCAGTGCTCCACCTAGCATTTATAAAACAAAAACCGGCAATGTTAAAAATTGCCGGTTTTTGTTTTTAAAGAAGGTCTTAAAATCTGAATTGGCTACAAATTACAATAATCTTTAAAATCCACACGAAAATCCAGCTGACTAAACAATCGTTACAGTGTAATCCTGATCACTCGGCTATTTTTTTTAGGTAATCTGACACTTTCATCCCTGTAAAGAACTTTATAACATTTTTATTAGATTGCCCACTGGTATTTTATGCCAGCAATAGAAATCATAAAAAAACTATGCTTATGACTAAAAAAATAATCCCCGTATTTACAGCATTGACGTTTATCTTGGTATTAGGCAGCTTTGTTACCTCGTATTCATCAGAAGAAAAAAAACAGGAGCGTAAAATAGAGGGAAAGATTGCTTACAACAAGCAGAAACACAGCATTACGTTATCATGGCCGGCATTTGGCACTTCTGGAAATTATGTGATCACAAGAGGTGGCAGTCGATTGGCATCAAAGTTTGTATCAAAGGGTTCGACCTCTAAACTGACATTTACAGATCTTAAACCAAATGCTGATAAGTACGAAAACTATTATAAAATTACCCGTAACGCCATCACTATAATTGTTTCATTAGAAGCCCAGATTTTTGGCAGCAATATGTATTTCTACGATAGAAAATATGAAAAAGCAGAATCTGCAAGAAACGAAATTAATTCGCAGTTTGGGACTATTGGTCTGGGCGGAGCAAATGGCGAATGGACTACCAAACGTCAGGCCTATTATTTTAAAGCTAATGTTGAGGGGCAAACTTACGATCCCGGTGGCTCCGGTTCTGCCTCATTGGCTGAAGCCAAATCGATAGAGTTAGGATTCTATTCGCACATTGGAGGCCTGGGTAAAGTACCAGGTGATGTTAAATTGGGGTCTATATTTACCAGACCTCACCTATCTGGTGGCGCAAATGCAACCTGTACATTTTGGCGTTCTGTGGAAAATGTAGCAGTCATGAGAGATTTTGCCTGGACCGTATCTCAATCCACTAGTGCAAGAAGAATGTTGATTGAAAGCAGTTCGAAATATATTTCAGATGTTGGAGAAAACAACTTTTGGGGCAGTGGCGGTTTTATTGCTGACACACATTACACCTCATCCAGACCAAACTGGGGCGGACAGCAACAATGGTACACTAGAAATGCAACTTTCCCTGCAGGTTCAGGAGCCATGGGTGGTTCTTATAATATGGTTTGGCAAGGATGCATCAATCCTCCAAAAGCGGACGATACTAACGCTCCCATTCCTACTACCCCTATTATCAGAGAAAAACCTTTCCTTTTTATAGACAATGATGGAGAATACAAAGTATTCGTTCCAGCATGGCAAAAGGATAGAGTTGGCGTTTCCTGGTCTTCTACAGATATGGGTAAAGGTAAGTTTCAGGATCTGGTCAGCGACTGGTATGTTGCCAAAGAAGGCGACACTGATCTGGAGATCAATGCCGCGCTAAAGGCTGGTAAAAACATATTTTTCACACCAGGACATTACGCCTTAAATGCCCCAATTCAAGTGAATAGAAAAGATGCGATATTACTGGGTGCAGGTATCGCTTCTGTTACACTAGAGCCTACTGAGAAAAACACCTGGGGATGTATCTATGCGGACGATAAAGATGGAGTTATCATCGCAGGATTACTGATGGATTCCTTCAACAGTACTACTTATCAAGTTAGAATTGGTGCAGAAGGCGCAAATGCGGACCATGCTGTAAATCCTATCCTGCTGACAGATATCACTTGCAGAGTAGGTGGCGTTCAATCAAAAAATATTCAGATCCATACTGCTATGGAAATCAACAGTAATAATGTGGTAGGCGACCACTTCTGGCTGTGGCGTGCTGATCATGGATCTCAGCGCGGTGGAAATGAACGCTGGATAAGAGACAGGTGTAAAAACGGATTGATCGTGACTGGTGATGATGTAACCCTTTACGCCTTGTTTGCAGAGCACTATCAGGAATATGAAGTACTATGGCTGGGAGAACGAGGCAGAACTTATTTCTTCCAAAATGAGCCACCTTACGATGCCCCAAATCAGACCAGCTGGAGCAGCCAGGGAGGCAGAGTGGATGGTTATGCCGCATTCAAAGTAGCGAATACAGTGAAAGAACACTATAGCATTGGAATGGGTTCTTACGCAGTTTTAACAGGAACTGACGGCCATGTGAATAAGAAAAATGGTTTTGAAATTCCGAATAGTCCGAATGTGAAACTAGAGAAAATGTGTACCACTCGTTTTGCAGGTACAGGTAATATCTTAGAGGTGATCAATGGTATTGGTGGCAGCACCGCAACAGGTGTGAAACGTGTGGCCTTATACAACAATGGCCTTGGAACGCAACCTTTCGACGAAGAATTTGAGTTGCCTGATCACGAATCCTATCCCGAGTATATTTTGATGGATAAATAAGAAAATAGAATTCATAAAAAAGAGGCCAGGAAAATTCCTGGCCTCTTTTCATATCCTACTATAACCACAAATCTAAGTGAGCCCCTACAAAACCACTATGATCATCATAATTTTCCGATGAGTATGAAATACGTTCCCCTTCTCCAGTAACATTATTATTGGTTTTAATGATAGCCAAATAAGGCTGAACAGTTTGGGCTCTGACTGTGATCAAACTGGTCGTGATGAATAATACGATAAGAGATATAAATGTTCTCCTAAGAATAGAATTTGGCATTTAAATTTTAATCAGCGCATCGCTTTTCTTCAAATGTAGATTAATTTGAGTAAAATTTATTTCCTATTCAGTTTAAAGTTTCCGTTCGCATGGTCCTTTTCATAGTGATAACCGTCATTAAATTCAAGCATCCAACCCTCAGCTATTATTTTTCTCTCTTAAGCGTGAGGAGTCCTTCACAAGAGATTTCTTTAATAAGTTGAGATATTACCGCGGTAAGCAGCAAGGACAGGAGAAACCAGAATCGTCATCATCATCTTCATAGTTGGAGAGGGAGAAATTTTCAATTAAAGGCGACATCCCCATATGACCATCCGGTTGTTCATTAACATTTTCCTCTTTCGGATTGGCATTAGCTGCAGCAGATGGTAAGTGATTCAGGTTGTTCATAATTTCAGTTTCTATTACTTTCAAAGATAGGTATGCAGATGATAAAGCTTGTTCAGGCCTTGCAAATAAGCATAATCAACTTTTTAAATACGCAAAATAAGGACATCATCCTGTTAAGCCCTTATTTTGGCAGGCATCAAAGAAAATTATGCTATTAAAGAATTGGATGCAGAAACATTTTACCATCCAAAGTTATCCAGCTGAAATAATTGTATGGCCATTCTTTTGTTTTATGATTAACCATTTTAGACAGTTGCAGTTCGTCTATTGGTTCGACATGGACTTTACCACTTGGATAGTGGCACTGGTATAAATGCTGATCCGTTATAAAGGTTATGGTTTGCTGATCTGGTGACAATGCTGAAAATTCTCCCCGGATTCTGCCTTTTCCTGACCGGGTTATTTCATAAGCTTACCAGTCCCCTGGTTAAAAACATAGTCATTATCCACCATTAACAAATTAGGTCCAATCTTTAGCATATCTCGGTTTTGCCATTGTCCGTCGCCCTCAATAACTGTAGGTCTATCTATACTGTACACTTTTAACCCTGATTTTTGTGCAGTGATTAAATAAAATCTATTTCCTACACTATATGGACCGGAAATGCGCGCAATAAAACTTGTTTTAGCAGGATTAATATAGGTAACGTCATAAAAGTCGTATTGTGAACGCTCCCCAGAAGGGTAAGCTGAGGATTCGGAATTATAAGGGGAAGCCACCTGCGGATCTATCCTGATGACGGTATTGTTGTAAAGTACTTCATTCCACTCCTCGAATTGGTTAGATCCGAATAGGCCCCCTACCCATTTTTGTTGCTTACTTTTTAGATGCCGCTGTGAAAATATTGGTTTTTTATTATTGGGGAGTTCATTTAAATTAACTTTTACATCAAAAAGTGCAGCTTGATATACTTTTTCATGCTTACATGAAGAAAATATGGTCAACGATATACAAAGTATAAGCTTGTTTTTTAAATGAATATTAGTCATAATCTTACTAAGATAACTATAGTAAAATAGAATTTGATTTCTATGTTGTGTCGGATTGGTAGGATGTCATCCTCCAAAATAAACTTTAAATAAAATTGGTGTAATTTTTCAAACACTTCCGAAAGGAAGGGGTTTCGTCCAATTTTAGATTAATTCTTACTATACTCTGTTTATAAAAACAATACGAAAACATACAACAAACAGCAATGGAGATAATAAAATTAAACGGAATTATAGCCAATATCATAGGTTCAGTAATGTTCAGGAGTTATTTATTATTCGATCTGTAACTAAATTCAGTATCCGATTGATCCAACTTTTGTAAATGAGGTAAAATTCAGATCTTGTGAAGTGTGCTAAAAAGCTAACCTAAATCTAAATTAATATGAAAATAAAATTCGTCCCAACAATCATCATTTTGGTGATTTTTGCTTTGCTCATAGCATTTACCTCTGAGGACAACTCAGCGGCTGATGGGCGTACACAATTTGGCTTCCCCTTTATTTTTTATGTATTTAACGGCGGTAAACTTTCCGATCCTACTGTAATGCCCGCACCTAGTTTTCGACCTCTATACTTATTTGCAGATTTTGTAGTACTTATTGCTACAATTATTTTAGGCAATTTTATGGATAAAAAATGGAGGCAAACTAAATAGCTTATCATTGTTTAGACCTGATCGCATTGCTGTTATGTAGCTGTGTAATTAAATCCATTGTCTCGTTCTGAAATCACAAGATTGATCCAATATAACCTGCTGTCTGTTGATTTGATAGAAACGAAAAAACCCTCTAAACTGTAAAGGTTAGAGGGGTTTTAATAGAATTTGATTTCTATGTTGTGTCGGGGTGGCAGGATTCGAACCTACGACCTCCTGCTCCCAAAGCAGGCGCGATACCGGGCTACGCTACACCCCGAACTGGTATCAATCTTTTTTACTGGTCATTATAAAATTACTCTTCCAAGTAATTTGTGTCGGGGTGGCAGGATTCGAACCTACGACCTCCTGCTCCCAAAGCAGGCGCGATACCGGGCTACGCTACACCCCGAACTGGTATCAATCTTTTTTACTGGTCATTATTAATTACTCTTCCAAGTAATTTGTGTCGGGGTGGCAGGATTCGAACCTACGACCTCCTGCTCCCAAAGCAGGCGCGATACCGGGCTACGCTACACCCCGAACTGGTATCATCTTTCTCCCTCTTTCGGAGGGCTGTAAAAACACTGATTATTTTGGTAAGACCTAATTATCGTTGTCTTTCATTATGCGGAGAGGGCGGGATTCGAACCCGCGGTACCGTTGCCAGTACGACAGTTTAGCAAACTGTTCCTTTCGGCCACTCAGGCACCTCTCCTTTTCAATTAACTTTCCCGCTTTAAACAAAAACCGTTGCTGTTTTTCGGGATTGCAAATATAGGAAGATGATTGGTAGTTCCAAAAAAAATTTAAACATTTTGTAGGTAATCTATACGCACATGATAGATGCTCATCAGCATAGTCTTGAATATCAACTTTATAGTTTCTAAATCTTTTAAAGTAATATCGCAATTATCTAACTGATTTTGTTCTAATTTATAGTTAATGATCCTTTCGACCAGGTCATTTATACTTTGCGCGTCCGGATTTTTAAGACTTCTTGAGGCTGCTTCCACTGAATCTGCCAGCATTAATACCCCAGTTTCCTTAGAAAAAGGGATCGGACCAGGGTAACGGAAGATGTTTTCGTCCACAAATTTCTCCGGAGAGTTCTTCAAAAACGACTGATAGAAATAATCTACCCTGGTATTTCCATGGTGCGTTCTGATAAAATCGATCACACTTTCCGGTAATTGATGTCTGCGAGTAATTTCTATGCCTTTATGAACATGTTTAATGATGATCTGTGCACTTTGCTCATAAGGCAGCTTATCATGCGGACTGAGCGCTGTATTCTGATTCTCTATAAAGTATTGAGGATTCTCAATTTTACCGATATCGTGATACAATGCACCAGCTCTTACCAATAGCGAGTTCCCTCCTATTTTAAATATTGCAGCTTCTGCGAGATTCGCTACCTGTAAAGAATGCTGGAAGGTACCAGGCGCTTTAAACGCCAGCTCTCTCAATAATTTATTATTCGTATTCGTCAATTCAATCAAGGCCACATCTGAAGTGATGCCGAACAGCCTTTCAAAAGCATAAATTAATGGATAAGCCAGGAGCGACAATAGTACACTGATAATGAAAGGCACAAAGTTAAGCCACTCAATCTCAGAGAATGATCCTTCTCTCAATAATCCAATCCCTAGGAAGGAAACAAAATAAGCCGAAAGTATGAATAAGGCAGAAAGCAGCAATTGCTCTCTTTTTATCAGGTTTCTGATACTATAAATCGCCACCATCCCTGAAGTAATCTGGTAAAAGACGAACTCAAAACTGTTCGGCACAAAGAAACCGGCAATCAGGATCACCAGCAAATGCAGGTATAATGCTAAACGCGTATCAAACAAAATCCGAATGATGATTGGTACAATACAGAAGGGAATGTAATAGATGCTAGGCAGGTTCAGTTTAATCGCCCAGGTCAAGCACAGCAGCATCGTGGTGATCACCAATAGTAATAAAGACAGCTGACGGTTGTCCGCAAAAATATCCTTCCTGAACAGCTTTAAAAAGAACATCAGCAGACTTACAATAAAGCCTACCAGTAAAATTTGTCCGAGGTAAACGAGTTTACTGTCGCCAATAGTTTTCGTTTGTGCTTCATAAGCCTCTTTAAAAGAGAGTAACTTTTGATAGATTTCGTCATCCACCACATTGTCTTTCGCAATGATCAGCTCCCCTTTCTGTACCATCCCACGGGTAGTAGAAAGACTGTTGATCGTATTTTCCTGGACAATATTAGTCAGCTTTTCATCGAAAATAATATTGGGCTGCAAATGATCTTCTACCAACCCGACAATCATCTCTTTAACTTTCAGGTTCACTGAAGTATAATTTTTCTCAAAGTATTCTAACGCAGATTGTACAGTAAAAACATCCTGGGTACTCAGGTTTTTACTGATATTATTGTTTAACAGCGCAAAATCATAGTATTTATTCCCTTTCTGATGTTTTACATTCATCGCAATGATGCCTCTGTTGTAAATCGATTCCAGCAGTTTCAAAGAAGAAGCTTTATAAGCAGCCTTATCTTCTTCAGGAAAAGCATTGGTCTTCCATTTTACATCAAATTCATTGGAATAAGCTTCCTCCACATTGTGAATCAGCTCCGTATTCATCTTATAGATAGGCAGCACATTGTTCAAAGCATCCTTTTTATCCGTCGTCACCTGAGGGATTGTTTTCAAGATCGCAAAGCTGAATGGAGAAACCAGGTCTTTATTTTTCCAGATCTCCCCCTTTTCAAATTCATATCTGAACCTGGGTTGTTTAGGTAAAAACACCGTTATGATCAATACAGACAGTACCATCATCACATATTTGATGTTTGATGAATACTTACGATAAAGCACCCTGTGGGAATTCTTTTTGATTTTTGCCAAAATGATATAAAATTGATTTCATTCAAAAATAATACAATTTTTCCTCATATCGGCTTTTGAGACAGGTAATCCTGCGAAGGGATCTGATTTACAATGAAAATCCTTGCTTTTATGAAAAAAAATTCGTCAATTTATGATATCAAATCAATATCATTATGTATCAGGAAAAAATCATTACTCCCCCATCGGGCTACCTTACATTTGTCCTCTTTCTGGCGCTCTTAGGCGGCGGAATCTATGCATTAGCCAGTAAACAATATGCGGTTGGCGCGATCGCCCTTGCCATCAACTTCATTCTGGTTTTACCAGGGCTGATCATCAACAATCCAAATGAATCAAAAGTACTTACCCTTTTTGGAAAGTATGTAGGCACCGTAAAAACAGACGGGTTTTTCTGGGTAAACCCATTAACGATTAAAAAGAGTGTTTCTTTAAAAGCGAGAAACCTGAATGGTCACCAGATCAAGGTAAATGACAAACTAGGAAACCCGATTGAAATTGCAGCTGTAGTAGTCTGGCAAATTCAGGAAACGGCAAAGGCGATGTTTGCAGTGGAAGATTACCTGCAATATGTAGCGATTCAAAGTGAAGCGGCAGTCAGACATTTAGCCAATATCTTCCCTTACGACAACTTTGAAGATGAAGAAGCCACCATCACGCTAAAAGATGGCGCAGAAAAAGTAAGCTCCCTTTTAGAAGCAGAGTTGAGCGAACGCTTGTCGAGAGCAGGAATTGAAGTCATTGAAGCCCGAATTTCACACTTAGCCTATGCACAGGAAATTGCCAGTGCGATGCTGCAGCGCCAACAGGCTACGGCAGTAATCGCTGCCCGGAAATTAATCGTAGAAGGCGCAGTGAGTATGGTAGAAATGGCATTGGACAGACTTTCAGAAAAAAACATCGTAGAGCTTGATGAAGAACGTAAAGCCTCCATGGTGAGTAACCTATTGGTGGTCCTTTGCGGCGAAAGGAATGTACAGCCTATCCTGAATACCGGTACGCTATACAATTAATACTTATAAAACATGTCTGAGAAAGATAAAAAAGCTTTTGCACTGAGGATCAATCCTGCCCTGCTCAAAGAGATTGAAAGCTGGGCCACTGATGAATTCAGGAGCATCAACGGGCAAATAGAGTACCTGTTGAATGAAGCGGTGAAATCGAAAAGAAAACGACGGATAAACAAAAATGATACAGATGAGCCTCGTTAAAAACGATGGAGTTTAACCAGCAGATACTACTAATTACTTAACTTTGCTTTCAACCAAAATTAAAAAGCACCAATGAGAGAAGTAGTTATAGTATCTGCAGTTAGAACCCCGATAGGAAGTTTTGGTGGTTCATTATCAAGTTTTTCAGCTCCTCAACTGGGCGGCATAGCCATTAAGGCTGCTGTAGAAAAAGCAGGCATCAGCCTTGCTGACGTTCAGGAAGTATATATGGGCAATGTATTGTCTGCAAATATTGGCCAGGCTCCAGCTACGCAAGCTGCAAAATTTGCCGGTTTACCGGATCTTCCTGCTACCACCATCAATAAAGTATGTGCTTCAGGAACCAAAGCCATCATGCTGGCCGCACAAAGCATCGCCCTTGGCCAAAACGACATTATCGTTGCCGGCGGCATGGAAAGCATGAGCAATGTTCCTTATTATTTAGATAAAGCAAGAAACGGATACCGTTTAGGCCATGGTCAGCTGACCGACGGCTTAGTAAAGGACGGCCTCTGGGATGTATATAATGATTACCACATGGGTTCTGCCGCAGAGCTCTGTGCTGCAGAATGCGAAATTAGCCGCGAAGACCAGGATGCTTTTGCCATCAGTTCTTATCAAAAAGCCCAGGCAGCGCAAAATGAAGGCAAATTCGATGCAGAAATTTTTCCTGTACCTGTAAAAGACCGCAAAGGCGAAGTGACCCTGATTTCGAAAGACGAAGAGCCATTCGCTGTTAAATTCGATAAAATCCCTGGCTTAAAACCAGTATTCAAGAAAGATGGAACGGTAACCGCAGCAAACGCTTCCACCTTAAATGATGGTGCGGCTGCATTGGTACTGATGAGTGCTGATAAAGCAAAGGAACTTGGATTAAATCCATTGGCAAAAATCCTGGCCTATGCAGATGCACAGCAGGCACCGGAATGGTTTACTACTGCGCCAGCAAAAGCAATTCCTCTTGCCTTAAAAAAAGCAGGTAAAAATATCAGCGACGTAGATTATTTTGAAATCAACGAAGCCTTCTCTGTAGTTTCTTTAGCAAACAACAAATTGTTGGAATTAAATGCAGAAAAAGTAAACGTAAATGGTGGCGCCGTAGCCATTGGACATCCACTGGGTGCCTCTGGTGCCAGAATCGTAGTGACCTTACTCACAGTATTGGCCCAAAACAACGGAAAAATCGGCGTAGCCGGAATTTGTAATGGTGGTGGTGGTGCCAGCGCAATTGTTATTGAAAAGTTAAGCTAAATGTTTAAAGCTTTAAAATCGATCCTCTTGGTGATGATATTATGCTGCGCAATGACGATGGTTCATGCGCAGCATAGCTTTCCGCTCACGAATAACCCGGCAATGGTCCGGTTCCAGGACTCTTTAATCCGTATTAGCACTCGGGTAAAGGATGCCCAGAACAACCAGTCTCGTTTCGAAGCGAATGCGCATTTTATAAAAACACTGGTAGAGTCATTGAAAACTCCAGGATCCTTTAACTATCCCTTTGATTCCCTAAAAACGATCTCTACGCTGAGTGCCCCGGATAAATCCTTCCGCATTTTCAGCTGGTACCTCCCGGTAGATGATGGTACTTACCGTTATTTCGGCGCCATACAAGTAGCCAGTAAAGATGGGAAACTAAAATTATTCCCCTTAATCGACAATACAGAACAGCTGAAAAACCCAAATGCCATCACCGGCAATAAAAGCTGGTATGGTGCTTACTACTATCAGATGGTTCCGGTCAGTGGAGCAGGCAAATCGCCTGTCTATGCTTTACTGGGCTGGAAAGGAAACAACAGTAAAACCTCCAAAAAAGTAATCGAAATATTGTCCTTTGAAAATGGCGAACCGAGCTTCGGAAAAGCCATCTTCGTACAGCCGAAAAACCCAGGTATCAACCGCGTCATCTTTGAGTACAACAAACTCAACTCGATGACCCTAACTATGGACAAAAGCGTAAACATGATCGTTTTTGATCACCTTGCTCCATTTAGCGAAGAAATGATAGGAAATTTTGAATATTATGCTTCCGACCTTAGTTTTGATGCGTATAAAGTGACCGGCGGCAAACTTAAACTCGTTGAGAATGTGGAACTAAAGAATGATCCAAATGAAATGGACGAGCTCTACATCGACCCTAAAGACAAAAAGATTCAACCCATCAAGAAGCTCTAAAGGATGATTGCACTGTCTTAAACTACTTTAAAAATTTGTGAGTTTGACTCTGGGTGCCTATCTTGCGCGATGGTTTATTTTAATATCAAACAAAAACCTTACCAAAACAGAGCCCTCTCCATTATTTATTTATAAGAACTAACTGAACCTTTCAATAAATTATTACACAAAAAAACCAACACATGAATGCACAAAATTTGGACACTCCAAATAACTTTTTTGAGAGTAAGGTACTAGGACATCCAGCAGGTCTGTTTGTTCTATTCTTTACGGAGATGTGGGAAAGATTCTCCTACTATGGGATGCGCGCATTGCTTGTGCTTTTTCTGACTTCTTCCATTATCGGAGACAATCCAGGATGGGGATGGCCAAGAGCTCATGCACTAGCAATTTATGGTTCCTATACAGGTTTAGCTTACTTAACCCCAATCTTAGGGGGGTATATTGCCGACAGGATCATTGGCTACCGCTGGGCAGTAATTGTAGGTGCCTTATTAATGACTTTAGGCCATTTGTCTATGGCCATTGAAATCGACCATTTCTTCATGTACCTGGGCTTATGTCTATTGGTAGTAGGTAATGGTTTCTTCAAACCAAACATGACTTCTATCATTGCACAGATGTACAAAAAACACCCGGAGAAAAAAGATGGTGCCTATACCATTTTCTATATGGGCGTAAACGCTGGTGCATTTTTAGGGATGTTATTGTGCGGATATATCGGAGAAAGCAAAGACTGGGGATGGGCTTATGGATTCGGATTAGCCGGTATCTTTATGTTTATCGGTATGGTTCAGTTCTATTTCACTCAAGGAATTTTCGGCAATATCGGTTTAAAACCGCTTAAAAACGAAGTAGAAGAAGTTTCTGATAATCTTGAAGAAAGCACAAGAAACCCATTCTCTAAATTCGACTTATTGCTGATCGGTGTGATTGCTGTAATTGGCTTATCATGGATCATCAACGATCCGGTTTCCAAAATCACCAGCATGAACTTGTTCGCGTTTAATGTGGGCAGCATGGATGGCAGTAATTTCATGATCATCACTGCATTGGTACTTTTCATCTTTATTTTAGTGAAAAGGATCAGTCAATATACACCAGTATTGCGCGATAAAATGATCGCTGTAATTGTTCTGGCCTTCATTACTATTTTCTTCTGGGCTTCTTTTGAACAAGCAGGTGGTTCAATGACCATCTTTGCAAAGGATTACACCCAACGTATTCTAACCGGTGATTCTAAGGTGATTTTCAATGTAGTCAATACCATGATTACAGTGATTCCTCTAGTCATCATCTCTTATGTATTGCTAAAGCTGTTCTCTAAAACTTTCGGTAAATATTCTATCGGTAACCTTGTTTTAGCTTCAGGATTCATCATCATCTGGGTGATTGTAATCTATATGCTTAAAAACCAATACAGCGAAGTAAAATCAGAAGTTCCAGCCACCTGGTTTGGTATCCTGAACTCGCTGTTCATCATCAGCTGTGCACCAATCGTATCTAAACTATGGGAAAGTAAATACAATCCTTCAGCTACGTTTAAAAACGGATTCGGCATGATTCTTCTAGGAATCGGTTTCGCCGTTCTTGCTTACGGTGCAAGTACCATCCCTCAGGGTGCTGCTGTAGCTTCAGTAAGTATGATCTGGCTGGTATTGGCTTACTTCTTCCATACCATGGGCGAATTGTTCATCTCTCCGGTAGGTTTATCTTATGTAAGTAAGCTTGTTCCTGGAAGAATGATCGCTATTATGTTTGGTATCTGGTATTTAGCCATTGCTATCGGTAACAAAGTTGCGGGTACTATGGGTGGTATGATCGATGAGATCACTTCAAAATATTCCATGACGACCTTCTTCCTGATCTTCACCTTTATCCCTATTGGACTAGGTTTAATCATCATGATGCTGACTCCATTAATGAAACGCCTGATGCACGGTGTAAAATAAAAAAATCAAGCCTTTGGAACTCTCCAAAGGCTTTTTTTACTAACAGAACAATTACGATTAAGATATGGCTGAAAATCTTACTTTAGAACAAATTCAGAATTTTAAGGGCAAGTATCCAAAACAACTTTGGTACCTGTTCTTCTCAGAAATGTGGGAACGTTTCTGTTTCTACGGAATGCGGGGAATGCTGACCTATTTCATGGTTACGCAGTTGATGATGAAAGACGGCGATGCCAATCTTCAATACGGCGCCACTCAGGCTTTCGTTTATGCCTTCACCTTTATTGGAGGGCTCTTTGCAGATAAAATCTTGGGCTTCCGGAAATCCCTTTTCTGGGGCGGTATCCTGATGATTATCGGTAGTGCAATCCTCTCTTATGACCCGCATCAGTTCTTCTTCCTCGGGATCAGTTTCACCGTAGTCGGTACGGGTTTCTTTAAACCCAACATTTCAACGATGGTAGGCTCCCTTTATAAAGGGAATGACCCACGTCGTGATGCCGGTTTCTCTTTGTTTTATGCTGGGATTAACATTGGTGGACTATTGGGTGGCTACGCCTGTATTTACCTCGGAAAAACCTATTCCTGGCACTTGGCATTCGGCCTTGCCGGAATCGTAATGACCATCAGTTTACTGACTTTCATCTTCACAAAAAAGACCCTGGGTCCGATTGGATTATCTCCTTTTAAAGACGAAGAAGTAACGGTGATCTTACCAGAAAGCCTGGATGGAAAATTGCCTGCTGAACCAGCGGTGATCAAAACCAAAGCGATCAACAGAAAATGGTACGATTATGCCGTATATGCGGGATCATTGGCGATCATTCCTGTGATCATGACCATGGTAGCCAAAACACAATATACCGACTGGTTTATGTACATCATAGGCCCTGCTACCTTAGTTTATATCATTTATGAAATGAGTAAATATGGATGGGAAGAGCGTAAAAAACTAATTGCAGCGATCATTTTCATCTTGTTCTCTATTGTATTCTGGGGGATTTACGAACAAAGCGGTGGCTCTATGGCGCTATTCGCAGCCAGAAACCTGGATGATAAACTCCTAGGCGTCATCACCCTCGATCCAAACGGCGTCAACAACTCTGCGAACTCTTTCTTTGTGATCATTTTTGCCTTTGTCTTCAGTCTGGTATGGATTGGATTGGCGAAGAAAAAAATCGAACCAAATACTGTAGTGAAATTCGGATTGGGCTTTTTATTCCTGGCAGGTGGTTTCTTTATCCTGTACAGCACCCGTTTCTTTGCCAATGCACAAGGTATTGCTTCTTTAGACGCCTTTACATTGTCGTACCTGGTGATTACCTTCGGTGAACTTTGCCTCTCTCCCATCGGTTTATCTATTATGACCAAATTATCCCCGGTTAAATTACAGGGTGTAATGATGGGCATGTGGTTCCTGGCCAGTGCTTATGGTCAGTATGTAGCCGGTATTTTAGGTGCACACATGGCACAGGGTGGAGACAATGACACCACAGCTCAAAAATTAATGACCTTCACAGAGGGCTACAAACAGCTGGCTATTTACGCCTTAATTGCTGGAATATTATTGATTATCCTATCACCATTGGTGAAAAAACTAATGGGAGACGTCAAATAATCTCATTTATTTGTGATTTAACATCATTAACCCTCAGTATATAGAATATCCTGAGGGTTTTTTCGTTAAGAATCCATAATTTCGCTCCTAAATTTATATTACGTGTCAGACAGTCTAATTATAATCCCTACCTACAACGAGAAAGAAAATATTGAGAAAATCATTAGAAAGGTTTTCTCCTTGCCTTATTCTTTTGAAGTCCTAATTATTGATGATGGTTCTCCTGATGGAACGGCCGGCATTGTGAAAGGGTTACAGCAAGAATTCCCTGGCCTTCATATCGAAGAAAGAACAGGAAAACTGGGCTTAGGTACGGCCTATATTCATGGTTTCCGCTGGGCACTAGCCCGTCCGCAATACCAGTATATATTTGAAATGGATGCAGATTTCTCTCACAATCCAGATGATTTGATCAGGCTTCGTGAAGCCTGTATAAATGGTGCGGACCTCGCCATCGGCTCCCGTTATGTAAATGGGGTAAATGTAGTGAACTGGCCAATGAACAGGGTATTGATGTCGTACTTTGCTTCCATGTATGTACGCATAATTACCAGGATTAACATTCAGGATGCAACTGCAGGATTTAAATGTTACACCAGACGCGTTTTAGAGACCATCCCTATGGATAAGATCAAATTTGTAGGTTATGCCTTCCAGATTGAGATGAAGTTCACAGCGATCAAATATGGCTTTAAAGTAGTGGAGGTTCCGATCATCTTTACTGACCGTACAGAGGGGACTTCCAAAATGAGCACCCGTATTTTCAGGGAAGCTTTTCTTGGGGTAATTCAAATGAAGGTTTGGAGCTGGTTCAGAACTTACAACCGATAATTCCTTATGCTTCGCGGGGTTTTCCATCCCGCATCATTGTTCCGAAATCCCAGTTTCTATCCATTGCAGTAACGATTTTGACCAGTCTTTTCGTTCTTGTGGCTTCCGTTTTTGCGGAATTCAACCAGTTGATGTAATAGTTTTGGTGGGATTTTGGAAGCTTTAAAAAGCTTTCCAGCCATTGCGGCTCATCAGAAAGGCAAACTTCCAGGTCGTCCGGCATCAGGATTTTAAAGTCAAGATCTTCTTCCAGATGGATTTCCAGTACTGCTCCTTTATCTTTTTTAAGCTTTTTGCGCAATGGCGCATTCAGTGCGATGATGAAATCACCTTCGCCCATAGGTACGAGTGCTATCCCGGCAACAGCCACCTGATCCAGCATTCCTTTTACGCGGTAACTTTTCCGGCAATCTGCTTTGATTTCATTGGCAATAGCAGAAGGGATGAAAACGTAGGTCCAACCTGTTTTTTCAGCCATTTCGGCAAAACGTTCGATTTCTGCTTTAAAAGTCACCATACCTTAAAATTAAGAAAGCCTTTCTACTTACAAAAACCTGGAGTGTAAATCCTTTAAAACTTTTCTTCAACCCCCAGTCCAAATAAGGCAAAATCGTATTTCACAGGATCTGCAGGATCAAATTCAGCAAGCTTTTTAGTCAATTCTACTGCAGTCTGCCAATCCGTTTGTTTTCTGCTGATCATTCCTAATTTACGCGCCACCCGATCCACATGAACATCACATGGACAGATTAAACCTGCTGGCTGTACGGTATTCCAAAGTCCAAAATCAACGCCTTTATTGTCCTTTCTCACCATCCATCGTAAAAACATATTGAGGCGTTTACAGGTAGACTTCTGAAGGGGTGAAGAAACATGTTTAATCGTTCTTCTTGGGAAATCCGGCAGACTAAAAAAGTAAGACCTGAAATAATTTAAAGCTTGTTCCGTCTGCGGTGTACGATTTAAATCCTCCAGCATACAGGCCGAAGAAGCATATTTTTTGGAAGTTTTGCCAGCAGCAGCAACCGGAATTTCTTCCAGGTATTCTTGCCTCAATGTAGGTTTCAAAGGCGCCAGAAACGCCGTTTCCAAGCTATCGGATTGTTCATAATGGAACTTAAAGAAGGATACGAAATACAGCAGATCGGTATCGTTAAAGGTACGGTGCTTAAAGCCCAGCAAACCTTTAAGGTCATTATCACTATGCTGCAGCATGAAGTCGTAAGGCGCATTGTCCATGCGTTCAAACAACTCTGTACATTTATTGATGATGGTTTTGCGTTGCCCCCAAGCTAAAATTGCCGCAAAAAATGCGGCAATTTCAACGTCTTGTTTTTTAGAAAAACGGTGAGGAATGCAAATCGGATCATTGGTGATAAAGTTCGGCTTGTTGTATTGCTCCACTTTATAGTCCAAAAAGTCTTTCAGTTCCAGGAATTCCAATATTTCTTGTGTTAAATTAACTCAATGCTTGTTCTAAATCGGCGATTAAATCGTCGATATCTTCTACTCCTACACTTAGGCGCAAAAGGTTATCAGTTACACCTACTTTTTCACGTTCTTCTTTCGGAATAGAACCATGCGTCATACTTACCGGGTGGTTGATCAAGGATTCTACACCACCTAGTGATTCTGCAAGGGTAAAAACTTTGAAAGAAGAAGCGATTCTGAAAGTCTCCTGAAGGTCAGCACCTTTTAAAGTGATCGACACCATACCACCAAAACCACGCATTTGTTTTTTCGCGATGTCATGGTTAGGATGATCTTCAAAACCTGGCCAGTAGATTTTATCTACTTTAGGATGGGTTTTAAGGAAACGTGCTACTTTTTCACCGTTCTCACAGTGTGCTTTCATACGTAAATGAAGGGTCTTAATTCCTCTCAATACTAAAAACGCATCCTGAGGTCCTGGTGTAGCACCACAGGCATTGTAAATAAACCAAAGGTCTTTATACAATTGCTCATCGTTCACTAGTAGCGCTCCCATGACTACATCAGAGTGACCACCGATATATTTGGTTACCGAATGCATCACGATATCTGCGCCCAGATCAATAGGATTCTGAAGATAAGGAGAAGCAAAAGTATTGTCTACCGTTAAAATCAGGTTTTTCTCTTTAGTGATTTTGGCAACACCCTCAATGTCGATGATCTGCATCGTTGGGTTTGTAGGAGTTTCAATCCATACCAATTTCGTTTTGTCATTGATATATGGCAGCATATTTTCTGGCTTAGACAAGTCCAGGAAATGGAATTTAATACCATATTTCGCATATACTTTAGTGAAGATACGGTAAGAACCACCATAAAGGTCGTTTCCGGTGATCACTTCATCACCTGGCTGTAACAGTCTTAAAACCGTATCTGTTGCACCCATTCCACTTGAAAAAGCCAAACCATATTTAGCATTTTCCAAAGCAGCAAGACAATCTTCTAATGCCTTACGGGTAGGGTTGGTACCTCTTGAATATTCAAAACCCTGGTGATCACCAGGAGATTTTTGCCAGTAGGTAGAAGTTTGATAAATTGGAGTCATTACGGCTCCTGTAGATGGGTCAGGTTCCTGACCTGCATGTATAGCTTTTGTTGCGAACTTCATAGGTTATTATTTTGTTCTGTTTCAGCCTTAAACTGATACCCCAGGTGTTTTCCTGTCGGGTAACCGCTTGCGGCCAACATGGATTGTTTCTGATTTAAAGTTACTTCTTTTATTTGCGCATAAGGCGGAATTATCAAATCCGAAGCCAGACAGAACAAAATTGACCTTTCAATGATATCTGTAAGTGCTTCTTCTGTCACCAGGTTAGCGGAAAAGTCCTGATACAGGAAATCCAATGCTCCTTCTCCTTCTACTAAAAAGTGTTTTTCTTTATTGATGAGCAGCCTGGCAATGAGGGAACCTTCGTCTGCCAAACGATTATACTTAATAGAATCAGCCAGGAAGTTATGGATATAAATAATACCGCAATAACTTCTTGAAGGATCTTCCTTCACATAATTCGTTTGAAAAACAGAATGACCAGTACCAAAGTTAAACACATTGCTGTGCATTGACACCACCATCATATCACCGGAAAACTTCAGCTGTACTTCAAACTTATTGTTTTCTTTATAATCGATCTCTACCGAAGGATCTTTAGCTTGATAATCGCTTTTCAATTTGCTGGCCGTCTTAATGAGCTGCTTCTTGAGCAGCTCAAAGACTTCCGTTGTATTTCTGTAAATGGCCTGTTTTAAAGAGGCCTTATTTTTAAATTCAGTCAGTATTTTCGCGTAGTTTTCTGTATCCATTGTTTAAATTTTGTTTCCTCTAAAGCGCAAATGATGAACTTAATTAGTAGGCGCGGGCAAATAATACCCTTTGTTTAGATGGTTTACCTGAATAGATACAAACACCATCTTCCTGCTTATTGTTTAAAGGAATACACCTGATGGTTGCTTTTGTCTCCTCCTTAATTTTCTGTTCTGTTTCTGGAGTACCATCCCAATGCGCAGATACGAATCCTGCTTTACCATCTAACAGTTCTTTCAGCTCATCATAAGAATTCGCTTCAGTAGTATGCTCTTCACGGTACTGGAATGCTTTGTTATAGATATTTGCCTGAATTTCATCCAATAACTGAACGATGAAAATATCAAGACCTTCCTGAGCTACCGTTTGTTTCTCTCTAGTGTCTCTACGTGCAAGTTCAACGGTACCATTTTCTAAATCACGTCCACCAATTGCTAAGCGGATTGGTACGCCTTTCAATTCATATTCTGCGAATTTGAATCCTGGACGCTGTGCTTCACGATCGTCATATTTCACCGAAACACCTAGACTTTTCAATTTAGCAGATAATTCATCTACGAAGCTGGTGATGTTTTTCAGGTCTTCTTCATTTTTGTGAATCGGAATGATCACCACTTGAATTGGTGCTAATTTTGGTGGCAATACCAAACCGGCATCGTCACTATGTGCCATGATCAAAGCGCCCATTAAACGGGTAGAAACCCCCCATGAGCTCGCCCATACATGCTCGATTTTACCTTCTTTGTTCGTGAATTTCACATCAAATGCTTTTGCGAAATTTTGTCCGAGGAAATGGGAAGTACCTGCTTGTAAAGCTTTACCATCCTGCATTAATGCCTCAATACAATAAGTTTCTAATGCACCTGCAAAACGCTCATTTGGCGTTTTCATCCCTTTAACCACTGGCATCGCCATCCAGGTTTCTGCAAAATCAGCATATACATCCAGCATTTTCTCTGTTTCTTCTACCGCTTCCTGTGCAGTCGCATGTGCAGTATGCCCTTCCTGCCATAAAAATTCAGTAGTACGCAGGAACAGACGCGTACGCATTTCCCAGCGCACCACATTTGCCCATTGGTTGATCAGCAAAGGAAGATCACGGTAGGACTGAATCCAGCCTCTGTAAGTATTCCAGATGATGGTTTCTGAAGTTGGTCTTACAATTAATTCCTCTTCCAGTTTCGCCGTTTCATCAACGATAATGTTTCCGTTTCCGTCATTCTTAAGACGATAATGTGTCACTACGGCACATTCAGTAGCAAAACCTTCCACATGTGACGCTTCCTTAGAAAAATATGACTTAGGAATGAATAAAGGAAAATAAGCGTTACTATGTCCTGTATCTTTAAACTTTTTGTCTAAAACCGCCTGTATTTTCTCCCAAATGGAGTATCCGTAGGGTTTTATCACCATACATCCTTTAACAGAGGAGTGCTCTGCCAGATCGGCTTTCATAACAATGTCGTTATACCACTGCGAATAATCTTCATTTTTACTTGTAATACCTTTGCTCATAACTATTTGGAATGTTTTTTGTGTAACTTTGCTTGAAATGTAGACTACAAATTTATAAATTTATAGCCGACAAAAAAGCGTGTGACACACAAACAACACATATAGTTATGAAACCTAGACATTTATTCACCAGTATGCTGGCTGTGACAACGATAGTTGTCGCTTCCTGCTCTGCGCCAAGGTACGCGCAGCAAGGTGCCCAAGCGGATGATGTGTACAACTCTAATGTTAAAGCACAGATTTATACCCCACAACCAAGAGTAGTGGCACAACAACAAGAGTATTACGATTCAAATGATGAGTATTACGGTACAAGTGATCCTTATTATGACATGGATTACTCTTCCCGTATCAATAGATTTTCTTACGCAAGTCCATGGAGATCTTACTACGATCCTTATTTTGATGGTGGCTTCGGTTACGGCGGATATGGTTATGGCGGCGGACTTTCTTTAGGTCTTAGCTTTGGCTCTGCATGGGGCAATCCATATTACGGATGGGGCGGTGGCTTCGGTTACAACCCATGGTACCCAGGATGGGGCGGCGGTTTTTATCCAGGATGGGGCGGTGGCTTCTATCCAGGATGGGGAGGCGGTTTCTATCCAGGCTGGGGTGGCGGCATCATCATTGGTGGCGGCAACAGGTATAAGAACGCACCAAGACCATCAAGAACTTTCAATGATAGAAATTATGCCAATGGCAGTTCTTCAAGAGGTTCTGGAAATATGAGAAGCGACAGAAACGGAAACGTAATTTCACGAGGAAGCAGAGCCGATTCTTACATTCCTAACAGAACACAGGGCGTTGGACAGGCACCAGGTTCTATCAGACCAGGACGTGTACAGTCAATTGATCAACAGGTCAGACCTGCAAGAGAAAGCTATAGACCACAGCAAAATGTGCCTACTTATACCCCATCACGTGGTGGAGATGCAGGTGGCAGATCTTCTGGCGGCGGCAGTGTCGGCGGTGGTGGCGGTAGATCTTCTAGAGGTGGAAGAGGCTAATCAGTTACAATAATTATCATTCAGAAAACAAACATGAAAAAAATTCTATCCTCCTTAGTGGTTATAGTAACCACTACAGGTTCTTTATATGCTCAATACGCCCCTGATGCCCTGAGATTCTCTCAAACCAATTATGGCAGTACCGCCAGGTTTAAAAGTATGGGTGGTGCACAGATTGGTGTAGGTGGCGACATGAGTTCATTAGGTGGCAACCCTGCAGGTCTTGGTTTATTCACCAAATCAGAATTTAGCTTTACTCCTGAATTCAATATGATGAAGGGAAAAGCAGAATTTCTTGGAGAACAAACCAACTCTTCTAAAAACAGACTAAACCTGAACAATGTGGGTGCTGTGTTTTTTAACCCAACGTTCAAACCTAAAGGAACAGATCCAAGTAAAGGCGTAGTGAGTACTGTATTTGGAGTAGGCTATAGCCGTAACAATGACTTTACCGCAAACTTCAAATTTAATGGTACCAATAACCAGAGTTCCATTAACAATTATTTTGCAGAAGAAGCCAACCGTTATGCTCCTGGAGATCCAACAACTTTGGATAACTACAGCATTGAGAAAATGGCTTATGACAATTATTTAATTAGTTATGTACCTGCATCTGGTACACAAAGTGATTATTATACACCGACCACTACTGGTCCATACCGTCAGAGCCAATCGGAAATCAGAACCGGATCTACCTCAGAAATGAACGTAGCTGGTGCACTGAACATTTCTAACAAGGTATATATTGGTGGTAGTTTGAATTTTGTGAGCACGAGATATGTAAGCGAACGCTTATTTACGGAATCCGGATACAATAACAACCCTGAAATCAACAGTAACTACACTTCAAATTATCAGCTTAACTCTGATGTTAAAGGTTCAGGTTTCAATGCACGTTTAGGTATTATCGTTAGACCAGATGCAAACCTACGTGTAGGTGCAACTTTCCAAACACCAACATGGATGTATTTCGATGATGTTCAGGCGCATACTTTAACTACTAATTATGCTGCTGGCGGAAAGCCAGGTATTTTCAGCAATACGCCAGGTGTTTCAGGCTTGACCTACCAATTGCGTACTCCATTAAAAGGATCGCTGGGTGCGAGTTATGTGATTGCTGGAAGAGCTTTGATTTCTGCAGACATCGATTATATCGACTACACTACAATCAAGTATTCACTTGACCAGGATAACAACCAGGGCGCAATCATGTCAGCAAACCAAAGTATCAAAGACAATTACCAGAGCACAGTAAATTATAGATTTGGTGCAGAATATAAAGTAGACAATGCCATTAGCTTAAGGGCTGGTTATGCCAATAACGGCAGCTACTCAAAAAATGACACGAAGTCATATTTTGCGACTAATGTATACTCAGGTGGCCTTGGGTACCGTGTAGGTAACTACTCTTTAGACCTTGCTTACCAACGTATTGAAGGTAATGTAGACTTAGACAGCTACATCTTAAACAATTTCCAAGAGCCTGTTGCTAACATCAAAACAAGCAGAGACAATGTATTTTTAACGTTCGGTGTGAGGTTCTAATCTCCACACAAACGATCTCTCATATAAGAGATATAAAAAAAGGGAAGCTGTTCAGCTTCCCTTTTTTTATATCTCAATTTAGAATTCCATAAAATCTACCTGTCTTACATGTGATTAAAACCCACCTTCCTTAAAAAGGCCTGCAAATCTTTCAATGTTCTTTTCCACCTGAGCATCCTTAATCAATTCCGGTGCATGATGAGGCTTCTTACGCGCATCAATAATCACAGGACCTGTACAGCCCCAATGTTTATTCGTCGTAAAAGCTCCGATTCCATGAATATCTACCGCAGGATTACTTCTTGTAAAGGTAATCCATACCAGATTGTTGATATTTTCGGCAGTGAAGACGCTGTCATCGCATAAAACCATTAAGGCAATTTCTTCCAGATCCTGATCTTTCAACGCTGCATTCAAAACAGCGATCTCTTCTATTGCAGCAGCATGACTCCCATAAGAAGCAGCCTGAACTGCAAGTACTCCTGGAATCGCCAGTTGAGCAGTATGGAACCCTTCCGGCAAAGTAAAGCCTGTAGGAAGCACTTTCGACAATCTTCTGCGTACGGAACCCGCAGCTGCAAATACTACTTTGGAACCGCTATTTAAGCCATCTCCACTGTAGTCCAGGGTATCAATCGTGGTATTGGTATGGAAATGTAAATCTGTTCTAAAATCCATTCTGGACAATACATGCTGCATAAAATGGGAAAGATCATGCGTATCTAAAGTCTCATCATCTTCTCTGGCCGCAATAAACAGGTATTTAGCCAGACTCAGCTGATTCTTACCTAAAATATGATTGGCAATAGTCAGTATTTCCTGAGGCCTGCGTTCGTTAAGAAATGGCGTATAACGTTCACTTCCTATCGCGAACAATAATGGGTGAACCCCTGCCGCATCTACTGCATTCAATTCTTTTAAACCATGGATTTCTTTAGGCAGGGCCGATCCGGCTATCTCATGAATCAAGGCGCCAAAACTGGTATCCTCCTGTGGTGGTCTGCCCACTACAGTGAAAGACCAGATTGCGTCTTTACGGTGGTACACATTGTGCACTTTCATTAAAGGAAATGGATGGGTTAAGCTATAATAACCTAAATGATCACCAAAAGGACCTTCAGGCTTGTTTTCCTGCGGATACACAGTACCAGTGATCACAAAATCAGCATCTGCAGAAATGCAGAATCCTTCTTCATCATAAAAATACCTGAACCTTCGGTTGCCCAGGGCACCTGCAAAAGTCATCTCCGAAAGACCCTCAGGCAAAGGCATTACGGCTGCCAATGCATGTGCCGGCGGACCGCCTACAAAGATACTCACCTTTAAAGGCTGGCCTTTTGCATTGGCTTTCGACTGGTGTACACCAATTCCCCGATGTATCTGGTAATGTAAACCTATTTCTTTATCCTGAATATAATCATTACCGGCAAGCTGAATCCGGTACATACCCAGATTGGCATTCATAATACCTGGCTTATCTATGTCTTCTGTATAAACCTGTGGCATAGTCACAAAAGGGCCGCCATCCATTGGCCAGTTCACAATCTGCGGCAAAGCACTAATGGTGGTCTTACTGAATGTAGATTTAAAAGTTTGCTTAAGGGGTAAAGCGGTAAGTGCAGTCAGGGCAATTCCGGGAATCTGAAGCGGCTTCTTTATTGCACTCATGGGATCAAACTTCAATCCTACCAATTGCTCCACTTTATCCAAGCTATCCCTAAACATAAATTTTGAACGCTCCAGCGTACCAAATAGGTTGGAGACCGCTGGAAAAGGACTTCCTTTGACCTTTTCAAAAAATAAAGCGGGTCCTTGCTGCTCGTAAACGCGCAAATGGATGGCCGCCATTTCCAGATATGGGTCAACTTCTTCTTTAATCCTGATTAAATGGCCGTGTTTTTCTAAATCGGCAACACATTCTGCTAAACTTTTATATCCCATTACCTACCAAAGGTATTAAACTATTGTTATCTGGCCTAAAATGAGGCTGCAGAAAAGCCGTAAATTACAATCCTTTTATAAAAAATAAAAGCTCCGCTGCTAGGGTAGCAGGCGAAGCAATTACAAATGGAGCGTTCCATAACCTTGAATAACTATAATAGGACTACTAAAAAATCATTGATATAAAATATTTTACAATAAATACAACAACGATTAATCGAAGACAATACGTTTACATTTTTGACAAAAGTAAGAGTGAATCATTATGAATTAGTAAAATTTTAGGTCTAAAGAGTACAACATTATAATCTTACACCCACTTTTAACTATTTTGCAGACGCAAACTATAACCTCTTTCATGTCAACACCTCTTCACCATCAAAAAAAGCCGGATCAAAAATATTTAGCTGCTGTATTTGAACGTTTAGATTATTTTTTTCAACTTCCTTTGGCTGCAAAGGCGCAGCTCGCTGAAAGCTGTTATGAAATTCGTGTAAAAAAGAATGAATACTTGTTGCGAAAAGGAGATTACAGCTATTTTGTATACTTTATTATTGAAGGCATTCTAACCGGAGAGGCTACTTCCGGAAAACAAGTCATCACCAGTTTCATTTGTGTACAGGGTGAATTTGTATCTGCCATAGAAGGAATTTATGGGGTTGTTCCTGCTACGGAAGACATTAAAGCGGCAGAAGACGCTTTGCTGCTCGGCATACATGTAGATGATCTGGAAAAGCTGTCGACAAACTTCCCTGAAATGCACATTGTGATGAGGAAAGTAATGGAGCTTTATTATAAGATCGCACACCACAGGTCTGTATTCTTCCGGATCGGCACCGCATCAGATAAATATGCAGACTTTTTAAACAACTACCCGCATCATGCCACACGGATTCCTTTGGAGCTAATTGCTTCTTACCTGAACATAAAAATCACTACCCTAAAAAAGATCGTGGGCGCTTACCATAAAAAAAGAGAGGAAGCACAGCTGTCGAAAGAAAGCATCATTGCTTATCTGGAAGAACATCACCCCTACCGCCAGAAGAAATTGTCACTGGCGCAATTGGCACAGATGTTCAAAGTAAGTTCGCATACCCTATCACATTTGCTCAACTTATACTTCCAGCAAAATTTCAGTCATTTCATCAATACTTATCGCGTCAACTACATTTTAGCACAGCTGCAAAGTAAACACCATAAACAATATAGTCTGGATGGCTTAGGTTCTGAAGCTGGATTCTCCTCCCGCAGTTCTTTTTTCTACGAGTTTAAAAAACAGAAAGGAACTACCCCGCACAGCTACCTGCAGCAATTTACCAATCCAGAACTTTAAGCATAAAAAAGCCACTGCCTGAATATGCTGGAAGTGGCTGTAAGACCATTAGGAGGAATGATCAGTTATTTTTTACCGCAGAATGAACGTAACATCCAGGTATTTTTCTCTTTAAACTGCATGAATCTGTTCACCATGTCGTTCGTACCATCATCGCCTGCATTCGCAGTAGCATCCAACAGTTCGCGTTCCAGCTGAATAAGATGCGCCATATCAGCTAGAATCTCTTCTACCATATCCATGTCTTTCATGCCAATGGTATTCACTTCTTTAAGTGTAGATTCTTTAATATAGTCTGCGAAACGGCTATGCGGTGGTTTACCTAAAGTAAGGACACGCTCGGCAATTTCATCAATCGTTAACTGGGCATTGGTATATAATTCTTCAAATTTAATGTGTAAAGTGAAGAAGTTCTGACCTTTTACATTCCAGTGACAACCTCTTAATTTCTGGTAATGTACGTGATAATTAGCCAGATAGTCATTCAGCATGTCCACTACAGGTTTCACTTCTTTTTCATTTAAACTGATTTCTTTTGCGTCCATAGTATATATTGTTTTATTTTTGTCCGATTATAGGATTTGCCTATACAACAACACGAAAATTAAATGGTTTTGAAAAATGTTATTTTGACAGACAATACCCCTTTGGAATCGACGTTAAATATTCAAAATTCCCGCTTTCTTTTATTATTCGTATAATTGCTCATTAAATTTAACAGAGACATTAATGTATAAATATTATATAGTATCGTTATTTGCAGTGCTTTTAAAACTACCCACTGCCAATGCCAATACCAATACAAGGGATTCTATAGGAGTAGAAAACCGGAATGGCAAAAAGTTAATTATCCATGAGGTAGCTGCCAAAGACACTTATTACGCCATCGGCAGAAGATATAATGTGACACCGAAAGACATCATGACTTTCAATGACAACAAGTTCCTCCAGATCGGTGTCATCATTAAAGTACCTACCAATATCCCTTTCACTGGACCTGCAGCGGAGAAAAATCCAGTAAATGCAGCCCATAAAAATGTTATTCCGAAAAAGAATGAAAACACAGATCCTGATGGCATTTTCATAGAACATACCATTCAGAAAAAGAAAACCTGGGCATGCTGGCGAAGAAATACAGCACCACAGTGGAGGAGATCAAAAAAATCAACAACCTCAAAACCATCAACCTTTCTATCGGACAAGTTTTAAAAATGCCGGCAAATGAGGGTGTAGAAACTGAGCAAACCACAACACCAGCAACCGTTGCCCCAGCAGTTGTTGCTCAGCAGCCAGTTAAAACAGAAAAAACAGTTCCTGCAGATACGAAGAAGAAAGAAGAAATTCTGATTCCTATTTTCCCGAAAAAACAACCGAACCCAGCTGCAGCAGTTCAAAACCAACCCGCAGCAGTCAATGTTCCTGACAATAGTTCAGAAGACTTTATCGAACATACCGTAGCCTCTAACGAAACGCTTTACTCCATTGCCACCCGTTACAAGTTATCAATGGATCAGGTAAAAGCTAAAAATAACCTGACCGGTTACTCTCTAAGAGTGGGTCAGAAATTACTGATCAAAGGACAATACCCACAAAAACCAGTTCCCTCTGCGAACCACCAGGCGGAGAATCCTGTGGATACTTTGAACTCTATAAAAAATCCGTCATTAAGGTTGCCAGCCAGTAGATACGGCTTAAACCAAATGGACGAAAAAGGAACAGGAATATGGATTGCAGATCCAGATCTTGACCCCTCAAAAATGTTAGTATTACATCGCAGTGCGCCAATTGGAACGGTTATGAAAATTACCAACCCGATGAGCAACAGGTCTACCTTTGCGAAGGTAGTGGGTAAATTCACCGAAAATGAATCTACTAAAGATGTGATCATTGTGATGACTAAAGCAGTAGCGGACGCGTTGGGTGCTATAGATAAAAGATTTTTTTGTAATTTAACGTACGGTGGACAAGATAATGAACAATAAGCCATTTATCATTGGTATTGCGGGGGGAAGTGGTTCCGGTAAAACCTTTTTTTTAAATTGTTTCTTACATCATTTTAAGAACGATGAAGTAACCCTGGTTTCTCAGGATGACTATTATATTCCTGTGGGCGAATTGAGCCAGGAAGAAAACAAACTTTACAATTTCGACCTGCCATCAACCATTGATGATCAGCAATTCCTTTTGGACATTAAGAAATTGATCAAAGGAGAAGTGATTTATAAAAAGGAATACAACTTCAACAATCCTTTGGCCATCACTAAAATTCTGGAAATCAATCCTGCTCCAATCATTATTGTAGAGGGGCTTTTCATTCTGCATTTCAAAGAAATCGCAGCGTTATTAGACCACCGCATCTTTGTAGAAGCAGAAGAATCTGTTGCTTTAGCTCGCCGCATTAAACGCGATGGTATGGAAAGAGGATATCCGGAAGAGGATGTAACTTATAAATGGCACAACCACGTGGTTCCTGCCTATAAAGAGTTCTTATTACCTTATAGGGAGACTTGTGATCAATTGATCACCAACAATTTCAATACTCCTGATGACATCATCAAAATTACAGAGGAAATCTCTGCAGATTTAAAAGTAAAATACTGCAAACACAAAGCAGAGTAAACAAAAAGGGACGCCAGAAGCGTCCCTTTTTGTTTTATAGGATATCCTTATCAGATATCTTTGTTTTAGTCTTAGCTTAAAATCATCTCTGGCACGTCATCATCCGCAAATAACTTACCCGTTGTAGCTTGTCTGATGTAATCCACACTTACCCCTGGTGCTCTTTCGATCAGTTTAAATCCACCTCCAGGCAATACATCCAGCACCGCCATTTCTGTGACGATTTTCTTGATACATTTTACACCTGTCAGCGGCAAAGTGCAATTTGGCAATAACTTACTTTCTCCTGCTTTATTGACGTGCTGCATGGCCACAATGATATTCTTTGCAGAAGCCACCAGATCCATGGCACCACCCATTCCTTTTACCATTTTCCCAGGAATCTTCCAGTTGGCGATATCGCCATTCTCTGAAACCTCCATAGCGCCTAAAATCGTCAGGTCAATCTTCTGACTTCTGATCATGCCGAAACTTAGGGCCGAATCAAATATAGAAGAACCCGGCAAAGTGGTGATCGTTTGCTTTCCAGCATTTATCAGGTCAGCATCCTCCTCTCCTTCAAAAGGAAAAGGGCCCATTCCCAGCAATCCATTCTCCGACTGCAGCACCACATTGATGCCTTCTGGAATATAATTGGCCACTAGTGTAGGAATACCAATCCCTAAATTCACATAAAAACCATCTTTAATTTCTCTTGCGATACGTTTCGCAATTCCGTCTTTATCCAACATATAAATGATTATTTTTTTGTTCTAACTGTACGCTGCTCAATTCTTTTTTCATAATTGGCGCCTTGAAAAATGCGGTGAACGAATACACCTGGCGTATGAATCTGATCTGGATCCAGCTCCCCCGCTTCTACCAGCTCTTCCACTTCTGCAATGGTGATTTTCCCTGCCATGGCCATTACCGGATTAAAGTTCCTGCTCGTCGATCTAAAGATCAAATTACCGGCAGTATCCCCTTTCCATGCTTTTACTATGGCAAAATCTGCATCAAAAGCATATTCCATCAGGTAATCTTTACCATTAAAGTTCCTGACTTCTTTGCCTTCGGCTACTTCTGTGCCTACCCCGGCAGGGGTAAAAATTGCAGGCATTCCGTATCCGGCAGCCATGCATCTGGTGGCCAGCGTGCCCTGAGGAATCAGTTCAACTTCCAGCTCGCCGCTCAGCAATTGACGCTCAAATTCTGCGTTCTCGCCTACATAAGAAGAAATCATTTTTTTTACCTGGCGTTTTTGCAGCATCAGGCCGATGCCAAAATCATCTACCCCAGCATTATTAGATATACATGTTAAATCTTTAACACCCCTTTTTACCAGGGCGGTAATGCAATTCTCAGGAATCCCGCAAAGCCCAAAACCGCCGAGCATCAGGGTATTCCCATTCTCTATATCGCTGATGGCTTCATCAGCACCCGAAACTACTTTGTTGATCATATATATGGTTTTGCTACTAAATTATAGTATAAATCGTCTTCGAACAATTTATTTGGCGATTTCTATAATTTTATCATCCCCACCATTGCTGGTGGTCAGATAGAGCTTTCCTTCCGGAGATTGACAAATGGCACGAAGGCGTCCAAACTGGTTGACTAGAAAATCTTTAGTCTCCTCAATCTTATCCCCAGCAGCATTTAAACTCAGCTGTGTAAGCTTGGTTCCCTTCAAACTCAACAGCAATAACGAGTTTTTCCATTGTGGGATATAATCTGAATTGTAATAAGAAAGACTGGAAGTAGCGATGGTAGGTGTCCAGGCAAACAAAGGTTCCACCACATCATTGGCACTGCAAAAGCTCTGTTCAGCGGGGAGGTTGCAAAAACCTTCCACATTTGGCCAGCCGTAATTACGGCCTTTGAGGATCAGATTGACTTCATCATCATTATTGGGTCCATGTTCTGAAGCATAAATTTTATCTCCTACCTGGATCAATCCCTGAGGATTGCGGTGGCCAAAGCTCCATAAAGGATTATTTGCAATAGGATTATCAGCAGGAATGCTGCCATCCAGATTCAACCGGAGGATTTTTCCGGATAAGGAGTTTTTATTCTGCGCATTGGCAGCATTACTGGCATCACCTGTCGTAATGAATAATTTTTGATCCTTGCTGATCATTAGTCTGGAGCCGTTATGGATACTGGAGGCAGGAATTTGATCGATAATCGTGAATGGAGCAGTCAAGGCACCATTACTATAGGTAAAGCGGACTACTTTTTCGCGGTAGTTGTTCCCTGAGCCATAATCATAGACCACATACACATAAGGATTTGTGGCGAAATTAGGGTCGAGCACCATGCCCAGCAAACCGCCTTCTCCAGTAGAAACGACTTCAGAAATATTATGTAAAAGGGTGACGACCCCAGTTTGAGGATTAATCCTGCTGATCTTCCCTCCCCTTTCTGTGATCCACAATTGCTGATCAGGGCCATAGATAATTTCCCAGGGAAAGGCTAAACCGCCAGTCAGCACTTTTGTTTTCAATGCGGCATCAGGAAGCGGCGCATCAACGCTCGTAGATTTGCTTTTTTTACAAGCAGCAGTGCTCAGCAAAACCGCCAAAGCACTGATCATCAATATTTTCATAGGACATTGCTTTATTATGATAACAAGCAATGTCCTGAATATGTTTAACTAATTGAAATACACGTAGGTAATTCCATCACCACCACGATCGGCATGTTCATCTTCTACTCGGTTCACCTGACTGTATTTCCTCAGGTATTCACGAATCAGTTTCCTAAGGATACCGTCCCCTTTTCCATGGATAATTTTGATGAATGGAAAACCCAGCATGATCGACTTGTCCAGGTATTTCTCCACCTCATGCAAAGCATTCTCACCACGCATACCACGAAGATCCAATTCAGCCGTAAAATTGCCAATTGCCTCAGAAATGCTGCCCGTATAAGAGTTATTTTGGACCGCCTTTTTAGCCTGCTTATTACTGATCTTGTACACTCTGTTTTTCTTCAAAACAGAACGTAAATCTCCTAACGCGACCACCAGGTTGTCTCTGTTGATTTCCAACACCTGTCCGGTAGTTTCACTATTGTTCAACTGCACCCAATCTCCAACTTGTATCGGCGTATTTAAAGCCACTGTAACCTCAGGTTTCTTTTCTTCTTTCACCTGATTTTGCACCAATACCTTTTGTAGGTTCTGACGCAGCTGTTTAGTGACGATTTTATCAGCCTGCTTGTCTTTAATCTCTGCAATGGTATTTTCTACCAGTTTATTGGCGTTTTTAATGATCGCCTGGGCTTCCAGTTTCGCTTCTTTGATCAGCACCTTTTTATTTTCATCTAAAAACAGTTTCAGCTTTTCATTTTCAGCAACCAGATTTTTCACTTTATTCTGCTGGTTAGATAAATGTAGTTTGGTATCATAAATCTGCTTTTTCTCTCTTTCTAAATCTACCAGTAAGCTGTCAATGCGGTTCTGATTGGTACCGGTTTTTGCCCTTGCCAGTTCCAGCACTTCTTTCTGCAGACCAATATTCTGGGCAATTTCAAAAGCATAAGAACTTCCTGGTTTACCCAGTTCCAATACATACATTGGCTTCATACGGTCATTATCAAACAGCATAGAAGCATTTTCCAAGCCCGGAGTATTGCCAGCGAAAAGTTTCAGGTTCGAATAGTGGGTGGTAATTACTCCCCTCACTTTCTTGTTGTTTAACACTTCCAATACTGCTTCTGCCATTGGCCCACCAAACTGAGGATCGGTACCTGTACCAAACTCATCAATCAGCACCATTGTTTTCGGCGTTGCATGCGCTACAAAATGCCTCATTTTGGTTAAATGCGCACTGTAAGTACTTAAATCACTCTCAATGGACTGGTCATCACCAATGTCGGCAAATATGTTTTCAAAAATCCCAACTTCACTGGATTCATGTACAGGAATCAGCAAACCCGATTGTACCATTAGCTGTAATAAACCAACAGTTTTCATACAAACCGACTTTCCACCCGCATTCGGACCGGAAACCAGGACAATCCTCAGCTCATCAGTCATGTGCACATTTAAAGGAACTACCGTCTTTTTATCCTCCTTAAAAGAAAGATATAAGAGCGGATGCCTCGCATTGATCAGTTTCAGTCTGGCTTCTTTTACCAATACTGGCATATCAGCCTCGATATCAATAGAAAACAAAGCCTTGGCACGCACAAAGTCTAACTTAGTCAGGAAGCCATGGTACGATAACAATAAAGGCGTATAAGGCCTTAAATCTGTGGTCAGCGCAATCAGGATCTTGATGATCTCTCTACGCTTGTCAAATTCCAGGTCGCGCAGCTTATTGTTCAGTGTAAACACTTCTTCCGGCTCCATATAAACGGTTTGCCCGGAAGCAGACTCATCATGAATGAAACCTTTAAGTTTTCTTTTATTCTCAGCGAGGATAGGAATACACATCCTGCCATCCCTGATGGTTAAACTGCCATCAGCTACCCAATTGTTGCCAACTGCGGTTTTATAAATGGAATCCATCCGCTTTCTGACATCCTGCTCTGCCTTGGCGATATCACCAATAATCTGCTGCAAGGTACTAGAAGCATTGGGCTTGATTTTCCCTTTCGGGTCCAGCACCATTTCAATTCTTTTCAGGATATTTTTCTCTACCGGAAGGTGTTCCAATAAAGCTTCCAGATTCGGATATACTTCTTTTCTTTCTTCAAAAAAGCGAAGTACTGAAAATACCGTAACCAGGGAAGCAGACATCTGATGCAGTTCTTCCTCTACCAGGTAAGTGCCTTCTACTTTAATTTTATCGGCTAAAGATTTAATGTCAAAAAATGTACTGATCTGCAGCGGCTCCTGATTTTCCAGGATACTTTTAAATTCATGAGTTTGACGCAGAAATTTATTGATCTGGTCATACTTCGTCATGACCTGCATTTTATCCACCATTTGCTGTCCCATCGGACTCAAACAGTGCTTATGTATAAGTTGTCGGACCTCACTGAAACCCAAACGCTCTAAACAATTCTCCGGATATAACATACTTATAATTCTAATTTGGGTACTTAAAAACCAGCTTCGGCTGGATGAATTCCATAGCCTTTTTCGTGGTATCCTGCAGGCTAGTAGTATCCTTCAGCAAGAAGCGGATCTTATAATCCGGTGATTTCTTAGCGATGGAATCTGCCGACAGTTTTAACTGTAATTCTAATTTATTTTTCTCGTTTTTCAGTGAGTCTGCTTTCGTAATGACATCCTTTTGTTTGCTTAAATCATCTACCACCTTGGTATAGATGTCGGCCAGCAGCTGAGGATTGTTGTTATAATAGGTCATGCTCTTCGCTAAAACCGCAGAGTCAATCCCATATTTCGTATAAATCCCTTTGTAGAATGAACTGGCCACCTTTTTTGCAGAGTCCAGTACCGGAATCGCAGATACATATCCATCTACTACATGGATATCACTCAATACATCCGGCATTTTATCCGGTTGGATGATGTCTTTAGGAATCCCCGGTTTACAGGCAGAAAACAGTAAAAAAAAGGATAGTATATATAAAAAGTTTCTCATTATGCTTAAAACATCATTATTTCTTAGCCAAAGTTCGCTAAGGTTCTTAATTTTACCAAAAATACTGATAAATGAGTATAGCAGATAACTTATTAAAATATAAAAACGAATTGGACGAGGTTCCGGTGCAATTGATCGCCGTTTCAAAATACCAGGATGCCTCAGCTGTTCTGGAGGCTTATAACGCCGGACAAAGGGTGTTTGGAGAAAACATTGTGCAGGAGCTGGTAGAAAAACAAGCCGAACTTCCAAAAGACATTGAATGGCATCTAATAGGCCATTTACAAACCAATAAGGTAAAATACATTGCCCCTTTTATCAGCCTGATCCAATCGGTAGACAGCCTGAAATTGTTGATCGAGATCAACAAACAAGCCGGAAAAAACAAAAGAGTGATCGATTGTTTACTACAGATTTATATTGCTGACGAGGATACTAAATTCGGTTTAGGCTATGATGAAGCGATTGATTTACTGCGTTCAGAAGAGTTTGCAGCGATGAAAAACGTGCGTATTACCGGTTTAATGGGCATCGCCAGCAACAATGCGCAGGAGAAGCAAACACTAGATGAATTCACAGAACTGAAAGTACTTTTTGATGGCATCAAAGTGAGTTTCTTTAGAAAAGACGACAGCTTTAAAGAGCTTTCGATGGGTATGTCTGGAGACTATAAACTCGCTATTGAAGCAGGCAGTACCATGGTTCGCGTGGGCAGCAATATCTTTGGAAAAAGAAAAATTAAACACTGGAAAGAGGAAGCATAATGAATATAAACATCAGAGTGGCCACACAGCAGGATTGTCCGCGCTTATTAGAATTAATTCAAGAACTGGCCTTATATGAAAAAGCACCGGAAGAAGTAACCGTAACTTTAGCAGAATTTGAAGATGCTGGTTTTGGCTACAATCCGGTATGGAATGCTTTCGTAGTAGAGAACGACCAGCTGATTATCGGCTTTGCACTATATTACACCAGATATTCTACCTGGAAGGGCTGCAGATTATACCTGGAAGATTTCATCGTTACGGAAAGCTACAGAGGCAAAGGCATCGGAAAATTACTTTTCGAAAGAGTAATGAAAGAGGCTAAAGACAAGAATTTTAATGGCATGAACTGGCAGGTGCTGGACTGGAATGAACCAGCGATCAACTTTTATAAAAAGTATGAAGCGCAACTGGATCCGGAATGGCTGAATGGCTCTTTTTCAAAGGAACAGCTTGAAAAATAAAAAAGCCGGCTGAACAATAAAAAGCAGTCTTAAAAATAAAAATGCGGCTTTCGGGATCAAAAATTAGGTCTTAAAAAACTCAGATCTTGACTGAGTTTTCCTGAGTATATGAATTTTATCAATGAAATCATAAAAGCCTTTAAATCAATAATAGAAAACCTTTAAATCAATAGCAGATGAAAAAATTAGCAATATTACTAGTGGCCTTAAGCTTTGCAGCTTGCCAGAGTGAGAAAAAAGCAAATGACCAGGAAGATTCCACACTTGTGGAGACGTCTGCTAATGATGGACTGAGTTTTAAATACGACAGCCTCAAAGTTTTCAGCAAACCCAATCCTTCGGCGAAGACAAAGAGTACGGATACCACTTATGTTCGTATTGTTTATCCTGTCTTTTCAGATCCGAAACTCAACCAGCTGCTGGAACAAAAAACGGTGGAGGCCATGATCAATCCTGATGAGAAAAAAGACCAGACTTACCAGCAGGTAGCGAGTACTTTTGTGAAAAATTATGAAAACCTGAGGGATACAGAAGGTACTGCAGCAGCTTGGTTTATAGATGCCGAAACAAAGGTATTAACGGATCAGCCGGATTATTTAGGATTGGAGCATAGCCTGGTCAATTATGCAGGTGGTGCCCATCCAAACAGCGCCATGGTATACTGGAACATCAACCCAAAAACCTTACAGGAAATCACCCTGGAATCACTGATCAATGAAGGCAGTATGCCTCAGCTGGTAGCCATTGGGGAAAAGATTTTCAGAAAAAACGAGAAATTAAGTCCGACGGCAAGCCTTAAAGACAACTATTTCTTTGAAAATGACAAGTTCGACCTGAACCGCAATTTTACGATTACTAAAGAAGGATTAAAATTCCTTTACAACCCATACGAAATTAAGGCCTACGCTTATGGCAGCACTGAATTGATCATTCCTTTCAGCGACTTAAAAACCATTGCCAGGCCAAATACTTTACTAAGTCCGACAAAATAACTATGCTCGTATTCAAATTTGGAGGCGCCTCTGTGAAAGATGCAGCAGGCGTCATCAACCTTGCGCAAATTGTTAGCCGCTACCCTAAAGAAAAACTATTGATCGTCATTTCTGCCATGGGCAAGATGACCAATAAACTTGAAGACCTTTATAAAGCTTACCTAAACGGGGAAGAAGACAAGGTTCATGAAATTTTTGAAGCTGTAAAAGCTTATCATTTCAACATTATAGGCGATCTTTTTCCGGATCACCAGCACCCGATTTACAATGATGTAGCCAATACTTTTGTCGAGATAGACTGGCTGATAGAAGAAGAAATCACAGATAGTCCGGATTATATCTACGATCAGATCGTGTCGATCGGAGAAGTCATTTCTACTAAAATCGTTGCTGCGTATTTGGCAGAAACTGGTCTAAAGGCCAAATGGCTGGATGCCCGTAATTTTATCCAAACCGATAATAATTACCGTGAAGGAAATGTAAACTGGGAGAAAACAGAAGCAGCAGTACAGCAGGAACTCTTGCCTTTGCTGGATCATTTCATTGGTGTAACACAAGGGTTTATTGGAGGTACCAGCGAAAATTTCACCACTACCTTAGGTCGTGAAGGTTCCGATTATTCGGCAGCAATTTTCTCTTCCTGCCTGAATGCGGATTCTTTAACCATCTGGAAAGATGTTCCAGGCGTTTTAAACGCAGATCCAAAATGGTTTGACGAAACGGAACGTATCCCCCAACTGTCCTATCATGACGCCATTGAGCTGGCTTATTATGGGGCAACAGTGATCCACCCGAAAACAATTAAACCCATCCAGAATAAAAACATTCCACTTTTTGTGCGCTCGTTCCTTCATCCGGAAGCCGAAGGAACGGACATTACGAATGCAGAAAACCAATTGCCGGTTCCTTCTTTCATTTTCAAGGTACAGCAGGTGCTGATTTCTATTTTCCCTAAAGATTTCTCTTTCATTATTGAAGAAAACCTGAGTGATATTTTCAGTCTTTTCCATAAGCATAAAGTGAAGATCAATACGATGCTCAACTCAGCGATCAGTTTTTCAGTGAGTATTGATGAGGATCCTGAAAAATTACAAAAACTGATTGAGGAGCTTTCCGTTCAGTACAAAGTAAAATACAATACGGGTCTAGAACTGGTTACCATCAGGTATTACAACCAGGAAACAATTGATCGTGTGACCGTTAATAAAAGCATTTTGCTGGAAGTTAAAAGCAGACACACTTGTCAGATTGTAATGAAAGACCGCAACCCTAGTACCTAAATCAATTCCATTGAATAAAAATATTTTAGCCCCAGCAGTACAGGAATATATCAATAACCATTTAAATGGGGATGTATTTACCATTGCTATGGCTAAAAGTCCATTTCCGGAGGTCAGTTCTAAAGAACTGGCCAACCAGATTGCCGCGAAACAGAAAAGCGTCAAAAAACTTCCTACCTGGTATCAGCAGGAACTGATTTACTATCCAGCATTACTCTCCATTGAACAATGTTCTTCGGAAAGTACAGCCGCCTATAAATCGGGTTTAACGATTGGAGAAAGTCTAATAGACCTGACTGGTGGTTTTGGCGTAGACAGTCTTTTCTTTGCCCGGAAATTAAAATCAGTCACTCATTGTGAGCTCTATCCGGAACTTTCTGAAATTGCATCGCACAATGCGCAAGTGCTAAAACAAGCTAACATGACATTCTTAGCCCTGGATGGTATTGCCTATCTTCAGGAAAACAAGATCACATTCGACAATATTTACGTCGATCCTGCCAGAAGAAGCAGCATAGGCAAGGTGTTTATGCTCAAAGACTGTACACCCAATGTGGTGGAACACCTGGATCTTTTGATGTCGAAATCTAAAAGAATCATCATTAAAACTGCCCCTTTACTCGACCTAAGTGCCGGATTAAAGGAACTAAAAAACGTAAGCGAAATCCACATAGTTAGTGTAAAAAATGAGTGTAAAGAGTTGCTTTGGCTGGTAGAAAATGAACCTTCTGAACAAGTAAAAATTGTGTGTACAACTCTAAATGAGCAGGAAAAAAGCTTTATTTTTTTCAAAGGAGAAGAAGATACAGCAGCCGAAATTCCAGAAATGGATTTACAGGAATACTTATACGAGCCCGATACCGCGTTGTTAAAAGGAGGCGCATTCAACCTGATTGCCAGCAGATATGGCCTGCAGAAACTTCATTCACAAACACAGCTCTATACCTCTTCAAAGGTGATCAGCGATTTTCCTGGAAGAAGATTTAAAATCAATGGCCTTTTGGCCCCTGCGGATCTTAAAAAAGAAAAAGACCTGAGAGGAAATGTGATTGCCAGAAATTACCGTGATAAAGCCGAACAGCTGGTCAAAAAATATAAGATCAAACCTGATCAACATCGTTTTTTAATCTTTACGCAGAGTAAAAAACAAGGGTATCTGGTGATTGATGCCCATATTGAGGAACATTACTAAAGGCAATTTCTCCATCTCCTTTCTTAATACACCCCTATTTCTCTTCTTAATACTCCCCATTTCTTCTTCTAAATCATTTATTACTTTCCCAACATGAGCTCTTTCTTGTTGATGATCACCGGTTCCTTGCTCCACATCATCCGACAAAATTTAACATTCTTTAACATACTTTAACAATTCTAAATGACTATCCTTTAATGATTTGGTTATTTTTGATTAACCATAAATTAAACCTCACATCATGAAAAATTATTGCCGCATCAACAACCTGGTAGGCTTTCTCCTTTTTGGAATTGCAAGCCTTGTGTATTGGCTGACGATGGAACCGACCGTCAGTTTCTGGGATTGTGGAGAGTTCATCGCAGCCAGTGCTAAAATTCAAGTAGGCCACCAACCCGGAGCCCCATTGTTCTTAATGATCGGCAAATTATTCTCCTTACTCGCCATGGGCGACACTGCCAAAATCGCTTATTGGGTAAATTTCAGCTCGGTACTATTCAGTGGAGCCACCATTATGTTCCTTTACTGGACCATCACCGCGATGGCCTCCAAACTATATTCCAAAGAAAAAACCAAACTGGAAATGCTTGGCGTGATTGCGGCTGGCGTTGTAGGCGCTTTAGCCTATACTTTTTCCGATACGTTTTGGTTTTCAGCGGTAGAATCCGAGGTATATGCCTTATCTACCCTCTTCACAGCCATCGTATTCTGGGCGATATTGAAATGGGAAAAAAGCATGGACAACCGCTGGTTGATTTTCATTTCTTTTCTTGTGGGCTTATCCATCGGTGCACACTTATTAAGTTTACTGACCATTCCTGCCATTGTATTGGTTTATTATTTCAAAACCACAAAAAAAGTCAGCTGGTTTGGCACATTAAAAGCCTTTGCTATTGCCTGTCTGATTGTAGGCTTTGTACAAATTGTGATTGTGCAGTACCTGGTCCTGATCGCTGCTAAATTCGATCTTTTCTTTGTCAACACGCTAGGATTTAGTTTCGGTTATGGCGCTATAGCCTTTATTTTACTATTGATCGGTTCGATCAGTTACGGCATTTATTACTCCATCCAACATCGTAATCATCATTTAAACCTGAGTTTACTTTGTCTGGCCTTTATTATTTTCGGCTTCAGTTCCTATTTCATTATCTTAATCCGGGCGAATGCCAAGCCAAGTATCAACCTCTCTAATCCCGACAACCCATTTTCCCTATACAGTTACCTCGGCCGTACCAATTATGGTGAAACCCCATTACTGTACGGAAAAACATTTGATGCCAAGCAAACCGACTTTAAAGAAAACGGCACACAATACCGTAAAGGCAGCTCTAAATATGAGGAATCGGGAAAATCCTTTAAAGTTGAATACGACAAAAACATGCTTTTCCCAAGGATGTACAGTGGAAAACCCAACCATGAAAATTTCTACCAGCAATGGATGGGAATGGAAAAAGGGCAATCTCCAACCATGGCCGACAACCTTAGTTTTTTCAGTTCTTATCAGGTAGGTTTCATGTATATGCGTTATTTCTTCTGGAACTTTGTTGGCCGCCAAAACGACATTCAGGGGCATGGTAATCTGGAAGATGGCAACTGGCTTTCTGGAATTAAGCCCTTAGATGCCATCAGACTTGGTTCACAAGCAAAACTTCCTCCATCTATACAAGAAAATAAAGGCCACAATGTGCTCTTTGGCTTACCTTTCCTATTGGGAATGGCTGGATTGCTCTTTCTTTATAAAAAAAACAAACCAGCGACCTTAGTCATTGGGACGCTATTCTTTTTCACAGGCCTGGCCATCATTCTCTATTTAAATCAGGATCCATTGCAGCCAAGAGAGCGTGATTATACGTATGTCGGCTCTTTCTATGCCTTCTGCATCTTTATAGGTTTCGGCGTATTGGCGATCAAAGAATTACTGTCACGCTTTGTACCTCAAAAAATGAGTCTGATGGTTGCCGCGCTGGCCGGATTATTGATTGCGCCTACTTTAATGGCAGTACAGGGCTGGGATGATCATGACCGTTCCGGCAAAACTACAGCAAGAGACTGGGCGGCAAACTACCTGAATTCCTGTGCGCCAAACGCGATTTTATTTACCAATGCAGATAACGATACCTATCCATTATGGTATGCACAAGAGGTGGAAGGCATCAGAACCGATGTTCGCGTGATTTGCATTCAATTCTTAAGCGATGGCGATTTCATCAATCAATTGAAAAGACCGCAGAACAAATCTGCCGCACTGCCTATTGCGATGGCTCCTGAGAAATACCAGCAAGGCGTACGTGATTATATTCCTTATGTGGATTACGGCATCACCGATAGTGTGGAATTAAAAGAACTGTTAACCGTACTTACTTCCGACAATAAGGAGGATAAATTACAGATGAGTGATGGATCTTTTGAAAATATCCTGCCGACTAAGCAACTTAAAATGAGTATTGATGCTGATCAGCTGGTCAAAACAAACACCATTAAATCAGCAGATAAAGACAAAGTTACCGCTCAAATGGAATGGAAGGTTGATAAAAGCTTTATCGGTAAAGCGGATCTGGCGATGTACGATATTCTGGTAAACAACAACTGGGAAAGACCGATATATTTCGCCACTTCCGTATCTCCGGATACCTATATTGGCTTAGAAAAATACCTGTATTTAGAAGGTTATGCTTACCGTTTATTGCCATTAAAAACAGACCCTAAAGATGAACGCGATAAATCACAGGTGACCAATACAGCAGTGATGTACGACAATGTGATGAATAAAATGAACTTTTCTGGCTTCAAAACTGCAAAATACCTGGATATTGAAAGCAGATCCATTGCAGAAACTACCTGGACTTTTCACAATACATTGGCTACTAACCTGATTTTGGCAGCTAAACCTGAGCAGGCAATGGCAGTCATGAAAAAAAGCGCTAAAGATCTGCCTCTGAAAACTTATACTATCCAGGATACCATCAACAGGTTCAATACCATCAGAATTTTTTATGAACTAAAAGATGTACAGCAGGCAAGTTTGATGGCTAAACAAACGCTTTCCTTTTTAGATCTGGAACTGCAATATATCTCTTCGCTGGAACCGGAACAGCAAAGAAGGCGCTTAAGAGATATACAGGTGGGCTTATCTATCATCAATGGATTGGAGGAGATGAGCAGGGACCACCAGCAGCTGGAGCTCAGCAAGGAACTTAAAACAAAATACAATCATTATGAAAGCCTATTTACGAGGTCCATCGGCTAATTGCTCCCCAGCTTTCTAAACAAATCCATACGAGTAAAATAGAAAACTCCCCAAAAATCCAGACGATTTTTGGGGAGTTTTCATCAAATAACCAGATAGGAATTAACGAACAGCTATTTATTTGGCTGTGGTGTCATTCTTAAATAAGGTTTAATTTCTCTATGTCCTTTTGGGAATTTTGCAGGAATATCTTCAGTTTTGATGCTGTTCATGACGACTACATCATCACCATCTTTCCAATCTGCTGGCGTAGCAACACTATATTTAGCGGTCAGCTGTAAAGAATCAATTACCCTCAATACTTCATCAAAATTTCTTCCGGTAGAAGCTGGGTAAGTCAACATTAATTTCACTTTTTTATCTGGCGAAATCACAAATAAAGAGCGTACAGTTAAAGTTTCCGAAGCATTTGGGTGGATCATATCATAAAGATCTGCGATCTTTTTATCTTCATCCGCAATGATTGGGAACTCTACATTGGTATTTTGTGTTTCATTGATATCCTTGATCCATCCTTTATGTGATTCTGCTGAATCTACGCTTAAGGCCAGTACTTTTACATTTCTTTTTTCGAATTCACCTTTTAGAGAAGCGGTACGACCAAGTTCAGTGGTACATACCGGAGTATAATCCGCCGGATGAGAGAATAAAACACCCCAGCTATCTCCTAAGAATTCATAAAAATCGATGTTCCCGATAGAAGTTTCTGCTTTAAAGTTGGGCGCTACGTCCCCTATTCTTAAACTCATAATTGTGTGGTTTTAGGGTATAAATTATAATATCTACAAATTTAGTATACTTTTTAGAATAATTGTGGGTCTTTTGTAATTTCTCCATCTTTCCCGCCAAGGAAATTGATTTCCGGAATCTTACTGCCCAAATGCTTATTAAATGCTTTAATCGTATAATTGGCAATAATTGGGGTATCCTTTTCATCGTGCTGGTGTAAAAAGAAATAAACCTTCTCCAATCCAAGGTCCAGCCATATTTTAATGCGTTTCACCCATTCATCAATTCGGGCTTCATCTGAGGCTTTAAACTCCGCGCCATTCCCTACAAAGCGGATGAATACTTCGGGAATGGTTAGTTCCATATGGATCACGTCCCTTCTGCCGCTAGCATCAGTAATGGCAGCTCCTTTATTTAACCTGGCTAACCCTTCAAAAAGCGGTTTCCTATTGCTTTCCTGCGAAAACCATTCCGGATTTCTAAGTTCTACAAACATGGATAAATCTGCGGGCAGGGATTCGAGATAGGAGGTTAAAACATCTTTGTTTTTTGGTCCAAAATTATCTCCCATCTGGAGAAAACAGGGCCCGAGGTATTCGCCGAATTCCGAGATACCAGAGAGGAATACATCCGTGACTTCTTCTGCGCCCTTTAGCCTTTTCATATGAGTAATGGACTGAGAAAACTTCGGACAGAAAAGAAACCCATTCTTGGAATTCAGGGCTGCCTTTTCTTTCCATTTCCTGATTTGCTCCGGCTTTGGCAGACTATAGAAAACAGCATTTAGTTCGATTGCATTAAAATGCTTCACATATTCATCCAAAAAATTGGCCTCTTTAGTCTTTGGGGGATAGATCATATTTACCCATTCTTTTCTACCCCATTTCGCGCAGCCCACATAAAAAGCTGGTGTTTTTGCTGCAGGTTTACCGGATAAAGTCAGCGCAGTTTGCTCGCCATCAGCTGGCAGGCTAAAATCTATTCTTTGAAGTTCATCTGTGGTAACCTTTCCAAAATCCATGCTTTTACAATTAGGTCTTCGTTATTAAATCCGCTTTAATATAAAACTAGGAATTTTTAAGAAAGAACTCAGGAAAAATGGCTTAAAAAAGAAGACCCTACAGCGAGATCAGCTGTAGGGTCTTACAATCATTTAAAATAGAATTCTATTTGTATACTTTGATCATGAACACATAATCCTGTATTTTCTGCACCTGTTTATTTCTGCTCAGGCCTTGCAAAGAATTTCTTTTATTGAAGGCTACTTTTTTACCTAAAGAATCATTAGGAATAGAGTTTAAAGCCTCTTGAATATATTTTGATTTAATCGCAAACGTTGCACCATCTACTTGTTTCTCTTTCGCAGAGATGACACCGATGATGTTTCCCTGATGGTCTAATAAAGGACCACCGCTATTTCCCGGGTTTACAGGAATTGCTACCTGATATTGTGTCGTATCTCCATTATAACCTGTTTTTGAGCTCACATAACCTTCGCCAAATACGGCATCATCTTTAGGGAACCCTAAAGTATACACCACATCCCCCATCCCTATTCCGCTTTGTTTCAATCGGTAAGGAAGGTTAGAAAGCGAGCTGAATGAACGATCTGTAATTTTTAGAATGGCCAAATCGTACTGAGAATCTGTTCTGACTACTTTAGCTTTATAAGAATCACCTTTACTATCCTGAACATATACAGAATCAGCACCATCTACTACATGCAGATTGGTCAGTAAGTAACCGTTGGCGGTTAATGCAAAGCCTGTTCCTCCAAAATTAGCAGGTTTCACATTTTTAGGTGTATTTTTAGAATTGATGATCCTGATCAGGCTGCTTTGAGAATTTTTAATTTTCGTTAATTCTCTGCTGACCAGTTCAACACTACCAATCTGTTTGGTGTTTTGCTGGATAGAATAAACGGTCACAATTGTTAAAAGGATGAAAGAGGCGGCAACGGCGATCGCTGCTTTATTTTTTCTCCATAAGTTGATGATACGGGAAGGATGAGGTCTTAACGCTTCTGTTAAGCTCTCCACATCAATCTCTGCATGGGCGCGATCCATTTTCGCTTTTAAATCCATTTTATTGGCATACTCTCCTAAAGAATCCAGAAAAACTTTATGCGCAACTACTTTATGATCCACCGTTGGATCGTTCTTGCGAAGCTGCTCAAAAGCTACTCTTTCTGTCTCAGAAAGCTTACCATTTAAATAATCTTCAATTATACCCTCTAACTCAATCTCGTTTCTCATATCACCTTTAAACTTGAAAAAACAATTTCTTCAGCCTTTGTAAGCATTTATATTTTTGAGTTTTGGCATTATCCGTATTGGTATAGCCAAATTTCTCACAAATGTCCTGCATAGACAGACCGTTGATGTAAAAATCCTGAATAATGGTCTTGCAAGGTTCACCAAGATGAAGAAGTGCATCGTTCATTTTATCAAACTGCTGATCTTTTTCTTCATGCTGCTCCAAATCTACCTCTACTGCCATGATATCCTCAAAATCCGAGATGTTATTGGTTTTCCGGCTTTCCTGGGAAAGTTTCTTCAACCAAATCCTTCTGCAAACTGAGTATATATAGGTCTTTAGTTTACTGCTCAATTCAAAATTTCCGCCCTTTATTTTATTGTATAATACGATGATTCCTTCCTGATACACGTCTTTTGCATCATCCTCATCACCGTTATTATTCAGGATAAACTGCAATACCATCGGAAAATATCCGGTGTACAGTTTATTTAGCGTATCTTCCGAGTCATTTAGTATCCCTAAAACTACCTCTCTATCTGTTGGAACTGAACTGCTTAACTTATTACTCACCAATTAATACATTTATACGTGAATGGTAACCCAATGTTAACCAAAAAAAAATACTTTTTTCTGATCTTTCCCTAATACCTTAACATAACGTCTGCAGATCCAAATTCGTCAAATAAAAATATTTTATTTTTTTTTGAATTGAACGGGTTACCTTTTAATCTTTCAGGTATTAATCTGCAAAATTAATTAATTATTTAAAATAGACTTATAATGAAAAACGCATTTAAATTAGGCTTTGCAGCTTTAGCAATCACTTTATCAGTAGCAGCTTGTTCATCAGAAAAAAAAGGTGAATCAACTGATACTACATTAACTGATTCAGGTGCTGTTGTTACTACAGTTGATACTAACGTTGTTGATTCTACAGTAAAAGATACTACTGTAAAAACTACTACTGTTGCTACTGACACTGTAACTAAAAAATAAGCTCAAAAGGCTAAACAAAAAAGGTGCTGGATTTCTCCAGCACCTTTTTTGTTGCATTTATATTTTGCTGCCCTAAATCAGCAGGTATTACCAGGCGTAAAATGGAAAGTAATCACCAAATAACCACTTTCTCCCTGATTTCAGGCCTTGAAAAAAAAGTTTGAAAAAAAATAAAAATAAATTGGATTACCTGGGTTACCTTTTCGGATATAGGGTATTAATCTACAAAATTGATTATTTAACATTTAAACAAAATATAATGAAAAACGCATTTAAATTAGGTTTCGCAGCATTAGCAATCACTTTATCAGTAGCAGCTTGTTCATCAGAAAAAAAAGGTGAATCAACTGACACTACATTAACTGACTCAGGTGCTGTTGTAACTACAGTTGATACTAACGTTGTTGATTCTACTGTAAAAGATACAGTTGTTAAAACTACTACTGAAGCTGCTAAACCAGCTGCTCACTAGTTTTAATTAACTTCATAAAAAAAGGCTTTGGACTATTCCAAAGCCTTTTTTTATGCCCTGAACTTCAATTAGCGCGCCTTCCATTCCCAAAAACGGCTAATAATACGTAACTTCGCGGCTGTAAACAATCTTAATATCCATGAATTTATCACCATTACAAGCTATATCTCCAATAGATGGCCGTTATAGAAATACAACTGAAAGCCTGTCTAAGTACTTTTCTGAATCTGCCTTAATTAAATACAGGGTATATGTGGAAGTAGAGTATTTCATTTCACTATGTGAAATAGAACTACCTGGATTAGCGAAATTTGATAAATCCAATTACAGTAAACTGCGTCTGATTCATGAGCAATTCTCAGATGTACATGCTCAGGAGATTAAAAACACTGAAAAAGTAACCAACCATGATGTGAAGGCGGTTGAATATTTCATCAAAAAACAATTTGATGATTTAGGCTTCCAGGATTACAAAGAATTTATCCATTTTGGATTGACTTCTCAGGACATCAACAACACTGCTATTCCATATACGTTTAAGCTGGCCTTAAATGAAGTCTATTACCCAAATATCAGCAATTTAATCAGCAAGATTAAAGAACTGGCCACAGAATGGGCAGCTGTTCCATTATTGGCATTTACGCACGGACAACCTGCTTCGCCTACTAAATTGGGTAAAGAGTTCCTGGTATTTGCAGAACGTCTGGAAATTCAGTTAAACAATTTAAAAAATATCCCTAACAGCGCAAAATTTGGCGGTGCTACAGGTAATTTCAACGCACACCACATTGCTTATCCAAATGTAAACTGGGTAGATTTCTCTAATAACTTCGTTAATGAAGTATTGGGGTTGTCACGTGCACAGCACACCACTCAGATTGAACATTACGATCAGTTTGCGGCACAATGTGATGCTTTGAAACGCATCAACAACATCATTATTGATCTTGATCGCGACATTTGGGCATACATCTCTAAAAACTACTTTAAACAAAGAATTAAAGAAGGAGAAGTAGGTTCATCGGCCATGCCGCATAAAGTAAATCCGATTGATTTTGAAAATGCAGAAGGAAATGCAGGATTGGCAAATGCTTTATTCGAATTCTTCGCCGCAAAATTACCAATCTCCCGTTTACAAAGAGACTTGACCGATTCTACGGTATTGAGAAATGTAGGTGTTCCTATGGCACATACTGTAATTGCGATGGCTTCTACGCTTAAAGGATTAAACAAAATCATCCTGAACAATGATGCGATTGCAGCTGACCTGGAAAACAACTGGGCAGTGGTTGCAGAAGCGATTCAAACCGTGTTGAGAAGAGAGGCTTACCCGAACCCTTACGAGGCTTTAAAAGACCTGACACGTACCAACCAAAAGATCACAGCAGACACTATGGCCACCTTTATTGATGGTTTAGCGGTAAGCGACACCATAAAAGCAGAATTGAAGAAAATTACGCCATTTAACTACACCGGTGTCTTCTAGGAATTAATGACCTAAAACAGACATCGATACCGTAATTTGCAGCTTTGAATTATTTATTTTTGTAAGAAAAAAAGACAATGACGATCAACGTATATACAGAACAAACCCCTAACCCTGCCACCATGAAATTCATGGTCAATAAATTATTGATCAACGGCAGTGAAGATTTTGCGACTAAAGAGAGTGCTGAGCTATCTCCTTTTGCAAAGGAACTGTTCAAGTTCAACTTTGTAAACGGCGTTTTTTTTGCGAGTAACTTTGTCACCATTACCAAGACGGAAGATGCAGAATGGGCTGATATTGAGCCAATCCTGAAAGAATTCGTAAAAGGTGCAGTAGAATCAGAATATAAAATCAAAGAAGAAACTGACGAAGCTGCTCCAGCATTCACCGGAACAGATATCGAAATCAAAATCCAGCAAATCCTGCACGACTATGTTCGTCCGGCAGTGGAGCAGGATGGTGGTGCAATCAGCTATAAATCATTTGATGAAGGTGTGGTTACTGTAGAACTTAGAGGTTCATGCAGTGGATGTCCATCTTCTACCATTACGTTAAAATCTGGTATCCAGAATTTATTACAGCGTATGGTTCCTGAAGTGAAAGAAGTAGTATCTGAAGCTTTATAAGCCATAACAGCATATCAAAGAAAAGGCCTTGATTTTATCAATCAAGGCCTTTTCTTTGATATGTCATTTTAAAATGATCCTGCTTTAGAAGTGTCTTTCCATAATCGCCAGCAGCTCTCCATCAATATGGCCATTCGTTGCCAGGATCTCACGCTGCTGAATAAACTCGGCACCGCCAGAGAAATTCAAGATACTCCCTCCTGCCTGCTGCACCAGGTAGGCACCTGCAGCCACATCCCAGGAATTCAGGTTGTATTCAAAAAAGCCATCAAACCTACCGCAAGCCACATAAGCTAAATCGGTGGCCGCCGAGCCAATCCTTCTTAAACCATGACAGCTTCGCATCATTTCTGACAGCAATTGCATGTAGGCCTCCTGCTTATCGAACTGATAGTATGGAAAACCAGTTCCTATCAATGTTTCGCTTAAAGAAGTACGTTTAGATACCGAGATTTCTTTATTGTTCAGGTAAGCAGCTCCACCTTTGTAAGTAGAGAACATCTCTCCCCTGTTGATTTCATAAACGACACCAATCACCGGCTGTCCATCCTCATAAAGGGCAATGCTGATCGCATACGTTGGCAATCCATGGATAAAGTTTGTGGTCCCGTCTAAAGGGTCAATAATCCAGTTGAAAACTGCACCAGTAGTATTTAAAGTCTCCTCCTCTGTGATAAAGCCAGCCTCTGGAATCAATTTTACCAGATTCCTCACCAATTGCCTTTCGGCATTTTTATCGACGTAAGAGACCAGGTCGTTCAAACCTTTAATTTCTACCGCATTCGCGTCAAAATTCATGGACTCCTTGCGGATAAAATTACCGGTTAAACGGGCTATAGCTACAACTTTAGAACAAAGTAATTCGTAATTCAAATCTTAAATTTTAATAGTTCGCAAGCTTTTCTTTATTCTTCACAGAATACAAAACCAGCAGCAAACCGGATAGAAATAATATGCTGGAAATCAATTCTGCCTGAGTAAAGCGGATGCCAGCTACATCGTATTTGGTATTGACACGGATCAATTCGATAAAGAATCTTTCCAGACCATTCAACATCAGGTAAATTCCAAACATCATACCAGGAATTTTAATTCTGGTGCGGACTTTCCAAAGGATTAAAAATAAGATAAAGCAAACGATCACCTCATAAATTGGGGTTGGATACACCGGATTTGCCAGTTCATGGCAGAATTTACCGACACAGCCAGGGATTGGAACCCCTTCATTTGCCACGTTATTAGGATAAGTATAGGCCCATAACCAATCCGGCAGCCAGCTTACTGGTTTAGGATTCAGGTTGTCGATCCCCCAATCTCCGTCTCCTGACATCTGACAGCCGATACGACCAACAGCATAAGCCAGCATCATTCCCGGACCGCCAATGTCCAGCATGTGCAATACCTTAATATTGTTCTTTTTAGCAATGTATAATACCGCAGCACCACCGCAAATCAATCCACCATAAAAGGTCAATCCACTGAAAGACAGCAATCCACCAATTGGATCTTGTACAAATGTATCCCAATGCTCCAGGTTATCAAATATTTTCGCACCAAGGAATCCCCATACTGCTGCCCAGACAATCATATTGCCCATCAGCTCATAAGGATGCTGGATCACTTCTACCGTTTTTGGTGCTGATAATTTAACTCTATTTTTCTCTTTATGATCCCAGTACGCAAATAGGCCTGCAAAGAACAGACCGCCTAAAATACTGCCTTTTGTAGAGAGCAATACCGTTTGGGCATCGCTCACAAACAGCTTATAATTCAGTAATGCGTAAACCAGTTTATACCCAATCAGGAAGCCGAACACACCGTTATAGAAGAGTTCTAAGCTAGTAGCAGGTTTTCCTACAGTAATGTATTTCTTGATCGGATGGATGATCCCCAAAGATTCTTTACGTTTAAATTCTTCTGTAAATGCCCAATAACCTGCAATGAAAGCTAAAGCTACAAAAACACCGAAGGTATTGAATGGAAGAGGTATCTGAACACCGAAAAGATATTCTATAAAATGGGATACAGTTGGAAACATACTTTTAGAAAGGTTTTTATGCGAATATAAGATTAATGAGCTAAAACTTCTTCGCTTTCTGCAACTTCTACTTCACCATCAGCAGTAAGTTCAAGCAATTTCACTCTTTTAATCTCATTCACCATAACCGGGTCGTATTTTGCTTTTACTTTCACATAGTTTTTCGTGAAACCATGCATGAAACCATCTTTCTGATCGTCTTCGAATAGCACTTCGCCTACGGTACCAATCTGAGACTGATAGAAAGCCCTGCGTTTTTTATCCGATAAGATGTGGAGCATTTTACTGCGGTCGGCTCTGGTACTTCCAGCAACCACACCTTTCATTTCTGCTGCAGCGGTTTGCTCACGTTCAGAATAAGTAAATACGTGTAAGTAAGAAATATCCAGTTCATTCAGGAACTGATAGGTGTCCAGAAAATCTTCATGCGTTTCTCCAGGGAAACCGACAATCACATCTACACCGATACAGCAATTTGGAATTAATGCTTTTATTTTGGCTACGCGTTCAGTATATAGTTCTCTTTGATAACGTCTTTTCATTAGCCCCAGGATCTTGTTAGAACCAGATTGTAATGGAATATGGAAATGGGGTACAAATCTTTTTGAAGTAGCTACAAATTCAATGATCTCATTGCTAAGCAGGTTGGGTTCGATGGAAGAGATGCGGATTCTTTCGATTCCTTCTACTTCATCCAGGGCTTTTACCAGGTCGAAGAATTTATCTTCTCTCTGCCCATCTCTGATCCCGAAATCGCCCAGGTTTACACCAGTAAGCACGATTTCTTTCACGCCGCTTTCCGCGATCTGTGTGGCTCTGTTGACTACGTTTTCGATGGTATCACTGCGACTGCCACCACGTGCCAAAGGAATTGTACAATAAGTACAAGGATAATCACAGCCGTCCTGAACTTTCAGGAAAGTACGTGTTCTGTCCCCGATCGAATAAGCTGCAATAAAATTATGGTTTACTTTTTCTATGTTTTGCTGATGAATAACGGCCTTTGGAAGTTTCGTCAGATCAGAGATATATTCTACAATACGGAATTTCTCTGCAGCACCCAATACCATATCCACACCTTCAATTTCAGCAATTTCTACTGGTTTCAGCTGTGCATAGCAGCCTACAATCGTTACATAAGCATTCGGAGAATATTTCAGGGCCTCCTTAACTACCTTCCGGCATTTCTTATCGGCATGCTCCGTTACAGAGCAGGTATTGATTACATATACATCCGCCCCAGCTGTAAAATCCACCACCGCATATCCGGCATCGGTAAATAACCTTCCTATTGTTGAAGTTTCTGAAAAATTTAACTTACAACCTAGTGTATAAAATGCAACCTTCTTCATTTAGCCCTTATAAAATTTCTTTGAGAATGCGCAAAGATAAGGTTTTAGCTGAGATTATTCCTCATTCCAGCGGTAACTATCCTGACGGAGACCGGCAAGGTCGATGACCCGGCTAACGACCGTTTGTGCGACCGCTTCAATGGTTTTTGGCAGGGAATAAAACGAGGGACTTGCCGGACAAATGATGCCGCCAGCTTCGGTTACGATTTTCAGATTATTGATGTGAATGAGGCTGAAAGGGGTATCACGCACTACAGCGATCAATTTTCTGCGTTCTTTTAAGACCACGTCGGCTGCTCTGCTGATGAGGTCGTTGGAGATGCCGTGGGCGATTCTGCCAAGGGTTCCCATCGAACATGGAATGATAATCATAGTGTCAAATTTTGCGGAGCCCGAAGCGAAAGGAGCATTGAAGTCCATTTTCGGGTAGAATTTGTAAGGGTATCGATCGTAGTCTTCGTTGCCGAGTTCGAACCGCCATACTTCCTTCGCATTGTCCGACATCACTACAGCTACCGTCTCCACCTGATCAGAAAGGGTCATTAAATTATCAAGCAGTAGTTTCGCGTAGATCGAGCCGCTGGCTCCGGTAATGGCAACAATGATTTTCTTCTTATCCATAGCAGCAGCAAAGATAAAGTTAAAACAAATACGATGTATGGAATGAGTGTAGATGGAAAACCGACTAAAAACAGTCGTAAAAAAAAAGGATCGGAAATAAATTTCCGACCCTACATCTACCTATGAAAAACATACCCTCGAAAGGGTAAGCTCAAATGTAATTAACTTTTTGGTTAAATGAAAGTTTAAACTCACTTTTTTATGGCATAATCTTCTTTAGAAATGATTAAAGCCCGTTATTTTACGCTAAAAAGATTATTACCGCTCATATTCTGCCAGTTAGCTCCAGCTTCTTTTTGCTTTAAGCGCAACGATATTGCCTTTCCCTGTTCTTGCTTAGCGTAGATTTTGATTGGATGATATCCGGCTTTTAATTTTACAGTAGCAGTGATTTCTTTTCCCGGCGAATAGTCATAATCCGCATCCAGCAATTCCGCTTCATGCAAACGCAGATAAGCTTTTCCGTTACTTACTAAGGAGAAGGTATATTCACCGTCTTTCGGCGCTTTAAACCAGGCTTCATATAACATCATTCCAGAAATTTTAGGAGTTTTATGATTTTCCAGGCTGCTTGTACTTCCTTTTTGCAATGGAATTCTTCCTTTTTCGGTAACCACCCATTTGAAATCCCCTTTAAATAACTTCCAGCTCATTCCCGGGGTTATTTTGCCTGCAGGATTTACACCTGGAATCAGTGCTGTATCATAAGGACGAGGTGCCTCCGCATCTACTTTTCTACTTTGCAGAACTTTTGTTTTCATTTTGTCCTGCAAACTGCGATATGCTGGATTTCCGCCCAGATTAGTCGTTTCTTTCGGGTCTTTGACCACATCATAGATTTCGAAATCATCGTCCGCAGATTTAATATTATAGCGTACGCCAGCCAGATCGCCAATACGAATCATTTGCATCTGGTTGCGTTTCCTGCCCCTTCTACTGGCTTCAAATTCTTTGAAATCCGGCGTATTCCCACCTTCTTTATATTCTATATACACCTGCCCTTGCTCCTGCTTACCCTTACCGGTTAAGCTGGGCAGCAAAGACACGCCATCTAACCTTGCTGGCGCAGGAATATTGGCGGCTTCCGCAAAAGTAGGCATCCAGTCAGACAGCATACTGGGTAAAGCAATCGTTTGTCCGGGATTAATTTTTGAAGGCCAGCGTACCAGTACGGGCATTCTCAGTCCACCTTCCCAAACGTCTCTTTTGATCCCATCAAAAGGACCGAAACTTCCAAAAAACTCAGGGCTGTTGGGTACATACCCTTTCGGCAGATAAGATTCTATAGAAGGTCCATTATCAGAACTAAAAACCACCAGTGTATTTTCATCGATCTTCAGGTCTTTTAAAAGCTGCATTACATCACCGATCGCATCATCAATTCTTCGGTTGGCAGTAGCATAACGCTTGTAAGTATCTGGCCAGGGCTTTTCAGGAGTATTCAGGTTTTGATCATCATCGTAAGTCGCGTTTGTATAATCGGGATGCACATACGTATCAATTTCACCGGAGGCCGTATTGATCATGGCCCCCTTTTTCCCTGTCCACTGTACACCGCCTTTTAATCCTGCACCTGCAGGGTAAGCCTGAGTTGGCAACTCTAAAACTGCATGTGGCGCATCATAGGCCAGGAACATAAAAAACGGTTGTTTTGCTGATTTACCCTGCTCATGTTCTGCGATCCATTTCTTCGCATAAGCGGTCCATAAATCTGTCGTATAGCTTTTACTCAGGTCAGCAGCCACATTGGTATAGTTGTCGTACACTTCTTTTTTACCTCTGTAAAGGCCTTCAAAAGGATAATGCTCGTGTCCGTCTGCATGTCTCATATAGCCGAAAAACTGATCAAATCCTCGTTTTGAAGGATGAGCAGGCCAGTTTGGCTCCTCTTTTGTTTCCCCTTGTAAGCCCCATTTACCTACTGCAGCGGTGGCATATCCTGCACTTTTCAACATATTGGCAATGGTATGGTTATTTTCAATTTGCTTATCAAACTGATTGTCTCTGACACTCGCATTTCCCTGATTCATGCCCGTTATAAAAGAGGCACGAGAAGGTGCACATACTGGGGCATTGCTATATTGGTTTGTGAATTTCGCTCCGGAAGCAGCCATCTGGTCCAGATTTGGTGTCAATTGATAAGGCAGGCTTTTATGCTGTTTACGTTGATTTTGGAAGAAAACACCAAGATCTCCATAGCCCATGTCATCCGTTAAAATGAAAATGATATTCGGGGCAACAGGGCTTTGTTTGTTTTGTTGATTTTGAGCTTTAACGCTTGTTGGAATAACTGCAATTGGAAGCATAAAGACCATTATTGTGGTCCTCCAGGTTCTTTTCATCATGTTGGTTCAGGTTGTTGTTGTGTGTTAAAACCAAAGTTATCAGTTTTTATGAAATATGGTTTATTCTAAACTAATTATCCTGAATTCGTTATACCTGATGTTTTAACCGGCTTTATCGGCCCCAAGTCATTCAGCAATATTGGCGTTAATTTGTGTATTGTTGATATTACAAGGTATTTATGAAAGATTTTTATAAATTTAGCCTGACCTAACCAAATTTTATGAAGCCACAATTACTCAAAGTTTCAAACAACCTTGTGAATTCATTTAGTGCAAGGAGAGACAAAGTCCCTTACATCAACAACCGCTGGCATTACCATGCAGAAGTGGAATTGATCTATTTTAAGAAAGGAAATGGCACCCAATTTATTGGCGACAGCATCAAGCGTTTCAGATCTGGAGACGTGGTATTGATCGGTGCACACCTCCCTCATTACTGGAGATTCGACGACAGCTATTTCCTGGCAGAGGAACAGGAAAATGCAGATGTTGTTGTTGTTCATTTCTGCGAAAACTTCTGGGGAAATCATTTCTTAAACCTACCGGAAAACAAGGCCTTAAAGCTAATCCTGGAAAAAGCACAGCGAGGAATTCAAATTTCAGACAAAGCGAAAAAAGTGATCGGGGAGATCATTGAATCCATTTTACTCTCTGAAGGATCCAAGCGGATTATTCTTTTAATGGAAGCATTGCTGGCCATTGAAAACTGTACGCAGCATGAATTACTATCTTCTATTGGCTTCCGACATGACTTCGAGGAGATTGAAAACGACCGCATCAATGCGATTTACAATTATTCGCTGGCGAATTTCAAAAGAAAAATCCAGATGGAAGAAATGGCTGCCGTAGCCAACATCAGTCCGAATTCATTTTGCCGGTATTTTAAGTCAAGAACCCGGAAAACTTACACCCAGTTTATCTCTGAAATCAGGGTGGGTCATGCTTGCAAATTGCTGATTGAGGACAGCATGAATGTAAAGCAGATCTGCTATGAAAGTGGGTTTCACAACTTTGCCAGCTTTCACAAACACTTTAAAATCATTACCGGAAAGAGCCCGTTAAATTACCAAAAATCTTATCTGCAGAAATAAAACGTTGATCTGCCGTAGGCACATCGGAAGATGAAAAAGATAAAAAACAGCACCAGTAATACATTAAAAAAACAGCAAATTATCACACGCTTAACACGCAAAAACAAAAGAAACCAACCAATTCTATGAACAAAAAGACCTTACTGTCTGCCTTATTTTTTTGTCTGTCTTTAACAGCCAGCATTGCACAGGAGAACAGCTCAAAAGAAAAAACTACTGCCAACACCAAAAAAATGGAATGGTTTACCGATGCCAAACTTGGAATATTTATCCATTGGGGTGTTTATTCGGTAAATGGGATTTCAGAATCCTGGGCATTTTTCAACAACTACATCAACCACGATAATTATATGAAACAATTGGATGGCTTTAATGCCTCCAAATATCAACCTGAAGAATGGGTAAAACTGATCAAAGAAAGTGGTGCCAAATATTCGGTCATCACTACAAAACACCATGACGGCGTTTCTTTATGGGACACTAAAGCACCAAATGCCACCACTACTATTAAACATAGTGCTGCAAAAAAAGACCTGATTAGCCCCTTTGTGAAGGCATTAAAAGCTTCTGGATTAAAAACCGGGCTTTATTTTTCTTTACCAGACTGGAGTTACAACGACTATGATGTGTTTACCAGAGAACATAAAAGGTATCTATTGAAAGAAGCGCCGAAAAGATGGAATACTTTTCTTAACTACTACCAGCAGCAGCTCAATGAGCTTTCTGCGAACTTCAAACCGGATTTGATTTGGTTTGATGGAGATTGGGAGCACAATGGCGAAGAATGGCAGGCGCAAAAAGTGCTTAAAAACCTACGTAGTTACAATTCAGATATTATCATCAATTCACGCCTGAACCACCATGGTGATTATGAAACACCGGAACAGGGAATTCCAGTGGTAAAACCAGCCGGAGATTATTGGGAACTGTGTTATACAATTAATGATTCCTGGGGCTATCAGCCTTATGACAATAAGTATAAATCACCAAACATGATCATCCGAACCTTAGTAGATTGTATCAGTATGGGTGGAAATTTGCTGCTGGATATCGGTCCTAAAGCTGATGGAACAATTCCGCAGCAGCAAGTAGCCGTATTAAAAGGTCTTGCCCGCTGGACCAGCAAACATGGAGAAGCGATCTACGGTACACGTGCAGGAATTCCTGCAGAACATTTCAATGGAAAAACCAGTCTTTCTAAGGATAAGAAAACCTTGTATCTATATGCAGATTGGGCGCCAAATGGTGGAATATTCAACTTGAATGGGGTACTTTCCAAAGTTAAGTCGGCGAAAATTGTGGGTAGTTCCGAATTGCTGAGCTATAAAAAAGACGGCAATAACCTGAGCTTGAAAATCCCCGAAAACGCAGCAGATCAAGATGTGACCGTGATTGCGATTCAATTCAATGAACCGATCAGATTGGCAGAAAAAACTGTGGTAACTGCCGCAATAACTCCTCAAAAAAACAGCAATGATCAGGATCAGATTTTACAAATTGCCAGTGCCATTCATGATGGAAATAACCCTTTCTTAACTACAAAACTAACCATAGATGGATTGGGAATGGAAACAGAAAAGAAAAGCCTATCTCCTACCCTTTACAACTGGATCACTAAAAATTCAGAAAGTTTATATAAGACCACCAAAGGGCTTCCTGAAGGACATTATCAAGGAAAAAGTGCTTTATCTGCTGATAAACAAACCTTATTCCTATTTGTAGAAGGCAAGCCAACAGGCCCGATTGCTTTGAAAGGCATCAAAAATAAGATCAGCAGAATCAGAATTGTGGGAGAAGGAACCATGATGGAGCCAGAGATTTACAATAAACTATATTGGAGCTCAGTTCCTGGAATTGTTTACATCCCTGTTCCTGAAGATCGATTGGATAAAAAACTAACCGTAATTGCCGTGTTATTAGACGGACCGGTTGATTTATACCGTGAAAAAGTAGGTGCAATAGAAAGTAACTTATAAAATAGTACAAGCCCCTGCATCGGAACGATTTCCTGATGCAGGGGCATTTTTGATCAGATTAGTCGCCAGTATCAAAGCGTTTAGCGCTTTTACCCAGCTTTACCGGCTCCGGATATTTCCCTGGATTTGTCGGATCATAATAATAAATCCCCGCTTGCTCATAAAGGGCAAAATGTCCTTTTAAACGTTCCATGAATGCCGGAAAATTCTTTCCTGCTTTCGTAGACCAAGCTGCTTCTGCCAGCGCAGAAATCCTGGGAAAAAGCAGGTATTCCAATCGCTGATTATTAGGAACAGTTTCCGTCCAAAGGTTGGCTTGAATCCCCAGGATCTGGTTTTTAGTCACCGTTTGTGATTGATAATGATCTGCTGAAAAAGAATATACGCTTTCTATAGGGTTGTACAACTTGCTCCATTTGCGCCCATTATTATGCGTGCTGTCCTGTACAAAATCGAAGTACAATGGCAATCTAGGACACAATACCGTTTCATATCCTTTGCTCAATGCTTGCTTTAAAACCTGTGGCTGGTCATGGCGCCACCAGAAAATAATGGTTTTATCTTTCGGTAGTCCGGCTTCTGCCATCTCATCCCAAACCAGCAGTTTAGCATTCATCTGGTACACAGAATCCGCCATTCGTTTCATAAAATAAGTTTCCACCTCCTTAGTACCGGCAAGATTTTTACTTTGCATCAAAGCGATAATCTCAGGATCCGTTGCCCATTTATGGTTGCCATAACTCACTTCATCACCACCGAGGTGGATCATTGCGGAAGGAAATAAAACATTAGTTTCCTTTAAAATATTGGTTAGATAGGCATAAGTCCCTTCTTTACCAGGATTAAAAGTAAATTCCGGATGACCAGGTCCACCGCCCCCACTAAATTCAGGATAGGCTTTATTGGCTGCCGTAGCATGTCCTGGCATATCAATTTCAGGAATTACGGTGATGAAACGCAGCGCGGCATAGGCCACCACTTCCTTTATTTGCTCCTGGGTATAATATTGTGCTGGTGTAAATTCAGTCCTAAAGTCGCCAATACCACCAATCAAGCTCAATTTCGGGTATTTCTTGATCTCTAAACGCCAGGCCGGCTCGTCGGTCAGATGCCAATGCAGTTTATTTAATTTATAAAAGGCCATCCAGTCGATGATTGACTTTACCTTTTCCATTCCGAAGAAGAACCTAGATTCATCCAGCATAAAGCCTCTCCAACCATAAGCAGGCTGATCTTCTATTTTCCAGGCATGCAGGCTTAAACTTCCTTTAACTCTTTTTACTTGTCTGATCAGTTGCATCAAGGAGGTTGCACCATAAAAGGCACCCGGAATATCTTTAGCAATGATGGTAATGCCATCACCATTGATGTCCAGCGCATAAGCTTCTGATCCGATTTTCTTTTTCGGGGAAAGCACCAGTTTTATAGCAGGTAATTTCCCTGCGCTTGGCTGAATGCTAATGGGTAGGTACTGCGACTTTAGCAGCTCTGTCTGCAGGTATTGTGCGATCGGTTTTAAGGCCTCATCATTTAATACTAAAGGTGTATTTACCTGTAGTAAAAAACTGCCATCGCCCTTTACAGCACTTATAGGCAAGGGTATAATAGGACAATTATCCTGAGCTGTCGTTTGATTCGGACTCAAAATAAAAAGTACGGCAAACAGCATAAAAGAAAAACTGGACACTGCTTTAATTTTCAATTTCATCATGAGGTATGCTGGTTAAAATTTACTAATGATGTTTTTTATGGGGATACTTTTCCCGCTGGCCTTCTGTTCGCTCCTTTTCTATTTGTCAGCTCATCACCAAGATCCACCCTTGCCTCTTCGGCATAAACCTGTATTTGCTTTAGCATTTCAGGATAATTTTCCTGAACGTCATATTGCTCAGCAGGGTCATGAGAAAGGTTATACAAAGCCATTTTCACCTTTACATCTGGTGCCGGGCCAGGATAACCGCCTTTACCAGGCAAACTACCGGTATATGCTCTGGAACTATGCGGAAACACTAATTTCCAGTTTTTGTAGCGCACTGCTTTTAGGTTATTGACATCATAATAGTAGTAAAAAACTTCCCTCGGACCTTTACTTGATTTACCTGTCAGTACAGCGGAAAAGTCCATCCCATCAATTTTAAGCGCTGGTAATTTCGCTTTTGTGAGGGTAGCAATCGTAGGTAACAGATCTATGTTGACCATTAATTGAGAGCTGAGGCTCCCTGCGGGAATGCTTCCGGGCCACCTGATCAGACACGGAACGCGTGTTCCGCCATCCCATGCAGTTCCTTTTCCTTCACGGAAGCCTCCGGAAGAACCGGCATTATCGCCAAAATTGAGCCATGGCCCGTTGTCGCTGGTAATGATCAAAATCGTGTTTTCCGATAATTTATAACGGTCCAGCGTTTTCATAATTTCTCCAATTGACCAATCTAGCTCCATGATCACATCGCCAAAAATGCCCAGTTCACTCTTTCCTCTGAAAGCTTTTGACGCTGCTAAAGGCACATGAGGCATCGGCTGTGCCAGGTATAAAAAGAAAGGATCTTTCTGATGGTCCGTAATAAACTCGACTGCTTTCTTAGTGAAAGTCCCGGTTAATTTCCCCTGATCTTCCAGGTTATCATTATAAGCAACCACGTTCTCACCGTCTAAAATCGGCAATCTCGGGTATTTCCCTCTGTAAGTTGAGGAATCCAATGGTTTTCCATCGTAACCAACAGGCCACATATCATGGGAATAAGGAAGGCCATAAAAACTATCAAAGCCAAAATAGGTAGGCAGAAATGGTGCTTTTGAGCCCAGGTGCCATTTTCCGAGCATCGCCGTTTTGTATCCTGATTTTTTCAAGATAGAGGCAATGGTTTCTTCAGAAGTATTTAATGCGATTTTTGCTTCCGGACTTAAAGCATGGGCCAGACTTAACCTGTTTGGGTAACATCCGGTGAGGAGTGCTGCCCTGGAGGGGCTGCATACCGCTTGTGCGGCATTGAAATGTGTGAGCCGCATTCCTTCGGAAGCTGCCCTATTGAAATTTGGTGTTGGAATACCGGTCATCCCATAAGGCTCCGTATCTCCATAGCCCATATCATCCATATTAATGATGATCACATTTGGGCGGTCATTTTTCTTTTGCTGAGCATTTGCGTTCAGCGATATGACCAATAAAAATGGGCTGCCCCAAAGGAGCAGCCGAAATAGATTAGATTTTTTCATTTTACCTCCCCATCCATCCACCATCAACAGTCATCACTGTACCGTGCATATAGTTAGAGGCTTCGGAAGCCAGAAATACAGTAGGCCCCTTAAAGTCTTCCGCTTCCCCCCATCTTCCTGCGGGAATACGTTCCATAATTGAGCGGCTTCTATCTTGATCTGCCCTTAAAGCAGTGGTATTGTCTGTGGAAATATAACCGGGTGCAATTGCATTCACATTAACCCCTTTGCTGGCCCATTCATTCGCAAAAGCTTTCGTTAGCTGCCCTACAGCACCTTTACTGGCCGCATAACCTGGAACCGTGATTCCACCCTGAAAAGTCAATAAAGAAGCGGTAAAGATTACTTTTCCTGATCCTCTCAAAATCATTTCTTTTCCGATCTCACGAGTCAGGATAAATGGTGCGGTTTGATTCACAGCAATCACTTCATCCCAATATTCATCTGGATGTTCGGCGATAGGTTTTCTCAAAATTGTTCCTGCATTATTCACTAGAATATCAATGACAGGGTGTGCAGTTTTCACTTTTTCAATAAATGTTTTCAGTGAATTGCGGTCATTAAAATCACATTGGTAGGCGCTGAAATTGCGACCTAATGCTTTTACCGATTGCTCCACTGCGGAGTTTTCCAATTCCAGGCTGGCGGATACGCCAATAATATCTGCTCCAGCTTCTGCTAATGCTTCTGCCATTGCTTTTCCAATCCCACGTTTACAGCCTGTAACCAGGGCTATTTTACCTTTTAAATTAAATAAATTCAGTACCGACATTTGACGATGTTTTTATAAAATAAGACTTATTGAACGGTTACCTTTAAAGGCTGTTCTAATGATTTTTTAAAATTATTCAGGTAGGCAAACCAGGCCTCTGCAGTCGTAATTTCTCCTGCTTTATCCCATGCTGCGCCATTATAATACACGACTGGCTCCGCATTTTTTGCAGTTGTTTCTGCCAGCAGCTGCTCTTTGGTCACCCTCATCTGCAGTTTAGGATCTGATAAAATCACACCGATCCCCATGGTACCATCTTCGCCATGTTTAGGCTCCCAATAGCCCATTACGCCATTTCTCTCGTTTAGTAATAAAGCACCGGGCTCTGCTCTTTTGATGATTCCGACTACCACTGGTAAATCACCACCACCTGGATATTCATAGTTTGCGGCTACCCTATTCAAATGAGAACCTGCATCCAGAGATATCGTTTTCGTTACTTTCACTAATTTCCCAGCGACGTCCCAGTTTTCATAACTCAATTGAAAAGTGAAACGCAATGCACCTTGATCTAATATTTTCCAGGTACGGTAATTTAAAGGATAATAGATTTTATCACCGGAGATCGGCGCAATATCACCGCCACCTAAAGTCAGGCCTACATGGTAGTAATCGTTACCATCACCAAGATCTTCATGGTATTTACCTCTTTTATAGCGCTCGTTCAACACCATTCTGGTTACTCTTTTCCCCCACACATCAATGCCATAGGCATTTTCTTTAGGGGTACTTTCCAGTGCTTTTCCGTACATACGGAAAGCTACTTTATCATTTTCCCAGGCAAAATCATCTTTACGCTCAGGAATGTACCTGCCGAAAGTTTTTTGTACTGGTTTCTGTGCTTTTCCAGGAACAATGGTCAATTTAACCGTTCCATTTGCCGGCACATCTAATTGTACCAGCAAGTTTTGCGGGCTTGTTAATCCTTTATATTCCAATTGAAAAGGAACTTCCTTCTGCGCTGCATTCAGCACCTTAAAGTTTGCTGTATCTACTGCAGGAAATTTGGAAAGTACATTTTGCCAGGGTATGGCGGTCACTGCAGCGGTTCTTTTCTGCGTGGCAGTGTTCTGAATGCTGATGGTAGCCTTCAAATGCTTAGTTTGTGCATTAAGCGCAGCGGGTAAGCTGGCGCATGCCCATAAAACCAGGAGAATCTTTTTCATGTTTCATACAGTTTATAGAAACAGGCTGTGGATTTAAGCACAGCCTGTTCTTTTGGTTTTTCTTTTATCTCAATTCAGTAATGGCGCAATGGTCCATATCGCCATAATCCAGGTTTTCACCTGCCATTCCCCAGATGAAGGTATAATTGCTCGTTCCTGCTCCGGAATGCACTGACCAGTTTGGTGAAATAACGGCTTGTTCATTCTGCATCCATATATGTCTGGTTTCCTGAGGCTGGCCCATGAAATGACACACACTTTGTCCTTCCGGCACTTCAAAATAGAAGTAAACTTCCATCCTACGGTCGTGGGTATGTGCTGGCATGGTATTCCAAACACTGCCACTTTTCAATTCTGTCATGCCCATTTGCAGCTGACAAGTAGGCAATACACTGTTTACGATCAGTTTATTGATCACCCTGTGGTTGGCTGTTGCCGGAGAACCCAATTCTACCACTTCTGCTTCCGCTTTAGAAACTTTCTTGGAAGGGTAAGTATGGTGTGCTGGTGCAGAATTGATGTAAAATTTAGCTGGTGCATTTGCATCAGCAGAAGAGAAACTCACTTCTTTTGTACCTTTTCCCAGGTACAAAGCTTCTTTATACTCCAATTCGTAAGTAGTGCCGTCGGCAACTATACTGCCCTTACCACCTACGTTGATGATGCCCAGCTCTCTTCTTTCCAGGAAATAATTGGCTTTTAGATTTTCTGGGTTGGACAAAAGAACCGTTTCTTTTACGGGCATTACACCACCGGCAATATACCTGTCGAAATGAGATAAGGTTAAATGAATGGCATCTGCTTCAAAAAGCTTTTCCATCAGGAAATTATCACGTAATCCTTGAGTATCTAATTGTTTTCCTTCCTTTGGGCTCAGCGCGAACCTGCTGTCAAAATATGTTTCCATTGTATTCTTTTTAATCATCTGTTTGCTATTGCCTGTTTCAATTTCAGACAAGTATTATGGTCATTCTGTATTTTAATATTTAATGTGTGCTCCCTTTTCAGTAGGATCACGTCTTTTTTTAACTGATCATTGGACTATTTAATTAACAGTATTGCCTACAAGTACCAATTTTTATAGCGGTGTAACGCTTCCAGAAAGTAATAATCTGCATACGTTAAAGGCACATCAATTTCCGTTTTATGCGGAATAGAACCTACGCTATGCATCAAAAGAAAACCACCATTCTCTCCTAATTTCGCACGATACGTATCAGAGGCCAGGGAACGGATCATTTTCTCTGCGGCATCCAAATAAGTTTTGCGTTCTTTTTTATTAACATACTGTGCCAGCTCTAATAATGCAGAAGCATTTACAGCTGCTGCAGAAGCATCACGATAAGTATTTGGAATACCTGGTGCATCAAAATCCCAGTAAGGAACCAGGTCTTTCGGCATATTAGGGTGGTTTAAAGTGAATTTAGCAATATTTCTAGCTTGATCCAGATAGCGTTTATCTTTAGTAAAACGGTACATCATGGTGTATCCATACAGTCCCCAACTCTGGCCTCTGCTCCATGCAGAAGAATCTGCAGCGCCTTGTGCCGTTTGCTTGTGCATCACTTTACCTGTTTTCATGTCATAATCTATCACATGATAAGAGCTGAAATCCGGACGGAAATGGTTTTCTAAAGTGGTGTTGGCATGTGCAATCGCCACTTCTTTGAATTTTTTATCACCACCATGGTCGGATACCCAGCTTAACAATTCCAGGTTCATCATGTTGTCAATAATAACTGGTCCGCCCCATTTTTTGCTGGAATTCCAGGACTGAATTACTTTTGCCCCAGGGTGATATCTCGTAGTCAGGGAAGCCGCTGAAGTGTCTATCGTTGCTTTGTAACTCGGGTTTTTAGTGATGCGGTAAGCATTACCAAAGCTGCAGTACATCATAAAACCAAGGTCATGGTTTCCGGTGTAGTGCTTTTCTTTTTCCAGAATACCTAGTCTGGCAGTAGCTTCAGCAAGGATTTCAGGATCTTTGGTATACTCATAGATATAGAATAAAGTACCTGGATAAAAGCCACTACACCACCATTTGGTATCACTGGTTTGTACCTTGTTTTTTTCGGCATTGTAAGTTTGAGGCATTACATCTGCCGGAACATTTTTGCTGAGCACCTTATACTGCTGATCGGCAAATTTAAACTGATCATCAATTAATTGACGCATTCCCTCTTTTGCCGGAGCATTTTGAGCGAACAGCGCCATACTGTTCATCATTAAAAGACTTAAAAAAACTACGAGCTTCCGCATAATCTACTGGTTTGGTTCAAAATTTATATTTAATTTATTTGGGTTGCTTTTATTGGGCGTACTACTATTTATTTATCTGTTATTTATTAAGAAGACATCCTTCTGATCAAATCCACAGGAATCACGTAAGGCTTTTTTTCCAGCTCTAATCGGTGATCTCCATTTTTCAATTGATCGATCAACACTTCTACTATTTTTTGTCCTACCTTGGCAGGATACTGTTCTATCGTGGATAAAGCCGGAGTAATGATCGAGGTTCTCGGATCATTTGAATACCCGATAATTTTCAGGTCCTGGGGTACGCGGATTCCATTTTCCTTCGCATATTCCAACGCTGCAATGGCTGTCACATCATTTGCAGTAAATAAAGCATCTGGAACTACCGCTCCTGAAAATAGTTTCGCCATCGCTTCTTTAGCGTTCTCATGGGTAAGTTCCTGATGAAAAACCCATTCTTCACGCACTGGCAGCTGATGTTGTTCCATTGCTTTGAAGAAACCTGCGGTACGATCCTGGTAAAGATTAGAAATTAATTTTCCGGAAATATGAGCAATACGCTCACTTCCCGTTTCTATCAAATGAGAAGTAGCCAGATATCCCCCGCGAAAATCATCTCCTTTAATATAGGTTACCGGATAGGAATTGAGGGGCACTCGATCGTAGAAAATCACGGGAATTCCGCTGTTCACCAGCTTATCAAAATGAGTAAAATCTGTCGCTTGTAATGTACAGGCAACGATCATTGCATCCACTCTGGAGGCATACAGGATATCTGCGAGTTCTTCCTCCATGCTGAGCAGGTCGTTAGACTGGCAAATGATCAGGTTATAGCCGTGTTTATGCAATGCGTTTTGAATGGTAGTGATCACTTCGGCATGAAAAAACATGGAGATCCGCGGAACAATGAGTCCAACAGTATGCGTTTTATTGCTCCTTAATCCAGAAGCCATCTGGTTCCTTCTATAACCCAGCTGCGCCGCCATTTTTAATACATCGCTTTTCGTTTTCTCCTTTACATAGGGGTGATTATTCAGCGCCCTTGAAATCGTTGCCGGAGAAAGTTTCAACGCTTCCGCGATGTCAAGAATGGTGTTTTGCTGCGGTTTTTTATCCTTATTCATCTATAAAACTGAATTTTCAGTAAATTAAACACAGGCAAGCTAGTCATTTCTTCCATAAAATGAAAACGTTTTCATAAAATTACAGAAAGTGGCTCTCCTCCGTTATTTTGGCAATATATTAAGCGTAATTACCGATAGTGCCCTAAATTCCATCAAAAGCGATAACTTCCGGCTTTCTTAGCTTAAATTCTCTGTTATGACCGTTGGCCTTTTCATTCCTTGCTACATTGACCAGTTTTACCCAAATGCAGCAATTGCCACTTTAAAACTCCTTCAAAAGTTAGGTGTTAAAGTCAGTTATCCTTTACAGCAAACCTGCTGTGGACAGCCGATGGCAAATTCAGGATTTGAACACCTGACGACTGGCTGCAACGAACTTTTCATTGATAACTTTGCAGCGTTCGACTATATCGTTTCTCCTTCCGGGAGCTGCGTTTTACATATAAAAGACCATTTACATAGCGATGGACAGGCGGAAAAAGCAAACAGTGTACGTAAAAAAGTATATGAGCTCACGGAATTCCTGACTGATATCTTAAAGGTAGAAAAGCTAACTGCACGTTTCCCGTACAAAGTAGGCATGCATCAAAGCTGCCATGGACAAAGGGGCTTGATGATGTCTCAAATGACAGAATTAGTGGCTCCTCCGTTTTCTAAACCCCGTCAATTGTTAAACATGGTGAAAGACCTGGAACTGGTAGAATTAAGCCGCCCGGACGAATGCTGTGGATTTGGCGGAACTTTCTGCGTCGCAGAGGAAGCGGTATCTGTCAAAATGGGCAAAGACCGTGTAGCAGACCACCTCAATCATGGCGCACAGTACATCACGGCAGCAGACATGTCTTGTTTGATGCACATGGAAGGTATTTTACGCCGCCAGAATAGCCAGGTAAAAGTGCTGCACATTGCAGAAATTCTGAATGCAGAAGAAGTATAATCCGGTAAATTTTAACGCAGATTTAAGAAATGATTAAAGGAAACAAGGACCACGCCGCATTAGCTGATATTTTCAATCAGGATGAAGCCCGTGTAGACTGGCATGATGAGACCTTATGGTTCGTACGTGCGAAGCGAGATAAAGCAGCAAATACCCTTTCTGAATGGGAGGCGCTGAGAGAAAATGCTTCTCAGATTAAGGACAATGTATTGTCCAATCTCCACGATTACCTTTCAGAATTCGAAAGCAATGCACAGCAGAACGGTGTGATCGTACATTGGGCTGCCGATGCTGCGGAGCACAATCAAATTGTCCTCTCTATATTAAAATCAAAAGAAATCAGCAGAATGGTTAAAAGTAAGTCTATGCTGACTGAAGAATGCCATCTGAATGAATATTTACACCAAAACGGAGTGGAGGTGATTGATACCGACCTTGGCGAGCGCATTGTGCAGCTGGCCGAAGAACCGCCAAGCCATATTGTACTGCCTTGTATCCACAAGAAAAAAGAAGAAATCGGGGAATTGTTCCATGAACATTTAGGAACTCCTAAAGGCGCTTCCGACCCGCAATTATTGACCGCAGCAGCCAGGGTACACCTTCGGGAGAAGTTCCTGACCAGAAGAGCGGCCATCACCGGAGTCAATTTCGCGATTGCTGAAACCGGCGAATTTGTAGTCTGTACCAATGAAGGCAATGCCGATATGGGCGCACATCTTTCTGAAGTCCATATTGCCTGTATGGGGATTGAAAAGATCATCCCAAAAAGGGCAAATCTAAGCGTATTTTTAAGGCTTTTAGCCAGAAGTGCTACCGGCCAGCCGATTACTACTTATTCCAGTCATTTCCGAACGCCTAGAAAAGGACAGGAAATGCACCTGATCCTAGTAGATAACGGACGTACCCAGCAGCTGGGAAGAGCAGATTTTCGCAACTCCCTAAAATGTATCCGCTGTGGTGCCTGTATGAATACTTGTCCGGTATACCGCAGAAGTGGCGGCCATAGTTACCATACTGCCATTGCTGGCCCAATAGGTGCGATTTTAGCGCCTAACCTGAACATGAAACAATATGCAGACTTACCTTTCGCATCTACCTTATGCGGTTCCTGCACCAATGTATGCCCGGTGAAAATCAACATTCATGAACAGCTTTACAAATGGAGGCAAGTCATTGTAAAGGAAGGCTATGCAGATCCTAAAAAGACCATAGCCATGAAGGCGATGGAATTTACCCTTTCCCATCCTTACATATATAGAAATGCTGGAAAATCGGGCCGTTGGGTGATGAAAAATATGCCTTTTCTAGTGAATAATAAGTTAAATGCCTGGTATACGCAGCGTGATATGCCGGCGCCTCCCCAACAGTCTTTTCGTGAATGGTATAAAAAGAACAACAATGAGTAGCAGAGCACAGATCCTTGCATGCGTTAAAGAAAACCAGCCTGCTTTAACCGTTTTACCTCCAGATTTAACCGGTTTGGCTCAGTATCCTGATCCTCTGGCCATGTTTGGCAGCGTATTAGATGGAATTGGCGGAATGATGTATCCTGTTAAAGACTATGAGGAGCTGATTGGCTTGATTAAAACAAAGTTTAGTGGCCTTCCAAGGGTGATATCCACTATTCCCGAGTTGGCTGAACTGACTGAAAAAGACTGGCAGGACCTTCCTCCTCCTAGTTATGAGGACGTAGATGTGGCCATTATTAAAGCCCATTTTGGGGTAGCAGAAAATGCAGCACTTTGGGTAACGGAGTCGCTTATGGGACAGCGGGTGATCCCTTTTATTTGTCAGCAGCTAGTGGTATTAGTTCATAAAAAGATATTTTATCCAATATGCAGGAAGCTTATCAACAAATTTCAAATTCCCATTATGGTTTTGGTGCTTTCATCGCCGGTCCTTCAAAGACTGCCGATATTGAGCAGTCATTAGTCCTTGGTGCCCATGGTCCAAAAAACATGACTGTTTTTGTAATGGCATAACCTATTGCTATTGGATTTTTGAAGGAGCATCAACTGGCAAGGTGAAAAAAAACCTACTTCCTTTGCCAGGCTCACTTTCCAGTCCGATTTCTCCATGATGCCTTGCTATAATATCGGCGCAGAGGTACAATCCAATCCCAAAACCTGAGGCATTTTTCACTTGTAAATCATCAATCCTATAGAATCGGTCAAAGATTTTATGCAGGTGATTGTTGTCGATTCCAATCCCATGGTCTTCCACGGAAACCAGCACCTCTTCATTTTGCAGTGCTGCATTCACGATGACCTCCCCCCCTTTCGGCGAATATTTGATGGCATTACTGATCAGATTATCAATCACTTGTGTTATTTTATGTTTATCGGCATAAATCATGGGCAGTGCTACTGCATCAAATACAATGGGATGGTTTTTTTCCTGGAATAAGTAATCGTTGATCACTTCTTTAATCAGTTCATTGACATCGAACAGTTCTTTTGTCAGCTCGGTCTTATTGGTTTCAATTTTTGATAAGTCCAGGAAGCTATAGACCAGTTTAGTCATTTTATTGATCTGCCCTTCAATTCTCACTCCTACACTTTTTACAAATCCGGGGTCGGTAGCAGCCTTACTGGATTTCAGCAATTGTGCATACGCTTTTAAAGAGGTTAAAGGTGTTTTGAGCTCATGACTGGCAATCGCAATAAAGTCGTTTTTCTGCAATTCTTCCTGTTTGCTTTCCGTAATGTCCATTACTGTACCTAACATCCTTACCGGCGTCCCCTGGTCATTAAAAATCACCTTTCCGATTACTTTAATCCAATAAATAATTTGATCAGGCCTGGCTATTCTAGCCTGATAATTATATTTTCCGGAAAGCAATGCATTTTCAAAAGCTTGTTCCACAATCATTTTATCCTCAGGATGAATGATTGCCCTGAGCTCAGTGAAGCTGAGATCAGTTTTCCCAGGCATCCCAAATAAATCCGCCAGACTTGGTGAATAAATGATCTCTTTGGTTTGGAGATCAAGGTCCCAGCTCGCAATCCCCGTGGCTTCTGAAGCCAGACGAAGTCGCTCTTCCGCGTTTTCAATTGTTTTCCTGGCAAGTACCTTTCCTGTCACATTATTGACCACGGATAACAAACCGGTGACTTCCTGTCCTTTCCCAAAAACCGGTTCCAGGTTCAGGTCAAAATAGAAAGTCTCCAATACGCCATCACGCTCAAATTTGACTGGCGATTCCCTGCCCTGATAAGACTCCGCATTGGAAATGACGCGTTCAAAAATTTCCCGGTAACCGAAATCCAGCATAGAAGGCAGCAGCTCAAAAACAGACTGCCCCATCACCTCTAAAGGCCCTCCTTTTCCCCACATCTTACAAATTGCCTCATTGGCATATTCTATCACAAAATGATCTTTCGCATAAAGTGCCATACCAATCGGCGCTTTCATAAACATCTTATGTAACCGCTCCTGCTGTTCTTCCAGCAGTTTTTCTGCTGAGCTGCTTGCCATTTCTTTCAACATGACTTGTGCCGTCACATTGGCTGTTGTATTGATGATGTAAGCTACATTACCATCCACATCCAGTACCGGCTGATTGGAGTTCGACCAGTATAAAGGCTCCATTTTACCGGTTTCACTGGAATACACATCATATATATAAATCGGAAGATCTACTCTTTTCTTAACCAGCAGCATCTTTTCCAAGGCTTTAAAAGCCAGCACTCTGCTGTAATTATTTTTTGCCTTCGCCGGAAAAACATCAAAGAATTTTTGGCCTAATAGTGCTTTACGGGGTTTTAAAACAATGTCTACAAATTGATCGCTTACCGCTAAAATGGTAAAATCAGGAGCATTTGCTTTGAAAACCACCGACTGTGAAGATACTTTAAAGAAGTTTTGAAAATCTGTCCCTGTGTAGAAATCGCCAGAATCACTAGTAAGCGCATTGTTCATATATATCAAAATTTAGTCAAGGATTTACCATTAAATGAACAGAAAGCTTTTAAATTATTTTGATAACGCAAAACCGGGAGATTAAGTTTTAAAAATTCTACTCAAAAACAGAGTATTACGAGGCGAAACGGTTAACAATATCATAACGTAAAACTTAACGATTGCTTATATCCAGCAGATACCTTTGAGGAAATCTATCCCTAAAACGCTTGATATGAATAAAAACTTACTATTTGGTTTACTATTAATTGCGGCCCTGGGCTGTAAAAAAGCGGGTACCCCGACCGAGGAAATCCCAGAAGTGATCGTCAATGAAGATGCAGGTACTTTTGCTGAAATCGGTAGTTATACCGTCGGAGGAGCAGGAGCTGCAGAAATTACGGCTTTCGATCCGAGTACCAATCGCTTATTTGTAGTCAACAATACCGAGGGCAATAATAGAATTGAAGTGATCGATTTTAAAGATCCTGCCGCCATGAAAAGCATTGGCAGCATTCCTGTGGCCCCTTATGGTGGATTGGTGAACAGTGTGAGTGTCCATGACGGAAAACTTGCTGCCGCGATAGAATCTACCAATAAACAGGAAAACGGAAAAGTAGTGGTTTTTAAAACCAGCGACTATTCCGAGATCAAAGTAGTCAGCGTAGGTGCTTTACCGGATATGGTCACCTTCAGTCCCGATGGCAAATACATTTTATCTGCCAATGAAGGAGAACCTAATGATGCGTATACTGTTGATCCCGCAGGGACGGTTTCAATTATCTCGGTGGCTAATAATTATGCCGTAAACACCATTGATTTCTCCGCTTTTACCGGTCAGAAGGCTGCATTGATGAGTAAAGGTTTCCGTGTATTTGGACCTGGAAATGACTTCCTGAAAGGGATTGAACCGGAATACATCACTGTTTCTGAGGATTCAAAAACAGCCTGGGTGACCTTACAGGAAAACAATGCGATCGCCAAAATTAATATTGACAGCAAAACGATTACCGATATTTTCCCTTTAGGTTTTAAAGATTATAACCTGGATGGCAATGAAATTGATCCCAGTGATAAAGACAATGCGACCATTTTGGGAAAATGGAAAGTGAAAGGCATGTACCTTCCTGATGCCATTGGCCTGGTAGAATCTGGAGGTATCCCTTATCTGTTTACGGCTAATGAAGGCGATGCCAGAGAATATGGCGGCTTTTCTGAGCTACAGCGGATCAAAGACAAAAGCATTGTTTTAGACCCGACAGCCTTTCCTAATGCAAGTTTGCTGAAAAAAGATGAGCAGCTGGGCAGGTTAAATATCACGACCACTTTAGGTGATACAGATGGAGATGGCGATTATGACGAACTGTATTCTTTTGGGGCCCGTTCTTTCAGCGCATGGAATGGCAATACCGGAATGCAGGTATACGATAGTAAAAATGAACTGGATGTAAAAACCATCGCAGCAGGCTTTTATGACGAGACCAGAAGTGACGATAAAAGTGTAGAACCAGAAGGCATTGCAATTGGCAGTATGGGCAGCAAGAAAATCGCTTTTGTGGGGATGGAAAGAGCGGATGCAGTGGCAGTATATGATGTGAGCAGTCCTGCAAAGCCGGTCTTTCTTCAATTGCTAAAAACCGGAGATGCACCTGAAGGTGTGCTTTTCATTGCCGCGAAAAATAGCCCGACTAAAAAAAGCCTGCTGCTGGTGAGCAGTGAAGGCGATGGACAAATCAAAGTATATTCTCCTAAAACTTTATAATTTCCTAATTCTAATTCTCGGCGGGGTAGTGGATCAATTTGCAGATGACTATCCCGTTTTTTTACTGCAATACTTTTTTATTAGGCTCACGGAGTAAAAACCAGTGGATCATCTCTTCTCTGATAAACTTCTGGTAGAAACCCAGATTGGTCAGCGTTTTTGTAGAGCCTTCATTGACGTGCTCACAGAGCGCAGTAATCATCTTTACTTCAGGCTGCTTAAAAGCCCATTTAATTAGTCCCTCGGCAGCTTCAGCAGCATAGCCTTTACGCCTTTCGGCAGCCACAATGGCGTAACCAAGGTCTACGATTCCATCCGCATTCGGAAGTCCTTTAAATCCTGCATCACCAATCAACGATTTACTACTTTTATCAATAATCATCCAGGACTCAAAACCAGAAGGTTCCGGTACTTTTTCCAGATTCGCAATGATTCTCGGTAAACATTCCAGCAGCGCTTCATCCGGCCAGCCTGCTCCAGGTTTTATCCCGAGTGCGAATAAAGAAGTAAATTGACCATCCATGATCTCTCTGGCCATTTGAAGCGTAAACGGAAGTAAATAAAGACGTTGCGTAGTTATCTTTTTTGATTTCATGGTCATACAAAGATCAATAATAAGAATATTTTAGTCTTTAAACTATACTCTTAACAATTATTTATAAATAAATTCAAAGCTTTTATAATTCTAAAGTATTGAGCAATTTTGCAAATACTGAGACCTAAGCCTTAGGTAAAGGATATTATTTTATATCAACATGGAGATTTTTGTAGAAACCGACCGTATTATTTTAAGAGCAATTACCCTGGCAGACGCGCCTTTGATGTTCAAGATGGATTCCGATCCGGAAGTACACAAGTATCTGGGCAATAAACCTTTTAAAGACATCAGTGAGTCGGAAGACAATATTCGTTTTATCAGGGAACAATATCTAACCAATGGCATTGGCCGATGGGCAGTTGTTGACAAGGAAAGCCATGAATTTGTAGGTTGGGGAGGTTTGAAGTTTATTACCAGTCCAATAAATGACCGCAACCATTTTTATGAGGTGGGCTACCGCTTTTTAAAGGAACATTGGGGCAAGGGCTATGCGACAGAATCAGCTAAAGCGTCCTTAAAATACGCATTTGAAGAAATGAATCTGGGAACGGTATATGCCATGGCACATGCTGAAAATGCAGGATCACGCCATGCCTTACAAAAATCAGGATTAAAAATCACCGGTCATTTCGACCATGAAGGGATAAAATGTGACTGGTTTGAAATCAGTAAAGCCGATTGGTTAGGCCAATAAGTAATTCACAAACTTATCCTTAACTAAAAGAATTGATACAAATAAAACAGCCCGGCAATCAGAATTTCCGGGCTGTTTTATCATTCATATTTAGGAATATTTTAAGCAACTACCACCCTATTCCAGTCCGGATGCCGTTTGAGATAGGCAGCCACCATTGGACACAAAGGGATCAATTTATAACCATGGTCTTCTATATAAGCCAAAGTTTTTTCAATTATTGCTGTAGTGGCGCCTTTCCCCTGCAACTCTTCAGGCGATTCCGTATGGATTAACCAGATCTTTTTATCGCGTTCTTTATACTCGATAAATGCAGTATACTCCCCTACTTTCAGTTCAAAACGGTTTGCTTCCGGGTTTTTAACCAGGGGAAGACTTACATATTCCTCATTCATAACCTTAAAATTTTGATTAATCAGCCAATTCTCCGAATTTACCCATATTGAAATCCACAATCGCCTGACTGATCTCTTCATCTGTATTCATCACAAATGGGCCATAGCTCACGATTGGTTCATTCAAAGGCGCTCCACTCATCAGTAAGATCACACTATCCTGATTGGCTTTCAGCTGAATTTCTTCTCCTTCATTTCCAAATAATACAAAATTATGTTCTCCTACACGTTCTCCGTTTACTTCAACACTACCATTTACCACTAATAAAGCGGTATTATGAATAGCGGAAACCTTGGTACTAACCGTCCCACCTTCTTTCAGTTTTATATCAAACAGATTTACCGGACTATAAGTTTGAGCAGGACCTGCGATTCCATTAAAATTTCCGGCAATCACATTGACTAGCCCTGCAGCATCCGGCAATTCCAGTTTCCCCATTCCCACAGCAGTTAACTCCTGGTAATGCGGCGCTACAGATTTATCTTTTTTAGGAAGATTTACCCATAACTGCACCATTTCAAAAGGACCGCCTCTTTTAGAAAATGCTTCTTCATGGTACTCTTTATGTAAAATACCGTTACCCGCAGTCATCCATTGTACATCACCAGAATTGATTACGCCATGGCTACCTGTACTGTCGTGATGCGCTACCGTTCCTTTATAAGCAATCGTTACCGTTTCAAAACCTTTATGTGGATGGACGCCAACACCTCTTACGTGACTTGAAGGGCCAAAATCATATTCAGGATTAAAATCCAGGAGTAAAAACGGGCTGATTCTCTCCTGAGGAATACCTGCTCCCGGGATATAATTAAATACCCTAAACCCATCACCAACCATGTGTGGTCTGCCAGAATTTGTCACGATTTTTTCAATTACCTTTTTCATTATCTTCACCTTTTTTATACCATATTGATTCAACTGCCAGATTTTAATTGAGCTCATTCCTGAACAAAATCTTAGTATGATCCGGAGCGAATAATTATGATATACAAAGATACCCTAGCTTTAACGCTTATGCATTGATGTAGGATAAGAAGTAGTTATTTCAATCTAGGGATTGGTGGTCCGCATTTTTCATGATCGATCTGATGACTTTGTCCAACTCATCGGAAGATGATTTTAAATGGTCGATATATTCTTTTAAGACCTGATCTGAAGAATACGCCTGTAGGAGTTCTACTAAACCCATAATCCGGGCTAAGGGCGCTCTGATGTCATGAGACTGGATCCAGGCGATTTCTCTTAATTGACTGTTTTGAGCTTCTATTGCCTTAGTATGGTTGATTCTTTCAGTAATATCCTGCATGGAACCAATCATACGTGTGGGTTTTCCTTTGGTATCAAATACAACAAAAGAACGGTCTAATACTGATTTATAGCTTCCATCTGCACAGCGATAGCGGTACTCCAGTTTTAACCTGGTCTTTTTATTGGTTGTGAGTAATTTAAATTCCCGCAATACCATCGTGATATCTTCCGGGTGGATGCGTTCCAGAAACCAAGTCCGATTATTTTCAGTTTGGTCATAGCCAAAAACTTCTTTTAAACCTTTGTTCCAAAGGATACTGTCTGTTTCCATATTCCAGTCCCAGATCACATCACTAGTGGCTTTAGAGACAATATTGTAGCGCCCAATACTCTCGGCAATTTTTCTTTTGTTTTCGATACCCTCTGTGATGTCCCTTGAATTGCAGACCAGCCCCTGTACTGCCGGGTCATCCATCATATTGGTAATAATCATTTCTATCCAGCGGTAATTCCCTTGTTTATTTTTAAAGCGAAATGAACGCAAGTGGATCTGTTTATGTTTTTTGATCCGATCGAAACTGTGCTGCGTTTCCTGACGGTCTTCCTGATGAATAAAATCAAAAAGTCGTTTCCCTAACAACTGCTCGGGATCAACGCCCAAAATAGCCATTGCAGCCGGACTTACATATTTATACACTCCTCTGGCATCTAAGATGGTAATCAGGTCCGATCCATTCTGTACCATGGCTTTAAATCTTTGTTCGCTTCTGGACAAAGCATATTCTGCCATAATTTGTTCCGTACGGTCGATCACTAATGCCAAACAAGCGGTCACATCATTAAATTGCACCTCATTACTTTCTACAGTTACATAGACTAAATCCCCGTTCTTCTTACAATGACGTGTGATCGACTGGCCAATATCTCCTATATTGAGTGCTTTAATGACTTCTCCCTGCTGTAAATCCCGGTCTTCCACAGGACGAACGTCCTGAATCGTCATTTTTAAAAACTGACGACGCGTATAACCATAAAACTTTAATGCAGCTTCATTCACATCCAAAAAAGCGAGTGTTTCCTGATCATATACCCATTGAGGAAGTGGGCTCAGGTTAAATAAATCGATATACCGCTGTTTTTCCTTTTCAAGCTGCTCAGTGGCATTTTTATGAGCGGTAATGTCTTTAAAATAAACGGATAATCCTTCACCGGAAGGGAACGCAGCGACCTCAAACCAGGATTGCTGTGGTTCGAAATATTCCTGGAAACGGACGGCTGTATTTTCTGCTACTGCACGATGGTATTCTTTGTAAAATTTAAGTGGAATGGCGTTACTGTATACTTCCCATAGATTTTTGCCAATAATATTTTTTCTGGCCATCATCAGTATCCGCTCTGCTTCTTTATTCCAATAGGTAACGATCCAATCGTTGTCTACTTCAAAAAATGCATCTGTAAAGCTTTCCAGGATGTTGGAAATTCTTTTCTGATAGGCTTTAAGTTGCTTTTCAAAAGTGACATCTGAATGTGGAGCCTTAACACTTTTCATCTTGATTTATCTTAATCAATCCTGGAACATACTGCCTGCCATAGCATGAAGGTGTTTACCTTTAAACTCCTTCATATTTTACAAGCTTCAAATACATGCAAGTAAACAGATTAAAGTTTATCAAAATTTATTGAAATAAGGCAAGAATCTAATAACTCATACCGTAAACTTCTCTGCTGCATTTGAATTGTCAATACAACCAAATTAATCTACACATTGTTTGTAGGAATTTTAGAAAGGCCTTTTACAGCATAAGGGCAAAAGTTTATTTTTTATTCGCCCCTTTTGAATCTACATTGGATTTACCCGACTGCATTTTAACAGCGATGTTTGGAGTATAAATCAGTAAACGAAGCTCATTCAGGATTTTTTTCAACTCCTTCATCAAGCCGATTAATAAAGCCACCTGATCATCATCCCGATTGAGTAATCTAAAAGCCTCATCATTGGGTAAGTTAAACTGTTTTTTTAGCAATAGGGGAACTTTATTGCGCTGTGCAGTGAATGCACAGGCATATAAAAATAAGCTGTGAATAAACTCTGCCAGAGAACGTTCGTAACATAATTTAAGCTTTTTGTAGCTTTTAGCACGCTTATAAAACGACTGATAAGGTTTAAACCGCATCCCTTCAAAAACATACTTCGCAGTTTGCCCATCTTCATACTCATCAATTCCAAACCAGGCATTCAATTCAGCTTTGGTCTCGCCTATTTTTGTAAATGCTTTTAAACAGCTTTGAACAAAGGGATCGTCTACCTCATCGAAGAAATTACCGTCTTCGATTGGCAGCTCCCAAGGGTCATTAAATTCGCTGTAATATTGCCTAAAAGCTTTTTTAAAGGTGAGGTAATAAACAAATTCATAGAAATCTGAATGAACAGAGGACATTAATATACTCAAGCCTCTGATACAAGTGTCTAACTCAAACGGATCATTTGTAGAAGTTTTCATAATCATTTACGCCTAAGAGCTGCATTGGTATAAGGTTAAATATACAATTATATTTAAATTCCTATTTATCTTCTATTGCTTTTAACCGCAGCTGGATTACGGGAATACCATCTGTCATTTGCGACTGCGCCTTATTCAACTTGATTTTTAATGATTTACCTGATGTTTCTACTGTAAATTCAATTGGTTGACCGGTTTCTAAAATCTCGCAGTTGATCACTGATGACGCCGTAAATGGCAAGCTCAGTTCCCCGGAAGTTAAAGGTTTAATGATGCTGGCAAATACGATTCTATCTCCTTTATTCCTTTTGGATTCAGTGAACACCACACCTGCAGGTGCAGCCATATCTTTCAGTGGCTGCGTATCGTAAATTGCTGCGCCATTGGCAACCAGCCAGCCACCCATTTCCCGGAGGCGATGAATGGCCGCCGCCGGCATTCTACCATCTGGCATTGGCCCAACATTTAATAGGTAATTACCTCCCTTTGCCGCATTGCTGACCAGATAGCCGAACATTTCTGTCGCTGATTTCCAGTTATAATCTGTCGAATGCCAACCCCAGGAATGTACCATTGTAGCAGGGGTTTGCCATAGGCGTTCTAGGATCTTTTCCGGATACTGGTTGTCGTGCATTTCTAGAAAATCGATATCATCACCAGGGCCCTGATAAGGTTAATCATGGTTCGCAATTTAACTATATTAAAAACGACTAAAAAATCAAAGCCCTCCTTATCATGTTTTCGGCATTGGGAGAAATGAGTAGCTGAATTACTGTTAATCTATACTTTTTTGACCTGATTTTTCCAGTACTAAACTCTGAATGAACTTTCTGTAATAGTGCTTTTGCTCCAGCACCTTATAGTCCGCGGCCTCAAAACAAGGCTTCATATTGATCAATTTCGATGCTTCCACATTCGCTACTAATTTAAAAAACCGGTACATCAGTGCTAAGAAAACTGTTTTCCACCAATCTCCATTATCGGGCTGCCGGACATCGCCTCTCCCCTTATTTACTGCTAAATCGAAATCCGTATGAAACCATAGGCCACCATTCCTAAGCATTGAATCGAGATGATGAAAAACCATTACCGCGTTTTCCTCTGCAAAATTATCAAATAAAAAAGGCGTACAGATCACATCAAAAGGTTGATCAGTAGAAAAGTCTTCAATTCCAAGGTTTACAAATTCAACGGTATTTCCGGTAACAGATCTTTCTTTTGATAAGGCCATCATCTTCGCGGAGATCTCCACATAGACCAGGTGTAAACCTTCCGGAATAACTTTAGCTATTTCCTCCAAAATCCAGCCTGTGCCTCCTCCAACAATCAGAATCCTCCCTTTTCCCGGAAGATAGCGAAGCTGATCAATCTGTGCATTGACCTGTGATTTAAAGAAAACCAGGCGACTCAGTAGATCATAATAACGTGCTATTTTATCGTAGTTGTTCTTCATCAATCCGCGTGTTTAAGACAATTCCATAAAATTAAAGCAGAAGCATAAATTAAAGTAAGAGCATAGATTAAAGCTGACATAAATTTAAGGCATTGGCATAAACTGCATGGCCAGCATCCCGCAAATGGCTTTGAACAAAATCAATCCATCAATCACCATGAGATAATATAAGATGTTTTTTCTACGCCTCATCGTATAAGCAATATAAATCGTGAGTAGGAAAGGCAATAAATTCAGTAGAAATGGAATTGGCCCAAAGCCTTTATAACTGACAAAGATGAATAAGGCCATGATCCCAATAATTAACAACGGAATCAAGATGTAAAAAATGGTTTTTCTTAAGCCATACTGAACTACAAAAGTTTTCAAATGTTTATTAGAATCTGTAGGATAATCTTTTATGTCGAAAATAATAGCATTCACTGTACAGAACATCCAGTTTTTAATAAACAACCAGGTCCAGAGCAGCGGATCATGATAACCGACACCGGTTTCTATTTTGAGCATGATCAGCGGCATGACATTGGCACAGCAAGCCCAGACAAAACCAATCACAAAAGCCTTTAGCCAGCCCGTATTTCTCAGGTTCAATTGCCGGAAAGATTTGGGCAGCAAGCCATAATAAAAAGCGCCTGCAAAAACAATGACGCCAATGGCGAGCCAGTAATTGACTGGCAGGTTCAGGATATTCTGGCAATTCTGATAAAGCAGGCTTATTGCCAATCCTAGGCACACTGTAAACAGCAGTACCTGACTCCATTTGATAAAATTTTTATGCCGGAAATACCATAGACTCCTTGGATTATTTGGTACGGGCTGCGCAGACATTTTATGGTAAGCGTAGGTATAATAAATGGTTGGTGCTAAAAACAATAATAAATAATAATTGATGGAATTGTAGGGTAATTTAAGCTGCATAGTCGCTTCCAGCGTTAAGGCAACAGCCAGTATGCCCACGAAGTAATTTCCGAAAAAAATAAACCGAATAATTTTACTGCCCATCAAAATATAAGATCAGAAGGATCTATGAGGGCAATTTCGGATATAAAAAGAATATTTCACCATAAACATCCTATTTTTATGGCCTACCTGAATTAAATGAGAAAACATAGCTTCCTTACCATCTTGTTTACCCTGGTCCTAGCTTCTTTTTGCTGTGGACAGGAGCTCAAACCAGATACCTTACTTAAAGACCTGGATGCAGATCAGCATCCTGACAGTATTTTTTTTGATAAAGCAGCTGCCAGGATCATTTGTAAATTATCGAGTCAGGCTTTTCAAGAGATCAAAAGCAAAGAAATTGACAACATTGAATTGGTGATGACCGGCATCAGGCCGATGGAAAATGGCTTTGAATTTTTCAACAACTGGATGAGAGCTGGATATACTTGCTTCTTCCGATACGATAAAAAAACCAAAAGTATCAGACTGATCAGCATGAGCAGGTACGAATTTGGAAATGCTGCAAATGATGGCAGTGGAAATTCCTCCATAAATCTGATCACTCATCAATACATCGGAAACTGGAATTATTATGATCAGGAAAAAGAAAAATTAGTTAAAATGCCGGTCATCAAAAAGAAATTAGTCCTCTCGTTTACTGATCTGGAAGATTTTAGCGATCAGCAGGTAGAACAGTATACCTTAAAATGCAGCGATTTAATGGAATCATTGAAGACAAAAATGAGAAAGCTGGAATAACAGTATCCTTAGTATGCTTCAAAATTATCGCAATTCACGCAATGCAATACCCTTTGATCTATCCCATAAAGAATACATTCAATATTTCTTCGCTCTTCGATGATTTGTCTGGCATATTTTAAACCTTTTTCAATATTCTCAAAAACAGTATACACTTTTTGATCAGGATACACGGCATAATTACACGCTTCATCTAAAACAATCCCGGTATTGATCTCAGCCCTAACCAATGCGACTTCTTTAAATTCCATTAAAGGAAACTTCTCTAGGTTGGAAGTTACTTCATTTCTTTTTTTCCAGCGAATGACCATAGCTCTTAGCCATTTTTTAAAACGGAAAACAAGGGATGTCCGATAACGCATTGTTTTTTTCATGAGATGTAAGATGGAGAATCTGTCGCTAATTTATAAAGTAGAAAATTACATATTATTTTTAGGAATGAAAAATGTAATCCAGCTTTCTAACTCCGCTGAAGCCATTGGAGATCAACAGACTGACAGAAAAATTAGCAGATCAATAAAAACACAAGTAGATTGACAGAAATACCATCATATCGGCAGAAAGGTTAACAAATTATCAAAAATATTAGGCTATCAACAGGATGTTAAATTTTTAAAAGATACTAAATGGAAAAACTATCTTTGGGTTAAGATTGATCTAGTTGTGCAAAAACTTAAAGAGCATCTTAAATGAAGGAAGTGATCCACCAATATGGTGTAGAATTAGATTGGGTTGCAGGACTTGCCGCAGGAATAAACGGTTATGTGGAGGCGAACTACATCCGCATCGCCGATGAGGTACAGCAAGGCAACCGGTATGTCCTACAGATCAATGATCAGCTGTCTGCGTTTATCATCGATGTCACCTATCGGCAAGATGTCGTCTACAAGTTAAGAAATACACGCAAGGACTTTGTAGGACTCTATTTCAACCTAAGCGAAGGCGATTCCATTCACATTTTAAATGAGGTCACCAGATCTGCCGGAAGATGGGGATATAATCTTGGCATATTTGATGCAGATTTAAACGGTGATTTCCAGGTGAAAGCGGGAGCTACTACCTATATGATTGCTATTTTCATTAAGAAAACCGCATTGAAACAATACCTCTCCAGAATTCCACAGCACCAGCAAATTGTAGAGTCTATTTTTGATCCGGAGCTCAATACCATTGTCAGATTTGATCGGATGAGCAATCATGCCTGGTGGCTCATGAATGAACTCAGAAAAGTACCTCCTTCCGGGCCTTTATACGACGTCTATATTACCGGCACCATATATGGGCTTATCGCTGATTATCTGGACCAGATCATCAATCAGGAAATCATCATTGAACAGGTATTTCCTGAAGATGTAGTTCATATTATCAGTTCTCAGGCATACCTGATTGCACATATTGAAACTGCATTTCCGGGGATTCATTTCCTTGCCGGGGAAGCCAATATGTCGGAAACCAAGTATAAAAAGCTTTTCAAAAAGATCAGCGGCATTAGTCCGCATGTATTTTTTCAAAGCAATAAGCTTTCTTATGCTAAAGAAATGCTGGAAACTGGTGAATTTACCATTGGAGAAATTGCCGATAAATTTGGCTTTTTCAATTCCACACACCTGATTGAGCAATTTAAAAACGCATTTGGCGTCCCCCCAAAAGAATACCTTAGCCAACTATAAATATGACCGAGGAAAGGATCGAATTTTTCTACCACTATACCCTTGGGCCGGAATGGCAGCAGCAAATTGTGGATGGAATCGGTGCAACGCTAAAAGACAATAAAATTTTAACCATGCCCGGGAACATTGCTGATGGAGCTTCCATATTTCTGGAGGTGACCCCAGGATTATCGGTACTGCTGCTGGATATGACCTTTAAGGTTCCTGTAGCCATTACCAGAATCCCTACCGACCATAACTATTATATGGTTTATTTTGACATTGGGGACGAGATCACCACACACATTATTGGCAATACCGTTCATAAAGCCGGGTACCATGCTAAACTGGGGATGGGTTTTATGGACTGCAGTATGAAAGGTGTCATCATGCCGCCAATAGGCAGGCGCTCCTATAGTTTAAGGTTATTTATTGATAAAGGTCACCTAAAAGAGCTGGCCGCATCTACCAGGGATCTGGAAACAAATAACCTGCTTTTTGATGAGTCTAAGAACACACTTTTATTCTATAGCCATATCGATAGCAGGAGCAAAATACTGCTCAGCCAGCTAAAGGAGCATGATTTTGCCAGCCCTTCTTTTGAGCTAAAGCTAAAAAGTACGGCTTTATATTTATTGGGTTATCTGGTAGAACGTGCCAGCAGGTTTGAGCCGATTATCAATAAGTTATCTAATCAGGATATAGAACGTATATTTTTAACTTCTGAATACCTGATGGCAAACCTGCTCTCCGAATTTCCAGGTCTACAAAAGATGGCTGATATGGCAGAAATGTCCGTTTCAAAGTATAAAGGACTTTTCAAAAAGATATTAAAAGATAGTCCAAATCAATTTTTCCTGAATGAGAAACTGTTACTGGCACAGCAGCTTTTAAGCAGTGGTAATTTTTCAAGTGTCCAGGAAGTGGCTTATGAATTGGGCTATAGCAGCCCTAATTATTTTGCCAAAGTTTATAAGCACATGTTCCAGGTATTGCCTGGCGATATTTTGGAAAAACAGAACAGCAAGCCTTAAGGCCTGCTGTCTGCAGTAATTATAAAAAGAATCCCTAATTCTTTATTATATTACTTCTGCATACTAAAAACCAGGTAACCTTTGTTTTTTGCATGTATAATTATGGTTCCCCCTTTTACTTCAAATTTTTCTCCGGCGGTTAAATGACCTGCTACATTCATATCGTTTTCTCCAGGAACACTTCTGGAAGTGGAAACTTTCGCATCGGTCAGGCTGCCATCAGCTTTGACATTATAACTTCCTGTCATTTGCAGCAATTCTGGTTTTCCCGTAACATTTGCGGTCTGTTTTTCCTGATCAAAGGTCAGGCTTAAACTGCTTACCGGATATTTAACGGTTACGGAATCTTTTCCGGCAGCATCAGTTTGCTGCATTTCAATCAGTCTGTATTTTCCAGCTGGCAGTACATTTTCTTCAGGTTCTTGTACTTTATCTTTTTTACAGGCAGTAAATGCAGCTGCGATCACTAGTAATACGGCTAAAAATTTGTTTTTCATCTTGTTGCTTTTAAATGATTAATTATGATTGTTTTTGTGTGATATTTTCAGTTCTATAGATCAATTAATCGTCAATCCCCAGGTAGCGTGCAATTAGTTTCTGATCTATTTCCGGCTTACTTGCTATAGATAAAGAGGTACTTTCCCCAATACAAACTACACGTTTACCTTTTTTATCCTTTACAATTACGAAAAAACCTGCACTCTCCACCACGTTATCCTGCCCAGCTACTTCTGCATGAATCAGATCTGAGGGGAATAAAATTGGGCTTCCTTTTACGACGATGTATTTTCTTAATGATGCCATTGTTATTGTTGATTTACACGACAAAAGTACGGTTGGCAGATTCCAGAGAATGGAACATTCAGACAAAAAACTCTTAAAATAAGACCGATTCAAATATTGTCCCGAATAGCCTGATTCCCTGTAGAAAACACTAAATTGAGCGTAAATACGAATCCATGGAAGATAATGATGTAAAAATATCACGTAAGAAACCGACTTTTCCGGTTTCCCCTGCCTTACAGAAATACCTGAGAAGTTACCAGCGGGAATCCAGGCTCCCGATTAGTTATAATGATTTGATGATGTTCGATGAGTCCTTTCCGCTCATGGATAAATACGGCAAAGACACTTTATGGGAAGGACCGATTTATTCTTCAGAGCGTATTGAAAACCTACATAATGGTTTAAAAGTGATTTATGCCAACTTAAAAGCGTCCGGGAACCTGCGTATTGTGCAGCACAAATACATTGATAAGATTGAATACTGCACCTTCGGCAATACCCATCCCTTCCGGATTCGGATTGTGAACCGCCTAAATGATGTTTACGATTATTTCTATGTAAAAAAAGCTGATGCTTCCCGGATTTATGGCCTGGAACTGGAAGAAATCTTATCGCCAAATCAAGTAAATTACCTGGTAGATCGGGAAACACTGATTGAAGAACATATTGCCGGAATCCCTGGTGATGTATTTGCAAAAAACTATTTACACAACCCGGAATACAACCAGACGAGGATTGCAAAGGAGTTCGTGAAATTTAATGAGCGGTGTTTGGTCATGCTCCTTGGAGATATGCGCGCCTATAATTTTGTGGTACAGATTACGCCAGACTTTGACGATATTCAATTTAGAATCAGGGCCATAGATTTTGACCAGCAATTCTATGAGGGCAATTTAAAGGTATACCTGCCGCAGTTTTTTAAAGAGAACTTCCCTTATGTGAAATTATGCACGGAACAGCTGACTGATAAAACTTTTCTGCAATACCAGCAGGAGGAAAAATCCTCGATACTACACCGGGTACGCAGTGAACGTCACCGTTTAGCGGATTTAAGAGATGTATCCAATGAAGATGTATTAACTACTATTGAAAACACCAATAAGCTAAAATCAGGGATGGCAGCACATTTTGAAGATGAGCATTATCTGGAATGTGAAACCATGACGGATATTATTGAATTGAATGTAAAAAACATCATCCGACAGGTAAAATTATAAGGAGGTGTATACCCTCCTTATAATTTTAAAGGCCTTGTTATGATTTAACAGCTCAAAGTACTTCCTATTAGATTGATGTTAGATCTTTTTGATCATCACTACCCCATTGGTACTCTCATCCACATCACCACGTACCTTTGCTTTTATTGTAAATACAGCGCCCGTTTCATAATTGTCGATTTTGAAACTATACTTATTGTTGTTCGCTTCAGTTCCTGTGAAACCATCGTGCACATCTTCTGTGATCTTTAGCCCATTTTTATAAACTGTTATCGATTGAATCTCCAAACGTGAATCACCAGCAGTGTACCAGAAATGAAGTGCATACGTACCATTGCCCCTGATTTTTCCACCACCATTCATTTCCAGCAGGCCAAATTCTTTCCCCGGAACATTTTGAGGATTCCATTCGGCAACCAGCTCCCCATACTTTTTAAACTGCTCATATTTACCAGGGAAATAGAAGGGTAGGGAAAACTGACTTCTGTTCAATACAGTAATCGCATAGAAATCTGCCAATTCCTTAACCTCAACCGCTTTCGTATAAACCGGCGAATATGCATTAGGCAGACTGCCATCTGTGGTGTAGCGAATCTCCGCTCCATCTACCAGGTTTTCTAATTTGATCAAAAATCCTGCTGCAGTTTTCTCCTGACCGATTAATTTTGGCACTGGCATGCGGTAACCGATCCCGGCAGCATCATAGCGACTGTACTGACTGCGCATGCGGTTTTCGAAATCTTGCCAGTGCTGTCTGGCCAATGGTGTCCATAAAACCTCTGCCAATGCAGACATTCTTGGGAAGGTCAGGTAGTCAAAATATTTCTCCGAGCGGTTTTCATTTATCAGCGGAATTTCCTGAAGTATCGTCCCATGAATGAACTGATCCGCCCATAAAGTAGCAGATGCACCTAGGATCAATGGACGGTACTTTTCGTCCATGCCTTCCAGCATTGGGTTTAACTGGTAGACTTTTTCCAAAGAGATTGGAGGTAGCCAGCCTGCCGCTTTAATTTCACCAGGAATGGCACTTTCTGCCACATCGAAATAACAATAACCGGTTAACGACATCACAGAATAATGTCCGGCTTTAGCTGCTGTAAATGCTTTTTTAGGATCATGCCAGATCATGCCTACTGCTTGATCTTCTAAACCATCTTCAATAATCTCATCCCATCCAACAATGGTTTTTCCATACTTGCCAGCGATTTTCTGAACGCGGCGGTTGAAATGAAGGCGCAGCTGTTCTTCTGTTTTCAGACCAAGTGCTGCTTTTTTCTTTTGGCATATCGGACAGGCTTTCCAGCGCGTATACACTGCTTCATCACCACCAATATGCAGGTATTTTGAAGGAAATAACGCCACTGTTTCTTTGATGATGTGCTCAATAAATTCATAAGTACTGTCCTTGCCTGCACATAAAAGCTCTTTACTGATAAAGTGTTGTCCTGGAACATCATATTGTTCTCCGGTACAGCATAAATAAGGATAAGCAGCAATAGCAGCCTGTGCATGAGCGGGCAATTCCAATTCTGGAATAATGTCTACATTCCGTGCCAGACCATAGGCCACCATTTCTTTCAGGTCTTCCTGAGTATAATATCCACCTTTTCTATCTGATCCAACCCCACTAAAGCCACCAACAGTAGTCAGCTTAGGGTATTTTTTGATCTCTATTCTCCATCCAGAATCATCCGTCAGGTGAAAATGAAGTGTATTCATTTTGTACATCGCCATCATATCGATGAACCTCAATACATATTCTTTCGAGAAGAAATAACGGGCAACATCCAGCATCATGCCCCTCCATGGGTATAATGGTGCGTCTGTGATGACCGAAGCTTTAACTTCCCATTTTACGGCTTTCTGACGTTCCTTATGGTAAACTTCCGGAGGTAACATTTGAACTAAAGTTTGTATACCATAAAATACCCCTGCACTGTGGTTTCCAACAATGCTGATCAGGTCTTTACTGACAGTTAATTTATAGCTTTCTTTATTCGAAGAACCTGAATTTCCAATACGCAATGCGATGCCATTTACAGGGGTAGTATTTGACTCCAGCAATACAAAATCAAATCCTGTGGCTGGAGATAGTGCTGAAACTAGCAATTCTGCCTGTTGCTTCAGTCCTTTCTCATAAAATATTTTTGTTTGTGGTTTAATTAGAAATGAACCTTCTCCCGTTACGATCTGCTGAGGTAATGGAACTAGGTTAAACTGGGCGAATGCCGCTGAACTGGACAACAGCAATATGGCTAGTAAAAAGCGCGCCTGGTATTTAATTTTCATAACAATATTTGGTTTGTTTAAGCATGCGGACAAACTATTCAGTCCAGTTGTCTTTACACAATTGTAAGAAAATATTAACCAAAAAAAGCCAAGACAAAACCATGAGGAAGCACACAATCGTTTGCATCAACCATTGCAAACGGTTGCGTAATTTTCAAAGCAAATCTGCCTGGCGGTTGATTTATAGTCTATTTAAGGTAATCGAGGATTTTCTCCATCAGTTCAGACTCCGTAAAGGGCTTAATGATGTAATCATTTAAGCCAGCCGAAAGGTATCTTTCATGCGATTCGCTGCTGATCTGCCCGGTGATGGCAATGATAGGCAGCTGAGATTTTTGTTGATCCTCCAGCGCACGAATTCTCTTGGTGAGTTCTATTCCATCCATTTCAGGCATCTGAATATCGGTCAGCACCATGTCATAGCGTTTTGACTCCAGGAAATTTAAGGCTTCCTGCCCGTTTGTTGCCGTATCAAAGCTGATTCCTATTTTCTTAAAGATCATTTTGATCACCAGTAAATTCATTTCTGAATCATCAACCACCAGTAAATGAAGGTTTTTAAAGTGATCACTATTGATCACCAATGACTTTTGTTCATCCAGCTCTTCACGATCATTTTCGGCCACTACATAGGGGATTTCCAGTGTAAAAGTAGAACCTTTACCCAAGGTACTTTCCACAGAAATTTTTCCTTTATGCATTTCCACCAATTTCTTACTAATGGCTAATCCCAATCCAGAACCTTTTTGCCAATCGCTACGTTTAGAATTGATCACTTGTGAAAACTCATTGAAAATCAAGGCCTGGTTTTCCGCAGAAATACCAATCCCGGTATCTTTCACCTTAATCAATAAGACAATGTGTTTTTCATCAGTTTTCTTTAAGCTCACCTGAATGAGCACTTTCCCTTTGTCTGTAAACTTAATTGCATTTGCAATCAGGTTCATGACCATTTGTTTCAATCGATAAGGATCTCCATCCAATAGTAAATCTGGTGAATCACCAAGAACGAGTTCTAAAGTCAGGTCTTTCTGATCTGCCAGAATCCTTGCAGTAGACGCAATATCAGAGAGAATCCGCTTGTAACGGAAAGGTGTTTTCGCCAATGCCAGCTTCCCTGTTTCCAATCTGGAGAAATCCAACACTTCATTTACTGCCGATAATAACATAGAAGAAGAACTATCGAGCAGCTTAGACATCTGTTGCTGATCTTCATTCAAAGGCGTAGATTTGAGTTGCTCAGACACCCCGATAATTGCATTTAAGGGCGTTCTCATCTCATGACTGATGCTGGTAAAGAACCTGGATTTAATGATGACCTGCTCCGCTGCCAGCTGATTTGCCCTTAATGTTTTATCGTATGCACGGTAGAGCTTCCACATCAGCAGGATGATCGCAAGATAAGAAAGCACACTAATTCCAAAGTTAATTTGTCTGGATCTTCCGATTGCAATAAGAGATTGGTCTGCTCTGCTCTTCAATATCGCTTTTTTCAGCTCGGAGTTGATATTTTCTTTACTTCTATATTCCTGAAACAGGCGTTTAATATTCTGAAAGATACTTTCATTTAACTTCAGAATCGTTTCTTCCTTTTTGGTTAAATTATTACGGTTACTCTTCAGATCCTGGAAAAGACGGGCGTAAAACTGCTCGATATTTTCCAGGTTTTTCTTATTGTAAGCCTCAATATCACTCGCGGTCTGTTCATACGTGACTTCGGTTTTCACCATTTTTGTAGAATCTTTCCGATCCCCTTTATTAAGAATAGCATTTTTCAGCCTTTTGAATAGTTTTTGCTTTGGCGCTGCGGGTGCTGCAGCCAATTCTTCCACCTTAGTTATCTTTTTCAGCATCGCCTTAGGATAAGTCTTCAGCTTAGGTGCAGTTCCGGTAATCTTTAGCAATTCCATCTGCACATTGATGTTATTTAAAGAATCAGTAAGTCTTTTCAGTTCACTAAATATGGCCATCTGTCCACTTTTGTCTCTGAGATCTCCTACAATAACATCTGAAATATCACTGCTATCTCCTGCAGAAAGGTCTTTTAGCAAGCTGGAAATCAACTTGATATCCATCACATATTTCTTAAAATAATCGGTATCCCAGAGTGTGGTATACATTCTGAAATTATTTTCTGCTGTTTGTAAACTAAGGGTAATTGTATCCAGTTTAGAAATTCTCAAGTTATTAACTTCTAACTCCTTAAGACTGGAAACAAGCGTAGATTGTTCTGCACGCTGCACAACTGAATTTCGAAATAAAAATCCGATAAACAATATAATGACTGCAGAGATAAGAAGGAAAGAGCGTTGTTTGTTTTTCATTGATAAAAAAAGGATCAATATAAATTTCTATCGGTTAGCCGATTTTATCTACTAATCAAAGTTAAACATAATTTATAACAACGCTAAAACAACCGATTAATTATAAACAGGGGAACTATAAGTGTAACAACTTGTTTACCCCGCAAAGCATAAAACCAAGTATTGGCTGGCATTTTTCTTCACAGGAGGCGTAAAAACTGCCTTCTGTCCGATGGCCGGAAGCCGTTTCCTTTCCCCAGAAAAATTCGGCAATACTCAGAGGTTTCAGCTGATTTTTTGCCGCATAATCCAGCAATTTTGGGGCGCAGCAATCTCCTGTGCCTACAGGAATTCCCTTTTTCAATTGAAAAGCCTGCTCGAGGCTCCTGCTTTCCTTATTGAAATTATGGAAGGTGTAAAGCGCGTTCAGTTTTGCCAGTATTCCATGAGAAACCAGCCGTCTTTCCGCCAGTTTAGAATACCATTCTTTAGATTCTTTAGGAAGGCTGGCAATTAAATCCGTTAAGGGATGAATGTCAAGATTACCACGTTCCACCTCTGCTACGAAAGCATGTTCATCTACTAGTGGTGGCACCCATCCGGCTACATTCCATACCCCATTGTGTCTGGAAGAAAAGGCACGAAGGATGACTTCATTTCCTGCTGCGTCCTCGCAAACCAGGATCCCAAACATGCGTCCCCTCATTTTCGAGTATAAAATATCAGTAGACAATCTTGGATCTGCCAATGCTAAAGGAACATCAAAATCTATTCTTTTATACATAGAAAGCTGCGCCATAAGTTCATGGCAATGAGGGATAGCAAGTACTGAGGGCAATTCGTGAATTTCCCCACAATCATTGCAATAACCGAAACAGGACATATAATTTTGACAAGGACACAAATATATTAAAAATATAATAAACGATTTGGATATACGTAGTCAACTACGTAGTTTTGTACCGTACCATAAAAAAAAGTAATGGAAGTACATATCTCACAAATAAAAAACGAATCCGCAGCAGCCATCATTGACCTGATATTACCCATCCAGCAAATCGAATTTAAGGTAGCCATTACTTTAAGCGATCAACCGGATTTATTAGCGATAGAAGAAGTTTACTATCAAAAAGGTGGTTCCTTTTGGGGCGCAACAATTGACGGAAAATTGGTAGGCACCATTGCCATGATTAAATTCAACGATCATGAAGCAGCCATCAGAAAAATGTTTGTAAAAAAAGAATACCGAGGAAAAGAGCTTGGTATTGCACAGCGTTTATTGGAAAACCTGATCACACATTGCAAAAGCCATGGAATTGATCATCTTTATCTTGGAACAGTTCCAGTACTGGAAGCAGCCCTTCGTTTTTATGAGAGAAATGGCTTTCTGAAAATGGAAAAATCGGCCCTGCCCGTACAATTCCCTTTGATGGGTGGAGATTCCGTATTTTACCAATTAGAACTATCCTAATGAACGTCATAGACGAACTTGGTATCCTGGCCCTTTCTACACGTTTACAGCGCTTGAGTGAGCAGCTCCGGAAAGACGGTGCCCTACTCTACAAAACCTATGAAATTGATTTCGAACCGAAATGGTTTCCGGTGATTTATACGCTTCATCACAAACAGCCATTGGGCGTTGTAGAACTGGCTACGGAAATCGGTTATACCCATCCTTCCACCATCAGCTTGCTGAAAGAACTGGAAAAACAAAAGCTGATCCGTTCTAAAAAAGACAAAAAAGATGAGCGGAAACGGCTGGTGCAGCTGACGGCAAAAGGAGAAGAACTGATTGCTAAAATGCAGCCGGTATGGCAGCTCATGACCCGTATTTTATCTGAGGTGACCGACACGGAGAACAACCTGCTGAAGGCCATCACTGAGGCGGAGGAAAAATTAAAACAGCAAAGCTTTATACAAAGGGCATTGCAGGCGGCGGCTTCTAACTAAGCCGCCAGCCTTATCCAAAAATCATATCATAAAGTACTTTTATGCTCATAAATCCGACAATCAGCACCACTAAAGCTCCAAAAATGCTGAGCCATAAAGGATGCTTATAATCTCCGACAATCTTCTTTTTATAGGCTGCGAAAAGGATGGTTGCGAGCGTAACCGGCAAGATAAACCCATTCAGTACCCCTGCCAGAATCAACAATTTGACCGGCTTACCAATCAATACAAAGATCAAGGTAGATACAAGAATGAAAGCAATGATCACGATCCGTTCATGGTCTCTGATTTTAGAACTAAAAGATTTGATAAAAGAAACCGAAGTATAAGCAGAGCCGATTACGGAGGTTACCGCAGCTGAAAACATCACCAATCCGAATAACCGGTAGCCCAGATTTCCCGCTGCCAGCTGAAATACAGAGGCGGTAGGATTCGTCGCATCAATTGTCAGTCCCTGGCTAATCACCCCTAAAGAAGCCAAAAACAGGAATACGCGCACTAACGAAGCCACAGAAATCCCCATTACTGCGCTCGTATTTACCGCAGGTAAAGCTTCTTTTCCTTTCACTCCGGCATCTAGTAAACGATGACCGCCAGCAAAAGTAATATAGCCGCCTACCGTTCCACCAACCAGTGTGACAATACTTACAAAGTCTATCTTTAAAGGTAAAACCGTTCTGATTGCCGCCTCTCCTATTGGAGGAGCGGATGTAATTGCGATGTAGATGATCACAATGATCATTATAAAACCCATCAATTGTGCAAAGCGATCCATTGCCTTTCCAGCTTCCCGAACCATAAAAATTGCGATGGCTAAGGCAGCCGAAAAGATCGCCCCGTTAATGACAGAAATCCCCAGTAAGGCTTGTAATCCGAGACCTGCACCTGCTATATTTCCAATGTTAAAGGCCAATCCACCTAGAACAATTAAAAAAGAGATGAAGCCACCTAATCCAGGCAAAAGCATATTCGCAATATCCTGTGCTCTTTTTTCAGATACTGCAATTACGCGCCATATATTGAGCTGCACGCCTATATCTATAATAATGGAAACCAGGATCACAAAACCAAAGCTTGCGCCAAGCGACTGGGTAAAAAAGGTGGTTTGTGTTAAAAATCCCGGACCAACCGCAGAGGTAGCCATCAGAAATGCAGCCCCAATCAGGACACTTCTGTTTTTGATCACTTTCATTGGGGAACAGTATTAACGAGCAGTCCTTCTTTGTGAAACTCTTTACAGAGCTGCTCTGCAAAAGTAAGCGCAGATTTCCCATCCCCATGAATACAAATGGTATCGGCCTGGATAGGCACTAAAGTCCCCTGTGCAGAAATCACTGTCCCTTCTTTTACCATCTGTATCACTTGAGCAACAGCTAATAAATGATCTGTAATCAAGGCATTGGGCTGTTTTCTGGAAGTTAAATTTCCATCCTGCTGATAAGTACGGTCTGCGAATACCTCATTTGCCACCTTCAGGCCTGCACTTTCTCCGGCAAGAATCAGCTCTGAACCCGAAAGCCCATATAAAATCAAACCTGGATTTATTTTATAAATTGCCATGGCGATGGCTTCCGCGAGCGCTTTATCTTTTGCTGCCATATTATATAAAGCCCCATGTGGTTTCACATGATGCAGCTTTCCACCTTCCGTTTTCACAAAAGCATCGAGTGCCCCAACCTGATAAATCACCATATCGTAAGCTTCCTCGGGAGTGATTGCCATCTCTCTTCTGCCAAATCCCTGAAGATCCGGAAGCCCTGGATGAGCACCAATCGCTACTCCATGACGGATGGCCAGCCGAACTGTTCTTTTCATCACTGCCGGATCTCCTGCATGGAAACCACAGGCAATGTTTACTGAGGAAACAAAGGGCATAATTGCGGCGTCATTGCCGATGTCAAAGGCACCAAATCCTTCGCCCATATCACAATTCAGGTCCACCTTAAAAGTTTTAGCCATGGTTTTTATATTTAAAAGTTAAGCTTTGCTTCAACTGGTTTATTTCTTCGGTTCTGGCTGTTAACAGCTTCTGTGCCTGCTTTAAGGTTAGCATTTCAAATTGAATCACCTTTCCTGGGGACAGCTGAGCTAATTTCCCAAGATCAACGCTGAGCACCTGTAAGATCCTTGGATAACCACCAGTGGTCTGATGATCTGCCATTAAAATCACCGGACTTCCCTGAGCAGTGACCTGCACGGTTCCAAATGCAACAGCGGAGGATAACATTTCTTTATTTGTTTTCAGTTGTAAAAGCGGACCTTCCAATTGATACCCCATCCGATCTGCCGCATTACTGATACGAAACTCTTTGAGGAGTAAATCAGCAATACTTTTCTCCTGGAACAAATCAAATTCCGGACCTTTTATCACACGAATTACCTGTGGGATTAATGACGTATACATGCTTCGGCTTAAGCTCCAGTTCAATCGCTCTGGTAAAACAGGAATGTCCTGGTTAAAGGCAATCTGATCTCCTTTTTTTAAAGCACGTCCTTCGAAACCACCAAAACCTGCACGGAGATAGGTGGAGTAACTGCCCAAAACCTGAGGAATATCAAAACCTCCCTGAACGGTTAAATAAGCACGACAGCCGGCTAAAGCTTCGCCAAAAGAAAGCACAGCACCTTTAGGCACCAATATTGGACGGTACCTATCTATTGAAGCACCATCAATTTCTGCCGATAAATCAGCACCTGTAATCGCAATCAACGCCTCATTTTCGAAAAGAAGTGATGGTCCTGATAATGTACACTCCAGTCCAGCATCGGTTTCCTCATTTCCAAGTAATAAATTACCCATTAGGAGTGCATCTTTGTCCATCGCCCCGCTTTCAATGACTCCATCTTTACGGTATCCAATTCTACCAAGATCCTGTATAGTAGTTAGCATTCCTGCTTTTATGACCTTAATTCCCATCTAATTCCTTTTTATTTTCTTAAACTCAGTTTCAGAAATAGCTACAAACCGGAGTCGGTCGCCGGCCTTTAACAAAGCTGGAACCGCTCTGTTTACCTCAAATAATTGCAGCGGAGTTTGTCCGATAATCTGCCAGCCACCCGGGGTTTCTATAGGATAAATTCCGGTTTGCAGACCTGCAATCCCCACAGAACCGGCAGGAATGACTGCTCTAGGTTTTTCCTTTCTAGGAGCTGAGATCTTTTCGCTCATCCCACCAAGGTAAGGAAAACCGGGTGCAAAGCCAATCATATAGACCACATATTCTGCTTCAGAATGTATAGAGATGACCTCTGAAGTGCTCAATTGGTGCTGTCGGGCTACAAAATCAAGATCCGGACCCCGATCTCCTCCGTATACTACTGGTATTTCAATTGCTGCCGATTCAAGAATCTCTACTTCTTCCATTAAATCGTCCAGCATCTCTTCCAGCAGCGGCTTTACCGCTGAATAATCGATTACCCAGGGCTGATAATAGACCGTTACCGAAGTAAATGCCGGCGTATATTCTACGAATCCATCAAAAGCATATTCATCCAGATAAGCTGCAACTGCCCTCACCTTCTGATGAATTTCCGGGCTGATCAGCTCGGAAAACTGAATCACAATAGCGGAATCACCGAGCGGATAAAAAGTTGCTTTTTCCATAACCGTTTTAGCTGAATTTTAATGGTGATCCGGGTGCCAATTCATAAGGCACTGTCCCGGTGAGAAAAATCCTGGAATTTTTGCTGCCTTCTGTGGTGATGGCCTCCCCTTTTACACGAATCCAGCTTCCTTCACGAAGTCCAACTACAGGCGTATCATTGAACACATGAAATTCTTTGATTCTCGTTTCCCTGGTTTCGCCATTGTGTGTACTTGTTGGATCCGGATCCAGGTAATGGGCATTGATATTAAATGGAATCAGGCCCATTGTTGTAAAATCCGAGGGATAGACAATGGGCATATCATTGGTATTTTTCATATTGACACCTCCGATATTACTCCCTGCACTCGTTCCTAAGTAAGGAACTCCGCTTTCTACCTTTTGTTTCAATACTTCCATCAGGTTTAAATTGTGTAGCTGCTGCACGAGTAAAAAGGTATTTCCACCCCCTGTGAAAAAGCCTTCTGCTTCCGCGATTGCGGTTTCCGGCTCAGGAAAAGTATGTAATCCGCGAACGCTAATCCCTATAGCAGCAAAAGTTTGCCTTACCTTTTCGGTATAGTCATCATGGCTGATGCCTCCCGGGCGGGCAAAAGGAATAAATATGATCTCGGAAACACCGGCAAAAAAGGCAGACAATTCCGGCAATAGATAAGCAAGATATTCCGCTCCATATAAGGTAGAGGTACTGGCCAGCAGGACATTTTTCATAACAATGTTTTTATTAAGCATTGCTAAAGTAGGAATCTGGTTCCTTATAAACGAAAAAACGCCTCCCAATTTGAATCGGGAGGCGTTTAAAAAAAATCGCTTATTTAGATTTGCTTTCCAGCCATTGTCTGGCGTTTACAAAAGCTTCCATCCATGGAGTTACTTCGTCTTTGCGTCCTTTCGGATAGTTAGCCCAATGCCATTGGAACAATGAACGTTCAATATGCGGCATCATCACCAGGTGTCTTCCTGATTTATCACACATCATTGCGGTGTTGTAATCAGAACCATTTGGATTGGCAGGATAGCTTTCGTAAGCATATTTCGCTACGATACCATACTGATCTTCTGCGTACGGCAATTGGAATTTACCTTCACCATGTGAAACCCATACCCCTAATGTGCTTCCGGCAAGGCTGGATAACATGACAGAGTTGTTTTCTTGAATGGTTAATGAAGTAAAGATACTTTCATGCTTCTGACTATCATTGTGCAGCATCTTAGGTTTTTCTTCATGATCTTTATTGATCAATCCTAATTCCACAAACAGCTGACAACCGTTACAGATACCTACTGAAAGTGTATCCTCACGTTTAAAGAAGTTTTCTAAAGCTACTCTTGCTTTTTCATTGTATAAGAAAGCACCAGCCCAGCCTTTTGCAGAACCCAATACGTCTGAGTTAGAGAAACCTCCAACAGCACCGATAAACTGGATGTCTTCTAAAGTCTCACGGCCAGAGATTAAATCTGTCATGTGTACATCTTTCACGTCGAAACCTGCAAGGTACATGGCATTTGCCAGTTCACGCTCAGAGTTACTTCCTTTTTCTCTCAATACCGCTGCTTTTGGCCTTGGTTTGCTCGCGTCAAAAGAAGCTTTTTTACCATCAAACTGTAATGGAAAGGTATAATTTAGTACGTGGTTTTTGTAGTTATCAAAACGTTCTTTTGCTTTAACCGCACCTGCTTGTTTCTGATCTAACAGGTAAGAAGTTTTGAACCATACATCACGAAGGTGATCGATATCGAAGCTATGGCTGCTTGTCGCGTTTTTAACCGTTAATACCGGCTCAGATTTCACGATACCAATTTTATGGTAAGCTACACCTGCTTCTGCAAGTAATCCTTCTACAGATGGATCAGCCTGGAATACGATACCAATATTTTCTGCGAACAATACCTTAATCAGGTCCTCATTGCTCAATTCAGAAAGATCGATGGCTGCGCCAAGGTCTCTGTCTGCAAAGCAAAGTTCTAATAGGGTGGTGATTAAACCTCCGCTGCCGATGTCATGACCAGCCTGGATTTTACCAGTTTTGATCAATTCCTGAAGCGTATTGAATGAATTTTTAAATTGAGCAGCATCTGTTACATCCGGAGTTTCATGACCAATTTTGTTCATGATCTGCGCGAAAGAAGATCCACCTAACTTATAAGTATCATTTGAAAGGTTGATATAATAGATTGAACCGCCATTTTTCTGAAGAACAGGTTCTACTACTGCGGTAATGTCATCGCAATGACCACCGGCAGAAATGATCACCGTACCTGGAGCAATTACTTCTCCGTCTGGATATTTCTGTTTCATTGATAAGGAATCCTTACCTGTAGGAATGTTGATGCCTAATTCGATGGCAAATTCAGAACATGCTCTCACCGCTTCATATAGACGGGCATCTTCACCTTCATTTTTACAAGCCCACATCCAGTTGGCAGAAAGCGAAACGCTATCCAATCCATCTTTTAATGGTGCCCAAACGATGTTGGAAAGAGATTCAGCAATGGCGTTACGACTACCCGCAGCAGGATCAATCAAAGCAGAGATTGGTGCATGACCAATTGAAGTCGCGATACCATCTTTTCCCTGATAATCCAGTGCCATTACCCCACAGTTGTTTAATGGCAATTGTAATGGACCTGTACATTGTTGTTTGGCCACTTTACCACCTACACAACGATCAACTTTATTAGTCAGCCAGTCTTTCGATGCTACTGCTTCCAGTTGCAATACCTGCTCCAAATAAGTATCCAATTGATTGATATCATAAGTAACAGGCTCATATTTCCTGTCGATTGTCGTATCTTCCATTACCACCTTTGGCGAGCTGCCAAACATGTCTTTCAGCTCTAAGTCCATTGGTTTTAAGCCAGTAGTTTTAGAGGCGAAAGTAAAGCGGTGATCGCCGGTTACTTCACCAACGGTATACATTGGGCTACGCTCACGATCAGCAATTTTATGTAGAATATCGATGCTGTCTGCGCCGATGACCAATCCCATACGTTCCTGAGATTCGTTTCCGATGATTTCTTTCGCAGAAAGCGTAGGGTCTCCAACCGGAAGCTGATCCAGGTCGATCAATCCACCTGTTTCTTCAACTAGTTCAGAAAGACAGTTTAAGTGACCACCAGCTCCGTGATCATGAATAGAAACGATAGGGTTAATATCGCTTTCCACCATACCACGAACGGTATTGGCTGCTCTTTTCTGCATTTCAGGGTTAGAACGCTGAATTGCATTCAGCTCGATGCTGGAACCTAGTGCACCAGTATCTGCAGAAGAAACCGCAGCACCACCCATACCAATGCGGTAGTTCTCGCCACCTAAGATGACAATTTTATCACCTGTACTTGGTTTATGTTTTAAAGCCTGATCTGCTTTACCGTAGCCAACGCCACCGGCAAGCATGATCACTTTATCGTAACCTAATCTTCTGCCTTCTTCTTCATGCTCGAAAGTAAGCACAGAACCAGTAATTAGCGGTTGTCCGAATTTATTACCAAAGTCTGAAGCTCCGTTAGAGGCTTTGATCAGAATATCCATTGGTGTTTGGTATAACCATTTTCTTTCGTCAACACCAGCTTCCCAGGGACGATTTTCTTCTAATCTTGATAAGGCAGTCATGTAAACTGCAGTACCTGCAAGCGGTAATGACCCTTGTCCGCCTGCTAACCTATCTCTGATTTCTCCACCAGCACCAGTTGCAGCACCATTAAATGGTTCCACAGTAGTTGGGAAGTTATGTGTTTCCGCTTTAATAGAAATTACAGATTCGAAATCTTTTACCTGGTAATAATCAGGCACATCTGCTCTTTTTGGAGCAAATTGCTGTACTACCGGACCTTTTACGAAGGCAACGTTATCTTTATACGCAGAAACAATTCCGTTAGGGTGTGCTTCTGAAGTATGACGAATCATTTTGAATAGAGAATAAGGTTTTTCTTCTCCGTCGATCACGAATCTTCCGTTGAAGATTTTATGGCGACAGTGTTCAGAGTTTACCTGAGAGAAACCGAATACTTCTGAATCTGTAAGCTTACGACCCAGGTTTTCAGCTAGCTGGTTTAAGTAATTTACTTCTTCGTCGCTCAATGACAATCCTTCCTGCTTGTTATAAGCAGCAATATCAGAGATTTCCAGAATCGCTTCTGGCTGAACATTAGTCGTAAAGACATCCTGACCTAGTCCTTCATATTTTTGAAACAACATGTGATCATAGTCCGAAGCATCAGCAGTGACCGTTTCGAACTCCTCAATACGAACGATACCATGAAGGTCCATATTTTGGGTAATCTCTACCGCGTTTGTGCTCCATGGGGTTACCATTGCTGCCCTTGGGCCAACAAAGAAACCATTTAAGGAAGTTTCGGTTTTAACTTTCGCGCCTCCAAACAGCCAACTTAATTTTGAAATATCAGCTGGTGTCAGGCTCCGGTTTACTTGCAAGACGTAAATCTTGGCAGATGGGGTTTCGAAGAAAAAGATCATATTCATAAAGTGCTGCAAAGATACTTTAAAAAGTAATAATGATGCAATTGAAAATGACTAAAATAACAACAAACATCGGACAAAAACAGGTAGATTGCCTCAGTTATGACCCTGATCTGATCTTTTTTGTCGTATATTTGGAAGAGAGATTACCTCCATTGGAAGGTGATTAATTTCAAGCCTTTTCTTTATCGCTGCCCTCAATAATTGAAAAATGATAAAATATCAAAATATTCAGTTTAGCAGTATGAGTTTCAGTAATGACTACTCTTCCCCATGTGCGCGCAACCTGTGAAGCTTTAGCTAGGTACTAGTAGGGGGCTGATAGGGCCTTGTAGGGCCAAAAACTCTTACAGACCTTATTCAAGGAAGCGGCAGTCCTGTTCCAGAACAGAACTGCATAGGAGCACATCATCCACAGAAATATAGAAGAACAACTGCATAGAAAACTCGGATATTAATAAATTAGCTAGTATATTTAGTTAGCTATAACAGATTAATCGCTCCCTACCTATGGCCTTAAAGCACAGCGCAAAATTTCGAATCAGAAAAATCAAGAAATTCTTTAGCCTTTTAGGGCCAGGACTTACTACAGGGGCTGCGGATGATGATCCATCAGGTATTGCGACCTATTCTCAAACCGGGGCACAATTTGGATACGGGCAACTGTGGACTGCATTGTATATGCTCCCTTTCATGACCGCTGTTCAGGAGGCCTGTGCAAGAATAGGATTGGTGACCGGAAAAGGTATTGCTGCCGTCATTAAAGAACATTACAGCCGCAATGTGCTCTATGCAGTAGTTGGACTGGTGGTAGTGGCCAATACCATTAATATTGGTGCAGATATTGGAGCGATGGCTGCAGCGGCACAGCTCTTAGTTCCTGTACATTTTGTGGTATTGACCTTCTTTTTTACTACCACCATCCTGATGCTCGAAATTTTCACCAGCTACAGGGCTTATTCCAAGATCTTAAAATGGCTGGCACTCGCCCTACTCGCCTACCCGATTACGGCATTCATGATTGATCAGCCATGGGGAACGGTGTTAAAAGCCACTGTGATTCCACATTTTGAATTCTCATTTGATTTCCTGTTTATCATCACGGGCGTGTTTGGAACCACCATCACCCCTTATATGTTTTTCTGGCAGGCCTCACAGGAGGTGGAGGAACAAAAGGAAAAGGGCCTGATCAGGGATGGGAAACCAAGGATCGGCTGGCCAAATATCCATGCCATGCGTAAAGATAATAATGTAGGCATGATCATTTCAGAGTTTACCACCTGGTGTATTCTATTAGTAGGTGCTACTGTACTGCATGGCAGCGGGATTACTGATGTGAAAAATGCAGCAGATGCAGCCAAAGCACTTGAACCCTTAGTACACTCCTTTCCTAATTCCGGTTACCTGGCCAAATTAATCTTCTCCGTAGGTATCATTGGACTTGGTTTGCTGGCAGTCCCTGTACTCTCAGGATCGGCGGCTTATGCCGTTGCCGAAGCGTTCGACTGGAGTGCCAGTCTTAATCTTAAACTCAAAAAAGCACATGGCTTTTATGGCGTTATTATCATATCCACATTCATTGGTTTATTCATCAATTTCATAGGAATCGATCCGGTAAAGGCCTTGGTGTATACGGCGGTAATTAATGGTATAGCAGCTGTACCTCTATTATATCTGATTGTTAAAATTGCGGCAAGTGATGAAATTATGGGGGAATACAAAAGCGGATGGTTATCGAAGACATTGCTTTGGACCACTTTTTTCATCATGGGTGCAGCAGCAGTCGCTTTATTCTTTACAATATGGCATTAAGCTAAAAACAGATAAGAAGCTGGCACTTTCAAATCATGTCGGCCCTTATCTGATGGTTATTTCTAAATTCAGGATTTCTGTTCTTCTTCCTCGGCTTTGACTGTTGATTGCTGAAGATCTAAATCTACCATTTCGATGGTAATGGGATCATCCGCTCTTCTTCTATTGGCAGGTATGGCTACACCACCACTTATCCCAATGCCAAATGAAGCCAAAATAATCAGCAAAGCCCAGCACAATAGCTTCAAAGCTTTCTTTAAACTTCGCATGTGATTGATTAAAATTCAAAAATTTCTGACTGACAATGATTGCCTCCAAGCAGCTTTGATTAATTCATGGAATATGCCCGAAACAGGCAAGAAATGAATCGGATGGAAGGGGTATTTTGATGATGGATGAATTCAATAAAAAGCTCCTGATACAATGTACCAGACTTAAATCGTTTAAATTTTTCAGCTAACTGATTCAGTTTTGTTTTTAGTAAACCTGTATAGTTCAACCTTGCGGAATGTTCAAAGCTGCTCCGTAATAAACTAACATGACTTGAAATTTCAACGCTTAGTCCGGCCTGGTAATGAACACTGCGGGATAACGATTTTTGCTGTTTAGACCAGCGAGCTTCTGTAAGGTGTTTTTGAGGTTGGAGCGTAGAATAGCCGATATATCCGGAAGTACAGAAAAAAGACAGCAGCAGAGAAAAGACCAATAAAAATCTCATTATCTGCCATTTATAATATATCTTTTGATCCTTCATCACCTATGCAAAGATAACAATTAGTTGAAGACTTCAACAACCTGCGATAGCTGCTAAATACCGTAAACTTGGTTTGAATAATTAGCAGCAGCAGCCCTAATCGCCTAAGGGCTGCCTGCTACCTGAGAGTCAGCGTTTGCTGTTGTTATAAAACCTGCGGAAGTAATTAGATTCGCCTGGTATCACCATTGAAAAAAACGGGACAACAGGAAACTTATACTGGCATTGCGACACTATGTATTTTATTATTTATATACCCTGAGATTTTGCTTTCAAAAAAATAACAATAGGGAGATGCAAAAGAGTAACGTGCGTTTCATATAGAGCTGATTAATTTGGAATAGAGGAAAAATGAATTTTTCTATTATTGACAAATGTACGCTCAGATCATCATGAATGGCCTAAAAATACCTTAATCTTCCTGCAACCATTGAATAGTTATAGAAAAAGAAGGGGTTTTACGATACAAGCTGCTGTAAAAAAAAGGCTTTAGGCATCAAGCCTGTCTCTTTTTTAAAGGCATTATAAAAAGTCGTCAGACTCTTAAACCCCGATTCGTAGGCTATTGCTTCGATCGTCATCCTATGGGATTTAAGTGGATATTGCCTGATAAAAAAAGCAATCCGATAGCCATTAATCCAGTCGCGGAAATTTTTATCGAAAGAGCTATTAATTACAAATGAACAATGATGCACTGGAATATTGAGTTCGTTGGCTAAATCAACTATTTGGAAGTCGGACTGGAGGTAGGGTCTTTTACTTTCCATAAAAAATTTCATCGAATCGACATAACCGATCAACTGATCAGGTAAGCGCGTTGTTTTTTTGGGTACAGCTATAGCCTTAGGCAGCTCGGGATCATTTAGACTAACTTTATCAATTGTACTATCTTTCTCCTGGTCCAGATCTACCGCCACAAAAAGGTATCCATAAAATAATTTGGGCTGGTGCAGGATGAATATAATAATCATCAAAAGCACCGTACAATTGATCAGAATAAAAGAGGCTTTAAATAAAGGTGCTTCTAAATCCAATGTCAGTAAGGGAATAAAGCTGATCAACTGGAAGAAAGTAGCTACCCTCAGGAAAAAGAAAATCCATTTTTTAGCACCAGCATCCATTTTTTCAATCCGCACTTTTGATCTTAATATGGCAATCCAAGTTGCAGTCAGATAGGTTAGCAATAAGAATGGCCTCCCCAGGTAATAAAACCAGCCGGGAAATAAACCGCTTCGTTCCGTCACAAAAAGCTGTTTATTCTGATCAATTTCATTAGCGATAAGTTCCCATCTGATCACCGAAGAAACAGGTAAAGGCAGCACATGGATGATGGCTAGAAGAACAGGAATAAAATATAGCCATTCAAATTTACGAAGGTGGCTGCGACCACTGATAAAAGTGGTTACATACAAATAGAAACAGGCGGGAGCAGCATAATAAATTGGCGTAAACAGCTGGTAGAAATACGGAAAAATAGCGCTATCGCCGGAATTAACGAGTAAAAAGATCAGGACCTGACCGAATCTTGAAATAAAAATAACTGAGAGTAAACGATTCAACACCTTTACTCCACGTTTCGCGAAAAACAGATGTAAGGAAAGTAAGAGCAGAAAAAAACAACTAATACTTGAAAAAAAGCTCAAAACCCCCATATTTGATCCTGCAAGATAGATGTTTTTATTTTAAATGAATAAAACATTTTCTGAAAGCCTGCAAGAATCAAATTTCAGCATGATGGGGAACGCATCATATTTATACCCCGGAGTTAAATATTATAACTCAGTATTGAATTAAACAAGATTGTTCCATTTATTAACTCCTGAAGGACTATTTTACACTATCGAATATATCTGCTGCTGTCCATATCCAGAAAAAGTATCGCCCCATTATGATTTCGTAATGCTGTAGATGGGAAATCGCTGCATATTGGCTTGGTTAAGGTATTTAGCACGGCGGTTGCTTTAGCTGGTCCAGGCACCACACAATTGATCACTTTTGCACTCATCAACGCAGGGATTGTTAGCGTTAGGGCATGAGTTGGTACCTCTTCCAGACTGGCAAAACATCCGTCATTTACTTGCTGCTGTCTGCATGGCAAATCAAGCGTCACCACTTTTACGTTTTCAGGATCGTTAAAATTGGCAACAGGAGGATCATTAAAAGCCAGGTGCCCATTTTCACCTATCCCCATACAAACGATATCAATCGGATGATTTTCAAGCAATGTGGAATAACGTTTACATTCTGACTGAATGTCCTCAACATTCCCATCCAAATAATGAACAGCCTTAAAATTGAACTTTTCAAATAGGCGCTCTTTTAAAAAATTCCCAAATCTTTGGGGCGCATTTTCATCCAGGCTGATGTATTCGTCCATATGAAAAGCATTCACCTGTTCCCAATTGATCGGCTCATAAAAAAGAGCGGTCAAAAATTCATTTTGTGAAGGTGCTGCTGCGAATACGATATTAACCTCCTCCTTATTTTTCAGAACAGCATCCATCTCTTTGGCAAGCCGGCTGGCTGCCGCCTCTCCCATTAGTTTCCTTGACTCGTAAATATTAACCTTAGGCAGACTTAAATCTTTTTCTAGTACCATTCGTTTTAAATTAATTTTTCATATATACTTTTTCCAGCCACCATCGTTCGCAAAATATTTATTTCCTCATCGAAAATAACGACATCTGCATCTTTGCCTGCTACCAGCGATCCTTTTCGATCGCCAATACCGATGATATTTGCCGGGCTAAGGGAAGCCATTTTAACCGCATCTTCCAATGTAGCCTCAGCCATGGTTACCATGTTTCTTACCAACCTATCCATCGTAGCCACACTACCTGCAAAGGCAGTCCTGTCTTTTAGTTTAGCCACATTATCCTCCACAATCACCTCCAGACCATCGCGTCGGCTACCAAGAATACTTGGCCCTGGCGGCATACCCGCTGCGCGCATCGCATCAGTAACCAACGCAGTTCGGTCTGCCCCTTTTATTTTGAGTACCAGCTTGAGTAATGGTGCTGGAAGATGAATCCCATCTGCGATGATTTCTACAGTCATCGCATCCAGCAGATAAGCACTTTCTATTACTCCTGCATAACGGTATGCATTTCGCCTGGAAACCCCCGACATACAGGAATAAAAATGTGTCGCATGTCTGAAACCTTTTTCAAATGCCGGCAATACTTCTTCATATATCGCATTGGTATGTGCAATGGAGGGTAAAATCCCTCTTTCGCTAAGGTATTGCGCAAATTCCAGGGCCCCTCTAAGCTCCGGTGCAGCACTCCAGCGTTTAATAGACCTGGAACTGGCAATGATCTCCTGATATTCTGCCGGAACCGGCGCTCTGATATATCTTGGGTCTTGTGCTCCTCGCTGTTCCATGGAGAAATACGGCCCCTCAATGTGTATCCCTATAAACTGTGCACCATTCACATTTCTGGCATTGGCAGTTTCATATACACTTAAAGTATCCATTAAATCCTGATGCTCACTACTCAATGTAGTAGGCATGAGTGCTGTTGTACCATGTTTGGCATGTAGTGCTGCAATGGCTAAATAACCCTCAGGCTCGTTATCCATAAAATCGTGCCCCCCCCCACCATGAACATGCAAATCAATAAATCCAGGTGCAATATAATTGCCCATTGCATTTATTTCCAGCGCATCTTCAACAGGAATATCAGCAGTGCTGACCTCCAATATCTTTCCTCCTTCGATAATGATACAGCCCCCATTAATCGTACGATGGGGAGTAATTATTTTACCATTATATAGCTTGATCTTTTCCATTTTCTTCAGTGTTATTTTTCGCAACTTCCCCTCCTCTTCCGATCTCATTAAATGCACGGAAACGAAGTCCTTTTAAGTGGGGAACTGGTTGTTGATAGCGTTTACTTTTTACAGTTGGAGTGGATCCGTCTGTAGTATAGTAAATTTTAAATCCGGGAACATCCGTATTGGCAGAAACCATTCCATCCCGCAGCATAATTGCTGGCGTAGGTATCCGATATTCAAAGCCTCCGGCATAGTGATCCAGGCGGTTCAGCTCCCGTCTCACAGATGAACTGAACTGATACCAGTTGGCCTCATACAATTGCTTCGCTTTTAAAGTATCTGGCATCGTTGCCCATGCCGGTGTGGAAGCCCATGCTCTTTCAGACAAAGCCAGAAGCCTTGGTAAATACATGTACTCCAATCGCTCAGCAGTTTTTACCGTTTCAGTCCATAAAAGTCCTTGAATACCGTATATATTTTGCTTGCCGACTTCGGTTAATGGTTCAAATTGCTGGAGCATTGATTTAGGCAATGGCCTATTCACATAATCCGTATGCTGGTTTTTCAGGTAATCAAAAGGAATAAATTTATAGGCTTGTTCCAAATTGATGAAACCACCCCAATTGAATCCTGGCTCATCAAACTCACGGACATAGGCCATATCAAAATAGAAATTGGTCACAAATGAAAGTATGACCTTATATCCTGAATTTGCCAGTCTATACGCCAGGTCTTCATTGCCCGACATGTTATTCCATACATTCACATGAAAGTTTCTGTCGAGGAACAGCGGATTAGGCTGCCATTTTTTTTCACCGGCAACAGTTGATTTCCGCAATGCCGTTTCTTCCCATCCAGAAAGGTATAATTTCCTTTTATCCAGCATGGCTGCAATGCGACTGAAAAAATAGTCCCAAAGATCAGCAGCATTTTTCACTTCCGGATGCGTTGCTTTACATGCATTCACAGATGGAGATCCTGTCCATACCCCTGCAGGCACTTCATCTCCACCATAATGTATGGTCTGCAATGGCGCGCCGGCCAGTTTATAGATCTCAATTATTTCATCTGTAACAGTTTCCAGGAAGTTGTATACGGAGGGCATAGAAACATCCATCACATGATCATTCCATTGCTGTACAGAACGGTAAACTGAAGAATCTGCCATATCTCTGAGCAGATATTGTTTTGCTTTTAGGGTATCACCTGATTTTATAATTTTATTGTATCTGGCCTGCATGGACACGATCGCGGCACGGGCATGACCAGGTGTTTCAATTTCCGGGATAATATTGATGTGCCTTCTTGCGGCATATTTTAAGATCTCAATAAAGTCTGCCCTTGAATAAAAGCCACTTCCAGAGGGTTGCCCAGCAATCGGACCAGATCCATAAGCAGGCATCAGGCTTTCCTGTTCATTTAATCCATGTCCACGTTGCGCCCCCACACTAGTCAGTTCGGGCAAAGCATTGATCTGTAATCTCCAGCCTTCATCGTCATTGAGATGGAGGTGAAGCGTAGTGAGTTTGTACAATGACAATAAATCAATCAGCTTCATGACTTCTTCTTTAGACTGAAAATTTCTAGCGACATCCAGCATAATTGCCCTAAATCCGAAAGCAGGACGATCCACCACTGTTACACACTTTACCAGTAGTGCCTTCTTTTTTCCCTGATCAGCATAGGCTGAGGGATCCAGCATCACTTTTAATGATTGAATGCCGTAATGAATTTCCTTAGGGCCATTGGCAGAAATTATAATGCCAGCTGGACTTACCTTTAGACTATATTCGTCTTTTTTAATAGCAGCATCTCTTTTAAGCCTGATTGTTCCCGGATTTTTTGGACTATTGGAGACTAAAGGTCTTTTTCCGGTTATCGATTTCAGCTCCTCCGCAAACAATTGCGCTTCATTGTCAAAGTCAGGATCTGATACTAAAGTAACGCTATGATCCAATTTAAAATGGCCCGGTGTTTCTGTGTAAGAAAGTGGTGTTGGGAATATTTTTGGCAGACTGCTATTTCCAGTTTTGCCACGTTCGTTCGACAGGTAAAGCTGTGCTTGGGTTAACTCCTTGTCTCCAGCAAACCTATCCATTTTATGCTGATCCTTCGGAGTGGAGATTTTAACCTCCTTTAAAGGGATGCCAGTACCCGGAGAATTATCCCATACCAAGTAAAATCCTTGTGGTGCATCACTGCTATTCACTACCCAGGAATTGGAAATAAACTGTTGATCCAGGTTTTCTCCAGGCGCAAGCGACTTAAAGTCCTTACCTGGAGAAATATAATAAAGGCCACCATTTACATGCTTTATTTCAAGCTGCTGTGTTCCGGAGACTGTGGTCACTCTTTTTCCCAGGTTAAAATATATTTTCCAACCTGTTTTTGGAAAGGGCTGCTTTGCATGGTTATTAATGCTAATTGAAAAAAGTGTCTGATCTTTACCCAGATAATGATTTTCGTAAACCTGCCAGCCAATTTCCAGCTGATCTGGTGTTGAATACTGTTGCTTAGCCGCATGGCCAGCTGTTCCAATAAACAGCATCAGCAGTACGTAACTATAGATTATTTTATACAATTTTCTTTTCTTTAATGATAGATAAGTAGGGTTATTTAACTCTTTTCAACCTGTCCAGCAATACGCGGATTTTTGCGCTCCTTAGTTCATTTTCCTGTGCAATCTCTGAAGGATACATCACCTCAGAATTGGCTGCGATAAACTTCTTGTCCAGTTCCCTGGTACGTAATGCTTCCAGTTCCTCAATTAATGGCTTAAGTTTTTCAGCATCCATTTCGGGTGCATTTGCCCTGGATTCTATCGACTGGTATGTCAGGTATTGTACTCGAATAGCAGCCATTAAGCGGTAATGTTCGAACTCTTTTGCATTTTTAACCGGCTTCAGTTTCCCGAGGGTAAGTGCTGCGTTTCTAGTACTATCCAGCATTTGACCAATGCTTAAATCGGTATGGATAGGTTTTCCCTGTGTAATCTCGAAAGGAACAGCTGAAACGGCTTTCCAAAACACCTTAGCATCGTTTTCATCAAGGCCATATTGCGATTTGGCATACCTGTAAATGAAGTTTTCAGCATCTAATGCTTTTTCGGATTTTATAGATTCAATAAAGGCCGCAATCAGCATATTAAATCCACTGATGGGATAAACACGACGGATTGCATAAAGATCTACGATATCTCTGGTGGTTTCGAATACTGGAGCATACAATCCAGAAGTCGACCAGGAAGTCATAATGATGCCTTTATACCCCAGTTTCTTTGCCAATGGCACAAAATCAGAGATATTTTTAAAGTGTTTCCCCCATTGAGTAAGGAAGTAATTATCTGGATGACTCCTGATTGCAGGTGCTCCCCATACCTCAAACCCACTCTTCATCAACTTCTCATGGTCGCCAAACATATTGATGTCCCATCCGTAATTCCAATCAATAAAAACGGTTTCTTTTGGCAATCCTTTCAATGCCTCTGGATATTTCAAAGCGATATCTGCCCAAAGAACCGGCCTTTTACCCAATCCCACTACCACCTCGCAAAGCATTTTGATATAATCGCCGTATAGTCTTCCGATACCAACTGCTTTAATTTTCTTTTTAGATTCTTCTGAGTGTCCTAAAAGATAGGTTTCATCACCACCAATATGGATATAAGGAGAATTATGCGTAGCAATCAGATCCTTGTAAAGCGTCGTGAAAAGCTTTTTAGCTTCGGCTTCTCGAATTGGATTCACCTGAGAGTAATCTTTCTGATCTTCTCTCAGGTCTTTGTATTTAGGATTTCTAAGAATATATTCCACATGTCCGAAACTTTGCTGAAGTGGAATAACCTCCAATTTTATGGAATTACAGTAGGCAATAAAATCCTTTACTTCTTCTCTTGTATAAGCAAAACGATTAGGGATCAAAGGTTCTTCCTGAAAAGGATAGGTAGCCTCCCATTCCATCACTAGGGTATTGATACCGCCCTCCACCAATTGTGATGCAAGCTTTTTTAATGCCGGCATAGGGATGGCCTGAATACGTAGATCGAGGTGAAATCCTCTTACTGAAAATGGGGAAACCGGATCATTTAGCTCATTTTGAAATGCTTTTGCATAACCAAAAATTGAAGTTAAAAGCATCACAAGAAATACTGTTCTTTTCATAATATTTATTTTTATTCCGAATATTGGTTTAAGCAAATACCAGACAGGGTTTATTTAATGGCAACATCCAGGCTCAGTTGTGATTCAAAGTAACCACCATTATGGTCTCTAGCTTCAAAAATGATTTTATCCGTACTGCCTGATCCGCCGTATAGGTATTTAATTGCTCCTTTTGCAAGATCAGCTTGCGAAAAAGAAGCATTTGCAGCAAGCGGAATCCCATATTTCACTAAGAAACCAGCTGTTGGAACCTGTTTTACCGTGTAGGTAATGTTATTGTCAATTGTTCCTTCCATTTTCAGGTTAGCCAGTGTTAAAGGTGCAATCTGCTCAAGGGCAGAAACATTCAGCACATTTACCAGACCTAGCTTCAATAGTGTCTGTGGTGGAGAACTGATGCTGAGATAGGAACTGAAAGCTCCTGCCGAAAATTCCCTTGGGCGAAGCTTAATGAAGTTGTCAACATTATGTTTTAGGAATACATTGATAAAGGTTTGATTATTTGCGTACAGCTGACTCACTGCGGAGGTCACATCAAAAGAAACCCATCCGGTAGTTCCCCCAGGAATAGGTAAGGTGGAAATTGGAACGGAATTATGAGTCGGTGCATTGTTCCAGGTAATGGCAGTTTCCGCCCAATCTTTATTTTCTCCCAAATGCGCAGAAAATGAGAAGGTGGTGGTAGGTGTTAAGCCTGTATTGTAAACATAGACATACATTCTTGCTGCACCAATTTTGTCGCCAAAGGTTGGTTTTTCCAATGGGAACTGCATTACCCCAATCCGACCAACAGTAGCATCAGCATTGCTGACCGCTTTTAAATCTATGGTTGCCAAATCGTTGAAATTCGCATTCGAATTGCCAGAACCGCCACGAATGTAAACGTCTTTAGCTACATTGATTTTTTGAGTAATCACATTGCCTCCTGGATCTGCTTCATCTGGTTTATCGTCTAACAATCTGTAGAAAGTAAACTGTGCGGTAACTTGAGCCACTCCGTTGTTAAATTCCAGATCCTGCGACCTTACCAGAGCTGCTGTTGAGCCCAATGTTGGATTCTGGTTAATCGTCAGCACATATTGATCGGATGCGTTCGATTTCCTGGAGTAATAAATATAGTTTCCATTAATGGTTTCTATTTTCCTGGTCTCATCGATATTAAGATCAGTGGACTTTAATTTGCCTTTGGTGATCAGATCACCCAACAAGTTTTTGAGAATTACTGGAGGGACATCATTAACAGTAGTGTAGCCTATCGTTGCCAGAAGTTGTTTAACTCCTGGGTTGGTTAAGAATACCACGGTATGATCGTCCGTTTTCCCCAGCATATCCATCAGCCCTGCACGTTTCACTGCCGAAGCAAAGAGGTCAAGTTCTGTTAAATCTGAGCTGTGGTCTTCCAGCAAAAACTGCTGTATGGTTTGGGCCTTGAGGTTAGCTCCAGCATCGGCTCCATCACTATCTTCATTTTTCAATAATTCGAGTTTGCCACAACCCATAATTGTGAGCATACACATGCAGAGAAAAATGACTTTTGGGTAAAGATTTAGTTTTTTCATCTTTAAATATTTTTATTGATAATATGAATTTTGATCCAATAGCGGGTTTAACCTGATTTCGGTAAGGCTCAATGGCCAAAGGAAATTTTCGGCTTGACTCAATCCATTGATTGGCCCCATAACTTTAATAGCTTTGCCTGTGCGTACCAGGTCAAACCATCGTTTTCCTTCGTAACAAAGCTCTCTCGCACGTTCGTCAAGGATGAGGTCTTCTATTTGATCAGTAGTCAATCCATTGTAGGAAGCTTCTGTATAAGCGGTTGCTCCAGCTCTGGCTCTAATTTGATTCACGAGTGCCATTGCTCCGGGAATATTGCCGGTTCTATTCAATGCTTCAGCACGTAACAATATGATATCGGCTAAACGATAGACGATGATGTTCTTGTCGTCCTGCGTACCACGAACGAAACCCGATTTCTCAAAGAATTTAACAATACCTGAATTGGTATCAAAATTAACTTTAGAGCGTAAATCTGTTGAACTGAATTTGCTGGACAGGTAACCACTGGCTTTGAAAAAAGGCTGAAAGCCAAGGTCACCATAAACGGTAATTAAAAATGATCGCGTGGCCCGCTCTGCGAAGTTGTAATCGATTTCAAATATAGATTCATTAGAAAACCCTTTAGTAAACATCTGCGCATAAGCAGTATTGTCTATTAATGCTGGATTTATATTATAATCTACAGTAGATGATGCACTGTAAAGTGCCGCTAGTGAATAGGTAGAGTTCGTCAGGATTTTCTGTGAAGCCACCAATGCATTCTCATATTGATGACGCCACATATAAAAATCAGTATACAAGGCATTTACTGCCCCCATTGTAAATTGAGCTCTGGTTGCTGAACTTGTGGTATACGATGCAGGGATTGGCGCCAATGCTGCCGAATCAAGATCTGACTGAATTTGTGCATACACCGCAGCCGTATCGGAACGTGCAATGCTTACATTTTGTTTCGCATCTAAAAACGGTTCAGTTACTATAGGCAATTTGCCCCAGATACGGGTCATGTAAAAATAACAGAATGCTCGAATAGCGAAAGCCTGCCCTCTTACACTATTGTATTCTGCATCTTTCCCCGCATATAATCCTTTCGCCTTCATCTCCCGCGTGTTCTTTAGAATTAAATTACTTTGATTCAGCACTTGATAGATACCACTCCAGTTTGTGATCGGCAGACTTGAGTTTAGGTTATTCGTTAACAGGTTTAAGGTTTGTGAGCTCAATGCTAATGGATTGATCACCACATTATCCGCTCTTCCTTCTCCGTATAAAACAGATTCCGGTGCCATGGCTCCTTGTAAAAGGTTATATGCACCATACAAAGCTGCTGTTGCCTGAGGGGTTTCCGTCCAGAAATTAGAACTGGAATAAGAAGTGGTCGGATCGATTTCTAATGCCTTCTTACAGCTGGATAAGAAAATCAATGTGATCAGCATGATGCTGTATATTTTATAATCTTTTCGTTTCATAATATTAAAGACTAAAGTTCAATGATAAATTATAGGTTCTGGTTCTTGGGAAAGATCCCCGGTCTATACCAACCGCCAATGCATTGGTTGAGGAGCTGACTTCGGGATCATAACCCGTGTAGGAACCAAATGTGAACAGGTTAACTACTGAGAAGCCTATTGTAGCATTGCTTACTTTTAACCTGCTTAAAGTTTTTGCTGGAATTCTATAATTCAGTGCAACATTTTGAATCCTGATAAAGGAACCATCTTCTACAAATCTACTGGAGATGGCATTGTTCAGCATTGGATCAGTTTTCACCAATCTTGGAACATCAGTTACATCCCCTGGTTTTCTCCATCTTCTCAGCTGATCTGTAGTAAAATTCTGATCATAAGGGGTAGCGTCCAGATTTCTTTTTACCTCATTAAACACGTCGTTCCCAAAACTGTAGGTGATTAATGTAGAAAGCGTAAAGTTTTTGTAGCTGAATTCATTTTGGAAACCTCCTGTAAAATCAGGATTTGGATCTCCAATTACCTGTAAATCGGAATCGTTGATGATACCATCGCCATTTACATCCTCCCAAATGACATCGCCACCTTTATAGATCGATCCATTTGCAGATCCCTGACGGTAAGGAACCACTGCTCCTCCCGCATCTCGCTTGTAAACATTATCTGTATCATAAGCGTATACGCCCTTCGCTTTAAGTCCATAAAACACACCTGCAGCTTCGCCAACTCTGGCCATATTATAAATGTTTGGGCGATAATCCTGATTGCCAGGAAGAGAAAGTACCTTATTTCTGTTTAACGAGAAGGTGAATGTGGAGTTCCATTTGAACTCCTTATCTATATTAACTGTTGAAAGTGTAAATTCCAGTCCTTTATTTTCTAAACTGCCAAAGTTGGCAGGAACAGTCGAATACCCTGTCGTCCCTGGAACGGCAACATCAAATAACAGCCCTGTTGTCTTTTTCAGATATGCATCCGCAGTGAAGCGAATTCTATCATTCAGAAAGGAAAGATCAACACCTAAGTTTGATTGTTTCGTCGTTTCCCATTTTAAGGATGCGTTTGGAACTCCATTCGAAACGATGGCTACATTTCCTAAATAAGTACCCACACTAGTAAGTGATCCCTGCCATGCATAGTTCCCAATCGATTGGTTACCTGTTACACCATAGCTTCCCCGGATCTTTGCATCTGAAACAAAGCTGATTTTTTTAAACCAATCTTCCTCCGATAATCTCCATCCGGCAGAAAATGAAGGGAAATATCCAAATCTATTATCCGCTCCAAACCTTGAAGAACCATCTGCTCTCATCACCGCAGAGAAAAGATACTTTCCTTTGTAATCATAGTTTGCCCTGGTAAAGTAAGAAAGCAAGCTATGTTCTTCGATGTTCTGATTGTAAAGTGAAACCACAGAGGTACCATTGATAGAGGTAATGGTGGCATCAATCAGGCCCCTGCCAATCACATTGACCGTATTGTCGGTGAATTTCTGATAGGACTGTCCAAGCAGAAAAGTAAGGTTATGGTCTTTAGACAGAGTAGTCCTGTAGTTTAATGTATTCTCATTAATTAAAGAATAGTTTTTCCCTGTAGTCAGGTAAGAGGAACTGATCTGACCTTGCGGCAATAGTGTTTGGGGCGTGAAATTTGTTTCCTCTGTATTCGAATAGTCAAAGCCTAAAGTAGTTTTGAATTCCAGGCCTTTTATAATTTTAAACCTCAGGTCCTGATTTCCAAACATCCTCCACCTATTGATTTTATTGGCTGCCAGCTCAGAGATGGCAATCGGATTGGGCTTACTTCCCTCTAAAAGCGGAATCAGCTGTCCTGTGATGGGATCGTAAGGTGAATAAACAGGCATGGTACTTAAAGCCTGATAAATCGCGCTTTGGTTGCTTAGTCCGCTGAGGATTCTATTGTAATCATTAGTAGATACATTGAAGTTCGTATTTCCAGAAATGGTCTTATTCACTGTATAATATACCTTTGCAGAACCGTAAGCTTGTTTAAATTTAGTATTGATGATAATAGGATCTATATCTTTATAGCCCGCGCTCACAAAATAATTCATATTATTATCCTTAGAAGCGCCTTTGACACTCACATCAGCTTTATACTGATACGCGGTACGATACATCAGATCCTGCCAATTGTTAGACTTATTATAATAGGGATGCAGGGAATCTATCACCGAAACTTTAGTGGTCTGTGCTCCTGTGAAATTATATATCGCGTCTATAAATGCGCTTCTGAATTGCGGGGCATTCAGCACGCCAATTTTCCTGGTGATGTCAGCAATACTTCCATTAGCGGAGAACTGTATTTCTGGCTTCTTCGCATTTTTTCCACTTTTAGTAGTGATGATAATTACACCGTTAGATGCTCTGGAACCATATATAGATGCGGTTCCATCTTTCAATACTTCTACCGATTCTATATCCTGGGGATTCAAGTCTGCCAAAGGACTGAAAGTAGAGGCATCATCTACCAATCCACCACCATAAGTATCAGCGTTGATAGGAACACCATCTACAATATATAGTGGCTGACTGCTTCCATTGACTGAAGACGCACCACGAATTCTAACTGTGGCACCAGCACCTGGTTCTCCGGAATTGCTCGTAATCTGAAGTCCGGCAATTTTTCCCTGAAGACTGGAATTCACATCCCCCAGCGCATGGTTATCCATCTGCTTAGCTGAAATTGAACCGACAGCGCCAGTTACTTCTTTCACCTTTTGAGTACCGTAGCCCACATTAATCGTGACTTCAGAAAGCTGCTTTCCGCTTTCCGCAAGTTTGATATCCAAGGTTTTACGATCTCCGACGTTAACAGTCTGATTCTGGTAACCAATATAGCTGACCAAAATAACTGCCCCAGGATTTACACCCAGACTAAACTTACCATTCTTATCTGTTGCAGTACCTTTATCTGTTCCCTGCACACGAATTGAAACACCTATCAGGCTCTCATTCGTTTTTGCATCAGTTACCTGCCCGGTTAAAGTAAATCCTGTCCCTTTATCGGGGTTGACCTGGGCAAAGGCACTGAGCATGGAAAATGCGACCATCATGGCCATTAAGTATATCTTTTTCATTAGCGGTTTTATTTGGTTGATAGATTAGATCGGCATCAACGGTAACAGTTCTGCCCTCTCCTACTAGGTGTTGTAAATTACTAAACTAAGGACAATAAAACGTTTACGTACACGATTAAAAGTCAAATTTTTTTATTATGGAGCTGGAGTAAATTTAAAGCTTCTGATGACCAGCTCTACTTCCTTTCCATCGCTAGGAGGCATACCGCGGAAACACCAGAGATTCATTTTTACTGGCATTTTATCTGTTGGTATGACCGCTAAAGGAGGCAAAAAAGTATGTGTAAAGAACATATTTGTATCATCATTATAGAAGCCGTTCATACTTTTAACTACAACCGATTCATTAGTCCAGGTATAGCGGTGTGTACTTGCTGTACCACCAGATTGCTTCCACTCTGTAGTGATCCGCTGCTGCTTTCCCTTACTTCCGGCTGCTGGGTAAACGCTATAATTTACGTTAGGTTTAGCTGCTTCTCCCCAACGTGCAAATTCAATGTCCAGTTCGTTAAATCCATCAGGACCAGCATAATGAAAAAGCCCTGCTACCACATTTTTATCTAAAGTACTGGCTGGTCCCTGAATCTGCCATTGGTAAGTACCATGTCCAAAATTTTCCTTCGAGGTAATCCCTGCACACAACCATTTTAACGTCGCCTTATCATAAGAAAGTTTAAGGTGAAGTAATCCTGCTGCATCTACCCAGGCATTTCGTTCGCCCCAGGAATTAGGTCCGGGTCCCAAACCAGTTCCGGTTTTAATAATCCAGGTGTATCCAGCAAATTTTAAAGTTGTAGCTGCAGCGGGTATGGATGTCGATACAACAGCACTGTCTGGTACTTTCTCTTTGCTGAAAGCAGCCACATCTTGCTTACAAGTCCAGATCAATGGCAGTAAAAGTAAAAATTTCTTCATCTTGTTTGGTTAGTTTTGGTTAGTAAATGACAGATAGAAATCCAGTCGAGCAACAAATACAACTATCTAAATGCTAATATATTAAATAAACGGGTACGTACACGAATTTATTTAAAAAAATATACTTATGATCATTTAGAACTACCCGGTTCCGCTTGCGCAGACATAAACTGGATAGCCCCAAAATAGTCCGGACTATGAAAATCAGGTACTGAAGAGACAATCTTATTCCAGCACAAGAAATGAGGGTCTGGCAATCCATCTCCGCATTTATAAAAGTTGGCTTTAGCAATAAGGCCTTCAAAGCTTTGAATTTGATGGAAGACAAACACCTCTGCAGGTATACTCATCATCATCTCCCAGTTAAACACTGCTCCCTTGGTATTTGATTTTGTCCAGGTATGAATTTTTTGTACGACAGATTCCTGCAATAAGGTTCTTTTGTCCTTTTGGCTGCCATAAGCCATCTTCCCAATCCCCAGACAATTAAATTCAATATTATAATATTGATCAGACTGATCAAAAGCAACAAAGAATTCGACACAATTATCGAAGTGTACTTCCGTATTAATCGGTCTTTTTATCGAGCGGAAATAATCATTGTATACCCTGAATTTTAACAGAATCTCTTGCTTCCTGTAGGCAATGGTAAAGTCGGCTGTACAAATTGTAGCGATATCCGGCCAGGAATCATTGCTCAATTGATGTTTGGGAAAGGCAGCTAGTTTTTCTGAAAGCTGTTCAGGAGAGACATTGGAATCTTCATGGAGATAAAAGATGTTTAAGTTCATTTTGAAATTTTATGCAGAATAATAAAGGTGATTTAACATTAACTAACCCAGCGCTCGAGTTTGTACCCTTTGTAAGCATAAAATAGCAGGTAGACATAACATGGTAAAAGCACTAAATAGGCATTCTGTAAGCCATAAATATCGGCCAGGTGGCCATATAATAGTGGCATCACTGCATTTCCGGAAAGTCCCATGATCAGAATTGCAGCGCCGATTTTTATAAAACGCCCTAGTCGATCCATAGACAATGGCCAGATTCCAGCCCATATCATAGAGTTTGCAAAACCCAGCAATACAATGAACCATATAGATATATCGGCCTTATGGCCTAATATCGTCACGCTGCCATTGCTAAAAACGATGCATAAAGTAAATATGACCCCGAAAATGATACATGCACGCAGTGCGAAAATCTGAGAAAGGTATTTTGGAATCAGCGAGATGCCCAGGAGATAACCGACAATTGTTGCGGCAAGTGTGTAAGAAGGAAATACCTTTGCTTCTAAAAGAGAAATATCCATGGAATGGGCATATCCGATAATGGTATCCACCGCGATTACTTGTGACCCTACATGAACAAATATGGCAATTGCACCTAAAACGAGGTGTGGAAATTGAAAGATGTTGCGCTTCCCTTTATTCGTTGCTGCGGTCAGCTCATCTTCCTGCTCCGTATTAATCTCTGGCAGAGAAGAAAAACGAACCAGAAAACCTAGTAAAACCAGGATTCCACCTACGCATAAATAAGGAACAATCACTCTTCTGATTAATTCATCCAGAATCGGTGCCCTTTCAGCTGCTCCTAATGACTTGATTTGTTCAAATAATACCTGATCCGAAGATTGGAGTACCACCGCAGCAAAAAGCAAGGGAGCGAGAATCCCTGCAAACTTATTACAGATTCCCATCATACTGAACCTCATTGCTGCGCTGTTTTTTGGACCTAATATAGTGACATAAGGATTTGCTGCTGTTTGTAAAACAGCCAGCCCGGCTCCTAGCGTAAACAGACCGACTAAAAATAATAGGTAATTACGCAATAGTGCAGCTGGCACAAACATAAATGCACCAACAGCCATCACAAAAAAACCGATCATCATACCGTTCTTAAAGCCATATTTCTTGAGCAGTAAGGAAGCGGGAAAGGAGATGAATAAATAAGAAATATAAAAAGCAAAAGCTACAAAATAAGACTCGAGATTGTTGAGCTCACAGCAGATTTTGAAGTACGGGATCAGCATTGCATTTATCCAGGTCACGAAACCAAAGACAAAGAAAAGTACCGCGATGATATATAAAGATTTATGATAAGTCTTCTTGTCCATATAGTTTACCGTGCTTAACGTTAACGTACACGAATAAACAAAACATTATTGTGAATTCCAAATAAGCTGAAGAATGTTACTTTGTTTTTGATAGGAATAGGAATGATATGAAGGCTTTAATTCAGGTAAAAATCGCAGTTCTCGGTCGTGATAATATCTATTGGCATAAAATTGTTTTTTTCTCCAATTTTAGCATGTACCACAAATTGATATAATGCCATCAGCCCTTTATATCCCTGCTCCCTAGGTTTCTGACAGATCAGAAAATCAATATCACCTTCTTTAAGGAAAGTCAGGTTTTCTTTGGTATAATCAAATCCGATTAAAATTCTATGCTGATCTCCAGTCTTTGATAAATACTTAGCTACAGTGGAGACCCTCGAATTGGTGACGAAAACAGCTACGATGTTATGTTTTTTTAAGACATCTTCCAGTGATTTGCTGATATAGGTATAGTCTGTCTGTTTGATATCAATCTTTAGGATTGCATTTTTTAGCTTTTTATCCGCAAAATAATTTCTAAAACCTTGCTCTTTACGCAACAAGTGATGCTGGTTATCTATTTCCTGTGAGATGTTAACGATTAGGATCTCGTCATCTTTTTTAACAAGGTATTTCATCAGGTGGGCAGATAGGTAACCACTCTGATAAAGATCCGGACCGAAATAACTTAAGCTGTCGTGTCCCTGTATATCCGAGTTGATAAATACATATGGTATTTTTCTTGTTTCAAGCTTTTTCACGAAACGTTCCGACTCTTCAATAAAACTTGGTGCCAAAAGTACCCCCTGTACCATGGAAAGATCGATCAGCTTGATCTGCTCCAGGAAAGAGTTTTTATCATTCACATCGAATAAATATTTCTGTAAGGTAATTCCGTAGGGACTGATCTCCGCTCCTGCCTGGTCAATACCCAGCAGTGGGGCCTCCCAATAATTTGTTTCCTGTGAAATCTTTGGAATCAGCACAGCAAAAACAACCTGTTTTTTAGAAGCTAGCCTTCTTGCCAAAATGTTAGGCTGATAGTCGAGCTCTTTAATAATTGCGTTAACCTTATCCTTAGTATTTTGTGATACTCCCTTGCGGTCATGGATCACACGATCTACTGTCCCTATAGAAACATTTGCTCTTCTTGCGATTTCCTTTACCCCTGTTAATTCAATATCTTTTGCTGACATATACTTAAAAAATTATCTAAAGATAACAGATTATATTCTCAAAAGTTCAAATAGCTTGGTATTGGCAGCTAAAGAATAGTCAAGTCTGATTTTTGGTTGTAGAAAAAAACATTGGACAAAAAAAAAGCAGACTTTTCAGTCTGTTTCTCAAAACTTGGGGTCGCTTGTGGTACGGATTAATTCTCAGTTTATTGCTGATTTGAAGCGGTTGGGCAATTTGAAAAGAAAAATAGATGAACTTGGAAAAGGGCTAAAAACAGCTAATTCCCGTCCACATAAATGATATTAACATCAGCCAAAATTCATCACTACTTGAGAAGTTCATAATCTCTAGTAGTGATAAAAAACATGTCGTTCGTTTTTATGAAACCATATTGTAGATGCCTTGTATGAACAACGACGTCAGCTTGTCTGTTATTTTCATATGGTTTTGATCTGTCTAAAATTACCGCCTACGGTTGTGGTAGCTTGTTGAAAAAACTGGTTTCGAAGCATACACTTTCAGCTAAATACTGACTTTGCAAGTCAAAAACCACTTTTAAATTAAGCAGGAACCCTTGTTAGTGTTAAGCATATTATTTGTATTGTGCAACAAAATAATCTTCAACTACAGCATTGTATTTTTTTGCGTTATACCTAATGATGGGCTTGTTTTCTCCGTTAAACAAAACCATAGCAGTTCTTTTTTTAAATTTTGTAATATCTATTAGATATGTTTTGTCTTTGACATTAAATTTTAATTGTCGGGCATTTGTTCTTCCTACAAACCTTTTGTCTGTTGCTGGTCCATAATAGTTGTAAATTGAGTTAGCGGTTTTGGTATGGATTTTAATTTTATTTTTTGAGGCAGCAACTTTTTCATTTTCCACAAAAAATATTCCTTGAGAAGGTGTTGTTAGTGTTATTCCAAATTCTGTTTTTGTATCAGGACTTACCAATTTAACGTATCTCGAAGAGCAAGAATTTAAAAAGATGATGAATAAAAAATAGTATGCAACTAGTTTTTTGCTTTTTTGTGAGTTTTTCATTTATTTTTGATGATATACAGTTTGCCGAGATGGTTTGTAAATAATTGATATTCAAGTTTGGGGTTACTATAAAAAAGATAACGTGAATATTCTCCCTGGCTTTTTTTGGACAGACCTCCAACAACTTTCTCCTTAATTTTTGATTGGTTGATTTCCCATTCCATCCCCAATTTTAAAGCTTCCTTGATTTTCAAAGTGTCTTTGTTAACAATGACATTGGTATACAAGTAACCATCCCAATTTTCCGTGCCAGAATCACTGCGCTTCAACTTTATTTCTTGAAAATATTGGTATTGAATGTTTTCATTATCATATGGAACCAATTTATAATCTTCTGTTGAATAATATCTGAATAGATCATTATAAACCGTACCTCTACTTTTAATAGTCCGATTGGCTTTTGTATCATTATAAAACGCAATCCATTTATCGTTTTCCCTAAATATTGTTTTTATAAATTTCTTGGATGGCTGGTCAACTGTCCAACATTGTTTTGAAAATAGAAAAGTAGCCCTTTTCTCAAAGTTTGCAATAAAATCAGCTTGTTTGTTCGCATCGAAACTAAAATCTGCGTTCTGCGTTTCGATTTTTATTTTCGAAGTATCACCATCTAAAGGCCAGGTTCTGTAGTAGTTCTCATCTACATTGATCAGATAACCTTCAAACAAAATTTCGTTGGAATGAGTTGGCTTGTATTTAGCCATGAAATTGCCTAGACTATCAAATTTAGAATAGTCTTTTTGTTGTATAGCCTCAGTACCTGTTCTTTCATGTTTAACCTCAACTACTATTAAGTGATTTTTTGTGGTTAAATAGTGTTCCAAATCAATACTGCCATCAATTACAAGTTTCATTTCCTTGTTTTTAAACTGTAATACAGGCTGTTTTAGGTCTTGATATTCACTATATTGCTGAGGTAAATGACTATTGTTAAACAAGTTTCTGAAATAAATATCAACATCAGTATTGGCTATAACTACAATAGAAATATAAACAGCAATACCACCAAAAAGCCATGGTAGTTTTTGTATAGATTTGAAAAATATAAAAATGAAATAAAAAATAATGCTTCCTAAAAATAGACCAACTGCAACGGAAAAATGAAAAAGTTCAGCATACATTCCCTTTATTAAAACAGGTGCAATTATGGCATAAACTGAAGCTAGACTAAAGGCAATTAAAACTGATTTTCCAAAATGTTTTGAAATTTGGTTTTTTCTACTCATTTCTATTTCAGTCGTTCTATTAATTTTTCAATATTTCTTTTCCATTTGGGGTAAAGATCTTCATTGTCTGTCCAACATTCATTTAGTTCAGAATTGTGACTGATAACTTTTTCTGTGTCGTCGTCAAATATTCCGTATCCCAAGCTCCACTAATTTTTTATTTTAAGCTAATATTTATTTCTGTCGCTTGCAGTCGGCCAGTCAAACTTACCGCTAACCCTCCGCAGCGTAGCGATGTGGATTTTATATTTTGACCTTTATTTTTTTAAAATCTCCGTTTTTATCTTCCTCCCATTGGTTTTCTCCAATTAAATAATAGTTGCCGTCTTCTTTAGTTATCCTATTTTCAAAGTCTAGATTTTCTGATATAAATGCTCTAGTTTTTGCAATTTCATTCCACTTACTGCCTTTAAACGACCAGACTGAAATATTATGCCAGTAACCTTCATTGGTTCGAGAAAAAATGATTATTTCATTTGCTTTATCCTCATTTAAATCTCCCGTTTTAGAAATAAAAACCCCCAAACTTTGGTCAATACTTATTTTGGGAATATTTTCTGTAAATTCAATATTTATCAAACAATTATTTTCTCCGCATTCGATTTCATCGGTTTCTATATTCCGTTTCAAACTTACAAATGCAGTGTCATTTTCATTGTAATTGTTGATGTTACCAATAGAAAACTTTTCATTTACTGCTTCCATTTTTTTTGTTTCACAACCAAGGATCACTAAAGACGAAATTAAAAGTCTAAATTTCATATTGAATTTCATTTTTAGCCCATTGTGATCTAATGTGATTTTTTTCTGTTGAAGATTAATCGCTTGGGAACTATACATTCTGAACCGGCAATCGAAGTACGAAAAAGAGATTCATTCAGATTATTAATACCGCCTATTGCCGGTCAAACTCCATTATTACCAAATTGTAGCGGCTGACCGGCATTTTTTTACAAATAGATTTTGTTTTTCAATGGGCTTTTTTCACTATTCAGCAGATCGTCTGCAATCTGTATCATTCCATCGTTGTTTGAACCACCCCAAATTGCTCTTCCGAAAATATAACTGGTTGTGTATTCTTTCCAGGTTCTGCAATAGTTTCTTAGCCCTGTATGTGATCTCTGTAAGTATTCAATCAATTCTACTTCAGAAATATAGCCTGCTTCATAACAACAGCGTGATAAAAATGCACCTCTTCCATAATTCCAGGCAGTATCTCTTATATTCTTAATAGCTGAGAAATCCTGAAATACATTCTGTTCTACAAGCTCAGGTACAACATTGCTTAATTTTCGATATATTTCCACATAGTGTTTAAAAACGTCTTCTTCATCCGGTAGATTAGATTTTAATATAGCTACATAATTTTCCCTATCCTCGAAGGCATTATACACAATATCTAAATACTCGTCTTGATTTCTGTTTTGCAGATCTGAAAGAACTTCAATTGCATCATCTTTGTCAAAGATCTCCCAATAATCCTCTAGAATTGTTTTCAATGTGCCTTTATCAAGCCCCGTTTCATAAGAGTTAAGATAGGCAGCTTGTTGTTCTGCATACATTGAACTAATTAGTAGATGATCTAATTGCAGGCCAATTACTACATTTTTATCGTTTAGTCTTAGATTCTTAAAGGCGTTAATAAATTTCGAAAATATGCTCATACAATTATGCTACCTGGAGGTTTGGGAACTTGTCTTGCAATATTTTCACAAATTTTTCACCCACTATTTGATATTTAACTCTTGTCATTAACTGTTTGTTCATGTTTAAAATATCGGTTGGGTCTGGTACATAATTTAGTCTGTCATGAATTTCAAGTGACAAAAGAGTACCATCGATGTTAAATGTGATAATATGTGTTTTTGGTAAATACTCTTCCGAAGACTTTGAGTAAACACCTAACTGTGATTTTAATATACCTCCATACCGAAGCGTTGCTTCTTCCATTCTGAAATTGTCAAAAACCACATGTTCATCTAATTCGCCAACAGTATTGGTGCTAAAAAAATGTAAATCGCTGCCACTTAACACCCAAAAGCATTCGGTTTCTATTCGTCTAAGTTTTACACCAATTGCAGAGAGGGCTACGTTGTTTATGCCATCACTTATAACACCCTGAACTTTATTTGCTGTAGATTGAGGTACAGATGCAGAGGTATAGGCATCTATTGATTTTCCTTTCATCCATTGCTTTATTTGCGGGAAATTTTGTGCTAAAACCTCTTGTTTGTAAACATCATATTTATTTCTTTCAAAATCTAAGTCTATTTGTGATTTTGCTGATTGGTGTTTTTTGTTCATGTAGATCATAAAACACATACCGGCAATTACTAATACTGCAGGAATTAAGAATATTGGATTCATAAAAGATGCTTATTTTAAATATTAGTTGGTTCTACGTCTTTAGTTTTATTTTTTGAAGGAATACTTCCCCAAATTAGTAATGCTATTATAACTAAGAAAACAAGTTTTCCTCCTACTTTTTTCCAAAAAGACAAAGGATTTTCTGCAGTTTCCGCATCAAAATCATGTTTCTCTTTTAATATTTTAGCTGCTTGGGGATCAATTTCAAAATACATATTATTTGAAATGTCACTCAATACAAATCTTCCATTAGTGTTCCAAATAGACATCCCAAAAATGCCATATTCTTTATTAGCATAAGATAGGTTTACTTTTTGTCCGGCCAATTTTTGAATTTCAGAATCTGTAGGTAATTCCTGCACAGTTTCGATGGATTCGCAGGGAAGACAAATAGGGATTTTTGCTTTTGCAGATACTAAACTTAGGCTTGCAAACGTAATAAATGCAGTTAAAATAATTGTTTTCATCATATCTATTTTTTGTTTCAAATGGCATTGGGATTGCTGGAAATCTATAAGCGCAGCAGATCATTTTAAGTCAAAAAATTACTTAAAAAACAAATAAAAGAAATAAAATCTAAGGTGGATAAGTCGATAAAGAAGTGCCGGCTTTCAGTTAACAAGCGCTACACTTAAACCGGAATCCGTAAAGTGACAATTGTACCAGGAGCATCCACCTGGGAATTCATCGACAGGCTAGCCTCTCCTAAACCTTCAGTTTGTAAATACTGAATTCGTTCTGTTACAATTTGGGTGGCACGCGAAGTATGGGTCGGCTTTTCAGTGGTATCGAGACCAACTCCATTGTCGTTAATGATGATCTTTAAAATCTCATTATTAATGGCCATTGATACGTGTATATGACCTTTATAACTGATGTTTTTAAATCCATGTAAAATAGAATTCTCTATAAATGGCTGAAGTAACATTGCCGGAATCTCTATTTCATCAAACATATTGGCAACCTCATTGTCCAATTCAAATACATAGTCGAATTTGCCTGGTATCCTAATTTGCTGCAGCTTTAAATAGTTTTCCAGAAATTCGACTTCAGATTTCAAGTCAATATTTCGTTGTTTACCTGCCGTTAGTTTCTCTCGCATCAAAACGGAAAAATGATCCAGGTAAGTGAGTGTTTCCTGAGTTTTCTCTTGCCGAACCAAAGCACGAATACTCGCTAAGCAATTGAAAATAAAATGAGGGTCCATTTGGCTCCGCAACAACCTTTGTTCCAATTCAAGTTTGATATTGAGATCTGAAACCTGCTTATTTTCGGTAATGAGTTCTTTTCTCCTTCGGTCTAAAACCAGTAATAATATCATCGCAAATAGCAATCCCGAAAAAAGGATAATCACCGCCAACCAGAGCCTGTTCAACTCCAATTGTCCCGTTATCTTATCTATATTTTTGTTTAATGCACCAATTTGTTGGTCTTTTTGCACTGTTTTATAGAGCGAAGATATTTCGTTTGCTGCTTTTCGGTTTTCATTTTCTTCTCTCTCTTTCTTTTTTTGAACATACTCTTCAAATGACGATTGTGCCTTTTTATTATCGCCACGAACGATAGCAAACGCGATCTTATTTTCCAGATACATCAGGTAATCATCTGCATCAAATTGGCTTAACCGCTTGGTAACTTCACGCTCTGCCACACGTGCTTTTGACAATTGATGCTTGTTTACATAAATGCCCAATAGATTGTTGTAGGCCATAAAAGCATTGGAGGTATCTGCTTTATAGGCTTTTAATTGATAGTAAAGGGCAGAATCTAATTCTTTACCCTCGTAAAACATTTTTGCTTTTGATATATAATAATTGTAATCTATACGGGCAAGTTTGGTTTTCTTTTTTATTTCTGTAGCCTGATTTAAATATAATCAAACGGAGTCATTAGCCAGTCCTTTCTTATCTAAATACCCTAATGAAAGCAATAAATTCGCGGATATAGACAAGTCTTTTGCCAACATACTGGTATCTTTTTTCAAAAGAAAGAGTATTTTCCTGGCAAATCTATTAGATAAATCCAATCTGTTATTGAAACTGTTTAGTTGTGATGCCCATAATAAAATAAAACCGGAAGATTTTGGAAAACTGAGCTTCAAATTGCCTGCATCAATAAGATATGCGGCTTGTGTGTAGTAGTAAGTTGCTGCATAATATTGCGCTTTTTTTTGCTCAAGATAGCCCATCCAATAGAAATTGGTAGCTGCCTGGGCTCCATTTTTTTCCGACAAAGGCAATATATTTAAAGCTTTTTGGGCCACTTCAAACGAAGCAGAATCTTGTTTATTTTTAAGTAAGCAATAGCTGAGGTAAAAATAAGCCCGACTAAGTATAGAGCTATCCGTTTGATTTTCTTTTATTAATTGTTGTAGCTGTGGTATTGCTTTTTTAGGTTGTTTATTTAGTTTTATCTGCTCAAATAAGCTATCCAGTAACTGACCTTGATTTATTCGCGGAGAAGAAGGCCCCCCGCAGCTGGTAAATAGGGTAATGATTAGCCAAATAGAGATTAGGTAGGAGATCTTCAAGGGTTTATTATGCATTATTAATTGTCATTTTTTGCATCAATAAATCTTTCTTACGGGTAGATACAGGCACTTGTATACCACCTTGTAAAAAAACAAAGCCATCATGATGGTACGAAATAATTAAGTTTAGACAAATCAGAAAAGATTTATGAATTCTCAGAAACAAACCTTCCGGCAGCAAGGTTTCATATTCTTTGAGTGTTGTACTTGTTGTAATTTCTCTGCCATCAAGTAAAAAGAAGGTAGTATAGCCACCATCTCCCTTACAATATAGAATATCGGAATGGCGTACAAAATACGTTTCATTAAGGGTTTTCAATACCAACATTTTCGATTGCTTATCGAAGAGGATTTCCTTTTGTACCGCATGCAAGACATTAGGTCGCAAGCTGGCTTTATCGAGGGCATCATACAATTCCTTTTCCTTTACGGGCTTCAATAGATAATCCAATGTCCCCGCCTTGATGGCACGTAGCGCATAATGCTCATAGGCAGTTACAAAAATTACTGAAAAAGGTGTTAAAGGAAGGCGCTCCAATATCTCAAAACTCTGGCCATCAGAAAGTTCTATATCCATCAATATAATATCCGGATCCGCAGATGGGATGAGTAGCAATGCTTCTTTAACCGAGCCGCAGGCCCCTACGATACCATCATGAGTCCGCGCACTAACTAATTGTATCAGTTCTTCCCGTATTTCTGCTTCGTCTTCGACGATAAAAATTTTAGCCATTTCGTGCAAAAAAAATAAAAATAGGCATTTATATACAAAGCTAACCTGCTTTGTTGTTAATCACTTTAGTAACAGAGGAATGTGTTTTAGGTGAGCCATCACGACAGTAAAAATGACGGAGCCGTTTTTTATGTCCCCTATGGGAGCTTTTGTTAAATAGCGATATTGTACCCAGAGAAACCGACCTTTGATGGGGTGACGTATCGAACACCCTCAATGAATCTAGCAGCCGAACTCATCTAACAGAAAAACAAAGAGTTACAAGCAAAAAAAATGGGACGAAAGTCTCTTTTAAAGACTTCGTCCCATTTGGGGTGGAATATGGGGCTCGAACCCACGACCCTCGGTACCACAAACCGATGCTCTAACCAACTGAGCTAAAACCACCATGTTTTTTCAAGGCCACAAAAGTAGCATTAAAATTTGATTTCCCAATATTTCAATGAAATAAATGTATTTTTTTATCTTTGTCGCGTTCCAATCCCCCTCTTTAGTTTTATAGTTACTTTTATATCAATCGATTACCATCATGGGCAGTGTTTTTAAATTTAAGGAATTTGAGGTTAATCAAGCCGGCTGTGCCATGAAAATCAATACAGATGGGGTAATATTGGGTGCTACGGCAGTTCAGAACCAACCTGAATATATATTAGATATTGGTACAGGAACAGGCGTTATTGCCATGATGTTGGCACAACGCTTCCCGGAAGCACAGGTTGATGCAGTAGAAATTGATGAATCCGCAGCAAATGCTGCTATTAATAATTTTGAAAATTCAAAATTCGCCACACGCAGCAAAGCACACCTTAGCCCAATTGCCGACTATCAAACGACACGTAAATACGACTTAGTAGTATCAAACCCTCCTTTCTTTGTGAATGATTTGAAAAACCCGGAGATCAGAAAAGGTATTGCAAGACATGCAGATGAAGAATTCTTTGAATCCTTGGTCCAAAAAGTAAGCGAAATACTGAGTGATATAGGTTCCTTCTGGTTAATTTTACCCGTAAAGCAAGCAGAGCTACTTGTGGAAAGCGCAACAAAATACGAATTATCATTGCAAAGACGCATTGCCATTTGTTCTGATCAAAGCAGACCAGTGATCCGTCACATCATCTGTTTATCAAAACAAAAAACAGCAGCTATAGCTTCGGAAATTTTTTACATTTACGAGTCTAAAGGCATCCATACTCCAGCTTATAAGGAATTGCTAAAAGATTTTTTTCTGGCCTTTTAAGGATTTCTCTTCCATTCTTCAAACATTTTTTAGCATTCTTCTATTATTTTTCTCTGATTCTATTATAGATTCTTTCCAGCCTTTTTTGTGGATCTACTCTTCAATATACATAGCTTTGTATTGACAATAAAAGCTATACTTTGAAAAAAATAGGACTTCTTTCCGATACCCACGGTTTTCTTGATGATGCCGTCTTCAAACACTTCGATGAATGCGATGAAATCTGGCATGCCGGCGACTTTGGTCCGGACGTAGCCGAGCAACTTGCGGCCTTTAAACCGCTTAAAGGGGTTTACGGGAATATTGACGGGAAAGAAATTCGGGCAGAATACCCAGAGCACCTCAGATTTAACTGTGAAAAGGTAGATGTATGGATGACCCATATCGGCGGATATCCAGGAAAATACGCTCCAAATGTAAAGCGTGAAATATACACTAAGCCACCTATGTTATTCATCACCGGACACTCTCATATCCTGAAAGTAATGTTCGATCCAAAAATCAATTGCCTCCATATAAATCCCGGTGCAGCAGGAAATTCAGGCTGGCACAAGGTTAAAACATTAATCAGATTTTGTATTTCAGACGAAAAAATCCATACCTTAGAGGCCATAGAAATAGGAAGTAGATAACGTATAAAATACACTAAGTAATATGTCAGGCATCAAAACACTAGGCCAATTTATCATTGAAAAACAGGCTGATTTTTCATACGCAAAAGGAGAACTCTCCAGATTGCTTCGGGATATAGGAATCGCGGCTAAAATTGTGAACAGGGAGGTCAACAAGGCGGGTTTAGTAGATATCCTAGGAGATGCCGGAACAGTCAACATTCAGGGTGAAGGCCAAAAGAAGCTGGATGTATTTGCCAACATTCAATTTATCAGCGCATTAACCAGTGGCGGTGAATGCTGTATTGTAGCTACTGAAGAGGAAGATGAATTTGTACGCATAGATTCGCCTGTCTCTAAAAATGCAAAATACATCGTATGTATTGATCCTTTAGATGGCTCATCAAACATTGATTGTAATGTGGCTGTCGGAACAATTTTCTCCATTTACCGCCGGAAATCAGTTGAAGGAGAAGCAACCCTGGCAGACGTATTACAAAAAGGTACACAGCAAGTAGCTGCAGGGTATGTAATTTATGGCTCTTCTACCATGCTGGTATACACCACAGGAAAAGGCGTAAACGGTTTCACACTTGACCCTTCAATTGGTGAATTCTGCTTATCCCATCCTAACATGACCATTCCTGATGGCGGAAACATCTATTCTTTAAATGAAGGAAACTATGTGCACTTCCCTGAAGGTGTAAAGAAATACTTGAAATATGTACAGGTTCATGATGAGGAAACCAATAGGCCTTATACCTCCAGATATATCGGTTCTATGGTTGGTGACATCCATAGAAACCTGATTAAAGGCGGGATCTACATCTACCCTACTACTGCAAGCTCACCAAATGGAAAATTAAGGTTATTATATGAATGCAATCCGATGGCTTTCATTGTAGAACAAGCTGGCGGCGTTGCTTCTGATGGCTTTAACAGAATCCTCGATATCGAGCCTACTGAATTACATCAACGCAGCTCTATTTTTATTGGCTCAAAAGAAATGGTCAATATGGCAGAAGGAATGATGGCTGAATTTTCTGCGGAGAAGAACGTCAATGCCACAGCTACACAAAAATTAAAACAGGTAGGTTAATAAAAAATAAAGGAACGTTACAATAACGTTTCTTTATTTCTCTCTTTTTCAAACTCTACATCTATAGCCAATGCAGCTTTGTTTTTTCCTGCTGCCACGGCCAATTGATCACAACGCTCATTCTCAGGATGGGCGTTGTGGCCTTTGATCCATACGAATTTCACATCATGTAATTTATAGACATCCAGGAAGCGCTTCCAGAGGTCTTTATTCTTCTTGCCCTTGAAGCCTATCTTCACCCAACCAAATACCCATTTCTTTTCTACAGAATCTACCACATATTTGGAATCGGAGACTACGGTTACTTGCTGTCCGGGAGTTTTAATAGCCTCTAAACCTTCAATCACGGCCAATAATTCCATCCGGTTATTAGTAGTCATGCGAAAGCCGCCACTCAATTCCTTATAATGCTTTCCTGAGCGCAAAATCACTCCATAACCGCCTGGTCCGGGGTTTCCACTTGCTGCACCATCTGTAAAAATCTCAATCATATCTGGACAAATCTATGTTTTTAAGCTTTAAATGCAATTTATGATTCCTAATAAATATTAATATGAAAATTAAATATGCTGAAATTGAATTGGTTAAAAGAAAAGGTCGTGTTAAACTTCAAAAATATTTGCATTAAATAATATTAATCGTACTTTTGTGACGTTGAAAAAACATGGTGGTTTTAGCTCAGTTGGTTAGAGCATCGGTTTGTGGTACCGAGGGTCGTGGGTTCGAGCCCCATATTCCACCCCAGTTTTGAAAGCAGTCTGAAAAGACTGCTTTTTTTGTTTAACATTTATCCACCTTAGATGTTAGATATACTGAATTTATGTGATTTGATTTGGTGAAATTCCGTATTTCTTTTTAAAAATAAAGGAAAAATGAGATAGGTCTTCAAAACCGACTTCTAGGTAAACCTCGATCGGTTTTTTCTTTTTCTCTGCAAGGTGATAATAGGCTAGTTCCAGTCTTTTCTCGGTTAGCCATTTTTGCGGAGAGGTGTCGAACAATTTCTTGAAATCTCTGTTAAAAGTTGATAAGCTACGACCGGTTAGGTAACCCAATTTTTTCAAGGACATATTAAACATAAAATTGCGTTGCATAAAATCAACCAGATCAATTTTTCCCGGAACATCAAAGTTGGCCAATACGCTATCCACACCAGGATCAATCAACCTCAGAATGTGAATCGCCTCTTCGATTTTAAGTGTGGCTAGGCTTTCTGGAAATTCACTTTCTACATCAAAATAGGGTATCAGTGAAGCCAGACAGCTTTCTAAAAGTGGATGATTGCTGAAGCGGTAGATCTGCTGCTCGGGCTTTCCTTTTTTTATGGAATCAATTTTTTCGTAGTATTTTTTGAGCCGTTCAATTGATAAATGCATTACTACAGTTTTATGTGGTAGTCCATTTTTTGGATAGTTGATAATCGTTGCCAATTCATTCCTTGGAATAAGGAAAATATCACCTGTTTTAAAAGTGAAGGTAGATTTTGACTGAATGATTTTTGTTTCTCCCGAAATAAACCAGACCAGCATGTGGTCATGGAACATCAGGTCTGATTTGAACAGCTTGTCTTCATAGCTGGAAAGCTTAATGTCTCTGGTCAGGTATTTGGATATATGTTCCATTGTGCTAAAGTTATTGGTTTTAGGTGGATTTCGCTAAAGAAAACCACAGCATTGTTAAACCACTGACCGCCATCAATTATATATTCGGAACCTGTGATGAATGCAGAATCTTCACTCGAAAGAAAGGCAATCAGTTTGGCCACTTCTTCTGCCTTTCCAAACCTTGATAAGGAGTGGTACTGATCATGTGGTCTTCCAAAGATTGGGTTAAACCAATTTTATCTATAATTTCAGTTGATACTGGTTCTGGGCTAACTGCATTTACCCTGATCTTGCGGTCTGCCAATTCTAGTGTTGCGATTTTCATGACTGCATTCAAAGCTACTTTGCTGGCCGCATAAATAGAAGCCTGCGGAGGAGAGATATGTGCAGAGGTAGAGGACAGTAAAATCACTGAAGCATTTTCATTTAACAAGGGAAAGAATTTGCTAAGGGTAAAATAGGCACCCTTGAAATTAACGTTCATCACCTCATCGAAAATTGATTCGGGCATTTGCTCAATAAGGGATAATTTTGTGACCCTGCATTAACCATCAGGACATCAATTTTACCGAATTATCTCGCAACTTCTGCAGTTAGCGAATCTATATCTACTAAACTTGACGGATCAGCAATAAGCCCAATAACACCCAGTTCTAGTGAGGCCTTTTCAACCGCTTCTTTTTTCGTCCAGTTATGATTACCTCTGCACCGCATACTTTCAGCTCTTTTGCAGCGGCATATCCAATACCGCTTTTACCGCCCGTAATTAGAGCTATTTTTCCTTTTAAATTTTTCATGACCTAGCTTATTTTAAATTCAACGCCTATCATTTGCTCTGTTAGGGTCCATAATCTTTTGGCGTTGATTTCGTCTAATGAATAAGGCATCACTCCGCTTTGATGTAGTTTAGCGCTGGTTTGAACTAACGGTTGTTCAGAAAAAAGCTCGGCAATATCTCCGTCTTCGCAATAAACGCCACCTATGTTGTTTAGTAAGGGGCTTGTTGCAGCCCATATTGAAGTTGCAGCACCTTGTGCGATTGTTTTTAGGCTTGCTAGTATTTCTGGGCGCATGTTGCCATGTTTGTCAATAAATCCCATCTGTTTGAACAGTTCCATATCTGCATCTCTGGCCAGTTCTGTTCCGGCAATTGATCCTGGATGTAAAGAATAAGCTCTTACCAGATGTGCTTTTGCACGGTTATCTAGCTCAAGGGCAAAAAGGTTACTAGCTGTTTTTGACTGTCCATAACCGAGTAGTGTCTGATATTCCCTGTGCTCGAAGTTCGGATCGTCGAAATTGAAAGCTGCCATGTGGTGTCCTAGAGAAGAAACATTTATAACGCGTGCTCCGTTTGCCTCTTTAAGAGCAGTCCATAATCTCGCTACCAATTGGAACTGTCCGAAATAATTGGTCGATAGTTGTGATTCAATACCACGGTTGTCTCTTTGCAAAGGCACCCACATGATTCCGGCATTATTGATCAGTAGGTGGAGGGGTCTGTGGGATGCAATGAATTTTTCCGCAAATGCATCGATCGTATCAGGCTTAGCGAGATCCATTGCTTCAATTTCTACGCTTGGAATACCTTTCAGGTTCTTTTTAGCTTTTTCCAGATCCCTGGCAGGTACGATGACAGTTGCCCCTGCTGCCGCAAGTATTTTCGTGGTTTCTAAACCAATACCAGCGTTGCCACCAGTTACAATTGCGATTTTACCAGTAAGGTCAATATCCTTAATCACTTCTGTTGCTGTAGAGGTAGCACTAAAACCTGAACCCAATGGCTGTTGTAATGCGCCTTGATAATTGTTCTTTTCCATTTTGTTTTTTGTTTAAATGTTATAGAACAAATGTATGACGCTCGCAAAGTGCTAGTTTTGTTTAACGTGTCAACTTTGTTTGTTTAGCGTGTCAATTTTGTATTGGGATCTCTCACTTGCTTTAATTTGCTTAGTTTTCTCCAAAATTCTCGAAAATCCACCGATTTCAATCAATTCAGCCACAAACTGGGTGATTTTTGTGCTGATGCTGATAAGCGGTTTAATCTTATGGTTTCCCGGTCAGATGAGGTTATTAAAACAAGGGCTAACGATTAAATGGAAAGGCGCTATTAAACGTATTAATTATGATCTGCACAATGTATTGGGTTTTTATGGTTCAGGGATTTTACTGGTGATCTCTTTATCAGGACTCTATTTTGGTTTTAAAGAGGTAAAAACGGCTGTTAGCTTTTTAAGCGGGTCCAAGTTAACGGAAGGTAAAAAAGCAGCACAGCCTTTATTACCAGCAGCAGGCAAAGGTACAATTCCAGAACGGCATCAGCAGATATACCATAAAGCAATGGTTTAATTTCCTGGCTCAATTCTAACTAGTTTATCCACGCGTAAAGACGGAAGCATCAGGCTCCGATTAAATTATTCTTCAGACTGGGCAAGAAAACAAAATACCTTTTTTTATAATTCCGAGAATGGGCAGCTCATCCGCTCCAAACTTTACAAAGATTTTAACCGGGCAGATACCATAGAGGCGAGTATATATGAGATTCATACCGGACAGTTTTTTGGTTTATTCGGAAAGATTATAGCTACTATAGCCAGCTTAATTTCTGCCAGTTTACCAATTACTGGTTTTATCATCTGGCTGAAAAAAGGGAAAAAGAAAAGATCCCCTAAAAAGCGTATTCTGCAACCAGAGTTCTCAGTACAATATTAGGCCTTACAATGACATCTGCTATATGTATTATATATACATATAGCAGATGCCTGCGATTGATCTTATTTATTGTGCCAATGCGAAAGCCAATGGCATCGTATACCTCACCCTAACCGGCTGCGCATTTTGTTGCCCAGGTTTCCATTTTGGTGATTTACGAATCACGCGAAGTGCTTCCTCATCACAACCTGAACCAATACCACTGATTAGTTTCACATCTGAAATGGATCCATCTCTTTCGATCACGAAACTCACCATCACCCTACCCTGGACTTCATTTTCCTGCGCTAAGCTAGGATACCTCAGGTTTCTTTGAAGAAATCTTGCCCAACCCTTCATTCCACCTTCAAACTCCGGATATACTTCTATCCCTCTGGCATCATAAATCTGGTTGTCTACTTCTGCTGTACCGCCAGATCCTTCGACACCAGCTCCCTTTCCACCTTTACCTGTTTCTGGCAGCACCTGTAAATTGGTTTCTAAGCCCGCCTGTGTGATCGGGCCTGCTACTGCATGTTCCATTTCTTTTAAGGTAGGCGGTTCAGCTACCGGAGTCTCTACTACAATTGGGCTGCCTACCGTCTTATAGGTCTTTAGCTTTTCTTTTACCGGTTCCAGCACTGGCGCTTTTTCTTCTTTTTAGGAACCAGTGGTGCTGCTGGTGGTCTCAACTCTACTACAGTATCTTTTCTTTGTTCTATTTCCGGCGTACGATTAATCATGGTCAGCAAGAAAGGAATCACAAACAAGGGTGTTGCAATCAAAAGGGAACGCAAAAGGATTTTTGACGATTCTGCTCTCAATACAAAAGCGCCATAATTTTGATTTCTGTTTTTGAATACAAGGTCGAGCCACTCGGACTTGTACAGGTTTGAAGAGGAGTTTAGCATAATTAGAAGGTTTTTCAATCTGATGATGGGATTATCCCTCGTATTCCATAATCCATACCCATTTTTAATAGTTTAGGCCAAAAACAACAAAAAGCCCAAAGAGAAAGCACAACAGCGCCATTTTTGAGCCTATTTTTCTAAAAACACTAAAAAACGAGAAATATTTCTTTGATTATCTATTGACATTCGTATTTTTACAAACAAATCAAGAGAAATACCAAACAAAAAATATATTTTTGACCAAATTTTAAACAAATAAATGAAAAGCTTAAGGACAACTGCATTAAAAGAGGCACAATCAAGAATTTCACCAGAAGTAAAGTCGCCTTCGACTAAGATTTCTGAGTTTTTCGGAGTGAATGTTTTCGATAAGAAAAAAATGAAAGACTTCTTATCAAAAGAAGTATTTGAAAAATTAAGTTCAACGATTGACCAAGGTGAGCTGATTAACCATGAAGATGCTAACCACATCGCTACTGCAATGAAAACTTGGGCTATGTCTAAAGGTGCGACACACTACACGCACTGGTTTCAGCCATTAACAGGTTCTACAGCAGAAAAACATGATGCTTTCTTTGAGCCAAGTAAGGATGGTGCAATTGAAGTATTTGCAGGAAGTGCATTGGTTCAACAAGAGCCAGATGCTTCAAGTTTCCCTAATGGTGGTATCCGTAACACGTTCGAAGCACGTGGATATACTGCATGGGACCCTTCTTCTCCAGCATTCATTATGGAAAGCAAAGCAGGTAAAACACTTTGTATTCCTACTGTATTTATTGCTTACACAGGTGAAGCCCTTGATTATAAAGCCCCTCTTTTAAAAGCATTATCTGCTTTAGATAAAGCTGCAGTTGACGTTTGTCAGTATTTTGACAAAGGCATCACTAAAGTAACCGCTTCTTTAGGTATTGAGCAGGAATATTTCCTTGTTGATCGCGCATTGTATAATGCTCGTCCGGATTTAGCCTTAACAGGTCGTGCTTTATTTGGTCATATCTCTGCAAAAGGACAGCAGTTAGAAGATCATTATTTTGGATCTATCCCTGAGCGTGTATTCACTTACATGGTTGATTTTGAAAACGAAGCCTTAAAATTAGGTATTCCTTTGAAAACCCGTCACAATGAGGTTGCGCCTTCTCAATTTGAGTGTGCACCAATTTATGAAGAAATCAACCTTGCCATTGACCACAACCAATTGTTGATGGATTTAATGGAGAAAGTTGCTATAAAACATAACTTCAAAGTGTTATTACATGAGAAACCATATGCAGGTATCAATGGTTCAGGTAAACACAACAACTGGTCGTTGATCACGGATACCGGCAAAAACTTATTGTCGCCAGGAAAAACGCCTAAAAATAACTTAATGTTCTTAACATTCTTCGTGAACACGATTAAAGCGGTACACGAACATGCAGATCTTCTAAGAGCAAGTATTGCTTCAGTGAGCAATGATCACCGTTTAGGTGCTAACGAAGCTCCACCTGCAATCATTTCTATTTTCCTTGGTTCTCAATTGAACGATGTGCTAGATGAAATTGAATCTTCAAGAAGCATCATTAAGAAAGTAAAAAGCGAAGATTCATTATGGTTAGGTATTCCTAAGATCCCACAGATCTCTTTTGACACGACCGACCGTAACCGTACTTCTCCTTTTGCCTTTACTGGTAATAAGTTTGAGTTAAGAGCAGTAGGTTCTTCTGAAAACTCTTCAGCACCAATGACGGTATTAAACGCTATCGTTGCTGATCAATTGAATAAATTCAAAGTTGAAGTTGATAAATTGATCAAAAAGGGTGAGAAAAAAGATGTGGCACTATTAACCATCATCAAAAAATACCTTAAAGAATCAAAAGACATCCGTTTTGAAGGAAATGGTTACAGCCAGGAGTGGGAAGATGAAGCTGCGAAACGTGGTTTATCAAACATCAAAACCACACCAAAAGCATTAGATGCTTATGTATCTGATAAAACTGCTGAGCTTTTCACCAATACAAACATCTTCAGCAAACGTGAATTACACGCTCGTCATGAAATCTTATTGGAAAGCTATTACAAGAAACTTCAAATCGAAGCAAGGGTAATGGGTGAAGTGGTAAACAGCATGATCATTCCTGCAACGATCACTTACCAAAATGTATTGATTGAAAATGCTAAAGGTCTTAAAGATCTAGGCGTTTCAAAAGAAGCATTGGAAACTCCTGTTAACATCATCAATAAAGTGTCTGAGCATTTAAGCGGTCTGAAAGTAAACATCGATAAGATGCTGGAAGAACGTAAACAAACGAATGCTATTGAAGATAGCCGTGATAAAGCAATCGCTTACGATGAGAATGTAAAATCATACTTCGATACGATCCGTTACCACACTGATAAATTGGAGCAAATTGTTGACGACAGTGTATGGCCTCTTCCAAAATTCAGAGAATTATTGTTTTTGAAATAGAACCAAACCTCAATAAACCACTAAATTTTAGTTTTTATAACCCTTCAATGAATTTTGAAGGGTTATTTTTTTATGGTTAAGGCCTCAACATTCGGCCGTTTCCCTATCTTTGCAACAACATGAGTGATAACAGGTACAACCAACGTGGCGTTTCTGCGTCAAAAGAAGATGTGCACCAAGCCATCAAGAATATAGATAAAGGTATTTATCCGCAAGCCTTCTGTAAAATCATACCTGATATTTTAGGGAATGATGACGCATTCTGCAACATTATGCATGCAGATGGTGCAGGAACTAAATCTTCCCTAGCCTACGTATACTGGAAAGAAACAGGTGATATTTCCGTATGGAAAGGAATTGCTCAGGATGCCATCATCATGAACATCGACGATTTGATTTGTGTAGGAGCTACAGACCAAATCCTTTTATCTTCTACTATCGGACGTAACAAAAACCTGATCCCAGGAGAAGTAATTGCTGCAATCATCAATGGTACTGAAGAAATCCTTGCTGAACTTAGAGAACTAGGCATCTCGATCTACTCTACAGGCGGTGAAACTGCTGATGTAGGCGACCTTGTGCGCACCATCATTGTAGATTCTACGGTAACCTGCAGAATTGAAAGAGAAAAGATCATTAGCAACCATAAGATTCAGGCTGGTGATGTGATCGTTGGTCTTTCATCTTCCGGACAAGCTACTTACGAAACTGAATATAACGGTGGTATGGGCTCTAACGGGCTTACTTCAGCCAGACATGATGTTTTTGATAAGTCGGTGGCCACAAGCTATCCAGAAAGCTTTGATCCTTCTGTTCCTTTTGACCTGGTATTTTCTGGTGGCAAAAAGTTAACGGATACCATTAAGATTGATGAGGATACAGAAATTACCGTTGGAAAACTGGTGCTTTCTCCTACACGTACTTATGCTCCGGTGATCAAACAGATTTTAACCGCATATAGAAGTCAGATTCACGGACTCGTTCATTGCAGTGGCGGAGCGCAGACTAAAGTGCTTCACTTCGTAAACGATGATGTTCATATCATTAAAGACAATATGTTCCCTGTTCCTCCATTGTTCCAGCTAATTCAGGAACAGTCTGGCACAGATTGGAAAGAAATGTACAAAGTATTCAATATGGGCCATAGAATGGAATTATATGTTCCTGCAGCAATTGCTGAGGATATTATCGCCATTTCTAAAAGCTTCAATATTGATGCGCAAATTATTGGACGTGTAGAAGCTTCTGAGCAGAAACAAGTGACTATAGAAAGCGAAAAAGGTACGTTTGTTTATAATTAAGTATTTAATTTCGCTGAATAGCGTGATTTATAAAGGAAACCGGTGATTTTATTGCCGGTTTTCTTGTTTTGTGAAATTAAGGAGGTAAAAAAGGAACACCTCGCTCTTCAAAGGCGGAAAGCCTTGCGCTGAAGGGCGTAAAACCTTCTAAGCCTTTTCTGAGAAGGTATTCCTTTTTTTAACATTAATTATTCTTACCTGCATTCGAACAAAAAGGTTAAAAAGGATGGTTATTCCGTAGGGCTGCTAAGCAGAATGATTAACCAGGATTGTTAAACATACCTATTAAACACGCTTATTAAATATAAACCCTAAACCAAGGTTGTCAAATAAAACCCTAAACCAGAGTTGTTAAATAAAGTCCTAAACCATAGTTATTAAATAAGACTAACAACTAGCGGCAAACGCTCAAATAAAATCGGTTAAAAGCAAATATCCAACTTATAAAAAAAGGATCAGACTTGGCGTCTGATCCTTACTATTTTCCTGCATCATGATTAAACACCTTATTGTTGTACAATTATGATGCAGGATTATCCTTTTTCCAGGAAAAAATGTTTCTCTTTGACTACCTGCGAAGGTTTGCTCTTCAGCAAAGATTCGAGTAGGAGAAGAGTAAATATTTTTTACCTATTACTTACGAATAGACAACTCATTGATAATGTTTTTCGCACCACCCAACACGTCAATACACCACAACACGTAGCGCACATCCACACAGATTGTACGTTTAAATTTCTTATCAAAAGCGATATCACCACTCATTGCTTCCCAGTTACCATCAAAAGCAAGACCGATTAACTCCCCATTACCATTGATAACAGGAGAACCTGAGTTACCGCCAGTAATGTCATTATTAGTGATGAAGTTTACCGTTAAGGTACCGTCGTTACCATACTGACCGAAGTTCTTTTTGTTGTAGTTTTCGATCAGGTTTGCAGGAAGGTCAAACTCACTATCGCCAGGGATATATTTTTGCATCATACCATCGATAGTGGTAGTCGTTTTATACACGATACCATCTTTCGGAGAGTAGTCCTGAACGTTACCATAAGAAAGGCGCATGGTAGAATTTGCATCTGGATACATCAGTTTACCTTTGTTTTTTTCCAGAGTAGCTTTTAAATACAGGTGATCAAGATCTGCTTTTTTGCTTTCAAAATCAGCTACTAGAGAACCGAAATTAGTTTTGATGTAGTCTGGAGGATATACATTGGCCGCATATTTATAACCTGGATCGGCTTTAACCTCTTCGATAGATGGGTTTTTAGCCATGAACGCTTTCAATTTCGCTGGTTTAATCAGGTTACTATTTTCCCATAGGTAATCTGTGAACTTCTCGAAAGTAGTTTCAGGGTTTCCTGTCCAGTATTTTTCTGCGATTTCCGCGAAGAATTTAGGCTGAGATTTCACAGGAACATCCTGGTAGAAACTAGCTAGAATTTTAGCGAAGATTTTTTTATCAGCAGCTTCAACATAAGTTTCTTCATAAGCATTTGCAGCAGCCTGAAGGCTTGCTTTTACTTTTTCAGCGAAAGCAGCATCTCCTTTTTTCTGATCTACCGCTGCAAAAGAGCGTACGATAGTAATTGCATTAGGCACCCATGCAGAAGCCATAAAGCCTTCATTGATATAGGTACGCTGTACAGAGATCGGGTCGATTTCTTTATAGATCTGAGCATATTGTTCCATCAGACCAGCGAATTCAGTTTTCTGAGCTGCCCAATCCGTGAAAGCTTTCTCTTCTTTTCTTTTTGAATCGGCAACTTTCAGTCTTTTCAACTGTTCTGTCTGACCGATATAATATTTCCAGTAGTTGGCAATATTTGCATATTGAGAAGACAACTTCAAACGGGTATCTACGCTTTTATCCATTTCCTGTTTCCAGGATTTAAGGCGGATATCACGTAATTTAACGATCGTAGGACTTACTTTTTCAGTGGCTAAATCTACACCATAAGAAGTTAAATATCTGTCCGTACGACCAGGATAGCCATAAACCATCGAGAAATCACCATTTTTCACTCCTTTGATAGAAACAGGAAGGAATTTTTTAGGGGTATAAGGAACGTTCGCTGCTGTATATTTTGCAGGCGCATTGTCTTTACCGGCATAAACTCTGAATACAGAGAAATCACCGGTCTGACGTGGCCATTCCCAGTTGTCTGTATCACCGCCAAATTTACCAATATTTTGAGGAGGTGCACCAACTAAACGAATGTCGTCGAAACGCTCGTATACAAAAAGGATAAACTGGTTAGATTTATAAAAATCTTTCACATTCGCTTCGATGGTTGGGCCAGTTACAGCGGCTTTAGCGATCGTATTGAATACCTCCAGCATTTTAGAAGATTTCTCAGCACCGGTAAGGCCTCTTGTAGCGGCTTCAACCTGTGGTGTTACATCTTCCATTTTCAATAGGAATTTCACAAACAATCCGTCGATAGGTTTCTCTTCGCCATAATTTTTAGCGTAGAAACCATTGTCAAGGATGTTATTCTGAGGAGTAGAATTTGAGGCGATTGCATCGTAACCACAGTGGTGATTGGTAAAGATCAGTCCTTTATCAGAAACGATCTCACCAGTACAGAAGCCACCGAAATGAACGATTGCATCTTTCAGACTGGAGCCATTTGCATTGTAAAGGTCTTTTGCGGTTAGCTTAAAACCTTGCTTCTTCATTTGCTCATAGTTCTTTCCTATCAGCATCGGGATCCACATCCCTTCATCTGCCTTAACTGTGTTTGCAAAGGACATAACCAGTGCACACAACAGCAGATAAACTGTTTTTCTCATGATATAATAAATTAGTTTTGTTACCCAAAGTTAAGTAATTGTGACCATTAATAAGTATACATTACACCGTTACCGTCTTTCTTTCCCCATATTTACTTCTATAAATCACGAAGCCTACAGTGGCGGCAATGCCGATTAGTCCTTCTAAGAAGATGGCTGGTCTCGGGCCCATTACATTAGCCATCCAGCCAATCAGCAGACTGCCGATAGGAAGAATGCCCTGGTAAGCCATTACATAGTAACTGATTGCCCTGCCGCGCATCTCTGGAACGGCATGTGTTTGTATGTAAGTATTGATGGCAGATGTTTGTCCCATCATTCCTACTCCTGTAAGCGTCATGAAAAACAAAGCCAATGGCAATTGAGGTGCATAGGCCAGAAACAGCAGGCTACCGCCCAGGATTCCACCGGCGATGGTCACCATTTTCATGAGGCCATTGCTGTGTTTCAGGTTGGCCAGATAAACTGCGCTAATGATAGAGCCAAGTCCGGCAGCACTCTCAAACCAACTAAAAGTCCTTGCATCTCCATTAAAAATATCTTTGGCAAAGATGGGCATCAAGGTATTAAAAGGGATCACAAACAAGCTGCTCAGGCCGATCATGATCAACATACTGCTCAGGTTTTTATCTCCGGAAACGTATTTAAATCCCTCATCCAGCTCTTTCCAGATACTTTTCTCTGATTTTATAATTTCAACTGCTTTTAGTCGCATCATGAACAGACAGATCAATACGGGGACATAGCTCAGGAAGTTCAAAATGAAGCAAAAGTCTGTACCGAATGTACTCAGAATGATTCCGGCGACGGCAGGACCAGCGATTCTGGCAAAGTTCACCATGGTAGAATTGAGCGCTATCGCATTTGGCAAATCTTCTTTATGATCTACCATTTCCACCATAATCGATTGTCGGCAGGTCATGTCGAATGCGTTAATGATACCCTGGACCAAACTCAGCGCAACGATGAGGAGAATGTTATAATAGCCAAAAAATATGATTCCGGCCAGGGCTCCTGCCTGTAACATCGAGGCGATCTGCGTAAGTACTAAAATTCTATAGCGATTATGTCGATCGACCAGACTTCCCGCATAAGGTGATAATAATAAAGAAGGTATCAGACTTACGAAGCCAACTACACCTAATAATAACGCAGATCCTGTGAGCTGATATACCAACCAACTCACTGCCGTCTTCTGCATCCAAGTACCCACCAGGGAGATAGATTGTCCGTAAAAAAACAGTTTAAAGTTGCGGGATTTGAGGGATCGAAATAATGTCATGCGATTTTATTGGTGAGCTTTTTTTGTCACACCTCAAATCTCGGGATAAAGAATATATTTGTAAAATTGATAGTTTTAATGATATTGATTAGTTTTAACGATCGATTAGCACCTTTCTAAACCCGAAAATAATATGGAATTCAGACAACTTAGTTATTTCATCAAGGCGGCAGAATTGCTGCATTTCACTGCAGCCGCGGAGCAATGTTTTGTGACCCAATCCACCCTATCACAGCAGGTAAAACAACTGGAAGAAGAGCTGGGTATGCTATTATTCGACCGGGTGGGCAAGCATGTACAGCTCACTGAAGCAGGAAAGTTATTTCTAAACCACGCCAGGCAGATCATGCTGGAGATCAAGAAATCCAAGCAAGCGATTTTTGAATTGAACAACCTAGTGAATGGAGAGCTGAGAATTGGCGTGACGTATGCCTTCATTTCTTTGCTTCTCCCCTCTCTTACCCCTTTCTCCAATAAATATCCCGGCATTAAACTACATATCGAATCCGGCATTGCCGGAGAATTGGAAGCCCGGCTAAAAACCGCAGATCTTGATTTTATCCTCGCCTTTCATGAGCAATCTGATAATGAAGGATTGGAAATGCAATTGCTATTTTCTTCCAGGATAAAAATGGTGACCTCCAAAAAGCATCCCTTAGCGGGATTAAACAAGATCTCTTTAAAAGAATTGGCTCAAACGGAAATGATCTTAGCCAACAAAGGATTCAGCTCCAGAGACATGCTGGACGAAATTTTCAAAAAAAACAACATCATTCCGAACATTAAAATAGAGATGAATGATACACATTCACTACTTTCTTTAGTGGATACCGGAAACTGGGTCACCATTATCAATGAAAAGACCATTACTGGCTGGGACGATCTGGTTGCCATACCGATTACTGGAAAAGAGCTGTATAAAGAAGCTTATATTTTATGGCAGAAGGGGGTTTTTAGAAAAAAATCAGCAACTCTTTTTATAGAAGAGCTGCTGAAGATAGTATAAGAGAGCGGACAAATATCAAGATATTTCACTCCCCCCGGAATGTATTTGACAGGCCTTTTTTCATTAGCGACCGACAGAAATTATTGCCAGTATTATCAAAATATCCTATTCTCTTTAAATACCAGGATTAAAACTAACACAAATTATTGATAATAACACCAAATTAAATCATTAATTAACAAATAAACACCATCTATAAAGCCTCATTACTGGGTCAGTGCTCAGCTGAAGCGCAGTAAGGAGTAAGAGCAAAAAAAAACCGCCTCATAATTAACTATGAGACGGCTTATTTTTGAATGTGGATGATGGATGATCCCCCCTAAGGAATCCCCTATTTAATAGGTTCCAATATTGTTTTTTTGACCTGTTGTATCAATTTTATACCAGGCTTTATTTTCGTATAAAGCACCTTCATGCTTTCCTGCATGCTGATTCACATCTATTCCTAATACCTTTCCTTTATAATAAAATCCTACATTGGTATCGGTAATCGTATGGCCAACGATAATGGTTTTCACCTTATACAGTGCCAAAGTCTGATCTATTTCCTCCTCAGTTGCTTTAGGCTCTACAAAGTATCCCCTGTACCAGAATAAAGAAGAACGTGTACCATCAAAGAACATCATAACCTCTTTATCGGGAATCATTCCTGGTTTTTTATATTGATCATAATAAGGTCTGCAACGGTTATTGATATCTTTTAAACTCATCTTCAAAGTATTGATGATAGGTGCTACGCCTGCATGCAGACAAAGATTATCACCGATCTTTTCGATCAGGTTTTTACTTCTTAACCATCGTCCAAGCTCAGCATCAGGACCGTATAACTGAATATAATCCAGGCCCATCAGCTTCGCATTGTCGAAATATTTTGATTTTACATAACGCAGGTCGCCACTTAGGTTCATGATGTCATGATTGCCAAGAATCGTATGTAAATACCCTCCTTTAGCTTTCGCATCCTGCTCGAGTTTATACAGCAGCCAAATGGTAGCTGGCACTTCTTGTCCGCGGTCAAATAAATCACCACAGATCACTAGTTGTCCTTTACCAAAGGTCCAGTTGTATTGCTCATCCATTACCTTATTGGCCAGCAGCAGCTTCCTTAATGCTTCAAATTCCCCTTCTATGTCAGAAAGAGCAAGGAGCTTATCCGGCTGCTTAAATTCTGCTGGTTCATTTTTCAGTACAGATTGCAATTTCAGAGAGAAATTCCATTCCGGATGTTCAGAAAACTCCACATTTATCGGTACCCCAGACTTCTTATTCAAGGGGTAAGTTTCCAGTTTCACTTTCTGCACACCGTTTTCCACCACAATACTGCTTACTTCAATCTGGTTGTTTTTATACAATACATAAGGACCATCTCCAGAAGGAGCAGCGGCGTAAGCAGTTAAACTGAGGAAGCTGAAAACCAGCGGCAAGACTATCGTTAGTAATTTCATAATTCGTTATTTATAACCTTCGTTTTGCTCCATATTTGGATTTGCGTTCATCTCTCTCAAAGGAATTGGAAGAACGGTTTTCAAAGAATTATTAGGGACTTGAAGCACAAAATCACTCATACCATATTTAGTAAAAGCCAATTTATTACGTGTTAAGTCGAACAAACGGTGTCCTTCAAAAGCAAATTCTTTCCTATTTTCATTGATGATCAAATCGATTAAAGCTTGTCCGGTTGCCGTAGTTGTAGTAGCCGTTAAATCAGCACGTTTAGCGATCACATCAAGATCAGCTGCTGCTAAAGCATCTTTTCCAGTTTGTTTTGCTCTGGCTTCTGCACGAATCAGGTAAACTTCTGCAAGACGGATCACTTTGATGCCTTCCTCATAAGTACTGATGTTATTGTACTTCGTGATCACATAAGCAGGATCCTCACCACCTGAACCCGTTCTTTTACCTTTGACCACAAAACCTCTTCTCGCATCCGTTGCTTTGTAAGCATTGAATAGATTTTCGGTGGCCAGGCCATCACCATAACTTCCACCTTGAGTCAGGAAGTTAGATAAAGCATCTGTACCATTGTTGCTGGTGGTATTGAAAACCACTTCAAAGATTGACTCCGAGTTATTTTGAACTCTGAAATTCAAGTAATTCGCATTGCTTAGCAAAGTATATTTACCATTAGTGATTACGTCTGTAGCGGCTAGCTCCGCATTTACATAGTCGCCCATGTACAGATATACTCTTGCTAATAAGGCCTCTGCAGCAAAACGACCAATATGACCTTTGTTAATCACTGTAAATCCTACCGGAGCAGCTGGTAAAATTTCTACTGCTCTTTTCAAATCAGCTACGATCAAATCATAACTTTCTTTTACCGTATTTCTTTTTGGGCTGATGATATCTTCCTTACTCGTACCACTTACGCTCACTACCGGCACACCAATATGGCTGGCATCTGGAGTCGCATTATAAGGTGCAGCATATAGACGTACCAAATCAAAATTAGCCAATGCTCTTAACACATGAGCTTCCCCAATCAGGTGATTTACTTCGGCAGTTTCGGTTTCCGGAACGGTCAATGCTTTTCCTTTAGAAATGATGATGTTCGCGTTCACCACAGTACGGTACAAGATATTCCAGGTTGCAGCTGAATAACTATCATTTGTGGCTACTGTATATTGATCGTAATTGGTATATCTTTTAGAGTTCTTCTTACTGATATACATATTATCTGCCATTAGATCCGGCAAAATCATCATGGTACGTCCGTAATAGGCAGAGGACTGTAAAAGACCATAAGTACCCATTACCGCAGCTTTGGTAGTTGGTAAATCAATCACTACCAATTCCACATCAGTTTGCTGCTGGGGATTGATGTTCAGCAAGTCCTTTTTACAAGCGCCAAAGGATAAGGCTACCACAATTAATGGTAATATTTTTGAAGTATATTTTATCATTTTCATCTGTAGCTGTAATTAAAATTTAAGATCAAGACCTAGGAGTGCAGTTTTGTAAATCGGGATATTTTTATCTGCAAATCCTTCAATACCTACTTCAGGGTCGAAGCTGATGCGTTTATCTCTGATGTAAGTAAACAGGTTATTTGCTCTGAAATAAATCCTTGCACTAGATAAGTTTAGTTTTTTGATCCACTGATTTGGCAATTGATAACCTAAGGTTACATCTCTCAAACGCACATAGTCTCCATCATACATGAAACGTGTTGAGCTCTGAGAAGAAGAACCTGATTGTGTTCCGTTGAATACCACTTTAGGCTGATCTGTGATCTGACCTTCATGTGTCCACCTGTTCTCATAGTAGTAACGTGTCATCTTCGTAGTTGGGGCAAAGCCTCCTGAGCCATCGCTGAAACTTGTTGCACCGTAGTTATCAAAGATTTTATTACCTAAGTTGAAGTATAGCATGAAGCTCAATGAGAAACGTTTATAAGAAAGCGTATTCGTTAAACCTCCAAATACTTTCGGTAAAGCACTGCCTTGGTTAAACTGAGTAGCCTTGTTATAATCGTTTGTGGTTTCAGTTTTTGAACCATCTTTATACCACAATGCATCTCCGTTTGAAGGATCTACACCTGCATACCCTACCAGATACAATTGATAGAAATCGCCACCTACAAAACGGTTGTAACCACCGCTTACAATCGGATTGTTTAATGCGGTAATTTTGTTTTTCATTGTAGAGATGTTGAAACTGGTATTCCAGCCAAAACCATCATTATCAGGTTTAATATTGACACTATTTAATTCCAGTTCCAATCCTGAGTTTTTCATGGCACCGATGTTATCCGTGAAGCTGGTTACGCCATTGGTTGATGAAATTGGTTTGTCCAATAACAAATCTGAAGTCGCACGGGTATAATACTCAAAAGTACCTGTTAAGCGATTGTTCAATACACCGAAATCAAGGGCCACATTGAAAGGTTTATTTTTCTCCCAGGTCAGCAAATTATTACCATAGTTAGAGAAAACTAAACCTGGTGCATTGTCATAGCTGGAACCATTGTATAATGCTCTGGAATCAAAGTTACCAATGTCCTGGTTTCCATTTACACCATAACTGGTACGGAAACGTAAATCAGAAATCACATCTTGTTTCTGCATAAAGTTTTCTTTGCTGATGTTCCATGAAGCACCAAGGGCGAAGAAATTACCATATCTTTTTTCTGAACCGAATCTGGAAGAACCATCACGACGTGCAGAAACACTTAAATAATACTTCGATAAATAATCAAATGAAGCATTGAAGAAAACTGAACTCAAAGAATTACCTGTTGCAGTAGATCCACCAGCAGTTAAAATAGAAGCATTGTCTAAAGTATAAGTATTAGGCAGGAAGTTACGTTTAGAAACATAATTTCCTACTTCATCCACGCTTTGTTCTTCATAACCCGCATAAGTTTTCAAGCCAAAATCACCGAAAGTTTCGTTGTAACGAAGGATCAAGGTGTTGACGAAATTGCTCATTCTATCTGTAGAATTGGTAGCTCTTCCACCATCAGTACGCGAAGTACCAACCCCAGATTTATTATAGCTGATCATCTCTCTGTATAAGAAATTGATGTTACTCTGGTTTTCAATAGATAAAGAAGGAAGAATCTGATATTTCACCAAGAAATTACCCAGCATTCCATAAGCATTGCTTTTATCATAACTCTCTTTTACCTGAGCCATTGGATTATATCTGTTGTAATAACTGAAATCGTAAGTACCATCATCATTATAAGCTTTTAGCCAAGGCTGATAAAGCGTATACATACGTACTGGATTTCCGAAAGTTCCACCATCTGCCTGAGTTTGATTTTTGCGGTAATTCACTTGTAATCCACCAGAAAACGACAGTTTGTCTGTAGCCTGGTTAGTCAATTTCAGATTTCCTGTACTGCGTGTAAATTCTGAGCCTAATAAAGCTGCTTTAGCCACGTAATGACTTCCTGAAATATAGAACTTCGTTTTTTCAGTACCACCACTTGCAGAAAGATCAAATTGAGAATAGTTTCCATTACGTGTCAGTAAATCATACCAATCTGTATTTACATTAGAATTTACACCATCAGTAACCATTTGTTTATCAAAAAGTGCCGGGTCATTTTTCTTGTTCGCCCATCCTTCTCTCAACAACTCCAACATTTCATTGGTATTTAACAAGTCATGACCTTTCACTTTAGTTACCTTATTTGTACCTACCTGAGCAGAAGCACTGATCACTGTTTTACCAGCAACGCCAGACTTGGTAGTAATTAAAATCACCCCATTTGCCGCTCTGGAACCGTACATTGAAGCAGCTGCAGCATCTTTCAATACTGTTACCGACTCTACGTCAAAATTATTCAAGCTATTGATTTGTCCAGATTCCAAAGGAATACCATCCACTACATAAAGTGGGCTACTACCTGCAGAAACAGAACCAATACCACGAATCCTTACATTAGGCACTGCACCTGGTTGCCCTGATCCACTGGAAACAGCTACACCAGCTACATTTCCTTGTAAAGTTTCCTGAATGCTCACATTTGGATTACCGTTGATCACGGCTGCTTTTAACATTTTCGCAGATCCTGTATAAGAAGCTTTTGTTTGAGTGCCATAGGCAACCACCATTACCTCTGCAAGGTCCTGATTAGAAGGAACCATGTTAATGTTGGCCATTACATCTGTGTTTTTAACCTCTATTTGAGATACAAATTTCTCATAACCAACAAATGAAGCAGTCATCTGATATTTACCAGATTTTGAAAGGTTGAAGGAGTATTCTCCATTACCATTAGTTTGCGCAGTTTGTTTAAAATCATCGCTGGTCAGCACAATGCTCACACCTGGAAGAGGTTTTCCGATCTCATCTAATACTTTTCCTTTTAATACCATCATTTTGAAGGCATCATTAGTCATCGCAATGGCCAGATCTTTTCTTCTTAGCAATACATTATTACCAACCACTTTAAAAGTTAAGGGAAGCACATTTGCACATTCTCTCAATACCGTTTCAAGAGAAGCATTTTTCACCTCAATAGACATCCTGGTTTGGCGGACATCATTGCTGTCATAAAAGAAAACATAACCCGTCTGCTTTTTGATAGATTCTAGAATCCTTTCCAGCGGTGCATTCTTTTCTTTTAAATTGATTTGGCTATATCCCTTTGCACTGGCCTGCATAAAAGCCAGAAACAACAAGATGGTGGTCAACTTCATAATCAGTAGCAATTTAGGGGGCAGCCAAGTCTTGGACATAGCTGTAGTAATAGCATTAAAATTCATACTTTTGTAATGTTTGGGTTAATACCGTGAATAGTTTGCAAATTGTTTGTCCCGGATCTTTGCCGGGAAGGGTTAACTCAGCATTTACCGCAGTTGTGCTCGAACACTTCTGCGGTTCTTTATATCTTGAAAAAGACGCTGTTTATCCCTTGTGGTGTCAATGCTCTCGTAGTCTTGTTTTCATCTTAAATGGGTTTGTTTTGGTGAGTATGGTTTGGTATTTATAAGTTCAATCGGGGTCCCTGTTTAAGGGGTTACTATAATTTGCTTTCCATTTACGCGGAAATGCACTTTAAAGAAGCTAAGGATATCCAGCACCTGCGAGAGGTTACTGTTTCTGTCAATTTCTCCTGAAAATTGTCTGGCAGGAAGTGCCCCTTCATAGGTTACGTCTAAATCGTACCAACGGGCTACAGAACGCATCACACTTTCCAGATTGGCGTCTTCAAATTTAAACACCCCATTTTTCCAGGCCACAGCTTCATCTTCTTTGTCATAATTAACAAGGAATTGATTTCCAGTCCATGCAGCTTGCTGTCCTGGTTTCAATATTAAAGAACGGTCTGCTCTTTCTTTACTCCATACTTTTACTGCACCTTCCAATAGCGTGGTTTTCGTACTTGGTTCATCCGTATAAGCATTGATATTAAAATGAGTACCGAGTACTTCTACCGTTTGTGTGCTGGTAGACACCTTGAATGACTGTGCAGGATTTGCTTTAGCTACTTCAAAATACGCTTCTCCAGTTAGGCTCACCTCTCTGTTTTCTCCAGTAAAGGCGGTAGGGTAACGTAAAGAAGATGCAGCATTCAGCCACACCTTAGTCCCATCAGGAAGATTGATCTGGTATTGTCCACCTTTAGGAGTAGCAATCGTATTCATCGCCGTTTTTACGGTGTTCGATTTTAGCGCTGCTGAAACCGTATACACCAGCTGACCGTCCTTGGTTTTAGTGATGGTGATGCCAGATTGTTCTGCTAGTTTACCGTTTCCAGCTTCATCCAGCGTAATCTGCTGACCATCGGCAAGGGTTAACACTGCTTTATTGCCGCCTGGAAGGATGGGCTTTTTAATGCCATAATTCTCTTCCGTGGATAAATCAGCAAGTTTATGAGCAGCGTTGTTATTGCTAAAAAGATATAAAGCGATTCCTGCAACCATTAGCACGGCAGCAGCGGTGGCAATACGCGGCCATAAAACAGTTTTTTTAACTGGCATTTCTGCTGTTTCATGGATGGGTAATCTGTCCCAGATCCTATCCGTCGCCGCTTCGAGATCTGAGGACGCTAACTCCGCTCCTTCTTTTGAGAATTTCAGATACCAGGTTTCTACAATTGCTTTTTCCGCATCTGTACAATTTCCTGCTTTATATTTGTCTAATAATTCTTTTGCCTGCATACCAATTTTAACCGCTAATTACCTTATAGACGGTTAGCCTGGACCTTGGGCGTAAAAAAAAATGATTTTTTTTATCTATAGCTGATGTACAGCAGATAAATAACAATACCGAACTTCCCTCTGAGGATTTTAAGTGCATTATTGACATGCTTTTTGACGGTAGATTCTGAAAGATCCAATTGCACAGCAATCTCCTTATGACTAAGGTTAGCCTTTCTACTCAGTTCAAAAACTGCTTTCATTTTTGGCGGCAATGCGGTGATTTCTTTTTCGATCAGGGCTGTCAGTTCATTAGCCCTTACTAAATGGTCAGTCTGGCCTTCACTATGGTCAATAAAATACTGTAGGGAAACCATGTATTCCGAAGCTACCTTTTTATGAGAAATCAAATCTATAATCCGATTTCTAACTGCCTGATAAAGGTAACCAGAAAGATGTGTTTTTAAAATCAGGTCATTTCTTTTGGTCCAGAGACTGGCGAAAAGCTCATGAACTACATCATCCGCTTCTGGCTGATTTCTGAGTTTGTTATAGGCGTGGATGTACAATAAGCCTTTATACCGGTTGTAAATTTCGGTAAAAGCAGCCTTGTCACCCTCTTTCAAATGGGCAACTAAATCAATATCAGCTAAGGCGGTGTACGAAGTCATTATTCAGGATTTATTCCCATTTTTCAGAAAGATCCTCCTCAATATTAATTATTTTTTCTGTAAAAATCAGTCCATAGCAGTATGAACAAATTGTTAAGCCCAAATAAACTGTTAATTATGAGCAACATACAAACAAATTCATTGGGACTTATTTAATTGGCTGCAGGAATTTAAAGCAGTTAATCCTCTGCTTTTGCGAAATCTTTAACCACTGTACCAAGATCGTAAACAGGGGTCCTCGAGCCAAGTTCAGCAGCAATAATACTACTTCCAGCAGCACTTCTGCTGCCACCTGCGCAATGCACCACAATCGGTTTATCAGCAGGAACCTCTTTGATCCTTTCTCTAAGCTCTCCTAAAGGAATGTTTGTCGAATTGGCGAATACCTTTTTCTTTTTCACTTCATTTTCATTCCTGACATCGATAATGGTAAACTCTTCAGGATTGGCGATAAAGCATTCCAAAGGTAATACAGGCATCAATACATCACCGGAATGCGTTACAAAAGCGGCTTCAATAAAGCCTTCATATCCGATACTTGCAGTCCGCTCAATTAATTCCTTTAAATGTGCCGGACTTGAAGCTGTTAAATAGAAGTGTTCTCCGGGTCTGATGATACTGCCCAGCCAGGTTTCGAACTTTTTACCATATACAATATTAACTGCTCCAGGAAAATGACCAGCTTTAAATTCAGCTTCGGGACGGGCATCTACCACGATAATGGTGGCATTAATTTCTTCCAGTTCCGGCTGTTTGATGAGCTCAACCTGATCTACTAAGGGCTTAAAAGGAGCTGCACCTTTTCTGTTCAGGTCTACATCATAACCAAAATATTTAGGAATAAATGGCTGATCGGTGGTCAGCTCTTTAATAAAATCATCCACTGTCATTTCCTGCAGTGACCAGTTGCTGATTTTTTCCGCTCCGATAGTGCTCGAATTTGCCGTACTTAAGGCCTTACCGCATAATGTACCCGAACCATGAGCAGGGTATACGATTACCTCATCTCCTAACACCATCAATTTATCCCTTAGTGAGTGGTACATTTGCAGGGCGAGTTTTTCTCTTTTCGCTTGTAAGTTGCCTGCCGATTCTCTTAAATCCGGTCTGCCGCAATCACCGATAAACAAGGTATCACCAGTAAAAACCGCTGTAGCTTTGCCATCATGTTCCAGCAATACCGAAATACTATCTGGAGAATGACCTGGCGTATGAATACTGGTCAGTTTTATTTTACCAAAGCTAAGCGTCTCTGCTTCATCAAAATGATGCACCGGATAAGCGACACCAGTTAAGCTATGTGCATATATTTTAGCACCGGTAGTTTCATGAATTTCCAGGTGGCTGCTCACAAAATCGGCATGAGGATGTGTTTCTATTACCCCAATAATCTGAGCCTCAAATTTCTTTGCAAATTCATAATACGGTTCAGGATTACGCGCAGGATCAATCAATACGATTTTTTGCTCACATTCGCTCAATATTGCATAGCTATAATGGGCTAAAAACTCATCTTTAAACTGTTCTATAATCATCTTTTATTTATTTAAATTAAAAACTTAATCTATGCCTTATTAGCGTTGATCATATACAAATTTCAGTATAAAAAAGCAGTTGTTTTGTGACTTATATCACATAGCAGCATGTACCTGGTCAATACTGCTTTTTTATGTTTCTTTTAATGCGGCAATTTATTTTTTAACAATCCATAAAGGTAAGTTCCGAGTAAAGCGCCAAAAATGACAATGACCATGGTTAAATAACCATAACCAAGGTTTACAAACATCGGGCCCGGACAGGCACCGGTTAGGGCCCAGCCCAGACCAAAAATTGTTCCTCCAATGATGTATTTTTTATACTGCCTGTCTTTATCAGGAAAAACAATCGGCTGATTTTCAGAATCTTTCAGATGGAACTTTTTAATCAGGAACACGGCAATCACACCAAGCACCACTGCCGTTCCAATGATTCCATACATATGAAATGATTGAAAACGGAACATTTCCTGGATTCGAAACCAGGAAACGGCTTCAGATTTACTCATGATGATGCCGAAAAGGATGCCGGCAAGGATATATTTTAATGTTTTCATGTTGTTTCTTTAATAATTTACAATCGTTATTTTACTAAACTATCTATCAAATTGGCTTTACTGATGATTCCTTAAATCAGGGAAGGCAGGATCAGCCAGGTCATCAATAATCCGCCGATAAAAAAACCAATGACGGCAATCAAAGAAGGCAGCTGTAGGTTTGATAAGCCTGAAATCGCATGACCAGAAGTACAGCCACCAGCATATCTGGAACCGAAACCAACCAAAATCCCTCCTGAAAGCAATAAAATCCAAGTTTTCGGCGAAGCTAATGCCTCTAAAGAAAACAGCTCATCTGGATTTAGACCTCCGTTAAAATGAATGCCCATCGCCTGAAGATCTTTTATGGTAGCTGCTGATAAATCCAGCGCATTGGGATTGGCCAGGAATTCTTTAGAAATCCAGCCTCCAATGATAGCACCTATCAAAAACATCAGATTCCAGCGCTGCGCTTTCCAGTTGAAATCAAAGAATTTCACTTTTTTACCTGCTCCAGCCATACTGCAGATTGTCCTTAGATTAGAAGAAAATCCAAAGGACTTACCCCAAAAATTGAGTAACAACATCACTACCACAATCATCAAACCCGAAAAGTACCAAGGCCAGGGTTGTTTTATAAACTCTATTATCATATTCATATTTCTGTTAATTATTTACGTTTCAGTAGACACCATTTAAAATGTTGACTGCAATACTTTTTAATGAAAAATCTCTTTAGTCAGGATATACAGCCCCATGATCAGCACAAACCATCCAAAGCCAATTTTCAGCTTCCTGCTATCTACCTTCCTGCTGATATTACCTCCTATAAAAATCCCGGCAATAGCAATCAGTGTAATCTTTAATAAAAATTCCCAATTGATTTCGAAATGACCAAAATCTCCGGAAAACCCAATTAAGGAATTGAGTGCGATGATGAACAGAGAAGTACCGATCGCTTCTTTCATAGGCAATCCCAATAATACCACCAATGTAGGAATGAGTAAAAATCCTCCTCCGGCACCCAGCAAACCAGTGGTTAAGCCGATTCCAATGCCAAAAAAAGTCAATTTCGCAAGGTTTGGACTTTTTACAGCAACAGATTCCGCAGTATTATCCTTCCCACTTCTGATCATGGCAATTGCAGCAATCACCATCAGTATGGCAAAAAGTACCATCATCAACATCCTTTCGGTCAATTGAAAATGCTCAAAAGAAGCAATTTGATGCGGGATCACTGGAATTAAAAACTTTCTGGTCAGCCATACCGTAGTCACGGAGCTCAATCCAAACAATAATGCTGTTTTTACCTGTACATGGCCATTTCTATAATTCTGGAAGGCACCCACCAAACTCGTACTCCCCACAATAAACAAGGAGTATGAAGTGGCCAGCAATGGAGAAACGCCAAATAAATACACCAATACAGGCACCGTCAAAATCGACCCGCCGCCGCCTACTAAACCTAATGAAATACCAATCAGCGCTGAGGCCAGGTATGCAATAACTTCCATATTTTATTCCTTTAGAACAAAGCTATAGATTCTGCACCTGACTTACGGTGACAAAAGTCACGCAGTATTATTTTATCATTTCAATATAATTTCGGTACAACTTGATTTCACCCCTTTGCTCCATCTTCTTCAGTAATCGGGAGATCACCTCTCTCGAAGAATTCAGGTCGCTGGCCACCTCCTGATGAGTCAGATGAAGCTCATTGCTTTGGACTTGCTGCTGTTGTTTTTCTAAGTAAAACTTTAACCTTTCGTCCAGCCCTTTAAAAGCGATGCCATCAATCACCTCCAGCAGCTCTTCAAATCTAGAACGGTAAGTTTCCATTACAAAATAATACCAGCTTGGAAATTGCTTCATCAGCTCATCCATCAAGGCAATAGGCACCATTAAAATGGTACTGTCTTCAATTGCTTTCCCCATAATCCCGCTGGACTCCTGTTTTGCAGCGCAAATCATCGATAACGCACAGGCATCACCTGGCTGCAGGTAATACATAAAAAACTCATTCCCATCGGTGCCTTCCCGATACAGCTTCACCCGTCCTTCTACAATTAAAACTGTAGACCTAAAATATTGCCCGGTTTGCATCAGGTGTTCTCCAGCTTTAACCGATTTGATCGTAACCTGCTCAATTAACGTCTTTTTTAAAGCCGGTTCAAACTGAGGAAAAAGCGTATTTATATAATGACTGATATTTGAGGAATTCATATATTCTTTTTGAAGTATTGCTGATGCTTTAAACTTATTACTGGATTTAGTACTTATTGCTATCCCCAAATTCTAAGTTTAGAATTCAGTTAAGAATAAGCTTAAGTGAAAGAGTAATCACAGATTTAGATTGACTAACCTTTAATTATTGCCTAAATTTAGCCAATTGTTCAAAACACCAGACCTTGAAATATACAGAAAAAAAAATCATTTCAGTATCAGGCGCCCCTTTGTTATCACTTCAGCAGGTTGATGCGAAGCAGCTTGGCGAGCCTGTATCCTATCCGGTTTATACCATTCTGTTTATTCCAAAAGGGAAGGGTTCTTTTCAGGCTGATTTCGGCAACTTCTCTTTTGAAGGACCAATCATCTTTTTTGCCACCCCTTTTCAGACCATCTATTTTAAAGATATTCCAAAAACGAAAGTGATGATGCTGCAGTTTCATGGTGATTTTTACTGTATCGCCTACCATAAAGCGGAAGTAGCCTGCAATGGTCTCTTGTTTAACAACATTTTTCTTGAGCCATCCATCAATTTAAACCAAGAGGAAGCACAATCATTTGATCATTTGTTAGGGCAGCTACAAGCAGAGCTAAACCAGGAACAGCCCAATGAGGTAGTACTCACGGCATACCTGCAGTTGTTTCTGGCACAATCCAGCCGCATTAAATTAAAATCAAAACCAGCAGCAATACAGCCGGTAAAAGAAGAATTGATGGAAGCCTTTCAAAGCGCATTGGAAGAGAACTTCCTGAGCCTTCGTAAACCTGCAGATTATGCAGAGCTGCTCCACCTCAACCCCAATACCTTTAGCAAACGCTGTAAAAGGTATTTCGGTAAAACACCAACCATCCTGATTCAGGAACGCCTGATACTGGAAGCTAAAAAACTGCTGCATCTGACCAGAAAAAGCATTAAAGAAGTTGCTTACGCACTTAATTTTGAAGATGAATACTATTTCAGCCGCTTCTTCAAAAAGATGACAGGGGTATCACCGCAAATCTTCAGGGAAAAGACCGGAATTTCAATAGTGGCTGATTTGTCCATCTAATCGGAGGTATAGTCCATGGTCTGATCCTTATACTATCCCGACCTTTACCAGCTCAATATATATGCTATGTCTGGTCAATTTACTACCCTCCTTCAAACCCTTGCGGGTTTATCTTCCCTGAGTATCCGTTTAATTCGAATTGCAATTGCCATCGTCCTGATTTGGATTGGCGGTTTAAAAGTTTATCACTATGAAGCAGAGGGGATTGTGCCATTTGTGGCCAATTCAGCACTGATGTCTTTCTTTTATGCAGATCCAACCGGATATAAACCCTACATGCAGAAAGAAGGAGAAGCAAATCCCGAAAAAATCGCCTGGCATAGCGCCAACCACACCTATCTGTTTTCTTATGGATTAGGTACGGTACTCGTTTTAATGGGCATCACCTTATTATTAAACCATTATCATCCAGGGATTGGGATGGCTGGAGCAGCATTGGTGATCCTCATGTCGGTAGTTACCCTATCCTTTTTAATCAGCACAAAAGAATCCTGGGTACCGGATCTTGGAGATCCTAACCATGGATTTCCACTCCTTTCCGCACGCGGCAGACTGGTCATAAAAGACCTGATCATGATGGCAGGGGCTTTTACTGCCTTATGTGATTCTGCCAGACAATACCTGATCAGAAATAAGCAGCCAGTTAATCTTTAGGATCTTTCCGGAGATCAGTAATGTAAAAAAATACACCAACGACTATAAATAAACCACCCAGAAAAGCGAGCCAGGGGAAAGTTCTGATTCCCTGGATATACATTGGTCTGGTATGTCCATCAACGGTGTTTACATAGTTTAAATCTTGAATCATTAGTATACCGGCGATAGCCATGACAATCCCCAGAATGACGAGCATTATACTTGTTCTTTTCATCACAAGATCAGGTTTAAATAGTTCTCTTTAATCACCTTCCCCCATCCTAAACTTTCCATACAACATCAGCAGTATCATCATTGTTTTGATGGCCTGTATTTTCATCACAAACCTACTTTCAACTCCAAATCAAACGGTTGCGCTATTTTTTTTTCCACAGCAGTGATAAATAACACCTAATTTTAATATAAAAATCAACACAACCGTTTTTATGAAAAAATACTTTGTCCCATTTATTTTGGTTTTTCTCGCCGGGGCTGCATCGGCACAGGAGCTGAAATATACCAATGGAAAGGATACCTGGAATCCAGACTCCCTGGGCAACCACCGTGTGGTGCTCCAGGTGACCAGCAGTGGAGCCGTTGCAAAGGCTGTCATTCCATGGCGCAGAAGGGACCTGCAACCAGAACTAAAAGAAATTTGGGTGGTAGATGCAAAAACCAACCAGATGGTAAAACAACTGAAGATTGGCGAAATCAATAGGGAACAAGGCACCATTTATTTTGAACCGAGTTCTGGAATTGGCACTTACTATGTATATTACCAACCTTACAAAGTAGATGGCCGTTCTAATTACCCGAATGCCATTTACCTGCAGAGAAAAACCAGCGCGAATACTTCCTGGCCATCGGCAGCAGCAAACCTGGCTACCGTAAAAATCCAGGAAATTGAATCGGTGAATGCCATGAACAGCAATTATCCGATGGAGGTGATCGCGACAGCAAAAGAAACTAAAGACCTGATCAAAGCACATCCGCAGCAAGCTTATTTTGTATTTCCGGAAGACCGCCTGAATCCAATAAAAATGACCGATGATCTGCCGCAGCGCTGGATCATGAAAGGCTGGAAACCGCTGTTTTCAGGTACCGCGGCAAAGGGAGAAAACTACGCATTTCAACTGGGCATTTATCCAGTGAAACAGGACTTAAAAAATGTACAGCTAAAATTTACCGACCTTAAAAGTAAAAGCGGAGCGCGCCTGCCCGCCAGCATACTCTCCTGCCTGAATACGGATGGCAAAGATTGGAACACACAAACCTTACATAAAACGGTAGATGTTGCCAAAGCTCAGGTTCAAGCCCTTTGGGTATTGGCTAATTTGCCTAAAAATACGGCTCCCGGAACGTATACTAGTACGGTCACCGTAACTGCCAATGGCGTTCCGGCTACCCCAATCCAGCTGAACCTAACTGTTAGCAACCAAACCTTAGCAGATGGTGGCATCAACGAACCCTGGAAGCAAACTCGTTTAACCTGGCTAAACTCTACCCTTGCACAAAAAAATGACGTCATTGCCCCTTATGTTCCATTGCTGGTCAAAGACCAAAGTATTTCATTACTGGGTAGAAAAGTAACTTTAAACAAAGACGGCTTTCCAGCGCAAATCCAGACTTTCTTTACGCCGGAAATGACGGAATTTTCCAAAACTGGAAAAGATATCCTAACCGAACCGATCCATTTCCATGTAAAAAACAGCAAGAACAAAGATTTCGTATGGAAAAACGGTCCATTAACCTTTACCGAACAGCAGCCGGGAACGGTAAAATGGAATAACACAAACACTTCCGACAGTCTAAAAATGGAAGTAGGAGCTACGATAGAATTTGATGGCTTTCTTTCTTATACCGTGAAATTGATTGCCCTGCAGGACCTGAAACTGAACGATGTCCGCCTGCACATTCCTTTTACTCCAGAGGCTTCCAAATACATGATGGGTCTTGGCTTAAAAGGCGGTAACATGCCGGATTCCTTAAAATGGAAATGGGATGTAGCCCACAAAAATCAGGATGGGGCATGGATTGGCGACGTCAACGCGGGCTTGCAATACACCTTAAAAGACAACCATTATGTCCGCCCGCTCAATACCAATTTCTATTTACAAAAACCTTTGCTGCTCCCTACTTCCTGGGGAAATGAGGGTAAAGGAGGCATCCAGGTGTTTAAAAAAGGAAAAGCGATTTTAGCCGACAACTACAGCGGAGAGCAAATCATGAAAAAGGGAGATACGCTGTATTACAACTTTAATTTGCTCATTACTCCTTTCCACCCAATCAATACCGATTTTCAATGGAGCAACCGCTTTTATCATAAATATGATAATCTTGATACGATCAAAGCTACTGGTGCCAACCTGATCAATATCCACCATGCCACTCCGATCAACCCTTATATCAATTATCCCTTTATCGCGCATAAAGAGATGAAATCATACCTCAATGAAGCACATCTGAAAGGTTTAAAAGTAAAGATCTACAATACTGTTCGTGAGCTATCCAACAGTGCTTATGAAACTTTCCCCTTAAGGAGTCTGGGACATGAGATTTATTCCCCTGGAAATGGCGGAGGTTATTCCTGGCTGCAAGAGCACCTGGGCAAGGATTATATCGCTGCCTGGTATGTACCGGAAATCAAAGATGCAGCGGTGGTGAACAGTGGCATGAGCAGGTGGCACAACTACTATGTGGAAGGTATGAACTGGCTGGTAGAAAATGTAGGCATCGACGGGATTTACCTGGATGATGTTGCTTTTGACCGTACCACTATGAAAAGAATAAAAAGAGTATTGACAAAAGACGGTCATCCGGGAATCATCGATTTACACTCTGCAAATCAGTATAATAAAAGCGATGGTTTTAACAACAGTGCCAACTTATATATGGAGCATTTCCCTTATCTGAACAGGTTATGGTTCGGCGAATATTTCTATTACGACAAGAACAGTCCTGATTTCTTTTTAACAGAAGTCTCTGGTATTCCTTTTGGCCTGATGGGCGAGATGCTGCAGGATGGCGGGAATGCCTGGAGAGGAATGCTGTATGGCATGACCAACAGAATGCCATGGAGTGATGGTGCAGACCCTCGTCCGATCTGGAAAGCATGGGATAACTTTGGCATGCAGGGCAGCAAAATGATCGGTTACTGGGTAGAAAACAATCCAGTGAAGAGCAATGATACCAATGTACCGGTTACTATTTATAAGAAAGATAAAACGGCATTGGTGTCTTTGGCGAGCTGGGCACCAACTGATGTCAGCATTCGTTTAACGATCGACTGGAAAGCATTAAATATCGATCCTGCGAAAGCCAGCATTACCGCAGCGGAGATTAAAAACTTCCAGCCCGCAGCAAGCTTTAATGCAGATCAGGAGATCCCTGTTACCGCAGGAAAAGGCTGGATGTTGGTCATCAAAGAAAAGTAACCAACTCCATTTTACACTAAAATAAAAGTCAAAAAAAATCCCCGCTCCTTTTTCAAGGGCGGGGATTTTTTTATAGTTGTAATTAGATTAGTTGAAGATATATCTAAGACCAACTTGTGCTTGCCATCTTGAATCAAATGCTGATACGCTATATGGTAGACCATCTGAAGGTGCTTTAAAGTTAAAGCCTCTATCAGTAGCCTGAGTAGTATTGTAGTTCACTACAGTATTTGCACTGTTTGGTACAAAGTATTTTCTTCCCCAAGCTTTGTTCAATAAGTTACCAAAGTTGATAATGTCAACAGATAATTGTAATCTGTTTTTTGTATCCTTGATCATGCCACCTAGATCTTGCATGATACGAACATCAAATTGGTGCTCCCAAGGCATTCTAGCTGCATTACGTGCAGTATACTCACCTCTGTGTTTGCTTAAGTAAGGATCGTTGCTGATGTAGTTATCAAGCGCAGTCCACTGTTCTGCAGGTGTAGCACTATTTGGTGAAATGATTACTTTATTGTCTTTATCTCTTGCATAGAAAGGAACTAACTTAATTTCACTTGCATTTCTTGGTACATACAATAAATCATTCTGATTCGCGCCGTCACCGTTAATATCACCTAAATAAAGGTAAGTGAATGGTGAACCAGATTTACCCACGTAGAACATAGAGATCGAAGTTCCGAAAGTTTTGTTTTTACCATAGTTGATACCATAGCTTAAGCTACCAATTACACGATGTCTTAAGTCAAAGTTTGAATAAGAAACCGGTGCATTATTTGGATCGTTAACGATTTGTAAGAACTGCCAGTTCGAATAAGCAGTACTGCTTGCTCCACTATTTACGTCTTCAGATTTACCATAGGTATAAGCAACCATTGCACTTAAACCAAAGTTGAATGATTTAGACAGTTGTCCACTTAAACTGTATGATGAACCTTTATCCGTATTGTCTAATAAAAGTACGTTCGTGAAAGTTGAATTCACTTTTCCACCATAAACAGGTCTGTTATCTTGTCCACCTGAAAGGTTTGCAGGAAGCGTACCTGTCTGACCTTTGATGTTGATGTTAGAATAAGTAACGTTGTTTACAGTTTTAGAGTAAATACCATCTATAGTAGCAAGAACACCACCTGGTAATTTAATATCTGTTCCTAAGCTATAACGTAATACTTGTGGTAATTTAAACTTACTAGCTAATAAATTCACTTCATAAGTTTTACCTTGAGTACCTGCAGTACTTTGTTGATTTGGATCTGGTACAAAAGCAGGTGGATTGTTTTGATCTACACTACCATATAACATACCACTGTTAGTAAACTGATTGGCCATCCAAACAAAAGGAACTCTACCAGTAAATAGTCCAATACCACCTCTTAATTGAACCGTTCTGTTACCCGATAAATCCCAGTTAAAGCCTACTCTTGGAGAAACAAGGATTTGTCCACTTGGCAACTGATCTGTATTTAATCCAGGGAAAGTTGTTGGAACTAGGGGATTAAGTGCTGGTTTATCGAAGAATAGAGGTACATCAACTCTTAACCCAGCTGTCAATTTAAAGCTTTCATCAACTTCGATTTCATCCTGGAAATAGAAACCTAACTGTGCTGCTGCAAACTCAGCTGCCGGGCGATCATCACCTGGAACGATTGAATATGCGGCCTGAACTCTGCTAGGAATTTTATTGTTAAAATCTGTAATATTGTTGAACTGATAGAAACCGTTGATGTTGTTGATGAATAAGTTTCTGAATTTAAAGAACTCATTGTGCGTACCTAAAGTGAAGGTATGTTTACCTGCAAATAATTTAAGGTTATCTGTGAATTCAAAGATATCCTGATCTAATTCATTCGCTCCAGAACTTCTTTCTGAACCTAAAGTTACAGATTGTCCAGAAACATTACCGATGTTATTGATCGTGATTTGAGGGAATAACTGTCCATTTATAGCTCTGCTGTCTCTGATTCTTGAATAACCTACGATCAGGTTATTAGAAAGATTCTCGTTGAAACGGCTTCTCAATTCTAAAACAGATACATTTTGACTGTTTTTGAATCTGTAACCGTTATTTCCGAAACGGAAACCAGTTGTACTTCTTGAAAGGTTATCATCAAATGCATTGATGTAATTGTGACGTAAAGTCAATTGATGTTTATCACTAATATTCCAATCTAAACGTGCGAAATATTTATTGCTTTGCGTCTGATTCTGAGTTTCACCATAAGAACCTGCATCATAACCATACTCTTTTTTAACAAAGTCAGAGATTTTCTGTGCCTCATCTGTAGTAAGCACTGCTCTAGGATCACCAGCATTAAAAGAAGTCGGCGCTTGAATACGAGTTGCTTCTACACTTGTAAATAAGAATAATTTGTTTTTAACGATTGGTAATCCAATACGTGCACCGTAAGTAGTATTGTAAAAATCACTTGCTTTGGTATTCAAACCATCTACACTTTTACCAATTGTATTCTGGTTTCTACCTAAGAAATAAGCAGAACCTTCTACTGTATTAGTACCTGAACGGGTAATTGCATTTACACCACCTCCTGTAAAACTACCTTGAGTTACATCGTAAGGTGCAACTACTACTTGAACTTCTTGAATTGCATCTAAAGAGATTGGTTGTGTACCGGCAGGTCCACCTGGAGTACCATTTGCAGATAAACCAAAAACGTCATTGTTTACCGCACCATCAATAGTGATGTTGTTGAAACGATTGTTGGCACCAGCAAAAGAGTTACCGTTAGCCTGAGGTGTTAAACGCGTAATATCAGAAAGACTTCTGCTCAAAGTTGGCATTTCTTCAATTTGTTTTTTGCCGATAGTAGTAGAAGCGCCTGTTCTTTTACTGTTCAATACGGTGCTATTTTTTCCTACAACCTGTACTTCCTGTAATTCTTGTCCGCCTTCAGTCATTTTAATTTTAAGCGTAAATGTTTCGCCTAATTTCAAATAAATACCTTCAATTTTCTCTACTTTGTAACCGATATAACTAGCAGTTATGGTATAAGGACCACCAGTATTAATGTTTACAAAATTGTACCTTCCATCTGTATTAGAAGACGCAGTATAACGCGTTCCTGTAGGATTGTGAACAGCTACTATGGTTGCTCCCGGCAATGGACCTTTTGCATCAGCAATAACTCCATTTAAATTTGATGTAGTAACCTGAGCATTTACATTGGTGATGAATCCAACGAAAGCAAAAATGATTACCGCAACCTTAAATAGTAAAGATTTCTTCATACTTTTTTTAATTAATGTTTGTTTTTTTATGATACTACAATACAATATAACGGCACAAAGGTAAAAATTAAATCATCCAGGATCATGATTCCAATGTTAAATTATTATTAAATATCACAATAATTTTCAACATTTAACATCTTCTTTAACATATCTAACGTACAGTTTGTCAGTATTTTGTTAAATTACAAAATAAATACAACATCTGTGTTTAGAGGCCCCTTTTTAAATTAAAGCCCTGAAAAGCAGTGTACAAAAATCTAACAGGCGGTATTAATGAACAATTTTTTTAATTTTGGCAATTACTTAAGTTAAAAATTCCTTTATATAAGATATGAACTACGATGTAATTGTAATTGGCAGCGGTCCTGGTGGATATGTAGCTGCAATAAGAGCTTCTCAGTTAGGTTTAAAAACTGCGGTAGTAGAACGCGAATCTTTAGGCGGAATCTGCCTTAATTGGGGATGTATCCCAACCAAAGCCTTATTGAAAAGTGCACAGGTTTTTGAATATATCAATCATGCTGCTGAATACGGTATTAAAACTGCGGAGGCTGAGGCCGATTTCGCAGCAGTAATCAAACGTAGCCGTGGTGTTGCTGATGGCATGAGCAAGGGTGTTCAATTCTTGATGAAAAAGAACAAAATTGACGTGATCATGGGCACTGGTAAAGCTAAACCTGGAAACAAGGTGGAAGTGAAAGCAGCGGATGGTACTATAAAAGACTACACTGCAACCAGCATAATTCTAGCTACTGGTGGTAGATCAAGAGAATTGCCGAACCTGAAACAAGATGGTAAAAAAATCATTGGATACAGACAGGCGATGGTATTACCTGAGCAGCCTAAATCTATGGTGGTAGTTGGATCTGGTGCTATTGGTGTTGAATTTGCTTACTTCTATGCTACTTTAGGTACTAAAGTAACGGTAGTAGAATTCATGGACAATATTGTTCCGGTTGAAGACGAAGACGTTTCTAAACAATTGCTGCGCAGCTTTAAAAAAGCAGGCATCGAAGTGATGACTTCTTCCAGCGTAGAATCTGTAGACACTAGTGGCACTGGCTGTAAAGTTCAGGTAAAAACAGCTTCAGGTATGCAGACTCTAGAATGCGACATCGTTCTTTCTGCTGCTGGTGTAGTTGCAAACATCGAAAACATCGGTTTAGAAGAAACTGGCATTAAAACTGAAAAAGGTAAAGTGATCGTAGATGAATTCTACAGCACTAACGTTAAAGGTTACTATGCAATTGGTGATATTGTTCCTGGTCAGGCATTGGCTCATGTAGCTTCTGCAGAAGGAATCATCTGTGTAGAGAAAATTGCTGGTCAGAAACCAGAACCTTTAGATTACAATAACATCCCTGGATGTACCTATTGCAGTCCTGAGATTGCTTCTGTTGGTTATACGGAGAAAGCAGCAAGAGCTGCCGGATATGAATTGAAAATTGGTAAATTCCCATTCTCAGCTTCAGGTAAGGCAAGTGCAGCAGGCGCTAAAGATGGTTTTATTAAAATGATCTATGATGCAAAATACGGCGAATTACTAGGTGCTCACATGATTGGTGCCAATGTAACTGAACTGATCGCTGAAATCGTAGTTGCCCGTAAACTGGAAACTACAGGACACGAAATGTTAAAAGCGGTTCACCCACACCCGACTATGAGTGAGGCTATTATGGAAGCTACAGCTGATGCTTACGGTGAAGTGATTCATTTATAAATTATAAAATCGCCTTTTCTTAAGATAGGCTGATTGTTTTAAAAAACCTGTTGAGTTTTTCAACAGGTTTTTTTTTTACTTTTATCTTTTTCAATTACTAATTCTAGCTGCGCATGAAATTACATACCATCAATACCGGTTTATTTAAATTAGATGGCGGTGCCATGTTTGGAGTAGTGCCAAAATCGATCTGGCAGAAAACTACGCCTGCCGATGCCAATAATATGTGTACCTGGGCCATGCGCTGCCTGCTAATTGAAGACGGAAACCGATTGATTTTAGTCGACAATGGGATTGGTGATAAACAGGATGAGAAGTTTATGGGCCATTATTACCTTCATGGTGAGGATACCCTTGACAAATCACTGGCTGCCAAAGGATTTTCCAGAGCAGACATTACCGATGTTTTCTTGACCCATCTACATTTTGACCATTGCGGGGGCTCTATTATCCGCCAGGGCGATAAACTCAGACCAGCCTTCAACAATGCGTTTTATTGGAGCAATGCGAAACATTGGGATTGGGCAGTAAACCCAAACGACAGAGAGAAAGCATCTTTTTTAAAAGAAAACATCCTCCCTATCCAGGAAAGCGGACAATTGCGTTTTGTTGCTGATGAAGAAGGCGTTCAATTTCATGAAGGCATCAATATTCGTTTTGCTTATGGCCATACTGATGCCATGATGCTGCCACAGATTCAATATAAAGGGCATACTATTGTATATATGGCCGACTTACTGCCTTCCGTAGGACACATCCCTTTGCCTTATGTGATGGCTTATGATATGTTTCCTTTGAAAACACTGACTGAAAAAAAATCATTCCTAGAGGAAGCCGCTGAAAAACAATACATCTTATTCCTGGAACACGATGCAGTAAATGAATGTTGCACGCTTCAGCAAACGGAAAAAGGCATCAAGCTGGATCGTACATTCGATCTCGCCAGTCTATAGCTTCACTAAACCTCAATCAAGCCTCCATTTAACGCCTACTTAAATCGGATTCTCATCTTATTGGCCTTTCCCCAAAACCTATTATTGTTTTGCTATTGTTTTGCTGCCTCAAAAGAAAAGCAAAACAATAGCAAAAGAAAAGCAAAACAATAGCAAAACAGATAGCGAACAAATCCCAATCTCTCCCCAGCAACTATCCCTGATTTTCAGTTCCTTTTATTGATTTTAAAGTCGCTAAATTCTGTCATTTTTTGAAATTTGAATTTTAACCAGGAAATCAACTAGAAATAAACATTTCTAATTACCCTAATTTATTTCTTAAACAACAAACACAGTCCTGCCAAAGCTGGCCCAATTTCCGCGCTAAATCCTGATAATGAATAGAATGATCGATATCAAAATATTGTTTTGATATCCATTTTTTTATATATTGAAATAAAAATTTCAACCTGGATACAAAAAACCAATTAAACGATTATGGGAAAATTCGAAATCAAAACAAGGAAAAACGGCGAATTTCAATTCGATTTGAAAGCAGGCAATGGCCAGGTCATACTCACTAGTGAAGGCTATACTGCAAAAGCTAATTGTCATAACGGCATTGAATCCGTTAAGAAAAACGCTAAAGATGACAGCAAATTTGAAAGAAAGACTTCCAGTAATGGCAAACCATATTTCAATCTAAAGGCAACCAACGGACAGGTAATTGGTACCAGCGAAATGTATGAATCGGAGGCCAGTCGCGAAAATGGCATTGAATCCGTTAAAAAGAATGCACCAGATGCGGAGGTTGTGGATCTCAGCTAAGCTTGATAAAACTCAGCATAAAAAAGTAAAGCCTGTTCTTTTTCATCGAAAGCGGACAGGCTTTACTTTTTTTCTCTCTTCTTCATTTAATTCTTCCTGCTGGTAAGCCAGCAAATCCCCAGGCTGACAATCCAATACCCGACAGATAGCGTCCAGCGCTTCAAATCGAATTGCTTTTGCTTTTCCTGTTTTCAAAATTGACAAGTTTGACATTGTGATTCCTACTTCCTGTGTTAAACTAGTCAACGACATTTTTCGCTTGGCCAGCATCACGTCTAAATTTACTACTATTGCCATATTTATTTCCTTATTTACGCTTAAATTGCTTCGGTATTGCTATCGCTGCAAAGTTAGGCTGATCCTGCGTACAAAAACTATCATTTTACACTATTGTCCAAAAAACAGGACCCTTAAAAGCACAATAATAAAATCTTCATCTGCCAATAATTCTTAATTTTTCCGCATTCTTCTCCGCTATAACATTTTTTTGTACTTTTTTTCAGTTCTTTTTGCTTTATGTCAACTGACAGTTTCGCTATCTTTCCCGAAATTAATATTCCGCAATAAACATTTTCACATTCTGACTTATGCTAGACAATCTCTAATTAAGTACAAACATAACTGATTTGTTATTGTTTATCAATATTTATTTATTGAATAACAATACACATCTTGATATTCATAATACCGCCATAAAATACTGACAAAAGTATTTTGGAATAATTATTGCTACTTAAATTCCGTAGAAATAGCAGTTGTAAACTGTAACATTTTCAGGAATTTATGTTTTCAAATTGCTTTTAAATTCTTACTTTTGCAAGTTCAAACACATAACGAGTACCAAAGCATATAAATGAGACAACTCAAAATCACGCAATCCATTACCAATCGCGAAAGTCAATCTTTAGACAAATACCTTCACGAAATTGGTAAAGTAGATTTAATCACCGCCGAAGAAGAAGTAATATTAGCAAGAAAAATACGCGAGGGAGATCAGGCCGCATTAGAGCGTTTAACCAAAACGAATTTACGTTTTGTGGTTTCAGTAGCAAAGCAATATCAAAATCAAGGTTTAACACTAGGAGATTTAATCAACGAAGGTAACCTGGGTTTAATTAAGGCTGCAAAGCGTTTTGACGAGACTAAGGGTTTCAAATTTATCTCTTATGCTGTTTGGTGGATTCGTCAATCTATATTGCAGGCTATTGCTGAACAAAGTCGTATCGTACGTTTGCCATTAAACCAGGTCGGTTCATTAAGCAAAATCAGCAAGGCTTTTTCTAAATTAGAGCAGGAATTTGAACGTGAGCCTTCTCCGGAAGAATTGGCAGATATCTTAGAAACTACAGTAGATAAAATCTCTGATACTTTAAGTAACTCCGGCCGTCACGTATCAATGGATGCACCATTTGTTCAGGGAGAAGAAAATACATTGTTAGATGTATTGGAAAATCATGAGCCAAATACGGATAGCAGTTTGATCAATGAATCTCTTTCTGAGGAAATCAAACGTTCTCTTTCAACTTTAACTGAGCGTGAGCGCGAGATTATTGTACTTTTCTTCGGATTGAGCACAAACCATCCACTGTCTTTAGAAGAGATCGGTGAGAAATTTAACCTGACACGTGAGCGTGTACGTCAGATTAAAGACAAAGCGTTACAACGTTTACGTCATACTTCAAGAAGTAAAATCTTAAAATCATATTTGGGCTAGTCTATTAGTTCCATTTAACACCTTGTGTGATAAATTTATAAAGTAAAAAGGTTGGGTATCTCGCTCAATCTTTTTTACTTTTGTGGCATTCTAACCAAAAATATTGCCACATGCTAAAGAAGTACCAATCCGAATTCCAAAGTTGGATTGAAAAAGAGAAAAAAGCCATTGAGCTGATTAACGTCGTAGGCCAGCTCTGGTTCGACAGATCTATCGAACTTGTATTGTTCCGCAAACCTTTATTTGATGTTGGCAGCAGCGAAATCCTTTCGCACCACCAATATGCGAAACAAATCAGCGGAAAAGACATCAGTATTTACGAAACCCTGGAACTGGCTTTGACCATATCAAAATGTAACCTTGCCCCTTCCCGCATTGACATTGGCCGATTAGCTTCAGAATGGCTGGACGACAATGACCACTATCCTACCATTCATGATTTTGTAGTGAGTAAACTCAGCAAACACATTGGTAAAGACAAAAGAAATTTAGTTCCTAAGGATGTAGTCCTGTATGGCTTTGGCCGTATTGGCAGAATTGCCGCACGTGAGTTGATCTTACAAGCAGGTAAAGGTGAGCAATTGCGCTTAAGGGCAATTGTAACTCGTAGCTACAGTGATGAAGAACTGATCAAAAGAGCAGAACTTTTACGAACAGATTCTGTTCACGGTCCTTTTAATGGTACCATTACCGAAGACTTTGAAAATAAAGCCTTGATTATTAATGGACAAACCATCTATTTTATCGTAGCCAAAGAACCAGAAGAGGTAGATTATACCTTATATGATATTCATGACGCCTTATTGATTGACAATACTGGCGTTTTCCGTGACCGCGAAGGTTTGAGCAGACACTTGAATGCCAATGGAATCAGTAAAGTATTGCTTACTGCCCCTGCCAAAGGAGATATCCTGAATGTTGTGGCTGGAATCAACGATGCAGGGATTGATTATGAATCGGAAACAATTTTATCGAATGCCTCTTGTACCACCAATGCCATTGTCCCTGTTTTAAAACTGATTGACGATGCTTTTGGTATTGAAAAAGGACACATAGAAACCGTTCACTCTTATACGAACGATCAAAATTTACTAGACAATTACCATAAAAAATATAGAAGAGGCAGAGCTGCTGCGCTAAACCTGGTGATCACAGAAACCGGCGCGGATAAAGCGGTGGCAAAAGTAATCCCTCATTTAGGCGGCAAGCTGACCGGAAATGCGGTGCGGGTTCCTACGCCAAATGTTTCATTGGCCATTTTAAACTTATCATTGAACACGGTCACGTCTAAAGAAGAAGTATCAGAAATACTCAGACAGGCATCTTTGTTCGGAGATTTATCAGAGCAAATCGAATACTCTATTTCAAATGAACTGGTAAGTACGGATTTAATTGGCAACAGTCATGCTTCCATTATCGACGGACCAGCTACGATTATGGCCAAAGACAATAAATCAGTAGTATTATATGCCTGGTATGACAACGAATATGGTTACACCAGACAAGTGATCCGGCTGGCTAAGAAATTAGCGGGGGTAGTGAGGTTAACATATTATTAGAATTTCAAAAAAACACCTAATTAAAAAGGGCTTTGTTAAAACAAAGCCCTTTTTTTTGTTGGCATCAGCACTGTTTATTTAGCATTAATACCTCAACAATCGCAGTTCTTAAAATTCCTTGATATTAAAGTTCTTTAACAGCAATACTAATTTAAAACTGTGGCAAATGAGGCTTCGTCTTCATGATGTCCTCAATATCTGTCAACACTTTTTCAGTAAGCAATGGCAGTACTTCTAAAGTGGTCAGGTTTTCTTTTAATTGCGCGGTTTTCGAAGCGCCTAAAATTACTGTACTGACATTTGGATTTTTTAAACACCAGGCCAGAGATAATTTCGCCAGAGGAATGTTCAACTGATCTGCAAGTCCCTGAAGTTTTTCTGCTTTTTTCAGCTTATCTTCATTTAATACCACATCTTTCAACCATTCCATTCCTTTGAGTTCCAGTCGCGTATCTTTAGTCACTCCTGAAGTGTATTTACCTGACAATAAGCCGGAAGCCAAGGGCGACCAGATCGTAGTTCCCAGTCCATACTCTTTAAACAGCAGTAAATATTCATTTTCCATTTTATTGCGTTCCAATAAATTGTACTGCGGCTGCTCCATCGTAGGACCGATTAAATTGTACTGTTTAGCTACGCGAATGGCTTCCATAATCTCTGAAGCGCTCCATTCTGAAGTTCCCCAGTATAGGATTTTTCCCTGTTGTAATAAGGTATTCATCGCCCAAACCGTTTCTTCAATCGGCGTGTTCTTATCAGGTCTGTGGCAGAAATAAAGATCCAGATAATCTACCTGTAGCCTTTTTAATGCCCCATGACAGGCCTCAATTACGTGTTTACGGGACAATCCCATCCGATTTGGGCCCTTATTTTCTGTTCCAAAAAACACCTTACTCGAGACGACAAAAGATTCCCGTTCCCATTTTCTGGCTTTAAGAATCTTTCCCATTACGACCTCAGATTTCCCTTCCGCATAACCTTCGGCATTGTCGAAAAAGTTGACTCCTGCATCATAAGCAATTCCCATCAGTTCATCTGCAGTCTGGTCACTAATCTGTTGACCAAAAGTAAGCCAGCTGCCCAATGAAAGCGCACTCACCTGCAATCCTGATTTTCCTAAACGTCTATATTCCATCTAATTTTATATTTTAATGAATTGATATGTTCATTTATTTGTCTTATTCGTGTTTTTTAAAGTATTACAAAAACACCACTCCTATCATTAAGTTTTCTTTTTTGGAGCATCGGGGCTTTTCCGATAATATTTTTACCTTTATATAACACAAGCTCCCATAGAATGAGAATTCACCTGCTAATCCCTTTAATTGCCTTATTGAGCTGTAATGCTCAAAAAAATCCCTCGCAGGCACAAATCAGCAAACCTATCAGTAAAACGGAACAACAACTATTAAAGGATGTAGAGACCTTATCTTCTGATCGTTTTGAGGGACGTAAAACAGGCACTAAGGGCGCTGAAATGGCCAGAGCATATATCGAACAGCGATTTCAGGAAATAGGCTTAGCGCCGCTCCCACACCTTGGTAATTATGAACAGATTTTTACGTTCAAAGACAGGGCTGGGCTGGACATTACAGGTAAAAACATGCTGGCTTATGTGCCGGGGCGAAACACAGAAGTGATCGTAATTTCTGCACATTATGACCATGTAGGGATCATAAAAGACCAAATTTATAATGGGGCAGACGACAATGCCTCCGGTGTAGCTGCGCTATTGAACTTTGCCGCTTACTTTAAAAAGCATCAACCTAATTACAGTATGGTATTTGCCGCTTTTGATGCCGAAGAAATGGGATTGAAGGGTTCAAAGGCTTTTGTAGAGTTAGCAACGATTCCGCTAGGGAATATCCGGATGAATGTGAATATGGACATGATCAGTCACAATGACAAAAACGAATTGTATGCCTGCGGCACTTTTAAATACCCGCAATTAAAAAAGTATTTCATTACCAGTAAACCGACCGTTAAAGTAATCATGGGCCATGATGATCCAAAAACCGGCCATGAAGACTGGACAAATCAAAGTGATCAGGGCTCTTTTAATGCGAAAAACATTCCCTTCTTATATTTCGGAGTAGAAGACCATAAAGATTACCACCAGGCCTCGGATAAGTATCAGAATATCAACAAAAAGTTCTTTACCAATGCTGCTGCTTCCATTCTGGAAATCATTAACAACATTGATAAAGAACGTGATCTGCAGTCTATTTTCAGACAAAAACTACAGATGAAAAAGCAATAGGATTAGAACTCTATGGCTAAAAGGCTGTTTAAAGGAATATGAATTCCATTTTTCAATTGTAAGTATTTTTCTGTCACCTGCCATACGGTAGTAGAAACAGTTTTAGGTCCTTCTTTTGTATTAAAGGAAATATCTGCTTTTGATTTAAATTCATTCCCCAGGCGTTGTGCAGAATTCAACTTATCTCTTAATTCTTCGGTATGGTTCTGGTCAGCAGGTATGATCTGACTGATGTCTATTGATTCTTTCTCGATTAATTCCCCAATCATAATACTCTGGCTAAATTGTAATAAATATGCGTTTCTTAATTTAAAATCGCAATTAAAAGCCATAGATCAAAGTCATTTTGACATCCTATTGTAAATAGGATTTTACAATGATCAAAAAACGCTGATTAACAAGGTTTTATTTTTTTAATCGGTAACGTGTTTCCACCATACCCGCGGCAGCCATGTTGCTATTTGAATAATCTGTCTTCATGAGTTTTACCGAATTAGCAGTAGCGCCGGCTATCCCTTTTGAAGAGATTCGGCTAGCCAAAACTGATGGAGCCACCGGGGCAAGAAGAGAAAGTGCTTTATTTAAATAACTCTCTTTAGGGTCCCCAAAATCATGCTCAGCATCATCATAAAGATCTGATCCTCCTGTATCCGCAAAATCTGGCTTCATTCCAGTATAATAACCACCTTCCCCATTTTTATTTTTACTTTCAAAACTTGGCAAATACACAGAATAGTGTTTGTCCAGGACGATTGGAAAGAATCCGACAGGCTTGCCATAAGTGGTAGTACCGACCAATTTTACACTCTGCATATAAGGTTTAATGCTATTGATCAGCAATTCACTTGCAGATGCAGTATTACTGGAAACCAGAAACACAATATTTTTCAATCCGTTTAAAGGTCCCTTTTTTGAAAATGAGTATATATTTCCGGCATCAGACCAGTCCACATCATTCAATGTATACATTTTACCTGAACTGCTGTATTGAATTTGCCCCTTGGAATCTGTTAAAGGTTGGTTCTTGAGTATGCTGGCTTTCCCACTCTTCATCACACTATTGTAAGTTTCAGAAAACATCACTCCATTGGTATTGGCTGGAGCGAGCTGATTCAACAGATACTCTGCCGTTTCCACAGAACCTCCCCCATTATAGCGTAAATCGATCACTAAATCTGTGATATTATTAGCCGAAAAATTGGCAAAAACTGGATCTATTCGAGTATCCGTTGGATTTTTACTATCAGGATTTGTCAATACTGAAAAGAGCGAATAAGCTAGATAGCCAACCTTTTTCCCTCCTTGATCAATTACTTTCGAAGCAAATATCGGACTGCTCGTATATTTTTTAACACTAAGTGCCACATCGTTGAAAGTTGTTCCATCCGGTCTGATCCCAGAAAAAGTGGTGCTGCTGGTGCTCCCATTTAAGACATTATTGATGAGAGCTACTTCTGCATCGAAATTAGTTCCAATAGCACGACTACCAATTTTGGTAATCTTCGTTCCGCGTGTAATCTTTGCAAGATCAGCAGGTGAATTCGGATAAACAGCCTTCACAAAAAGTTCATATCCTGTGTTATCACCGTAACCTTGAAAATTTAAAAAGCCCATATCAAAACCAATGTCCGACAGGTCTACGCTGGATGATCTATCTGGAGCAGTGCTCTGACTGCCATTTGCGGTATTTTCATCCCTGATGAATGCGTATTTTGGGAAAGAGGAACCAGCGACCGTTTCAAATCCGGAAAGTTTGGTAATGTTGAACAGCTCATTATTGAAATTGGCCAGATCAGTACCTAATTTTGTGTAAGTTCTAGGATCAAAAACATCATAGGTAGGCAGTTTATCGTTCCAGTAATAAATCTGCTGGGCATATAAAAATAGTGAATCGTTGGTCAGCGATCTTCGGTCTGAGGTGGGCGTTTGTTTGGTATTTCCAACACCAGGCTGCGGCTGCTCAGTGTCAGGACTTTCTGGATTGACCTTGCTTTTTTTGCAAGCATTGAATAGCACAGGAACAAGTGCCAATGCGATTAAAATGTACTTTCTAGAGTTCAATCGTTTTATCATCCTTAGTCAGGTTTTCTATTACAAATCTATAATAAAAAAACTCATTACCTGATGATGATCAGCAATTTAACAGGTATTTTATTTCAAACAGCTTAATTTTTTTCATCATAAACCAAGCTGTTTAAACATAAGCAGGTTATACCAGCACTTCTTCGATGGCTAAAAATTCAATTTCTGCATTCAGAGCGCATTTCTGATCTGCGGATTTAGCACCAATCAACACCATCTGCTCTGGGTTTAAATCATGGCGTTCCAGGATCATTTCTATTCCTTTTGTACTAGGTTTAGGTTCAGATTCTTCAGAAAAATAAACGATCAGGTTCTTTTCCAATCCGTTCCATTCTATTTGTCTAATTTTATTTAATTGCATCAGGGAATCACCATCTACAAATAAAAACACTTGTTTGCCATTGGCAACAATTTCCTGTAAGAAAGTAAGCGCTTTATTATAGATTAGTAGCTTTAATGGAAGTTTTGCATTTTGCATGACCAGATCATAATTTACTTTATACTTCTCTGGAATTTTGAACTCTGCAGCAGTTTTCTCAAATAGATCTACAGTGCCATGACCATGGTATTCCTCTTGCATATATTTTACAATATCACTGGCATTTAATTGTTCGCCGTATTCAATAAATTGTGCGAACAGGTAGTAAACCTGCAATAAATAATCCTTTTCAGGATAAATGACATTGTCCAGTTCAAAAACGAATGCTTGTTTGTTTTTTAGTAATTCTTCTGGCCTCATGGGTAAAATGATTAGGAATTAATGGTAAATAAAACTGGTTTCAGGCCTTCAGGACTGTCAATGGTGTAAAATACACCATTCAATTTTTCTTTAATGCCTAATTTTTTTTGTGCTTCGTTCGCGTTTTCAGGGAATAGCAATATGCCTTTCTGGTACAATGCCCAATCTCCGCTTTGTTTCTCAGTGCTGAGGTATTTAGGCAAATCTGCTGGCTGCGGCAATAACACCTCAATCCCAAATTCCTCGAATAAGACCATGGATTTGGCTACTGCTTCAATTTCAAAATCATGGATTGGCAATAGCATTTCTACATTTTCGTCCAGACAGTTATTGAGCAAAGTATGTGCAGTGGTATCGTCATTTCTAGTCCCCAAGGAGTGCATTTGATAAGCCGCAGAAGAAAAAGCAGGCATATCTCCGTAATCGGCAAGTAATATAGGTTGGTTGGCAAAAGCTTTCAGCAGCTTTAATGCTGAGGCAGATTTACCTCCTGTAATTAGTATTTTCAAAATGTTATATGATTAATCCGTCTTTCATGGTGACTACCCTATCGCTGATTTCTGCCAGTCCTTCGTTGTGGGTAACAATCACAAAGGTCTGTTTAAAATTATCGCGGAGGGTGATAAAAAATTCGTGCAGGGCATTGGCATTGGCGGAGTCCAGATTTCCGGAAGGTTCATCAGCCAGAATAATCGCGGGATGGTTCACGAGTGCTCTCGCTACGGCAATCCGCTGCTGCTCCCCTCCCGACAATTCATTGGGTTTATGCGCCGCCCGATCTTTCAATCCCAGCAAATCCAAAAGCTCCATTGCGCGGCGCTCTGCATCTTTTTTACTGGTCTTAGCGATAAATGCAGGGATACAGATATTCTCCAAAGCACTAAATTCAGGCAGCAGATGATGAAATTGAAAAACAAAGCCTATATTTTTGTTACGAAATACACTCAGCAGCTCTCCGGAAAGTTGATTTACCTTAGCACCATTTAATTCGACAGTTCCCTGATCTGGCTTGTCTAAAGTCCCTAATATGTGCAGCAGGGTACTTTTACCTGCACCAGAGGCGCCGATAATGCTGACAATTTCTCCCTTTTCCACCTCAAAATCTACCCCTTTCAGGATGGGTAAATTTCCATAAGCTTTCTTTATACCTGTTGCTTTTAGCATAAATGCAAACTTACTGTTTTTAAAACCAATCTGAAATTGTAGATTTGGACAAATTTTTTCAGCAAATGAATATCCACGAATATCAAGGTAAAGAAATACTTAAAAGTTTTGGTGTAGCCGTACAAGAAGGCGTCGTTGCCCACACGGTTGAGCAGGCTGTAGAAGCGGCTAAAAAAATGAAAACTGACTACAATTCTGATTGGGTTGTGATTAAAGCACAAATCCATGCAGGCGGAAGAGGTAAAGGCGGTGGCGTAAAGCTTGCGAAAAACCTGGAAGAAGTAGCACAAAGAGCAACCGACATTTTAGGTATGCAATTGGTTACTCCTCAAACTGGCCCGGAAGGAAAGAAAGTGAACAAGATTTTAGTGGCACAGGATGTTTATTATCCTGGAGCATCTGAAACTAAAGAATTCTATGTGAGCGTGCTTTTAAACCGTTCAACTGGAACTAACATCATTATGTATTCTACCGAAGGTGGAATGGACATTGAAGAGGTTGCAGAAAAAACTCCTCATTTAATATTCAAAGAAGAGATTGACCCTAAAGTTGGTCTTCAAGGATTCCAGGCTCGTAAAATTGCCTTTAATCTAGGATTAAGTGGTGCTGCTCATAAAGACATGGTGAAATTTATCACTGCGCTTTACAAAGCTTATGACGCTACCGACTCTGCGATGTTTGAGATTAACCCGGTATTAAAAACTTCTGATGACAAAATCATCGCTGTTGATGCTAAAGTTGACTTAGATGAGAACGCTTTATTCCGTCATCCTGATTATGCAGCAATGCGTGATAAATTGGAAGAAGATCCAACAGATGTGGAAGCAAGTGAGTCTAACTTAAACTATGTGAAATTAGATGGTAACGTTGGCTGTATGGTGAACGGTGCTGGTTTAGCAATGGCGACCATGGACATCATCAAAATTGCAGGTGGTGAGCCAGCTAACTTCCTGGATGTAGGTGGAACTGCGAATGCACAAACTGTAAAAGCAGGTTTCAACATTATCCTTAAGGATCCAAATGTGAAAGCGATCTTAATTAACATCTTTGGTGGTATCGTTCGTTGCGACCGTGTTGCTCAAGGTGTAATTGATGCTTATAAAGAAATCGGTGATATTCCTGTACCAATCATCTGTCGTTTACAAGGTACTAATGCCGCTGAAGCGAAACAGTTAATCGATGAGTCAGGATTAAAAGTATATTCTGCAATTGCATTGAAAGATGCTGCAGATTTAGTAACTAAAGTATTGGCATAAGTACCAGTTCTTAGTTAAAAATCTAAAAGGTCAATTGTTTATTCAATTGGCCTTTTTTTATACCTGAAATTTTGGTTCTTAAAGCTAAAAAGCTCGGTACTGAATTTATCCTGAGCTTTTACTGCATTTATTTCGCCTATAAAACAAAAGAAGCCTCAGGTCATCCAACCTGAGGCTTCTTTAACCAAATATAAATTAAACGAGCTGACACAAATATAGAAGTTAAACAGACAATTCCCAATTTATTTAAAAATAAATTGCAATAAAAATGATTAAACAGTAAAAATTAAACAAAAAACACCTCAGAATTAACACTAAAACCAAAAAATAGAAGAAAAACACCGAATAATCGATTGAAATATTAATATTTTACCATAAATAACTGACATAAATAGATTTTAAAACACATAATTCATAAAATGAGTTAAAAAATGAGGTTAAAATAGATTATTTTACAATTATTTTAACAAAAGACTAAAATAAAGACACTAAATACCTCCTAATTTCAAGGAAACATAAAAAACGGAACCTTTTTGCGTTTCACTTTCAAACCAGATATTTCCTTGCTGTTTTTCCGTAAACTCCTTACACAAGAGTAAGCCAAGACCAATCCCTTTTTCATTATTGGTTCCATAAGTAGCGGAAGCATTGAGCTGGAACAGATGTTCCTGTTTTTCGGGCGTGATGCCGATTCCATTATCAGATATAATGATCATTCCGCTGGTTCCGCGATAACGCGTGGAAACGATCACCTCTCCCCCCTCAGGGGTAAATTTAATAGCATTAGAAACCAGGTTCCGAACTACGAGATGAAGCATATCATGATCAGCCATTAAATAAAGTTGTCCGGCAGTGAGCATTCGCAAACGGATTCCTTTTTTATTAGCAATGGTATTTTCTATTTTTAACCAGCCCTGAAGGGCTTCATTTACATCTAAGGCCTTCAACTGCACGTTCCCCCCTTGCAGCTGCGTCTTCGACCAGGAAAGCAGATTCATGAGCATTTCAGAAGTATCTCTGGTAATTTGCAATAGCTGTCCTTCAATCAATTGCTTTTCCGCTTCATCCAGTCCGATGGAATTCAGAATTTCCAAATAGCCCTGAATGGAACTCAAAGGCATCCGTACATCATGCGCTACGATAGACAACAGGCGATCCTTTTCTCTGTTCAAGTATTCCAGTGCCCCCTTTTGCAATAGAATCTCATCTTTTTGCGCCTCAATTTCCCGGTTACGCTGCTCTACAGACAAACGCTCATAGTCGTAATTTTTCCGCATGTAACTGATAGACAGAAAAATTAAAACCGTAGAAACGATATAAGTGACCGCAAAATCAATAACTCTTGCAAAAGGACTGTAATACAGATCAGGTGCTAATTGCGGCTGATGATATTCCAATGCCAGTACTGCCAATACTATAAATATATTGACCGGCACCCAAAATTTATACTGTGCTCTTGGGATGATGGTGATGACGAGGAAAAAAGAAAGTGCAAAAAGCAGCACATTTGGCCCAAGAATTCCAGAATTATAAAAATAGCAATAGGTAAAAGTAATGTTACTGATGATGCAGAAAAGCGTAATGGCCAGATTGGCTTTCCTTTTTATCTTGGAAAGGTAATACAGTCCAACAATAAAGACCATGCCTAGAAAGCATAGCCAAGCCAATTCTTTAAGCTCCATTAAATAATTATATGGCGCTTCCACCATCAGGGCAAAAAATGCAAAAATACATATAGTATTAAAAATACGCTCCTCTAAAGAAAATTCCCCGATGTCGCCTATGGCCTTTTGCCAAAAAGATTTGATATGATTCGATTGCACGCTAATTAAGATTGAGATGTCGCTTCGCAAACTTAATACAATAAGAAACATAAAAAAAATCAATTAAATCCTTATTTTTGAACCTCTCCACAATAAAATCATGATCAAAAGAGAAAAAGTAAAAAGCCTGTTAGAGACAGAGCAGTTCGACAGAGAAGTAACAGTGATGGGTTGGGTGCGTACTTTCCGCAACAATCAGTTTATTGCTATCAATGATGGTTCCTGCATGGGAAACATCCAGATTGTTGTTGACTTTAATAATACCCCTGAAGATTTATTGAAACGCATTACTACTGGCGCTGCCATTGCAGTAACTGGTACAATCGTAGAATCTGTTGGTAAAGGACAGAGAGTTGATGTTAAAGCGAATACAATTGAAATATTAGGTGATAGTGATCCGGAGAAATTCCCATTACAGCCTAAGAAACACAGTCTGGAGTTTTTAAGAGAAATCGCGCATTTACGTTTCCGTACCAATACTTTCAATGCGGTATTTAAATTGCGTCATGCTTTAGCTTTTGCTATTCACCAGTTTTATAATGACAGAGGGTTTACTTATATGCACACTCCTATCATTACCGCTTCTGATGCAGAAGGTGCTGGCGAAATGTTTAAGGTAACCAATTTAGACCTAGAGAATCCACCAAAAACTGAAGATGGTAAAATAGATTTCTCACAGGATTTCTTTGCCCGTGCAACTAACCTAACCGTTTCCGGACAATTAGAAGGTGAGCTTGCTGCTATGGCTTTTGGACAGATTTATACTTTCGGCCCTACTTTCAGAGCGGAAAATTCAAATACTACCCGTCACCTTGCTGAATTTTGGATGATTGAGCCAGAGGTTGCTTTTGCAGACCTGGAAGACAACATGCAATTGGCCGAGGACATGATGAAGTATGTGATTAAATATGCTTTAGAGAATTGTAAAGAGGAAATCGACTTCTTAAACAACCGCTTGTTAGAAGAAGAAAAAACTAAACCTCAGAATGAGCGTTCTGAACTTTCCTTAATTGACAAACTGAACTTCTGTTTAGACAATGACTTCGAGCGCTTAACTTATACGGAAGCGATTGCGATCTTAAGGTCTTCTAAACCGAATCAAAAGAAACAATTCAAGTATCTTATTGACGAATGGGGAGCAGATTTACAATCAGAACACGAACGCTACCTGGTAGAAAAACATTTCAAAAAACCAGTGATCTTAACCGATTATCCTGCAGATATTAAATCTTTCTATATGCGCCAGAATGAGCCTGATGCTCAAGGTAGAAAAACAGTGGCCGCAATGGACATTCTTTTCCCTGGAATCGGTGAAATGATTGGTGGTTCTCAAAGAGAGGAACGCTTAGACAAGCTGACACAAAGAATGGATGAGTTAAACATCTCTCAGGAAGAAATGTGGTGGTTTTTAGACACCAGACGCTTTGGATCTGCACCACACTCCGGCTTCGGATTAGGTTTCGAAAGACTGGTACTTTTTGTAAGTGGTATGACGAATATCAGAGACGTAATTGCTTTCCCTCGCTTCCCAAAAAACGCGGAATTTTAAGCTGTATATATTTTCATTTAAAAGGGCCGGATCTTCAAAAATCCGGCCCTTTTTGTTTTGTCTTTAATGGCACAGCTGCACTTAACTTTGTGCTGCAGTTGGCAGGTTATCATTAAAGGAATTCGCATGTGCGTAATCTACAATTGAAACCTTGTAATCTGTAGGTGCAAAACTGCTGGAAGTACTTAAAGCCATTCCCAGTTCAAAACGCAGCGGATAAGGCGTTTTCAATAAACTTCCTTCCGGGATATAAGGGAAAGTTTCCATATAAGACTGCATCACATTTGGAGCGATCCTCCTGTTGATATAAGCCCTGCTGAGCTGATAAGTATGCTGTAAACCCGCAGCACCCAATAATTCTACGGCGCTACCTACCGTCAGTTTATGGAAATTATGTACCCGTACCTTTTTATCTTCTACCACTAAACCTTTCATCAAACTTGGGTCTTGTGTGGCTACACCTGTCGGACAGGTATTACTGTTACACTCCAAAGCCTGAATACAACCCAGGGCAAACATCATTCCCCTTGCAGAGTTACATAAATCTGCACCAAGGGCGATGTTTTTTACCAGATCGAAACCTGAAGCCACTTTCCCTGAAGCAATAATCTTAATGTGCTGTTTTAAGTTAAAGCCGGTCAGCACATCATAAACAAAGGCAACGCCTTCTCTTAATGGCATTCCTACTGCATTTGAAAACTCCTGCGGTGCGGCACCAGTTCCACCTTCGCCACCATCTACGGTGATAAAATCTACATATATTCCGGTTTCAGACATCGCCTTGCAAATGGCGAAAAATTCTGATCTCCGGCCAATGCAGAGTTTAAAACCAATGGGTTTACCTTCGGATAATTCCCTAAGTTTTTGTACAAAAGCGACCAACTCTAAAGGTGTTTTAAAAGCCGAATGCGCTGGTGGAGAGATCACATCGAAACCTTCTTTTACCAAACGAATTCTAGCAATTTCAGGAGTCACTTTCTTGGCCGGCAGAATCCCGCCATGCCCAGGTTTAGCCCCTTGGGAAAGTTTTATTTCGATCATTTTTACTTGCGCTGTTTTCGCTTTTTCTCCAAAAGCTTCGAAATTAAAGGTCCCATCATGGTGACGGCAGCCAAAATAACCGGTACCAATCTGCCAGATCAAATCTCCGCCGGGCCCGGCGTGGTAATCACTGATTCCACCTTCTCCGGTATTGTGGGCGAAGTTTCCCAGTTTTGCCCCTCCATTTAACGCCAGAATTGCATTCTGACTTAAAGAACCAAAACTCATGGCCGATATGTTATAAATACTCGCAGAATAAGGCTGCTTGCATTCAGGGCCACCAACCAATACTCGCGGATCTTCATCTAATTCGGTATGACTGATCGCTGCGATGCTATGGCTTAGCCATTCATACCCATTTTCATAAACATCGAGCTGGGTTCCAAATGGAATCGTATCATTCTCCCGCTTTGCACGCTGGTAAATGAGCGATCGGTTTAACCTGCTGAAAGGTTTTCCATTGGTATCACTTTCTACAAAATACTGGTATACTTTTGGACGAAGGTCTTCCGCCAGATACCTTAATCTACCCAATACCGGATAATTTCTGACTATACTGTGCTTGGGCTGATATAAATCATATATACCAAGCAGAATGATTGGGCCAATAAAAATAAATGCCCAATAAAAAGGTGGCCAGGCGAAGCTGATCATCAGCGTAGCACTCACCAAAAATGCAGCAATTGCGATAAAAGCTTTTCTCATAAAGGATAATTTAATGAAAACATACCATTACAACAACAATAAACCAAAATCGGTATAAAGATTGTGTAAATTTACACATGCTCATAAAAATCTATCCTGAAAATCCAAATCCCAAGGCAATTGAAGAAGTTGTTGAAGTCTTGAAAAAAGGAGGCATCATCATTTATCCCACCGATACTATTTATGGATTAGGCTGCGACATTACCAATCAAAAAGCAGTAGAGAAAATTTGTCGACTACGTGGCATCAAGCCTGAGAAGGCTAATTTCTCGTTCATCTGCTCTGATTTGAGACACATCTCAGATTACGTCAAACCGATAGATACCGCTACTTTCAGGGTCTTGAAGAAAGCCCTTCCCGGCCCCTTTACTTTCATTTTCAATGCGAGCAACAATGTGCCCAAGCTACTGAGTTCTAAAAAGAAAACAGTAGGGATCAGGGTACCGGACAATGACATTGCCAGAGAAATTGTGAAAATGCTGGGAAACCCGATTTTATCGACCTCTATTAGGGACGATGATGAAGTGATTGAATATTCTACAGATCCGGAATTAATCCATGAAAAATATGAAGACAGTGTGGATCTGGTAATTGATGGTGGTTACGGTGATAATGAACCTTCTACAGTAGTAGATTGTACTTCCGGAACCTTTGAAATTATCCGTGAAGGTAAAGGCGATCTGGAAAGTCTCCTTTAAACTGTTGCCTAACTCCAGCTCGAATCTTATCTTTAGCACATGGCGAAACTATTAAATTTACAAGCATTCAGGGATTTTTTCCGTTCCGGACAAATTGGGGGAGTTATCCTGCTGGTTTGTGTAGCAATCTCTTTATTTATCGCAAACTCCTCTTTTAGTACAGGATTTGCAAATCTGCTGACTACCGAATTAGGCATTAATTTTGGCAGCACCAGCATCTCTTATACCGTATCTGCATGGATCAATGATGCTTTAATGGCTGTATTTTTCCTCTTGGTAGGTCTGGAGATCAAAAGAGAACTACTGGAAGGAGAGCTGTCCTCTTTGAAGAAAGCCTCTTTACCTGTTATTGCTGCATTAGGTGGAATGCTGGTTCCCGCTGGAATTTACTTTGCATTCAATACAGGATCTCCTACTGCGAGTGGATGGGGTATTCCAATGGCTACTGATATTGCCTTTGCACTGGCCATTATTTCTATGCTGGGCAAGAGCGTACCTACCTCTTTAAAAGTATTTTTAGCAGCCTTAGCCATCGTAGATGACCTTGGTGCCATTCTGGTGATTGCCGTTTTTTACACCAGTGAGGTTCATTTTGATTACTTATTAATGGCGGCAGGCGTGTTGGCCGTCTTATTCCTGTTCAATTATCTGAACTTAAAAGCCTTATATTTTTACCTGATTCCAGGTGTCTTCCTTTGGTATTTTATCCATCATTCCGGTATTCATGCGACTATTGCAGGGGTATTATTAGCTTTCACTATTCCTTGCAACAAGACAAATATTGAATCTCCGCTGGAAAAACTTGAACACCTGTTAAACGGCCCGGTAAATTACTTTATCATGCCCATCTTTGCCCTGGCAAATACAAACATTACTTTTCAGAAAGAGATGTTAGGTGGATTGGTTTCGCCGCTTGGAATGGGAATTATCCTGGGCTTATTTGTCGGAAAAACAATAGGGGTGACTTTATTTTCATGGGTGGCGGTAAAGCTCAAACTAGGGACTTTACCTTCCAGATCCGGTTGGAAGCACATCATCGGATTGGGGATGCTTGCCGGAATCGGTTTTACCATGTCGATCTTTATTTCCCTATTGTCTTTCAGCGACGAGATGCACGTGACGGAGGCCAAATTTGCCATCCTCTGTGCCTCCATAATTGCTGGATTAGCAGGTTTTATCTACCTGAAATCCATCCACAAAAAGAAAGCGCTTACGGCTTAAATGTTTTCATAAATTCTTTTACACTACCGGATACATCATCGGCTTTCAGGCTTTTCACAAAGGCAGTCCCGATGATGGCTCCGTTAGCATACTGACAAGCTTTATCAAAAGTTTCTTTGCTGCTGATGCCGAAACCAATCATAGTTGGGTTCTTTAGCTTTAAATCTGCAATTCTGGAGAAATAAGCTTCTGTACCTTCTGATACGCTTAAATTTTGTCCGGTGGTTGCAGATGACGACAGCAGGTAGATGAAGCCATTGCTTAAACCATCGATCTTTTGAATTCTTTCCGGCGCAGTCTGAGGCGTAACCAGGAAGATATTGGTTAAGCCCTGTGCTTTAAAATCTTCTGCATATAATTCTTCGTATTCCGCCATTGGAAGGTCAGGAACAATACAGCCGTCTACTCCTACTTCTGCACATGATTTGCAAAAGTTAGCTACGCCATATTGTAATAGAGGATTGACGTATCCCATTAATAAAACAGGGATACTCACAGTTTTACGCAGGTCTTTCAATTGCTCAAATAACAATTTAAGCGTCATTCCTGCATCTAAAGCCGCTTTACTGCTGGCTTGAATCACTGGTCCATCGGCAACAGGATCTGAGTATGGAAATCCGATTTCCAATAGGTCTGCACCAGATCTTTCCAGCTCCTCTGCAATGGCCACTGTATCCCCTAAGTTCGGGTAACCCGCAGTATAATAGATGGATAGTATGTTTTTTTTCTCTTGAAATAACTTATTAATTCTATTCATTGCTGTTCTTATAATCCAAAATACTTCATATAGGTATCCATGTCTTTATCTCCCCTTCCGGACAAACAAATCACTACATTTTCTTTACCTGTAAACTCCATTTTCTCTAAATATGCCAGGGCGTGTGCACTTTCAATTGCAGGAATAATTCCTTCCAATTGTGTCAATAACAAACCTGCTTGTAAAGCTTCATCGTCCGTTACGGAAACGTACTGACCTCTATGGGTCTTGAACAAATGCGCATGCTGAGGGCCAACACCAGGATAATCCAAACCTGCAGACACAGAATAAGGTTCAATCACCTGTCCGTCTTCTGTTTGCATCAGAATGCTTCTGCTCCCATGTAATACACCTTCTTTCCCTAAAGCAGTGGTTGCTGCAGAATGTCCGCTGTCTACCCCTTTTCCGGCAGCTTCAATTGCGATCAATTTTACGTTTTCATCGTTAATGAAATGATAGAACATCCCCATGGCATTGCTTCCACCACCTACACATGCCAATACGTAATCAGGCTGATCATTACCGGTCTGCTCCAATAATTGTTTTTTTGTTTCTTCCGAAATGATCGATTGAAAAGTAGCCACCATATCGGGATAAGGATGTGGGCCAACTACAGATCCGATGATATAATGGGTATCGATTGGATTATTAATCCAGTCGCGCATGGCCTCATTTGTCGCGTCTTTCAATGTTTTACTGCCAGAAGTAGCAGGAACCACCCTTGCACCCAGCATTTTCATTCTGGCCACGTTTGGTGCCTGACGCTGGATGTCAATTTCGCCCATATAAACTACACATTCCAGTCCGCGTAACGCACATACAGTAGCGGTGGCTACACCATGCTGTCCTGCGCCGGTTTCTGCAATGATGCGTTTTTTTCCTAAACGCTCTGCCATTAAAATCTGACCAATGGTATTGTTGATTTTATGTGCTCCGGTATGGTTCAAATCTTCTCTTTTCAAAAAGATATTGGTTCCATACTTTTCAGATAAGCGTTTTGCCAGGTACAATGGCGAAGGCCTGCCGACATAGTCTTTTAACAGTTGATGAAACTCCTTTTGAAAGCCTTCATCAGCGATAATTTCCAGGTATCTGGTTCTTAACTCCTCTACATTAGGATACAGCATTTCAGGGATGTACGCTCCTCCAAAATCTCCAAAGTATCCCTTTTCGTTTACAAAATAGTTCATAATCTTGTTCTTATTTCTTTTATTGATCCTGACCTCATTTTTAATTACAGATATGATCCAGGATCATTTTTATGGGTTAACTGGCCTTTATTTAATGTATTAATTAGGGCATCAGTTTATAACAATTTGCTTTTAAATACTTTCAGTTGTTCCAGGTCTTTTAACCCTGGTTCTATTTCAAACTTGCTATTTACATCAATAGCAAACAGCCTGTGGTCTACAATGCTATTCAACATTTCTGCACTTTCAACACCTATTCCACCGCTTAAAAAGTAAGGTAGATCCAGGGTATAGTTTGTCAGGAGCTGCCAATCAAACTTTTTGCCTGAACCGCCATGATCCGGGGTCTGTGTATCAAATAAAAAGTAATCTACAGTTCCTAAGTATAGATTCAACCGACTAAAATCAAAAGCCTCGCTGATACCAAAAGCTTTGATCAGCTGTACTTTTCCAATTGTTTCAGTTTTTTCACTTGCTTTTGTTCTTACAGCTATTGAATTTGCATTTGGCTCAGCTGAATCTGATGCCATCATTTCGCTTAACCTAACTTTCAACTCCCTGCAATATTCCGGACTTTCTGCACCATGTAACTGCAGCGCATTTAGTTGGTATTTATCAACTAGGCTGAGCACTGTTTCCAGAGTTTCATTCACAAAAACGCCAGTTCTCTTTATGTTTTCAGGTAAGGCTGCCAATACTTCCGGTAACACGTCGCCGGCATATCTTTTAGAGCCTTTAAAAAAGATGAAACCCAGGTAATCTGGCTGTAGAGCCGCAACCTCCCTGAGGTTTTCAGGATGTAACATCCCACATATTTTCAATTGCGGAGTACTCATTACCCAATCAGGCTTTTAAAGCGTTTCAACGCGTTTTTACTGAACAATGATTCTTCGGCTTCATAGAAACAATCGGCAAAAGATTTAGTATCGCTGATGGTTTGAATAGCCAGGGCTGCATTACATAAGACCACATTGTGCTGTGCATCTGTTCCTGCTCCGTTTAATACGTTCATAAATATTTCCGCAGAAGAGACCACGGTATCTCCGCCTTTTATCAGCGCCTCATCCATCTCTTCAAAACCAATATCTGATACCTTTACTAAGGCTTCTCCCTTTTTATTGAAGACTTTATAATCGCAGGTCAAGGAAACTTCATCAAAACCATTCACCGCATGAAGAATAGTATAGTTTTTATCGGTATCCTGATATAAGTAAGCATATAAACGCGCTAATTCCAGACTAAACACACCTACCAATTGATTTTTCGGCTGTGCCGGATTACACATTGGGCCAAGCATATTGAAGAATGTTTTTACGCCAAGCTCTTTACGAATTGGAGCTACCGTTTTCATCGCGGGATTGAACAATGGTGCATGAATAAAGCAAATTCCTGAAGTATCCAGGCTTCTCTTTAATGTATCAGGATCGCTTGTAAATTTATAGCCCAGATACTCGATCACATTAGAAGAACCACAACCGGAAGACACGCCATAATTACCATGTTTTGCCACTTTATGGCCAGCACCAGCAACGACGAAAGAAGCGAGTGTAGAGATGTTAAAGGTATCTTTACCATCACCACCAGTCCCACAAAGATCAACCAGCTCATAGTCGGAGAAATCAAGTTTGACACATAACTCCAACATCGCATCTCTGAATCCCTGCAGCTCTTCCACCGTAATGTTACGCATGCCATAGGCCGTAATAAACGCCGCAATCTGTGAAGTATTAAACTCACCTAAAGCAATAGCGGTCAATATTCTTTGCGCTTCAGCTCTGCTGAAGGTCTTGTTTTCAAATAAGTGGTTTAGTATTTTCTTCATGGGTATAAAACAAAAAAGGCTGCCTTAATAGCAACCCTCAAAATATTTTTATGTAAATAAAACGTTCAGACAGGGGGTTACACTACGCTAATGCGTTGCGCCACCACCAAAGATTAAGTACGTTTGTTTGTATCATCTAAAGCAAAGATGTAATAGTTTTTAATAATTGCAAAATTTTTCTTAAAATTAGTAAGGAATTATGGCATTATTTAAACGGAAATCACAAATCGACGACGATTTAGGATTTGGTAACCAACCGGTTACCGCGAATCAAAGGTTAATGAATGCTGATGGCAGTTCTAATATCAAAAGAACTGGACTTCCATTGTTCCGAACTGCCGACACCTATAACTGGCTGATTTCCATGTCCTGGAAAAAGTTTCTGCTGATCATCCTGATTGTTTACCTGTTGGTGAACACGTTTTTCGCCTTGATCTATGTGTGGATTGGCATCGAACATTTACAGGGTGCTAGTGGAATCAATCCCAGAGATCATTTTTTTGATGCGTTCTTCTTTTCCGCACAAACGATTTCTACCGTGGGGTATGGACACATTAGTCCGGATGGTTTTATCACGAGCTGCGTGGCCGCTTTTGAGTCGATGCTGGGACTGCTGGCTTTTGCATTGGCGACAGGCCTATTGTATGGCCGTTTTTCCAGACCTAATGCCAAGATCATTTACAGTGATAAAATGGTGATTGCGCCTTATAAGGAAGGCAAAGGGCTCATGTTCAGACTGGCCAATTTACGAAACAACCAGCTGATAGAGATTGAAGTACAGGTCGTATTGTCTTACAATGAAACCGTCAATGGAAAGGTCTCACGCAGATTTTATCCACTGGAATTGGAAAGAGCGAAAATTGGTCTGCTGACCTTAAGCTGGACGGTGGTTCATCCCATTGATGAGCACAGTCCGATTTTCCAGAAAACAGCCCAGGATCTTGCCAATGCAGAAGTAGAAATTCTGGTTTTACTGAAAGCTTTTGATGATACATTTTCGCAAACTGTACACACGAGAACTTCTTACCGCGATGAAGACATTTTGCATGATGCTAAATTTTCAAATATTTTTTCCAAAGATGGCAATGGCAGAACTACCATTGATCTTTCCAAAATCGGAGCAATAGCACCATCGGATTCAGGAGATTCAGTTAAAGACCTTTAGTGCTTTGCTGCAAATTAATTCTTTGCTACAAAATCAAGAATCTTTTGGTACAGTTGGTTGCTTCCAAAGATCATCTGACTAATCATGCCTACGTGTTTTTTACCCTTGATCACATAGATCGAGCTCGGCACCTGCTCTGCAGTTAACTGCTTTTGAATGCGTTCTGATTGTATTTGTATCGCTGGATATGTTTTTTCTCCGTAAAAAATCAGATGAGGGTTCTTGATTTGCTGCACATAATTTAGTGGAGAGGCTTTGGTCCATATTTCCGGATTTTCCGTAAACGTGCGCAGGAAATTGTAATAATTATCATCGTGATCAGCCTTGCTCAGGTATTCATTCATATCCAGGCCGAAAGCATCATTTAAGATCATCCCTTTAATTTTTCCTTGATAGCCTGCAGCTTTTAAATACTGAGGATCTGCATTGATCAGTTCTGCAAGATGGCCACCGGCAGAATGTCCCATCAGGAATAGCCTTTCTGGATTTCCACCGTAACGGACGATATTTTTAGATACCCAGGTTACTGCAGCAGCACAATCAGCTGCCATTTGTGGATATTCCTGATCGGGGGCTAATCCATAATTTAGGAGGACTGCAACCAGTCCTTTACGTGCTAGATTTCTACCCAGCCACCAGTAAGTTTCCTTTTTACCACTGCTCCAGGATCCTCCATGAATGAAAATAACCACACCTTTTTTAACGACCGTATCCGCCGGATAATAGATATTCAGCTGGTTACTGACCTTCCCTTTTTCCTGAGCATAATCAACCTCTTTTTCTACCCTGATCTGGGCAGCCGAACTGAATATTTGTCCGAAGAAAGCGAATAGCATCAGTAATACCCTGGTTTTCATGTGTTATTTTATCAATGCGTTTTTCTCTCTGGTAAAGTGGTTGAACACCAATTTATCTGTCAACGCAGGTAACAATTTATTAAGCCAGACGGTTAACTTACCTTGTCCGGTCATGATTAATGTACGTTTTCTTAACGCAATGCCGTCCACAATAGTGGTTGCCACCACATCTGCAGTCACCATTTTACCTTCTTCCATACTAGTTTCCCCATGCGCAGCACCGTCTTTTGCCAATGCCGTAACACGGATATTTGAGGCGGTAAAACCAGGACAAGCTACCATCACGTGTACGCCTGTTTTTAACAATTCTGTCCTTAAAGACTCCATAAATCCATTCATCGCAAATTTTGAAGCGGAATACCCGGTACGTCCCGGCAGTCCACGGTAGCCTGCAATAGAAGATACGCCAATAATACTACCTTTGGTTTTCAAAATCTCTGGCAAAGCATATTTTGTACAATATACACTGCCCCAAAAGTTCACATCCATCAGATTTTTCAAGACAGAAAGGTCAAGGTCATTGAATAATGCACGCATCGACAAACCTGCATTATTGATCAGAATGTCGATCTTACCGAAACTGAGTACGGCTTGTTTACTCAATTCCTCACAATCCTGCTCTTTACTCACATCCGTTTGAACAGCAACTGCACGAATGCCGTATCTACTTTCCAGATCGGCAGTAACTTCGCAAAGGGTTACATATTGACGGGCAGCAAGCACAAGATTTGCACCACGTTTGGCAAATTCTTCGGCACAAGCTTTTCCTATACCGGAAGATGCTCCGGTAATGATGACTACTTTATTCTTAAAATCCATGCTGATTATTTGATTAATGAGTTTTCATAAGGCACCCTTGTAATGATAGAGCGCCCCAGGGTGATTTCGTCTGCATATTCCAGTTCACCACCAAAGGCGATTCCTCGGGCAATAGCGGTAATCGGGATTTGAAAATCTTTAAGACGTTTATAAAGGTAAAAAAGAGTAGTATCTCCTTCCATGGTAGCACTCAGTGCTAAAATCACTTCTTTAACAGGACTGGTCGCCACACGCTGCACCAGGGAATCAATAAAAAGATCAGCAGGACCGATGCCATCCATTGGAGAGATTAGACCTCCCAGCACATGGTAAACGCCAAAATATTGTGAGGTATTTTCTACAGCCATCACGTCTCTGGTATCTTCTACCACGCAAATAATTTCTTTATCACGTTTATTAGCGGTACAGATTTCACAGTGTACATGATCTGAAATGTTATGGCAAACCGCACAATGCTTGATCTCTTGTCTCAGTTTAATAATGGAATTGCCGAAGTTAGAAACCTCTTCCTGTTCCTTGTTTAACAAGTGTAATACCAAGCGTAATGCCGTCTTTTGTCCGACTCCCGGTAACTTAGAAAATTCGTTGACAGCGTCTTCGAGAAGCTTGGATGAAAAGTTCATTTTACAAATTTATATTTATCTTCCGTTATTTGATTTTTAAAATATGATTTTCTTACATTTAGCTGCTAAAAACATACTATGAGCCCAGCTATACTTTTGTCTTTTTTGATTGGTTATTTCCTGCTATTGATCGTTATCGCCTTCGCTACTTCCAAAAAATCATCAGACAATGCTACCTTTTTTATTGCAAATAGAAATTCAAAATGGTACCTGGTTGCTTTTGGAATGATTGGTACTGCTTTATCCGGTGTGACTTTCATTTCCGTTCCCGGAGAAGTAGGCGCACCTTCCGGCAATCAATTTCAATATTTTCAATTTGTACTGGGAAATGCGGTCGGGTTTATCATTATCGCAACAGTACTACTGCCTTTATATTACCGGATGAAGCTGACTTCGATTTATAGTTATATCGAACAAAGATTGGGTTTTTACAGTTATAAGACTGCTGCATCAATCTTTTTAATCAGTAGAACGATAGGTTCAGCTTTCCGCTTATATCTCGTAGTGATTGTTTTACAGCGTTTTATCTTTGACAGTTATGGGGTTCCATTTTGGGTAACCGTATTGATTTCTTTGGCCCTCATCTGGTCCTACACCTTCAAAGGTGGATTAAAAACAATTATTATTACAGATACGCTACAAACATTTTTCCTGGTATTGTCAGTTTTTCTGACGCTGTATTTCATTTGCAGCAGCCTGGATATGAATATCCCGCAAGCTTTCGAAGCCATTAAGACAAGTGGTTATTCCAAGATTTTCTTTTACGAAGACTTCATGACCAATGGCTTCCATTTCAGTAAACAGTTCATTGGAGGCGTATTTGTTACGATTGCTATGACAGGTTTGGATCAAGATTTGATGCAAAAAAACCTGAGTATGAAAACTATTGGGGAGGCACAAAAAAACATGTTTACCTTCACTGGAATCTTTGTGATCCTAAACATCTTTTTCCTGAGTGTAGGTGCTTTGTTATATATCTATGCGGCTAAAAATGGTATTGAGATTCCTTTGGATCACATCACCGGAAAACCAAGAACGGATTTTCTTTTTCCGGAAATCGCACTCAATCATTTAAGTGTAGTACCGGCCATCGTATTTATGCTGGGCTTAACTGCGGCAACATTTGCCACAACCGATTCGGCATTAACCGCATTAACTACCTCGTTCTGTGTAGATTTCCTGCACATGGATAAGAGTGAAAATGCCAATGCAGATGGAGCTGTAAAGAAAAGACACCTGGTACATATTGCGTTTTCGCTGCTGATGTTTGTGGTGATCATTATTTTCAATACTTTAAATGATGAGTCGGTCGTTAAAGGGATATTTAAAGTGGCCTCCTATACTTATGGCCCACTACTTGGCTTATATAGCTTTGGCCTTTTCATGAAGAACAGAGGACTTCATGATAAATTAGTACCTTTAGTATGTATCCTATCACCATTGATATGTTACCTGCTCAATGCAAACTCTGCCACTTTACTTGGCGGATATACATTTAGTGTGGAACTGATTCTGGTGAACGGATTGATCACCTTTATCGGACTGTTGCTGATCAGTAAAAAAACAGCATTGCAAACCAGATTTTAAGAACTAAATATCTATAGAATGACAAGTGAAGAGAAAATTAGAAGTGCATTTGAGAACAAAAACTGGCAGGAAATAAAAGTTACAGATTCCTGGCAGATCTTTAAAATCATGGCTGAATTTGTAGATGGCTTTGAGAAATTAGCGAAAATTGGCCCATGCGTGTCTATCTTCGGATCTGCAAGAACAGCGGAAACAAATAAGTACTATGAAATTGCAGTAGAATGTGGCAGGTTACTTACAGAACGTGGATATGGCGTGATCACCGGTGGTGGTCCCGGAATTATGGAAGCAGGAAATAAAGGCGCCCACATGAATGGAGGGAAGTCTGTAGGTTTAAACATTGACCTTCCTTTTGAACAATTCCACAACAAATATATTGACCATAATAAGTTATTAGAATTTGATTATTTCTTCATCAGGAAAGTGATGTTCATGAAATATTCACAGGGTTTTGTCGTATTACCTGGTGGTATGGGTACAATGGATGAGCTTTTCGAAGCGATTACCTTGATTCAGACGGGCAAAATTGCCAGATTCCCAATTGTATTAGTGGGGAAAGAGTACTGGGGTGGTTTAGTAGATTGGATTACTTCAACAATGCTGAATAAAGAACATAACATTCATGCGGAAGATCTGAACTTGTTTAGGTTAGTAGATACTGCAGAAGAAGCTGCTGAGCATATTTTCAGGTTCTATGATAAATATGTGTTAAAACCTAATTTCTAGGATTTGCTACTTGGTGTTTAAAACTTCAGTATGCTGAACACCATATTTAGCATTTGGCAGGATTAACTCCGGTACGTTAAAAAAGATAGTTGCTCCCCTCCTCAAATCTTTCGCTGAAGGGCGAAAGATTGAAAGTCGGTCGATCAGCTATCTTTTTTTTAGATGATAATTAAGACCGCAGGTGTTTCATTTGATGAATGCTTCTGATTAATTATGGCTACTAGATTTGCATTTAAATCATTTAGAAATGACTTACTCCGCCTGAAACAACCAATTTCATAGCCTCTGCGGCAGTCATATTTAAAGGCTTAATTTTCTCATTTTTAACTACGTATACTTGTCCAGCGAAAGAGTAAGAAAAGGGAAAATATACAATAGATTCTCCTGGAAGGCCGATTGCTGATAAGTCGCTCTGAGTAAGAAACCCAATTCGCTTCAAATTACCTTCTACCTCTACCAGTACGGGGTTATTGAATTTCTTTTCATCGCCAACGAAAGCTTCTGTAAGGTCTTTTATGGACGAATAAATAAATTTAAGGATAGGCAGTCTGTCCAATATTCTGGCAAACCAATTATACATAGGTTCAGTTACGAAATTCGTAACGAAAATACCGGCTACAAGTGTGATGGCCACTACAAGTGCTAAACCAAGGCCAGGAATGTTTCTGCTGGCTCCGGTCTGAGGATCAACACCCAGGATATTGTTCACGTTTAACCAGCTGTCTACTGTGGTTACAGCAACGATCACAATAAAAATACTTAGCGCAATAGGCAATACAATTAAGAGTCCTTTGATGATGTATCTTAACAAGGCTCTACCGATTCTGTTCATGCTGCAAAACTACTCATAAAAATAAATCCGTTTAACTCTTTGTGAAATATTCGTTAAAATCTCATATGGGATAGTTCCAATCTGCTCGGCAAGCATCGCTACGGTCAGCTTTCCATTAAAAACGATCACTTCATCGCCTGTTTTAACATCCAATCCGGTTACGTCCAACATGCACATATCCATGCAGATGACACCAACGGTTGGCACCAACTGACCATTGACCAGCATCTTTCCAACCCCGTTTCCAAACCTTCTGGTATAGCCATCAGCATAACCGATTTTGACTGTTGCAATCGTTCCTCCATCTGGTAAAAGCCCTTGGCGGCCGTAGCCAACAGTTTCATTTGGCTTCAGCTCCTTTACCTGGGTGATCGTTGTTTTCAATACGGCAACAGTTTGCAGCCCTTTATTGTGGTTTAACCCACCATCATGTCCGTATAAACCGATACCTAAACGCACCATATCAAACTGGGCTTCCGGATGACGAGAGATGCCAGAGGTATTCGATATGTGCCAGATAAATTTATAATCGAGTCCCTCAGTTATACGTTGCGCCATAGACTTAAACCGTTCAATTTGATGTTTTGTAAACTCATCATGTTGGATTTCATCACTGCCTACCAAATGAGAAAAAGCGGAGGCCACTTTAAGTTTTTTAGTCCCCTGAAGGGTACGCAATAACTCATCAACCTCAGTTTCTTCGAATCCCAAACGGTGCATCCCGGTATCAATTTTAAGATGTACCGGATAATCCCGGATTTCAAAATGAAGGAAATTTAAAAAGCTATTCAGGACATCCAGGTTATAAATTTCAGGTTCCAATTTATATTTCACGATGGCATCAAATGCAGAAGGCTCGGGACTCATCACCATAATAGGCATCGTAATCCCAGCTTTTCTTAAGGCTACACCTTCGTCTGTATAGGCTACAGCCAGGTAATCAACTTTATGGTATTGTAATACATTGGCAATTTCAAAGCTACCGCTTCCATACGAAAATGCCTTCACCATAGCCATGATTTTTACGCCAGGCTGCAGTTTATTCCTATAGAATTGTAGGTTTCCGGCAAGCCCGTTCAGGTCGATTTCCAATACCGTATCATGAACTTTCTGGGCAATCAGCTTACTGATGCGCTCAAATTCAAACTTTCTCGCCCCCTTTACCAGAATGGTTTCATCGTAGAAATGTACTGCTGGAAAATGATCTATAAAATCCTGTGTACTTTCAAAGAATGAGGCTTCCAGGTCAAACAAGGAGGCCATAGAAGAGATATTAGGACCAATCCCAATCAATCGCTGCAGATTTTTCTGTTTGAGCAGATCCGCAATTTCCTTATACAGCAGGCTTTCCTGCTTCCCGGTTTCATGTAAATCGGATAGGATTAATGTTTTTTTAGGGTGCTGATTTTGAAGGTTCAGAAAATCAAGTGCTATCGCAAGTGAAGGGATATCGGCAATGTAAGAATCATCAATTACGGAACATTGGTTGATGCCGTTTTTTAATTCTAGCCTCATCCCTACCCGGTTTAATTTCTCGAGGCGCACATCCGCTTCTTCTGGCGAATAGCCCATTGAAAGTAGGGTGGCCCAGCAAATAATGCCATTCTCAACCGAAGCCCTATCGCTAAACGGGATCAGACATTCTATTTCTGCAGCTTTATAGAGCGCACGAATATAAGTCTTGTCTTCAATTGGCTCCACGAAAGAAATTTGCAGGTCTGCTTTTTGGCTTAAGCTCCAGGAGAATTTCCTTTGTCCAGGGAGTTCCTGAATCGGAATTCCGCTGGTATATTCTGGAGAATAAATAAATAGTTCCGCCTCTTTAAATAGTTTTAATTTTTCCAGCAATTTCACCTTCTGTGAAGGAAAGCCTTCGGCATGTGCCTCCCCTATATTGGTTAATATTCCAATTGTTGGTTGGATAATGCGTTGTAGTGCTTCCATTTCATTTTCCTTGGAGATTCCGGCCTCGAAAATCCCAAGTGTATGTTCCTCCCGGATATTCCATACCGACAGCGGTACTCCGATCTGAGAGTTAAAGCTTTTAGGACTGCGAATAATGTTGTAATCGGCAGCTAAAAGCTGATAAAGCCATTCTTTGACAATAGTTTTCCCATTGCTTCCGGTAATGGCCAGTACTTTTAAGTCGTATTGATCGCGATGAGCGATGGCCAATGTCTGCAAAGCCTGACCCACACTTTCAACCAGCAGCATGTTTGCATCCGGAAAAACATTAAAATACTGTTCGTCACTGATCACAAAACAACGGATTCCGTTAGCATAAGCCTCTTTCAGATACTCGTGACCATCACGCTTCGCCTGCAAGGCAAAAAATAAAGAGCTTTCAGGGTCAATTACCGCTCTGCTATCGATTACCAGTCTGGTTACGATCAGTTGCGGCTGAGGAATAAAAGCTTTTGCATGAAGAATTTCCGCAAAATGGTCAATAGTATAGGTGGTACTGCTCATGGTTCAAAATTAAAGTTTTTACAGGGATAACCATCGCTTGCCTGTAATTTAAGTATGATTTTAGCAGGGTTCTTTTTTATAACCATACTATTTTCTACTTTTCAGCTGTAGTGCTTTGCCGATCCATGCTTTAATGATGTTAAATACTTCATTTGTATTAAAAACGTCAATATTATTAAAAGCTGATATGATTTCTAATTCTGGTAGATCTTGATTGTGTATTATTGTAAACATTGGAAAATTCAGAGAAAAAAACCGTCAAATACGATAAGAAAACAGCTTTATTCAAAGTTGAGCATTATTGTGCTTATCAGGAACGCGCACAGCAGGAAGTGAGGAATAAGCTTTATGAATGGGGATTGAGGCCCGATGAGGTGGAAGAAAACATTTCTGAACTCATCACCACCAACTATTTAAATGAAGAAAGGTTTGCGCAAGCTTATGTTTCCGGCAAGTTTAACATCAAGAAATGGGGTAAAATAAAAATCAAGCAAGCCTTAAAAATAAAAAAGGTGCCTGAGAAAATGATTTTAAAAGCTTTAAATACGATTGATTATGATGATTATTTAAAAGCTATATTGGTTTCTGCGGAAAAAAAGTCAAATTTAATTAAGGAAAATGATCCGTATAAAAGAAGGAATAAGCTCATTACACACTTAATGACAAAGGGATTTGAAAATAATTTAATCATGGAAGTACTGAAAGACAATGATTTATACTAAGCACTCAAATTATTTATAAAAAAAACTTGACAGAAAGATAAAAGTCCCTATATTTGCATTCCCAAACGAAACAAAGGGTATTACAAAATACACTTTAAGAAATGGGAACATCGGATGATGTTAAAATAAAAACCATGCGAAAGTAGCTCAGTTGGTAGAGCACGACCTTGCCAAGGTCGGGGTCGCGAGTTCGAATCTCGTCTTTCGCTCTAAATAACTTCAACTATCATGAAGTCATTTAATTTAAAAGGTTAACACCTGCTCAGATGGTGGAACTGGTAGACACGCAGGACTTAAAATCCTGTGACCTTAAAAGTCGTGCGGGTTCGATTCCCGCTCTGAGTACACAGCCTCTTTACGAAAGTAGAGAGGTTTTTTTTTACCCTAAAAATTGAAACCTTTCAAAAAAATATCCGTCCTTTAGGATATGAAAATCTCTCGCACTATCCCCTTAGCTCTCCTGCTGCTTTTCACAAATCTGGTTTTCTCCTTAAAGCTGGTTGCACAAAAAAATACCGGTAAGGTGCTGACTTATGATATTGATAATTTTTGGACAGCTTATGATAAAGTGACCAGCACCAAAGATAGTATTGCACAATACCGTTATTTAAATCTGCTATTCATTAAAAAGGGGTCACCAGGACTAAAAGCCATTATAGAGGTGAACAACTATACCGCTAAATCATACATTGACGCCATAAACAACTATCCCCTATTTTGGAATTCTATCAGAAAAAACACACTCAAAGCAAAGGGCATTGCTAAAATGATTGAAATGGATGTGCTTAAAATGAAGAAATTGTATCCGGAATTAAACCCTGCAAATATTTACTTTACTATTGGCGCACTAAAAACCGGAGGAACCACATTGAACGGAATGGTTCTGATCGGTGCGGAGATTTCCATGGCAGATCAGTATACCGAAACCAAAGAATTCCCCAGTAACTACCAGCACCTAAAAACTCATTTTAACACCAATCCAATACATGACCTCGGATTTCTAAACGTTCATGAATACGTCCATACACAACAGAAAACTACTGAAGCAAATTATCTTCTGGGCCAAGCTACACTTGAAGGTGCTGCCGAATATGTAGCGGTAAAAGCTACAGGAAAACCTTCTACATTACCCGCTTTAGCCTATGCTAAAACTAAAGATGAAAAAGGAATAGCCAATGAGGAAAAAATTAAAGCCGCATTTTCTTTACAAATGTTTAACCCCTCAACTGGATTTTGGCTATATACTAATGCAGTAAATCAATTTGGGCAACGAGATTTAGGGTATTATATTGGCTATGCCATTTGTGAAAAATATTATGAAAAAGCTAAGAATAAAAAACAAGCTATAAAAGAGATGATAGAACTAGACTACAATGACAGCACCAAATTGGCAAATTTTGTAGATCAATCCGGATATTTTTTTAAATCAGTAAAAAGCTTGAAAAATGAGTACGACAGCCAGATTCCAAAGGTTGTTGGCATTAAACAGCTCAAAAATCACAGCCAGGATGTAGATCCCTCTATCAAACAACTCACCATTGAATTCTCTGCCCCAATGAATAAAAAAAGTAGAGGATTTGATGTAGGACCATCAGCTGGTGTCGACAAGCTGTTACGTGTAAAAAATGTGGTTGGATTCTCTGAAGATGGTAGGTCTATCACTATTGATGTGGATCTTTTACCCGGTAAGGAATACGAATTGCTCCTGACAGAGCGGTTTATGAACACGAATTTAACTCCGATTGCTGCCTATCTGATTGCCTTTAGAACTGCAGAAAAATAACAAAAAACTCAGTTGAGTTATGCTGGGAAGACTGCAATTAAAATTTTAATCCTTGAAATCCAGTCGCTTCGATGAAATATTAAAAAGAGTTTGCAGAAAAATAAAAACTATCCATATCTTCGTGGCACGTTAACAGCGAAAGTAGCTCAGTTGGTAGAGCACGACCTTGCCAAGGTCGGGGTCGCGAGTTCGAATCTCGTCTTTCGCTCAAAAAGCCTTCCATTGGAAGGCTTTTTTATTTTCAGCCAGAAATTATTCGGCAAATCATCCCTAAATCTTCTTTCTCAGCGCAAAGAAAGCGCAGAAACCAGCGCTGCCCTTCTATTCTTAACAGGATGAAACACCTATTCGCCTGGATCTTTGAAAGCTGAGTAGCTATTTTGAACTCAGCAGGGAAGTCTTATGATAAATTCCTGGACTTTATTTCTTTTTTAGTTTCATTCCAGTTATTCAGGAGAAGAATCAATATAGGAAGTAATGCGATAGGCGTCACGATTAATGCAGTAAACCCCTTGTTGAACATTAAGGAAACGATGACTACCAAGGAAATGATTAAAATTCCTATAAAAGTAAACGCAGCCGTCTTAGCTATTTTTTCATTTAAAATGAGCTCTTCATTATTCATTTCAGTTATTTTCTTTTTCATCATTTAGTCTTTTATTATTTATCAATTCAATACTATTTATACTTCCGACTGGCACTATCATAATATTCTTATTTCCCTTTATGGAATAAAAATAATAGGAACTATTTAAGTGAAATACATACACATTTCTAAGTATTTCATTTAGATGATCGCGTTTCTGTACTTATTCATTTTATCCAGATAGTTTTTATCTGGGCTGCGTTAGTTTTACTAATATATAATTTATTTTAAACCCATTAGACTGAAACTATATAATTGATCCTATGAAAGCATAAAATTGATTGCTGAGGAATAGAATTTCTGTTGCGTTTTTGTCGCTATGACCGAAATTTAGGGACAATAATGCTTTTCTTTAAAAAACACAAGCTCATTTACGAAGTACAATGGCTGTTTTATGGGTTTAAACTGGATATATTAAGTTAAAAATAGAGGGCAAGAAAAAATAAATTATTTTTTTCTACTTGAAATCCAGTGTATTCGGTGAAATCTTCCCTGAGGAGTATAAAAAAGTCAAAACAATACCTATCTTCGTATCGTCATCAACGCGAAAGTAGCTCAGTTGGTAGAGCACGACCTTGCCAAGGTCGGGGTCGCGAGTTCGAATCTCGTCTTTCGCTCTAATCCCTTCCAGATAGAAGGGATTTAATTTAAAAGGTTAATACCTGCTCAGATGGTGGAACTGGTAGACACGCAGGACTTAAAATCCTGTGACCTTAAAAGTCGTGCGGGTTCGATTCCCGCTCTGAGTACATTGCCTCTTTACAGCCCGTAAAGAGGCTTTTTTTTGACTAAAATTTTAAATACCTGCGGCGAATCAATAGAAATTTCAGAAGGGTGATTCTATCCCCTACCAGAATAATTCTTAGCTTTATCGCCTATGAAGACCCATTTATTTAGCATCGCAATGCTATTCATCAGCACTGCTTTATTCGCACAAAAAAACACACAAGCCACAGAAGCAGTCATCACTTATGGTTCCCGCAGTAACGGCAAAGAAGTTGGCGGAGAAAAAAAACTTTTTATCAAAGGAAGTCAAGCCAGAATCTCCGGTCAGGAACGCCAGGCAAAACAAGAACAATTTCTGCAATTTTCGGAAGCAGCTACCTATCAGGTACTGAATAGCAACGGAAATCTATACACCTTAAAAAAACCGTTCTCTGAATATGTATCGGCAGAACTAATTGCAGGTATAGATACCATCATGGGTATCCCCTGCAAAAAAGCAAAGGTGTTTATCCGTTCCAATACCATTGAAATATGGTACACAAACGACTTGAAAATTAAGGGAACGCCCGACCTGACTATTGCACCGGGACTTGGTCTTATTTTAAAAACCATCCGCAATGGCAATACAGAAACTTACGCGAAAAAGATGGATTACCGCAAAGTAAAAGCCGAGGAACTTGCCTGGCCAAAACAATGGGGCAGTCTGCTTGACGAAGCCGCTTATCAGCGTCAAATGATTGAAAGTCGTTACCAAACGATCAGTATCTTCAATAAGGAAAAGATCAGTTTTGGAAATAAAATAGAGAACCCTGCAGCTGATCAGTTGAATGCCACTTATCATTTTTCTGGCGGTACGGTAATTCTTAAAAAAGTAAAACTTCCAACCGTAAAAGCGGGGCAATCCGTTTTTGCTGAACTGATCCAAAATTCTAATGGTGATGCTTATGACAGAACAGGTTCCGTATTTATGATTCCGGTAGATAAGTCTATTTCTTTCCTGGATGCTTTGCAAAATGGCTTAAAGACTTTACCAGTGTACAGTGCCCGTAATGGCAAAAAATATCAAGGGGTAATTGCGACAGATAATTATCTACCACCGCTGGAACTGATGCGTTTCTTCACCTCCTTTGGGGTAAAACATTTCAATGAACAGGCAAAAATCAAAGGATACAACTGGGCAGATTCTGTCATTTACAAACAAGACATTACCCTGCTTGCACCAAAATTGCAAGGCGAAGTTTGGATTGGTGTGTTTATCGGAAACTACGATAAAGGTGGACACACGGTGAGTTTGAATCTAAATTATTATCCAGGATACGAGGGCGAAAAAGAGAAAGAAAAAAAATCTTACCTCATGCCTGTATTTAATACCACCAACCTAATGGAGATGGCTGGACAAGAATACGGAACTATGTTCGAAAAAGATTCCTTAACAGTCACAATTGATGTACCGCAAGGCTTGAAAAACCTTCGTTTAAGGTACCTCACAACCGGCCATGGCGGCTGGGGTAAAGGCGATGAATTTGTTCCGAAACTGAATGAACTTTTTGTAGATGGGAAAAGGGTTTATCACTTTATTCCCTGGAGAGAAGATTGTGCAACGTACCGTTTCAGCAACCCTTCTTCTGGTAATTTCGGAAATGGTCTTTCTTCTTCAGATTTAAGTCGTTCAAACTGGTGCCCTGGAACACTAACCCTTCCTGTAGAAATCCCATTGGAGAACTTAAGTCCGGGAAAACATACCCTGCAAGTTGCAATTCCTCTTGGAAAACCTGAAGGCACCAGCTTCAGCTCCTGGAATGTTTCCGGTGTATTAATTGCTGATCAGGAATAAGCTATAAATTACCACCTAAAAAAGAAGCTTGATCATAAGATTGTCAATGTTCCTAAAAAGTTATACGCTTTATCAGGGCATTGCAATTTTGTAATCAGGCTTTTTACTTTTACAGGAAATCCAAGCTTCGATTCCAGGCATAAAAATGGACTCTCCTACTCTATTTAACCACAGAACACACTATAAATCTTACATTTAGCTGTTTTTGATTTTTTGTATGCGCCAGCGTTTAGCCGTATCTTTATAGGGTACAGTTATTGTGAGCACCATATAAAACACCAATATCATGAATGAAGATTTGGATATGTTGGAGCAATCCGCACTAAATGATTACAAGTACGGCTTTGTTACAAAAATAGATACAGATACCCTCCCAAAAGGATTAAATGAGGGGGTGATTACACTCATTTCTAAGAAAAAAAACGAGCCGGACTGGATGCTTGCCTGGCGACTTAAAGCCTATGCTTATTGGTTAAAACTGGCTGAGCCCAACTGGGCCAATATCAAACACCCGCCAATTAATTATCAGGATATTATTTATTATGCGGCACCTAAACAAAAAGAGCAGCTCAACAGTCTGGATGAAGTTGATCCGGAACTCCTAAAAACTTTTGAAAAACTAGGCATTTCCTTGAATGAACAAAAGAGGCTTACAGGAGTAGCAGTTGATGTGGTGATGGACAGTGTATCGATTGCGACCTCTTTTAAAGAACAGTTGTCCGAAATTGGGGTCATCTTTTGTTCCATCAGTGAAGCCATTCAAAAACATCCGGAACTGGTAAAGAAATACCTGGGCTCGGTAGTGCCAATGACCGACAATTACTTCGCTGCCCTAAATGCTGCAGTTTTTACGGATGGATCTTTCTGTTATATTCCAAAAGGAGTACGATGCCCAATGGAACTCTCTACTTATTTCAGAATCAATGCCGAAAACTCTGGTCAATTTGAAAGAACATTGATCATTGCAGAAGAAGGAAGCTATGTGAGCTACCTGGAAGGTTGTACTGCACCAATGAGAGATGAAAATCAATTACATGCCGCAGTGGTAGAACTGATTGCGATGGAAAAGGCAGAAATTAAATATTCTACGGTTCAAAACTGGTATCCTGGTGATAAGGAAGGGAATGGAGGAATTTATAATTTTGTGACTAAACGCGGTATTTGCCAGGGAGACTATGCTAAAATCTCCTGGACACAGGTAGAAACCGGTTCGGCTATCACCTGGAAATATCCAAGTGTGATCCTCAAAGGAGACTATTCTATTGGTGAATTCTATTCAGTAGCCTTTACCAATCACCACCAGCAAGCAGATACGGGGACTAAAATGATACATCTTGGAAAACATACGAGAAGTAGAATTGTGGCCAAAGGAATTTCTGCCGGACAAAGTCAGAATAGTTACCGCGGACTGGTTCGTACAGCGAAAGGCGCCATTAATGCCCGCAATTACTCGCAATGTGACTCCCTTTTATTAGGTGATAAATGTGGTGCACATACTTTTCCTTATATAGAAGTAAAAAATAAAACCGCCATTATCGAGCATGAAGCGACGACTTCTAAAATTGGAGAAGACCAACTTTTCTATTGTCGTCAAAGGGGCATTGACGCAGAAGCCGCGGTCGCACTGATCGTAAACGGTTTTGCTAAAGAAGTGATGAATCAATTACCAATGGAATTTGCTATTGAAGCTCAAAAATTACTCGCCATCAGCATGGAAGGTAGCGTAGGCTAATTTCAAATCCTTAAAATTTCAAATATGATGTTATCTATTAAAAATATACACGCAAATATTGAGGGCAAAGAGATCCTGAAGGGTATCAATCTGGACATCAAAGCCGGAGAAGTCCATGCGATTATGGGGCCAAATGGCTCCGGAAAAAGCACACTAGCCTCTGTACTTGCAGGAAGAGAAGAATATGAAGTGACCGAAGGCAGCATTACCTTTTTAGATAAAAATCTATTGGATTTATCTATTGAAGACCGTGCTAGGGAGGGCTTATTTCTGGCCCTGCAATATCCTGTTGAAATCCCAGGACTGAGCACAACAAATTTTATTAAAGCCGCAGTCAATGAAAAGCGCAAGTATCATGGACAGGAACCCCTGGATGCCCTCGCTTTTTGAAGACCATGAAAGAAAAAATGGCTTTGGTAGAAATTGATCAATCTTTACTCAGCCGTTCCATTAATGAAGGCTTTTCTGGAGGAGAAAAGAAACGTAATGAGATATTTCAGATGGCCATGCTGGAGCCCCAACTTGCCATCCTAGATGAAACAGATTCCGGACTCGACATTGATGCCTTGCGTATTGTGGCCAATGGCATCAATCAATTGAGAAACGAACACCGTGCGATACTATTGATCACCCATTACCAGCGACTCCTGGATTATATCCAGCCAGACTATGTACATGTACTTTACAATGGCCGAATTGTTAAATCAGGTAGTAAAGAACTCGCCATGGAACTGGAAGAAAGAGGATACGATTTCATTACTGATGAAACAGATTTAGCTGCAAAAGCATAAGCGATCCTTTTTAAAAACAATGGATTCTCCTTAAAAACAATGAGCTCTCCTTAAAAGGATCTCCTTAAAAAGAAAAGATAATGACCAACATCGCTTATTTTAAAGATCAATTTGAAGGTTTAGCCGATGATGATTCTACCGATACCATAAAGGAACTGAGTAAAGCTGCTTTTGAGAACTTTAATCGATCAGGATTACCAACGTCTAAACTGGAAGAATGGAAATACACGAACATCAGCAGCTTATTTGAAAAGAACTATCAGTTTTCAAAAGACAATTCCCAGGAAGAGCTTAGTTATTCGGCCTTGGAAGCGCTTAATTTACCTGGACAAAATGAAGCCAATGTGCTCTATTTTATTGATGGACGATTTATGCCTGGCTTATCAAAGATCCGTTCTTCTGAAAAAGAACTGGTCATTTTACCATTGGAAACAGCGGCTGCCGGACCTTATCAAAAAATCGTAAAAGAACATTTAGGCAGCAGCAGTAAATATCTGAAAGATGGTCTTCATGCGCTAAACACTGCATTTATACAAGAAGGTGTTTTCATTTACCTTCCTAAGGGGCAGCAATTGGAGCTGCCTTTGTATTTGCACCACATTACTCAGGCCACTACAGAAAATATTATTTCCCAGCCACGCAGCCTCGTCTATTTGGCAGAAAACTCTAATTTACAGCTTGTAGAAACCTATACGACGCTAGGCAGCATGGAAAGTTTTAGTAATGAGGTTATAGAAATTGTCCTGGAAGAGCGTGCATTTCTAGCTTATTATAAACTTCAAAATGACGGGCCAAATGCAGCACAGCTGAGCAGTACACAGATCCATCAAATTGGAAAAAGCTATGTGCAATCCTTAACGATTTCCCTGAATGGCGGAGTGATCCGTAACAACCTGAACCTCATTTTAGACTCTCCGGGTAATGAAACACACCTATACGGTCTTTCTCTTTTAAAAGGGAAAAGCCATGTAGACCATCACACTTTGGTGGACAATAAGCAGCCAAATTGCTTCAGTAATCAGCTTTACAAAGGAATAGCGAATGATACTGCAACCGGAATTTTCAGTGGAAGAATCATTGTACAGCCGGATGCGCAAAAGACCAATGCTTATCAATCCAGCAAAAATATCATTTTGTCAGACCTGGCCACGATAAATGCCAAGCCGCAGCTGGAGATCTTTGCCGATGATGTTAAGTGTTCTCATGGCTGTACCGTTGGACAGCTGGATGAAGAAGCGATGTTCTATTTAAGAGCAAGGGGAATTCCTTTAAAATCCGCGGAGTCCTTATTATTACAGGCCTTTTCATCAGATATTTTAAATCAAATCAAACTGGAACCTTTACGCAAGCATGTTGAACAATTAATTTTAGCTCACTTAGCCAGTTCATAAAATGAAAACGCCAGCCTCCAAATCTTCTCTATCAATAGACAAACACATTGAATCAGACGAACAAGCCAGTATTGCTGATTACAAAAAGGTCTCTTTTGATGTACAAGCCATCAGAACACAATTCCCCATTCTAAGTAGAAAGGTGAATGAGAAAAATCTGATTTATTTTGATAACGCGGCAACTTCTCAAAAACCTCAGGCTGTCATAGATGCGCTAAGCGATTATTACAGCCGCTATAACGCCAATATCCACCGCGGAATACATACGTTGGCAGAAGAAGCTACATTAGCTTATGAAGCGAGTCGATATGCGGTTCAGGAGTTCATTGGGGCAGCAATGGTAGAAGAAATAGTTTTTACCCGGGGAACCACTGAAGCAATCAACCTGGTTGCCTATACCTGGGGCAGGCAAAATATCAAAGCCGGAGATGAAATTTTAATCTCAGGAATGGAACATCACTCTAATATTGTACCCTGGCAGATGCTATGTCAGGAGAAAAATGCGGTTTTAAAGGTGATTCCTGTATTGGATGATGGAACCCTTTCTATGGACCAATATCAGCAGTTACTCAGCGAAAAAACAAAAATCGTTGCCATTGTACATGTCTCAAATGCTTTGGGAACTGTTAATCCTGTAAAAGAAATGATTGCAATGGCGCATCAATTTGGGGCAAAAGTATTGGTAGATGGTGCCCAATCCGCAGTACATCTGGACATTGATGTGCTAGATCTGGACTGTGATTTTTTCGCTTTTTCGGGACATAAGTTATACGCTCCTACTGGCATAGGAGTGCTTTATGGAAAACAGGAGCTTTTGGAAGCGATGCCTGTTTTTCAAGGTGGTGGTGAAATGATTAAAGAAGTGAGTTTTGAACTGACTACCTACAATGACCTTCCCTATAAATATGAAGCCGGAACACCAAATATTGCCGATACCATTGCTTTAAAAACAGCTTTCGACTTTATCAAAAGCATAGGAAAAGATCAAATCAGAAAACATGAGCATGAATTACTTCATTATGCAACAGGTCAGCTAGAAAACATACCGGGTTTAAAACTCATCGGAAAAGCAAAAGAAAAAGTAAGCCTGGTTTCATTCATCATCAAAAACACCCACCCTCAAGACATGGGTATCCTACTGGACAACCTGGGAATAGCCGTCAGAACCGGGCACCATTGCACTCAGCCATTGATGAAGCGATTTGGTATTCCCGGCACAGTAAGGGCTTCTTTTGCAGTTTATAATACGAAAGAAGAAATAGATGGGCTTATTGCAGGAATTTATAAAGCTATTAAAATGTTATCCTAATGAATCAAAAGAACATCTCCGAAATAGAAAAAGAAATCATCTCCGATTTTTCCATGTTTGACAGCTGGGAGGACAAATACGAATACCTGATTGATTTAGGAAAACAATTACCGGAATTAGAGGAAGCTTATAAAACTAACGATCATAAGATAAAAGGATGTCAGTCGAGCGTATGGCTGATAGCTTCCTACCAGGATGGGAAAGTATTTTTTAAAGCAGATAGTGATGCGATGATTGTGAAAGGTCTAGTGAGCATGTTGATCAAAGTATTGTCTGGTCAGCCTCCTAAAGCCATTCTGGAGGCCAAGCTGGAATTTATCAAAGAAATCGGCATGTTCAGCCATCTGGCGCAGACCAGGTCTAACGGATTATTAGCAATGATCAAACAAATGAAAAATTATGCATTGGCTTTTCAATCCATTGAAGAGCTTGAAAATAAATAAATCATGGATCAGGATGAATTGAAACAAAAAGTGATTGACTGCTTGCAGACCATATATGACCCGGAGATACCGGTTAATATTTATGAATTAGGGCTTATTTATGAAACAACAGTGATGGCTCCATTCAATAATGTTCAAATCGTGATGACACTCACTGCACCAGGCTGCCCTGCCGCACAAAGTATTCCACTGGAAGTGGAAGAAAAGGTGAAAAATATTGAAGGAGTAAATGAGGTGTCTGTTGTGGTAACCTGGGACCCACCATGGAACAGGGATATGATGTCGGAAAGTGCCCGATTTGAATTGGGAATGATGTAGCAGCTCTATTAAAAAACCAGGGAAATAAAATAGTTAAAATAAATACTACTATTTTAGTATACTTTATTTATATTTACCGCTGTCAGCGTCTTAGACTATAAAAAGTCATGTGGCCGAGTGGTTAGGTATGGGTCTGCAAAACCTTTTACGGCGGTTCGAATCCGCCCATGACGTCTTTAAAAGCTTGCCTCTAGGCAGGCTTTTTTTATTTGTATAAAAAAAGCAAAAAAGAAACGGGGATATAGCTTCCAGCCACATCCCCGTCATCTAAATTAACGCTCTCACATAATAAGACGATTAAATCATCCAATTATTGTATGCCTCCTAAAAAATATTATTGCTCATAGAACTCTACAGGTAATAAATCAGGATCTGCAATAAAAGTAAATCGCTTACCGGTAAACTCATCCACTCTAATGGGCTCCGGTTCTACCCCTTTTTCTTTTAACCTGGTCATCACTTTGTCCAGATCCTCGACTTGAAAAGCCAGATGTCTTAAGCCTACCGATTCCGGTCTGGAAGGACGAGCGGGTGGATTTGGAAAAGAGAAAAGCTCTATTACATACTCCCCATTCAACGCGAGATCCAATTTATAAGATGCTCTCTCTGCTCTATACACCTCACGAATGATGGTTAACCCCAATACATCCGTATAAAAATTCTTAGAAACATTATAATCGCTGCATATAATTGCAACATGATGAACTTTATTTAACATAGAATTACTTTGTAGTAATGGTTAACTGATAAATCTGTCCTTTATTACCTGCTAACAGAATTAAGCTACCGCTTTTTGATTTTTGAATCACGTTCATGCTTACCACAGAAATATTATACCAATTTCTACCGCCATCTGAAGAAACATCTGTCCCTGAACTGCCAGTAGCGACCAGTGTTTTATCGGTAATATAGGCAACTCCAGAGCGATAGCCATCTACTGGTTTCGCTGGTTTTATCCAGGTTTTACCGCCATTGCTGGTCAGTAAAACATTGTTCTCATTTTCCTTATCTTTTAGATAATCACCCCCAACAATTACCCCATGGTCATCATCATAAAAATCCATAGAGAAGGGGCCGGTACTACTTTCTCCCTGAAGAATTGGACATTCAAAAATTTGCCAGGTAGAGCCAAAATTACTGGAATAATAAATATTTGACACCTTACCTCCGGTAGCGATCCAGACTTTCCCATTACCGAGGGTTTTAATTGTGGTTCCGCTGGCAGCAAATGCTGCTTCACCTAATCCCATTTTGGCTTGAAGGTTTTCAGAAATATCATTCCAGGAAAGGCCGCCATCAATTGTCCTCAACAATTGCATCTTACTATTAATAGGGTCACCGAATACGATCCCACGCTGGTCATTCCAAAACCCCATTCCATCTAGAAATATGGCAGAATCCAGGTTTTTATACCGCTCAGACCAAGTTTTACCACCATCATTAGTTTGTAGAATATAGGCTGGAGAACCTGCATTTACCACAATTGCTTTATCCGCATCAAAGGCTTCGATATCTCTAAAGTCAAGTTTTTCGCGACCTTCAGGTTTAATCCATTGCCAGGTTTTACCCCCGTCGGTCGTTTTGCCAATATGGCCATTACTACCACTTACCCAGGCCACCTGATCAGAAACTATACTCATTCCCCGCAGACTGGTATTCTCACCTGAAGTGACTGGAACCAGATCATAAGTTTGTGAAAATGAGTATAGAGGAAAAAATAATAAACAAAAAATAAGTCCTCTCATCTATTTAAATCTTTTCCAAACATCCGTCCTACCAATCAGTGAGAAACCGATATAACCTCTAACATTTAAATCCCCATTGCTTTTCAGGCTCATATTACAGCTGTAGGTTTTTCCTACTTTCGGGTCATAGATAGTCCCATCTACCCACTTACCATTGTCGTAAGCAAAACCCTTCAGCATTTCAAGGCCCAATATTGGTCTGGATTTTAGGTTTTCAGCAGGATTTTTCACGTCTAATTTAGGGTTGCCTTTCTCATCTTTCGGTTCCTTTAACCAAACGATTTTACCAAAGAATTGACTTCCCTTTTTAAAAATCTCAATGTGTGCTTCACCGGAAGAATTAACCCATTGTCCCAAAATAGCATCGCTCGTTTGAGAGAATCCGGAAAATGAAATTGCAGTGAATAGAAGTAACAGCGAAATGTATCTCATATTTCATATTTTAAATGTATCTAAAGTTACTAAATAGCCCCTAGATTATTGAGAGAACAGAAAAATTAACGCTTTGTTTGCTACGCTGGTTTTTGATAAGGAATCGAGAATTTAAAATGACATCCTTTTCCAGCTTCACTCTCCACGTTGATCTGCCCATTTTGAAGGTCAATCAACTGTTTACAGATGTAAAGACCTAATCCTGTTCCTGGTTTCCCTGAGGATCTGTTCGCCTGATAGTACCTGGTAAAGAGTTTTCCCTGCTGATCTTTAGGAATGCCAATTCCGGTATCAATGATACTGACATTCAACAGCATCTGCTGTTCATTCCTCTCGGATAGTTCTACTTTTACCACTACCCCACCTTGATCCGTATACTTTACTGCATTGTTCAATAGATTGATCATGATTTGTTTTAGGCGGAAAGGATCACCTTTAACCGTGGCTTCTTCTATCCCGCTGAATTCTGCGGTTAAAGAGATCTGCTTCCTTTCAGCGATGAAAGTCATGGCAGCAATCGTCTCTTTAATCTCTGCGCAAGGCTGAAAAGAAACAACATTCAAAGCAGTTTCTTTTTGATGATCAATTTTGCTGACATCAAGAATATCATTAATGGTATTCATCAGCATACTTGAGGATAAGTTGATAGAATTAAGTTTTTTCTTTTGATCATCAGTAAGCGGACTTCGGTTCAGGAGGTAAATTAGACCGGTAATGGTGGTCAGTGGATTTCTAATTTCATGACTCATAATGGCCAGCATCTCTGATTTTTGTTCTGCCAATGCCACTGCACGTTCATTTTCACGAATGTAATTGTCTTCAGATTTCCCTGCTTTGCGGATATAAATAATCAGCAATACAATAAAAATCAAAATCATCAATACTGCTACCCCAGTAAAGCTATTCATATCATTTGTAGCCGATTGATATTGATTGAGCATTTCTGCCCTCGCCTTTTCCCAGTCATTCAAATGAATATCTTTCAACTCCTGCACCAATTGGTGTAATTGAATCACCAAACTAAGGTTTGCAGAAATGAGCTGTTGGTTGGATTTCGCTAACCGCCCATTTTCTTCATTTAGTTTTCGTAGAATATCTCCCTGAGAATTGCTCTGTTTTCTAAGTACAGACCGGTTTACCGAATCTCGAATCTGCTTTTCACGATTTACCGTCACCACTTTAACAGATTGTGAACTTTCCTGTTTGTTTTCTATAGCATCTTGAAGACGTTTAAAAAGCCCTTTTTTCTTAGCTTCAGGCTTAATGACACGTACAGAAGTATCTGCCTTTCCAGTGCTTCTTTTTATGGTAGTATTGACCTTATACTTTTCAATAATGTCTTTAGAGGGTTTTCCTCCAATATTTTGAATATTCGTGATTCTTAGCAAAGAATCAAAATTATGTTTGAGACTAAAAATTTCATTAGAAATCAACAGCTTATCATCAAATGCTTTTCCAAGCTGCACTTTATTCGCAGATAACATCCTTGTACTATCCAGATCATACTTTTTCAGTATAACTTCAATCTGATTAAATGTTCGGGTCAGTTTAGTTTTATAATCTTCCAGCTTCTGACTCTCCCCATATAAAATCGCCTGCTGAAAATCACTTTCAGCACCATTTAAATCGAGCAGGATATTGCTGATTTCCTGATTCTGTGCATGTCCCCGCAATTGCTCTGCGAGTGTATCCAATTTTTTAAAGATAGAGTGCCTCAGTAATAAAGACCCTGCGGCTATTAAAAAAGTGAAAGCGAGAAATAAAACGAAAAGTTTACGCAGATTATTAGACGTTTCACCTGATTTGTTAACGAGCATAGTATGATGTAATGTTTCCTCCCAAAAATTTCATAAGAGCGCAAATTTATTAATATTTATCCGCTATAATAGAAGAAAGAACAGTAAATCAAGCAAATAACTGCAATAAATTCTAACCAGATTTAGCTAGAATCCCATTTTTATCATCGTTAACGGGGTGATATATTAAGTGCTATAACTTCCTTATTCTGCGAATTTAACCCGCTTATTGATCGTTGGTAGGCTTCTTTAATGCGTTTAAGGTCTTGTTTCATCTCTTTTCTGGCCGCTCTACGGTCGGAAGCATTCTCAAACTCAAGACTTTTAAATCCCGCTATGATTTCTTTACGCTCTAATTCATAATCTGATTTATCCAATGAAGCATTCATCTCAGTGGAAAAAGCCTCACTTTGTATGGCAAATTTAGACAGAGAGGCCGCATCAATCAAACCGCCGTTACCAGGCATCACTGACCTCATTTGTTTGACCATGATTTTGGCCAGATCCTTTGGCATTTGTTTTTTAAGCTGCCTTTCCATTTTCGCCCATTCTGTAGCTCTGGATTCTTTTTTTGCTGTATCCACAGTAGGGACCGAGGCATCAATTATAGAAATCTTACTTTTTACAGTAGCCTTAGGATGACTTTCCACAGCATACAACACGCTAAATGGCAGTAAAACCAGCATTGGAAGGAGCAATCTTTTCATAATAGTCATATTAGTGTAAACTAATATACTCATTATAATAAAGATTAGTACAAAGAAAAAAGAGGAAATCAACATTCATTGATCAGGCTTCTCAGAAAAAACCATCCATTTAATGCTTTCATTAAGAAAAATGCTGAACTTCGCAGCTCCCCATTATTAGGTATATAAAATTGCAGCTGAAGAAAAAGAAAAGATGAACTTGATGAGAGAAGAAGAAGTAATCCTGGTTGATGAAAATGACAATCCAATTGGCACTATGCCAAAATTAAAGGCACACCTTGAAGGCGAGCTCCACAGGGCATTCTCCGTTTTTATCTTCAACAGCTCAGGAGCACTTTTACTGCAGCAGCGTGCACTTGATAAATACCATTCTGCAGGAAAATGGACCAATACCTGCTGCAGTCACCCCAGACCTGGAGAACTTACTGCGGATGCTGCGAAAAGAAGGTTAAAAGAAGAAATGGGTATGGAATGTGAATTAAGACCTGTTTTTAGTTTTGCTTATCGTGCTGAAGTTGAAAATGAACTAGTGGAAAACGAATATGATCATGTTTATTTTGGCAGCAGCGATACACTGCCAATGCCCAATCCTGTGGAAGTGGCAGACTTTAAATACATCAACATGGAGGAGCTGGAGTTAGATTTAAAAAACCATAAGGACGTCTATACGGAATGGCTAAAAATATGCTTTGATCAAGTGATGCACCAATACCGTAAAATGTCTATCTAGAATTATCCAAAACCAGCTCCTGATCAGCCTTAGTTAAGTTTAGCAGTTTTTCCTTTTTTCCACCAGATTAAAAATCCGGTAACTGGTAATCCTGCGGCAATTAATCCTGCAAAAAAAGCCAGGATTTTTCCAGCAAGCCCAAGTACGCTTCCTGTATGAAGGTCATAATTCATTGCAATGAGTTTCTCCCCGACAGGCAGCTGGCCAAAACTGACTCCTTTTTGCAGTAACTCTCCGCTGTACCTGTCAAATTTATACTGCTGTCGATCGTATAACCTTATTTTATCCTGGTAAGCTGAAACATTCACTGTTCCACTTTTAGCTGCAGGAAAATTATATAAAAAATAAGCTGTTTCAGGGGAGGCTTTTAGGGCTTGATCCAGAATCTGATCTACAGGTATCATCCCCAACGCCTGACTGGTATCAGAAAGTGTTTTTCCTTTCTTTTCAGTCGTCAGCTCAAAAGACCACATCAATCCTGTTAATGCGATGATCATCAAGATCAGAAAACTATAAAAGCCAAATACATTGTGCAGATCATAGTTCAATCTTTTAAACTTCGCATTCCATTTGACCTGAAAACTTTTCTTCAACTGTTTAAACTTCCAGTTTTTGGGCCACCAGAGCACCATTCCTGACAAGAGTAAAATCACAAAACAGACTACAGACCATCGGATGATAAAATGTCCTACCGCATCACCCAGTAGCAAATTCATGTGAAGGGCCAGGACAACAGTAAAAAACTCCGCTTTTGCGTTCTCCTTAAATACCACTTTACCGGTATAAGGATTCAGGTAAACTTTATCATAATACTGATAATAGTTCCAATAACCGAAAGCTTTTTTATCTACTTTTAAAGCCCGGAACATATAGGTGCGTCCTGGTGATTGAGAAAGTTCGGCGCGCGAGATTTTACGATCCTCAGTTATAGCTTGTTTTGCAATGGGCAGCAGTACGCTCAAGGGCAGTCTTGATTTTCCAGGTTCAACATACAGCCGATCTTTATAAACCAGCTCTTTTATTTCGTCCTGAAAAGCATATATGGCGCCCGTTAGCCCCAATACAAACACCACCAGCCCGGAAGCTAATCCGAGCCAGAGGTGTATTTGTCTGATGGTGATTTTAAAACTTGAAAGTGACATTTGCAGCAAAGGTTCTTGGCATTTGTGGGCTCAATACCCCCTGGCCCGTAAAATATACTTCATTGGCCAGGTTATCGACTTTAAATCCTAACCTATACTTTGGCTTGTCATAAAACACTGTAGCGGTTGCCATAATATAGGAAGGTAAGGTAAACACACCTGTTTTCGCGGAATTCCCTGTTAAGTGCTTTCCGATATAATTAACTCCTACACCCAGACCTAATCCTTTGATCTCACCATGTGGAATAGCATAACTAATCCAGGAGTTGATCAAAGTAGAGGGGCCAGCTGAGGCTGGTCTGCGACCTTTAAGATCAGGATTACCATCAGTCAATTTGCTATAATTATAGCTGTAACCAGCGATCACATTCAAACCTTCTATTGGGTTGGCAATCAATTCCAATTCAAGTCCTCTGCTCTTCTGTGTACCATTTTGTACGGTAATTACATAATTTGCCCCATTCACTGTTACTGGTTCCGTATAAGTGGTGTTTTCCACTTTAATATCATATAGACTAGCCGTAAAACTTAATTTACCATCCAAAAGATCTGTTTTTACCCCCGCTTCGAACTGATTGGCATGTTCCGGTTTAAAAGTTCCGGAAGCGCCTGAACCTTCTGGCTGTGTAATAGGTGCAACATTAGTAAATCCGTTCATATAGTTACCAAATAAGGAAACCCTATCTTTTACGACCTGGTACACCAGGCCAAGTTTTGGCGAAACTGCCGTCTGCATAAATTCACCGGATCGAAGATTCGTGTTCTCATTGAATGTTCCTTTATTTTGAAAACGATCCACGCGAAGGCTCAGCATAGTAATTAACCTGTCAGTCAGGTTCAACACATTTGAAGCATACACACTGTAGACATTGTTTTCTGCATGGTTTTTAGTCGGCAATGCCGTGCTTGCCGCTATCTTCGCCTCCACCGCAGAACGGGAAATGTTGGAGTAATTCGGATCATTCGGATTTGTTCCGCTCACATTGTCAAATACGATGTTTGGGGAATTGTTGTTTTTAACGGTCTGATGTAAATAATCTAACCCAACAACAACCCTGTTGCGCATTCCAAACAACTTAAAATCACCGTTAAAATTCTGCTGCAGGTCTGTGGAGGTATTCGTAGAATTCTGCAAAGAGACATTTCTTTCCAGCATTTCATCTGTGGCTCCTCTTATAAATTGGTATTGATAAAAACCATCTGATTTACGGCTATTTGTAGAGAAAATAGTTTGAGAAGCCCATTGATCTGACAGCTTGTAATTTACCTGTCCTTTTGCATTTAATGTAGGGTTCTTCATCGTTAAGTCCTTATTGGTATAAGAACGTTTCCAGTCGTAGTTCAATTCCTCAGGTCTGGTGGCAATAAATTGGCGTGTCCTTGGTAGAAAAATCACCGCTGGACTTGTACTCTTCAAGGTAGCAAAACTTGTATTCAGGCTGATATTCAGTCTATCATTGACCTTATATTCTAACACGGGTGCTACAAATATCGACTTCCTGAAACCCACATCCTGAAAGCTATTTTGATGCTGATAGGCAGAATTCAATCTGAAAAGTAGCTTTTTATCTTTAGTGACAGGTCCATACACATCTGCAGAAAAACGGTTTAAACCATAACTACCAGTAGTGTAACTCAGCTCTCCTCCTAAAGTATCTAAAGGTTTTTTCGTTACAATGTTGATCAGTCCTCCGTAAGAAACCACGGAACCACCAAACAAAGTTCCTGAAGGGCCTTTAATCAGCTCCACACGCTCAATATTCGCCGGATCTATTTCACCATTTGTTTGTGAAGGCACGCCATCACTCAGCGCAGCCTCCACACGAAATCCACGCATACTATAAAAAGTAGCTCCTGCAGTATTGATACCTCTACTGCCTTGAATTTTATAGACACCCGGACTATTTTTTAATGCCATACTAAACTCAGTTACCATCTGTTCAGTCAATAAAGCCTTTGGAATAGTCGTATACACTTGTGGATTCTCCAGGTTTCCCAATGGCATTTTTGCGGAAGTCGTCGTTTTCTTAACTGAAAACTTATTGATACCGCCACCATTGATGACTACCTCATCTAGCTGTTCATTGTTTTCTAGCAGCACAAAGTTGACTGAAACTGCTTCTCCTGCAATTACTTTTATTTCCTTCTGCTGTGAAGTTAATCCTACAAAACTAGCAATCAATTTATACGTACCTGCTTCAATGTCTTTCAGCAAATAGTTACCTTTTGAATCTACCTGAACGCTTTTTAATCCCTTAATTCCCACAGTAACAAACTCAGCAGGTTTACCGTCTTTAGTTTTAACGCTTCCTTTAATATTTCCTTTTGCTCCTGAAGTTTGTATGGTAATTTGCGTACCATTTACGCTTAAACCCTTTAACTGCCCACCCAGCAGTTCCGACAATATTTCATTCAAAGTTTTATTTTTAAAGTTCAGGTTTACTTTTTTCTGTAAATTAAGCTGCGTGCTGCTGTAGGAAAATTGAACACCTGCAGCATCGCCAACTGCCTTTAATGCATCATTAAGACTCACATTATTCAATTGAATGGTGACTGGCTTTTCCAAAACCGACTGCTGTCTGGCATAACTGCTGCAAGGCAGATATAGTAAACTGCAGATCAATAGCAGGAATTTTACAAATTGTTTCTTTGGGGTACATCCTTTGTACATACTTTTGTTTGTTGTTAAATTGATGATGAGTTGATTTTTCAATAGCCCGGTGTGAAGTTTGCCGACTGAAACCGGGTTTGTTTATGTAATTGTTTTGGGGATAAATCAATAAAAAACATAGGTTTGTTCTTCCTGCCTGTAGTTGAATTTTACAGCAAAACTCATGCTTTCCAGCACCTGTTTTAAGCTTGGATTCTTAAAGTTTCCAGTATAACGTTCATGGGCCAAATCTGCGCTATTGACCTTAATCTTCACATTGTACCAGCGTTCAAGGGTCTGAGCAACCTCCTCAATAGTCAAATTATCGAGCAGTAACTCATTGTTTTTCCAAGCTATATATTGTCCTGCAGATACCTCATGAACAATCATAGCCGGAACCGATAATGCTTCAAAGATTCCCCTCCTATTCGCAGTAAGGATCGTTTCCTGCTTGCCAAGTAGACCAATAAATTTCACCTTCCCTTCCTCTACCACAACTGATGTAGCTGTTTCTGTAGCCAATGCCCTTAAGTTAAACCGGGTACCAAGCACCTGCACTTTTGTCTTTGAAGTATGGATGATAAAAGGTTTAGATGGATCTTTAGCGACATCGAAATATGCTTCTCCGGAAAACTCCAGCTTTCTCAGGTTACCTCTAAATCTTTCAGGAAAACGTAAAACGCTTTCAGAATTCAGCCATACCATCGTACCATCCGGTAACGTTACCTGGAGTTTCTGACCTTTAGACGTAATTATCGTTTTATAAATCAGTGCAGATTGATGACTGTTATTCCCCTCATTGTTTAAATAATAGGTGATTCCAATACCTACTAATAATAAGAAACATGCAGCCAACTGCCAGATATAACGATAATTGTTCAATTTAAAGGACTTGCTTGCTGCTGGCTGAACTGAAATATCGTAACGGGCTGAAATCCTCCTCCATCCTTTATCTTCTATGGAAGACAGATCGGAATTTGCTGGAAAACTCATTTCCAATTCATCAGATTCCAGCCATTTTTCAACGGCATCCTTTTCATTTGGATCGCATCGCCCCTGATGATAACATTCAATAAGTTCTTTAGTAATCCGCATAAGCAAAGAGCCCTTTAAATGTGCTCATATACCTTAAGCCGGATAAGTCCCGATTTTCCCTAGGTGGAAAATCAAAAAAAACGGAAATATATTATAACTACCTGAATTCCTGTAAATTATTTCTCAAGTAGTTCATCGCTTTATACAGGTGGTACTCCACCGTTTTTTCCGATATCAATAAAATAGTGGCGATTTTTTTATTGTTCATCCCCTGGTCCTGACTTAAACGGTACACTTCCCGACACCTGCAAGGCAATTCAGCTACCAACAGGTTAAGGTTTCCGTTCAACTCATTAAATAATACCTGGTCTTCTGTACAGTTTCTTGATCCACAATGGCTCTTTAAAGCGCAATTGATGTGTTCCCGATGACTGCTGCTGCTACGCAAATATTCAAATGCTTCCAGCTTTGCTGCGCGATATAAATACTGCTCAATTGTAGTTTTGATAATGATTTTCTCCCGACGTTCCCAAAGTGAAGCGAATAAATCCTGACTGATTTCTTCTGCAATTTCTTCATCCCGGGTATAATTATAGATGATCCCAAAAACAGTTTTCCAGCAGTCTCTATAAATACGCTCAAAGCCTTGCTCATCGATTTGATGAATATTAAAGGGAAGTTGATCCTGACTTGAAGGAGATCCGGGCACGGTGATTAAATTTGCCCAAAGCTAATTAATTACTTGGAATCAATCTAAATAAAATAGTTATTTTATTTAGATTGATATGCGATGACACTCCAAATGAGCTGCGTTTTAATTAGAGATTCCTTTAATGTAAAAATTAACCTATAAAAAAAGCGCCCTGAAGAATATCAGGACGCTGATATTATTCAATTAGCTTATAAAGAAGCTAAAATAGTATTCAATGTTTCGCTTGGACGCATTGCTTTATTTGCCAATTCATCATTTGGATGGAAGTAACCGCCAATTTCTTGTGGTTTACCTTGGGCAGCAATTAATTCGCCAGCAATTTTAGCTTCATTTTCGCTTAATGCCTTAGCCAATGGTGCAAATCTAGCTTGTAAATCAGCATCTTTACTTTGTTTTGCTAATTCCTGAGCCCAATATAAAGCTAGGTAGAAATGCGAACCACGGTTATCAATTTGTCCAACTTTACGAGCTGGAGATTTATCATTAGCCAGGAAAGTTTCAGTTGCAGCATCTAGAGTCTCTGCTAAAACTAAAGCTTTTGCATTGTTTTGTGTTTGACCTAAATGCTCTAAAGAAGCACCTAAAGCTAAGAACTCACCCAATGAATCCCAACGTAAATAGCCTTCTTCGATAAATTGTTCGATATGTTTAGGGGCAGAACCACCAGCACCAGTTTCGAACAAACCACCACCATTCATTAAAGGCACGATTGATAGCATTTTAGCAGAAGTTCCTAATTCTAAAATCGGGAATAAATCTGTTAAGTAATCACGCAATACGTTACCAGTTACAGAGATGGTGTCTAAGCCTTTTCTGATTCTTTCCAAAGTGAATTTAGTGGCTTCAATTGGTGCAAGAATTCTAATATCCAATCCTTCAGTATCATGATCAGCTAGATATTTTTTCACTTTTGCAATGATTTCTCTATCATGTGCTCTGTTTTCATCTAACCAGAAAACTGCTGGCGTAGCTGATAAACGAGCTCTGTTTACGGCTAATTTAACCCAATCCTGAATTGGCGCATCCTTAGTTTGACACATGCGGAAGATATCACCTTTCTCTACTTTCTGATCGAAGAAAACTTTGCCATCTGCATCTGTTACACGGATCGTTCCATTTGCTTTTGCCTGGAAAGTTTTATCATGTGAACCATATTCTTCAGCTTTTTGAGCCATTAAACCTACGTTAGGTACAGAACCCATGGTCGCTACATCAAAAGCACCATTTGCCTTACAATCATCAATTGTTGCCGTGTAAACACCTGCATAACAACGATCAGGAATTAAAGCCGTCGTATCTTGAGATTTACCGTCTTTATTCCACATCTGGCCTGAATTACGAATCATTGCAGGCATAGAAGCATCTACAATGACATCACTAGGCACATGAAGGTTAGTAATTCCTTTATCAGAATTTACCATAGCCAATGCCGGGCCATTCTCTATTGCCTTAGCTAAATCAGCTTCCACTTCTGCTTGTTTAGGATGGCCAGCAATTTTTGCATACACATCACCTAAACCGTTGCTCGTATCTACATTCAGCTCCTTAAATAAATCTGCATATTTAGCAAACACATCAGCGAAGTAAACTTCTACAATAGCACCAAAAATTAGTGGATCAGAAACTTTCATCATTGTTGCTTTTAAGTGAGCAGACAATAAAGTTCCTTCCGCTCTTGTGGCTACAATTTCTTTCGCTACAAATGCTTTCAAAGCAGCTAGACTTAAAGCTGAGCTGTCGATTACCTCACCTGCCTTTAAAGGAGCTAAACCTTTTAATTCAGCTACACTACCATCTTCAGCAACAAATTCTATTTTAAATTGACTCGCATCAGTAAGGGTTAGAGATTTCTCTGAACCGTAAAAATCACCTTCAGTCATGCTGGCTACACGAGTTTTAGAATCTGCAGACCATGCACCCATAGAGTGAGGATTTACTTTTGCATAATTTTTAACTGCTTTAGGCGCTCTACGATCAGAGTTACCTTCACGTAAAACCGGATTTACTGCCGAACCCAATACTTTACCATATTTGGCTTTTATTGCTTTTTCTTCTTCAGTCTGTGCGTTATCTGGGTAATTCGGCAAAGCATAACCTTGTCCTTGTAACTCAGTAATAGCTGCTACCAATTGAGGGATAGAAGCTGAAATATTTGGTAATTTAATAATGTTAGCTTCTGGTGTTGTTGCTAATGCACCAAGCTCTGCTAAAGCATCACCTATTTTTTGATCGTCTTTTAAAAACTCAGGAAAGTTTGCTAAAATTCTACCTGCTAAAGAAATATCTCTTGTTTCTACATCAATACCTGCTGATGCGGTAAAAGCTTGTACGATTGGTAAAAGTGAATAGGTTGCCAACATTGGCGCCTCATCGGTCTTGGTGTAGATAATTTTTGATGTATTCGACATATTGATTTTTGCTTTATAAGATTAATTATTCGATAGATTCTTAATGGTAAACCTATCCATATTTTAAAATCGCCTAAATATAAAATAAACGATCGACTAAAGGAACATAGTAATGTATTTTATGGGATTAATATAGCCTGTAAATTGCATTTTTTTGACCGATATGGACAGGAGATGTTCAGATGCTATTGTGAAATATCGCTTAAGAGCTAAATGGCCGAAAAGCAAAAAGCCTTAGATTTCTCTAAGGCTTTACTAAGTACTAATCAGCAGGAATACTTTGAACATTTAAATCGCTTTTTATTGCTTATTGAACCTATAATTGAAGATTTGGAGAGAAAAGGATTCATATAATCAGCCGTTAAAAATCAAGGTGATTTTTGATTAGACCACCCTGACCAGATTATAATAGAACAAAAAAATTGGTAAATCTGACAGAAGTTCATTTGCATTTTCGCAAAGGCTATAATTATGGTGCTTTGAAAGTATCGACAATATGCGACACCACCCTCAATGCAGACTCAAACGCTCCCTGCATCCAAGAATGAGTAAGTGAGGCATGTTCTCCGGCTAGAAGTATTTTGCCTTCTGGTTCGATCAGATCTTTATAAAATTCTGAATGTTCATTAGGCATAAAAAAAGAATAAGCACCATTACTCCATTGACAATTTGTCCAGCTCCAACGATAAAACATTTTAATTGCTGAAGGATCTTTTAATAAGCTTGGATGCAAATTACCCAATTCATTAGTCATATACTCTTTCAAATCTGCTTCGGGTATTTGATCCATACGTCGCGCCGATTGACCCCAAGTGTACGAGCTTAAAAACATAGATTCTGAATTAGACACTTTAACATCCTTATCGGGATTGTCTGATGGATACCAAGTTGACCCAATCAAACTGTCTGAACTGCTTCCTCCACCATAAATTTGATCATCTAACTCCCAAAATCTCTTGGTTGTATGAGCCAAAATCTTGGTTGAAGAATCATAATTTACCCTCCTTATCGCTTCAGATTTTGCAAATGAAAGTGCCGGTTCGAAAGAAACTTTATCCAAAACCCCTAAAGGCAGTGTACAAATAAACCAATTGCCAGTTACGCTATCTTTTTCACCATCACTATTTTTGTAATTTACAGTAACTGAATTAGAACTTTGTTCTACATTTGTAATAATAGCGTTCTGAAATGTACATATTTTTAATTCTTCATGAAATGCTTTCGCTAATAAGTCTGTCCCCCCTACAATTTCATCAAACTCTCCGCTCCAAATTCCTTCGATTTCCTCTCTTAAGAATTCAAGTAATGAAAATTGAAGAGAAGTTTCAAAACCCCAAGTAGAGACCAGCATTTCTATTGCCTCTTTCGAAAACCCTCCTTGCAGAAGAACCTCATATAAAGATTTGTTATCCAACTCCTTAATGGTCGCATCAGTTATTTCAGAATTGAAAAGTTCATCCTTTTGGAGTTCATTTAAAGAGGCAATTAGCGCTACTATAATCTCGAGCCAATAATCCAAAGTACTTTTTCCAGCTTCTTCTTCGCTCAGTTTAAATGATTTTTTAATCTGTTCTACATCCGCAACCTTTAACCGCTTTCCCCTCACATAGGAAATCGCCTCAGGATTTGCTTGAACAAATTTTCTTAACTCTAACTTAAACTCTGAAATATAAAATCTAGTCAGTTCGTGCTTTTCAGGAATACGCATTGCTCCAAATTCACCATAAACATGTTCTGACAATCTGAAAGTACGCGCCCTTCCTCCAATATGTGTTTTTTGTGCTTCAAGTAAAACCACGTCAAATCCTAATTTCGACAATTCATATGCAGAGCAGAGACCAGCCATCCCAGCACCGCCAATTATTACGGTTTGACCGCCAAACTGACCAGGCTTTATGGCCCTTAAGTGTCTGATAAGTTCTATATATTCACTAGTTTTCGGGGTTGCAACTGCTTTCTCCAGGTGTTTGAGTTCAGCATATTGGTCTAACAATTTTCTATAAATCATATCGAGAGGAGATAATTAAGATGAGCTATTTATATGTTTTTTTTTACGCTAACATTAGTCGCACAAGCAAGTTAACAAAAACTTGAAAATTAATTATCTGTTAATTCTATATTTTTAACAATAAGTAATAAAGAAGTTTAAATTTAAGGTATCATGTAGGGAGATAAATTTAACGTTGAGCACTTTTAAGATCTTCGCTAAGAAGTGCCTTTAGTACTACTACTTTTTCCAAAACCGATTCACGTTGTATGTTACCCCGAAACCAAGCCAAAGTCTATTGTTATAATTCCAGTTTTTGGCATTTTGGCCAAAACCAAAGTCAATACCAGAATAAAGTCCTACTTGAAGATCTCCCAAGGACAACATCGTTCCCAAACCAGAAGAAAACACTCCAATTGTTTCCTCTTCTTCACCTTTTAAGGGTGCTGTGCCTAAGGTAGTGGATAGGGAATCTAGTGTGACAGTCCCAAGGTTAATGAACCCAGCAATACTAAATGAAACCGACGGCACCTCTTTTAAGGTTTCACCAGTCAGATAACGTACCCCATACTTCCTAAACCTGTAGGCACCGTATACCCCAAGGTTCAAGTCAGTGGTAAATTCATCCTTCACTTTGATCGCGCCTCTTTCTCTCGATAAACGATACTTGATAGGAATCACAACCGGCCCATACTCCAAGCTTTTTTTAGTAAAAGACACAAAGCCCCGATTTTCAAGTTTAATTTGGTAGTCAGCATCCCTGTCGTACCGGTCAATAAGATAATATACGATTTTGCCCTGCTTATCTAACACCTCTATAATCTCATCCGCATTCACATACCATTTAGCGAGTTGTATAGCTACAAGGTCAGCAGCCATTACTTTAGCAAGATGATAAGTGGTATTATTCGTAAGCGTCTGGATGGGCAACCTTGTTTCTGTATAAGTTCCGCTGCATTCTAGCACCCGTTTGATGTTGATGATGTTGGTACCCTTCTTCACTACCACAGCGCTGGCAAGCCAGTAATTAACATGAAGTATGGAAGGATCTTTTTCATCAGCCCTAATATTTGCCCGTCCACTAGATTGGGATGCATTGGCTTTTCAATAGTTTTTTCAATTTTAACGGTCTTAGAGACAGCAGGTTTATCCACGGTACTGGACGTGTAGGTTACTTCCTTATTCTTTTTTATATACTCAGTTTTGAGTTCGCCCCCTTGAGGGAAAGTTTCGTCACAATCGGCCGCCTTGACCATTTTGATAACTTTTCATTTTCCGGGATACGCACACGTGCTTTTGTTTCAGTTTGGGCAAAGCAATAACTGCTCAGCATGAAAAATGCGGTAAGCATACAGCATTTTTTTAATGTTATTTGTTGGTTCATGAGTTTCGAGATTAATTTAGCGTTCAGATCAGTTTTAGTGAGATCTGATACACTAGTATACAAACTCACCATAACAACAAAACAAAAAACTGTCTGAGGTTCTGATACATATCTCACCAGCAAATAAAAAAGGGATCCAAATTATCAAATTTTATTGATAACCGACCAGATATTTTGGGAAGCATGGTTGAGTATAGGTATTTTAAGAAAACAAGATGCTTACTAAAATATTCGAATAGACCCAAAAAAAACCATACCTTATTAATAATCAGCGAGTAACAACTTATTTTTTTTGTTTTTATCAAATAAATGTGTTATTTTCATATTATAAACTTAAATATCTTAATTATGCCTCAAAAAGAAAACGAAGAGAAAGTACAAATCGTTTTGACTGCCGAGCAAATTGCCCAGCTCTCAACTGTATTTGGAGAAGAGATTGTCTCAAGGATCGAATCCATTGAGATTGAAAAACTAGCCGGCTATTTAAAAGCCAACGCTTCAGTTAACTAATCACAACAATGAAAAGACCTGCGATGCAGGTCTTTTCATTCATACTTTCGTCATGAGGAAATTCCCACAGCTACCTGAACCTTACCGCTTAGATAAACATGTCATTCTCAAAGAGCAAAAAGCCGCTGCAATCCTAAATCCAGCAGTTCAATTGTCTTTTTTTGACACCACGAACAAAATACAAGTCACCGGCCCAAGGGGTACCGCAACAATAAATCCGAATGAATCAGCAGACTTCCTCACCAGCTTAATTGCTGTCAATGCCATATTAACAGGTGACGAAGTCTCAATATTATTTGTTCAGGAAAAATTACTTACCGATGAGACCAGCAGAACTGCAGCTTATTTATGCTGCATTGCTGACGACTGCGACCAAATTATGCAATTTTACGCCAAAATCGAAGCGTGTTCAATTGCCGTAGTTGGTTGCGGAGGAATCGGATCTTTGTCCGCTCAAATTCTCGCCGGTGGAGGCATCAAATCGATCGTCCTCGCAGACCATGATCAGATTGAGAAAAGTAATTTTAACCGTCAATATTTTTGGACCTTGAAAGATATAGGCAGATCCAAGGTTGAAGTTCTAAAAGAAAATCTTCACGAGCGCTATCCAGAATTAAATATAAGTGTACATAAGGAAAAAATCACTGATAACAATTTGGAAACGATTATTGCATCAGTCGATGCCGTGTTGTTCACTGCAGATGAGCCAATCGGCCTCCTTCGTAAGGCTCGAATATTTTCAGAAAAACATAACAAAAAGTTCATAGGTGCGGGTTACTTCATGTCAGAGGCTATCCTATCTTTATCTTCTCAAGAACGTATGACTGATGAACGTGATATCTTACCTTTACCTCAGAAGATTGCGCCAAGTTTCGGCCCTACCAATGTAGAGATCGCGGGGGCGGCATCCTCCTATCTGCTACTGTTGATGGGGGATTAATAGTTGAGGGACATGGAGAACGAATTTGGGAAGTTAACAAATGGCCATGGCATTAAAATCAAAAACCTGATGGAACAAGAGGACTGCCTTTTTTGTAAAATTGCAAGCCGAGAAATTTTTAGCTGGACAATTTGGGAAGATGAGGATCATCTCGCATTCCTAACCCCATTCCCGAATACTCCAGGCTTTACCGTAGTAGCCACAAAACTGCATCTTGACAGTGACGTACTTCAACTACCACAAGATAAACTATTTAGTTTAATAAGCGCTGGCAAAGAGGTTTCCAAAATACTTAATGCAAAATTAAGTACCAAAAGGACTGCACTAATTGCTGAAGGTATGGGCGTAAATCATGCACACATTAAACTAATACCTCTTTTTGGTATTCCAGAAGGAGAATGGAAGCCGATTAACAGTAGTCTTGCGGTAACGTTTGAAACTTACCCTGGCTACATTTCGTCTCATGACGGCCCCCGCGCAAGCGATGACGAAATGAACAGAATTTTCAAACTTTTAAAAACATCCAAGGTAAAATAATGTGTGGTTTTGTCGGAGCAATTAATTATCAGCATAATTTGCTACAAGCCTGGAACGCGACTAGTTGGAGAGGAAATGTATACGGGGCTTGGCAATCCGATCATTGTAGCATGCTATCCGCTAGGTTAGCAAGATCCGGTGACCGTCTCCGCCCCCAACCCGTGGTCGTTAATAAGCGATACGTTCTTTCATTTAACGGTGAAATTTACAATATACATGAATTAAAAAGACTGGTAAATAGTGACAAAGTCTGTTTTGAAGGAAATCTTTCTGATACAGAGGCTTTGGCATTGATCCTGTCCAGCAGCCAAGACAAAATCGAGGTGATTAAAATGATCGATGGCGAATTCGCGTTGGCGCTTTACGACCAAGAACGGAATGAGTTAATTTTAGCTCGGGATATCATGGGGACCAAACCTTTATTTTATTCCCATAACCATAACCAAGTATCCTTCGCGTCATCTGCAAAAGCCGTTTCCTTAATAACTAACACAGGGCAGGTTCCTGATTGGCTGAGTATACAGCATGTATTTGAATTCGGAGTTACCCCTTCGGCAAACGCATTTGAAGGCGTTTATTCAGTACAACCTGGTGAGATCATATTTTTTGATAATAACCTCCACTCCACTAGGTCTTCTAGCAACGTTATTAAGCATCTCGGCGATACCTCTATTTTAGATCAACTAGCTACCGCAGTCCACAATCGTTATGAACCTGGAAAAACGGCTTTGGCATTCAGCGGAGGTGTAGATTCTTCACTGATCAAACTAGTAGCTCCTGAGATCCCGTGTTACACCATTGTGCAAAAACCAGAAGAACCAGAAAAAAATCAGAGAACAGTTTTGATAAACGAAATGAACTTACTGGATCATCTAAAGAAATTATGGAACTACATAGACCGGCCATTTTCTACACTTTCTACCGTTGCGATGAGCATTTTAATGGAAGAAATGAGAAAAGATGGGATAGAAAATGTACTTAGTGGTGAAGGTGCAGATGAGATTTTCTGCGGATATCCGCATTATTATAAGAAATCAATGGGCCATCCCGTATTAAAAAGACATAAGCACTCCTTTGAAATAGCAAAGAAACTTTCCCACATTAAACTGGATCAGACCGCTTCCTTTTTTGAACCATTTACAAATTCAATGGCTCCATCAGACTGGTTAAAGTTTGATCGTTGGACTAGATTACCTCAACATCTGACCCTGCTCCATACCGATTGCACTTCTTTAGTCAACCAGCTGGAAGCAAGGTTGCCTTTTTTAGATTTAGTAGCATTCCAGGTTAATGATCCAGGTGAACTCAGCATACCAAAAAAACCTTTAAAAGATCTCCTTCCGATCGGCTCAGATCAGTATAGATCAAAACAGGGACTGTTCGTTCCCTGCGGTATTTTTTCCGATAACCTCCTACTGGAAATTTGTAATCAGGATTTTTCCTGTCTTCAACCTCAAATTCCATCATATTTCAGGGAGCAATGCGAAAATAATTTAAAAAAAATAGCACTTCTTCCAGAAACGCTAGCAAAGGAATTGAGGGAGATCCTTGCCAGAACGATTATCCAAGTTGCTGCGCTTCCTACTATCCTTTACAAAACCTGTAAATCTGCTAAAATCCATTACCAATACACTTCTTTGAGTTATGATAAAGAACCGCTAGTATGTCAACAACACCCGTAAAAGTTCATAAACTACCAAGATTAGCACTTTTGCTCGCAAATCATGACAGGGCATTATTTTACAGAAAACTGAATGAGACTGGTGATGCCTTCTTAATCGAGGAAGACAGGCATTGGCTGATCAATTCTCCAAATTTAATTACCCAATTGTTTCATGAACCTAGCCTAGATTCCAATCGACAGAACCTAAAAAAGTTATTAATTGGCCAAGGAACTCCAGATTCGATCAATTTTTTCTATCAAAACTGGTTAATGTATATGAGCGGTGCTGAACACCAATTTTGGAGAGAAAAATTCATAGCTTGTTTTCCAAAGCGTATGGAGCTGTCCTACAAATATTTTGATATGGCGAACGCGATAGGAACTTCAATCAAAGAATTTGACCTTATAAAACAGGTGATTAATCCTTATGTGGTTCATATGCTCTGCGAAATTGCTGGTATGAAGGTTACAGCATTTCAGAATGCTTACCATTTGATAAATCCTATACTGCAGCTATTACATGGCCGCGGACAGGTAGATAATCCAACTACCAAACACAATGCATTAGACGAATGGTCAACAATAATCGAACGTTTAACTCGTGAACAAAAATTAACTAAGCAGGGTTTTTTAAGTCAACTGGCTAAAACAGGCAAACTTGGTCTCGCAGTCGGCCTTCTACCTTTTTTAGATGTAGTTGATGCGTTGATTGCCCTATGTGGAAGGGTGGTAATTGATTACGCTGCGCTAAAACAACAACAAAACATCAAAATTCAGCAAGAAAAACTGCTTGATCTCATTAAACTTTATTCACCCTTTCAAGTCTGCAACAGGAAAGTAATCAATCCTATCACTCATTTTCCTGAATTGGATTTTCAGTATGGAGACAAAGTTTCACTAATGATTGGAGCGGCGAACTCAAACACGCCGAAAAGAGATGTAGCCGAAATACAAAGTATACCAAATTTGAAAAATTTTTCCTTTGGAATTGGCCAACACAGCTGCCCTGGCAGAAACTGGAGCATTACCATTGTTATGGAATTTTATAAGAGCTTAGATAACTATCTAACAGAGTACAAGGCATCCATTAAAGTAAAGAACATCAATCATAGAGAGGAATTTGGATTCCAAGGTATCCAAAATATGATTGTACTCCTCAAACTGCCCTAATCCTATGCCTCAACCACCGAATACCTGTCTTGTTCCAGATTTTGAATGCACAAATCACGCTGCGCTTAAGACTTGAGCGAGTCGAGGGTGAACCGAAATAATATGCAGTTTAAAATTATTGCCCAAATAGAAAAACTTGGACAAGGTTTAGAATTCAAAAAAACAGACCCCTTAACTATTTAGACTTAAGCACTTAATAGTTTTGTGATTTATATTTTTTGTCACCCGATAGCTATCGGGTCAGAACGTTTTATCATTGAGGCTTCAAAAGTGATGCTGAAAGAACCCATTAAAATGAAAAATGAGCGTCATGGTCTAAAACTAAAGGAACTTCAAGAGATCAACAACAAAATTTATAAGTTGGAAGAAAGAATGATAAATGATGAAATTGAAACATCTACCTATAACACATGGTTCAAAAAGCTTCAACTTGAAAAACGATTGGTTGAGCGTTTATTGCCTAGACTTGAGAATCTTTTCCGTTTATAGGATAAGGCAAATGTGACTCAAAAGCATACTTTAGTGCAAGGTTTGTTCAAAGATAGTCTGCTATGGGGGCAGGGTTCATTTAGAACAAAATATCTAGACAGAACCTTCCACGATAACCTATTGAAAGTCAACAAGAAAGGGCTGCTTTTTTAACGAGCAACCCTTCAAAAAATTAACCATGAATCTGGTTAGTACCCAGAAGCAGATTCGAACTGCCACGCCTTTTCAAGCGCCACCCCCTCAAGGTGGTGCGTCTGCCAATTTCGCCACCTGGGTATTTCTATCGCAAATATATATTTATTCGGAGAATAAACTTAAACCATCGTAAGCTAATTTAATATTTCCTGGTAATTCGCGTTCTACCTCCTCATGCAAGCCTAAATTATGACTGATATGAGTTAGATAGGTCATTTCTGCCCCTATCTTTTGCGCAAAAGCGACTGCTTCCTTTAGTGTAAAATGAGAAATATGCTCTTCATGCTGTAATGCATTGATCACCAAAATCTTTGTACCCTTTACTTTTGCTATTGTTTCTTCAGAAATCGTTTTCGCATCAGTAATGTACGTAAAATCATGAATCCGGAAGCCCAAAATTGGCAGCTTATAATGCATGATATTTAATGGAATCACTGTTGTATGACCAATTTCAAAAGGTTGATCTGTAATCGTATGCAGCTCTATCTGAGGCAAGCCTGGATAATGCGTATCTGCAAAAATATAGGAGAACTCTCTTTTTAAAGCATCCTGAACTCTAGTGGTTGCGTAGATGTCGATGTTCTTTTTCAGCAGGTAATTAAAAGGCCTGATGTCATCTAAACCCGCCACATGGTCTTTATGTTCATGTGTATATAAGATCGCATCCAGGTCTTTTACATTTGCGCGCAGCATCTGGTAACGGAAATCAGGCCCGCTATCAATAACGATCGTCTTATCTCCCATTTCCAACAGTACAGAAACCCTTAACCGCTTATTTTTATGGTCTGCCGACTGACAAACCGCACAATTACAAGTGATAACTGGAATCCCCTGGGAAGTACCTGTGCCTAAAAATGTAACCTTCAAAATTGATGAGTTGAGACCATATCTTCAAAAATAACAAATTACCTTAAGTCTACAACTTCTACTCCAGGATACTTCTTAGGATCAAAAGAAAAAGTACTTTCCGGAACCTTCAGGTTGGTCACCATTTTGCTCACGTTATAGCCGTATTTGTTTCCGCCTTTATCAAAAATAACTACAGTACCAATCTGTTTTGCGACCTTATCAATTCCCAGACGGATCTTAAAATAAGATTTGCTGACATCTATAGGTGCCAGGTCAATCATCTGATAAACTTTGCCTCCGACCTTACTTTCGCCGGTATAACCATATTTAAAGCCTTTTTCGTAAATCGTGAACAGCTGAGCAGGATTTAGTGCATCACCGCTATGGTCTGCATCTGTTACCTGCACCTCTTTATCTTCTTTTAAATAAGTCCATTGCGTTTTACCATCGCTAATCAATTCCTGTTTCGTCATCGTCACCCGGTACTTATTTGTTTTCGCTTTGACGATGATAGTACCTTGCTGACTCTCCTTGAGTTTAGCCTGTGGATTGTCTAAAGAAAAGGTAAAATCTGCCTTAACCACATCAAAAGAACGATATTTCTTACTTACTTCTGCTAATATTGCTTTTGCCTTCGCATCCTGCTGTGCGTAACTGGAAGATCCAAAACCTGTCAATACCAGTAACGACCATATTATCTTTTTCATCTATTTCTATTTCGGATTAGTTATTCTTCAGGTCATTCAAGAACTGTTCCAAAGCATAATCGTCTGGAATCAGTACCTCTCTGGCTTTACTACCTTCAAAAGGCCCTACCACACCTGTGGCTTCCAGCTGATCAATGATCCTGCCTGCCCTATTATAACCCAACTTCAACTTCCTTTGAATCAAGGAAGTAGAACCTTGCTGATGCATTACAATTAAGCGTGCAGCATCTTCAAACATTGAATCACGATCTTTAGGATCGAAGTCCAATTTCGCCGATTCTGCAGCTTCATCTACATATTCAGGCAGCTGATAAGCCTCCGGATAACCTCTTTGATTGCCAATAAACTCCGAAATGCGATCTACTTCTGGTGTATCGACAAAAGCACACTGCAAGCGGATCAGGTCATTTCCTGTAGACAATAACATATCTCCTCTACCAATCAGCTGATCGGCACCGCCACTGTCAAGGATCGTTCTGGAGTCAATTTTCGACAATACCCTAAAGGCCAAACGGGCAGGGAAATTCGCTTTAATTGTACCCGTTATGATGTTTACTGAAGGACGCTGCGTAGCCAGCACAAGGTGAATCCCTATCGCACGTGCCAGCTGTGCCAAACGGGCAATCGGTGCTTCCACCTCTTTACCGGCAGTCATCATTAAATCCGCAAACTCATCCACAATCAATACAATGTATGGAAGGAAACGGTGTGAATTATTCGGATTCAGTTTTCTTTTAATAAACTTCTCATTGTATTCTTTCAGGTTTCTCACCTGCGCATCTTTCAGCAAATCGTAACGCTGATCCATTTCAATACACAAAGAGTTCAGTGTATTGATCACCTTTTTGGTGTCCGTAATAATCGCATCTGCTTCTCCTGGAAGTTTAGCCAGGAAGTGACGTTCAATTTTATTGAACAAGGTTAACTCTACTTTCTTAGGATCGACCAATACAAATTTCAACTGCGAAGGGTGTTTCTTATAAAGCAGCGAAACCAGAATGGAGTTAATCCCCACCGATTTACCCTGCCCCGTAGCACCAGCCACCAACAAATGGGGCATTTTCGCCAAATCACCTATATAAACCTCATTGGAAATGGTTTTACCCATGGCAATTGGCAGTTCCATAGTGGTGGTCTGGAATTTCTCTGTTGCCAGAATACTTTTCATAGACACCATTTCTGGGTGTAAATTAGGCACCTCAATACCAATTGTACCTTTTCCTGGCATTGGAGCGATAATCCTGATTCCCAAAGCCGCTAAACTTAAAGCGATATCATCTTCCAGATTTTTAATCTTGGAAATCCTCACTCCTGGTGCAGGTATAATCTCATATAAGGTAACCGTTGGACCAATCGTTGCTTTAATCTTATCTATCTCAATATTGTAATGAAGCAGCGTATTGACAATCTTATTCTTATTCGCTTCCAACTCGTCCGTATTCACAGGAATCTTGTTGGAACCGTAATTCTCTAATAAATCAAGCCCAGGATATTTGTAACTCGCAAGATCTAAAGTAGGATCATAATTACCAAACTGTTTCACCAGCTCATCAGAAGTTTTTTCATCCTCCGACTTTTCAATCACCAATTCCAATTCGGGTTCTTCCTCTGGCACTAATTCTGGTGTAAGCTCTAATTCCGGCTCCGGTTCGGGAGCTGGTGTAATTTCCATAGGCATCGTTACTGCCGACATTAGTGGAGCTGGTGGCAATACTGGCGCTACCGGTGGCACTACAGGCACCGGTGGTATTGGAGTTACTGGAGTGGTTTCCAACTGTACATTAGCCAATGGCGAGGCCGCGGGTGAATTTGCAGCACGATATTCTCGAATGGGATCTCGATCCAATTCCCGCTCTTCGGCTTCTTCAAACCTGCTGGAAGGCCTGATCGTTTGCTGTTCTCTTTTCTGATCTCTTGCCAACCGGTCATTTAAAGTAAATTCTACCGGCTCTGAGCGCATTTCATTATCAGTTCCTAATACATCTTCTTCTGAAAGATCAGGTAAAATCGTTTCTTTTTTCTTACGTTCCGGCAATTTAAAGTCAATGTTATAGGCAATGATCAGGATTGATAAGCCTAAAAAGCCAATTAATCCAGCTACACCGGCCTTTCCAATTTGTGCAGTAAGTAATTTATTGGTCCAGTATCCAAACTCACCTTCAAAGAAATGAGGTGCATCGCTGATAAAAGAATGTGCAAAACCAAAGGTTAAAGAGATGAACAATAAAAAGAAAAGACTATAAGCCAATGTTTTTTCAATAGAGAATATTTTCACCTTAAACAGGAGGCGGTAGCCAATCACAAAGAATACAAATATGAACAAAAAAGAAGCTAAACCAAACCATTCATAAATAAACTGATGTGCCAGTAAAGCCCCGATTTTACCTAGCCAATTAGACACCACTGGATTGATATTTACCTGTTGCAGCTCTTCATAAGTCTTAAAAAGATTACTCCATCCGCCATTAGCATCAATCACATAACTGTGATCTTCCTGCCAGGTAAAAAGGTAAGAAGTAAAAGCAATTAGAAAATATAAAGACAATACCACAAACACTAACCCGATGATCTTAAACAACCTGCCATTCTGAAAATCCAGGCGCGGCATGATGTTAAATCTTTCTGTTGATGGTCTGGACGTTGTTGACTTCGAGCTCTGTTTATCGCCAGATTCGTTTTTAAACGAATTGGACCTGAATTGATTTCCCCTTACCGACATTTTTCGTGACTAATATTATACACAACAAATATAAAACATATCCTTGTATGTACTAAGTTATTATAAATACATTTAAACGTATACTTATTAAACAAAAATTCTTAACTGCTTAAATAGAGAAAGCTGAACTCCATTTCAATACCGATTAAACCTTCTAAAGCAATCATAGTCATACCTGTAGCGTTTAAGTTTTAATTAGAGATAAGTTTTGTTTTAAGGTTAATCCCAGCAGGTATTTTTATCTGCTGGGATTTTTTTTATGTTGATGTCATTTAAAATTTGTTAATTTATTCCCGTATTTTAAGATCTAAATCTAACAATGGACATCTCTCAGCTCGAAACACTAATAGAAACAGACAATAAACAAGAGATTTCTGATTTGCTGACCAAGCATCCGGAACTAACCAGCCAGGAAACCAGTCATGGGATATCACCACTACTACTCGCCTGTTATTATAAAAAACCTGTCACTGCAGGGATAATCGCTGGCTTTGCGAAAAACATTACGCTTTTTGAAGCTTGTGCACTAGGCAAATTTCAGGAAACAGATCAGCTATTAGCACAGCAGCCAGAACTGCTCAATACTACTTCAAAAGATGGTTTCACTGCTTTAGGACTAGCCGCTTATTTCGGCCATGAAGAAATCACCAGATTATTACTTTTCAAAGGAGCAGACGCAAACATTCCTGCCAGTAATGGATTCAGCGTTTTCCCAATTCATTCCGCCGTTGCGGCAAAAAGCTTTGCCATTACCAAAATGCTTTTAGAGGCCGGTGCTGATGTCAATGCAAAACAACAAGCCGGACTAACCGCATTACATGCCGCTGCACAAATTGGAAATATAGAGATCATTATCCTATTATTGGAACATGGAGCAGCTTTGGACATTAGAATGGAAGGCGGCAAACTGCCAACAGACCTTGCTGACGAAAAAGGATTTCCGGAAATTGCGGCTATTTTGAAAGTTTAAAGCTTTCCAAACCACAGGAAAAGGAGTCATAAAAGAAATTAAACATCCCAGATGCGCAGCCTGATTTTTTTCACATAATGTCTCACATCCAGCACCAATGCCGCTAGAATGTAAAAAATAATTGGAAAACCAACTGCCAGAAAAGAAGAATAAATAAAAAACAGCCTGATTTTACTGATCGATATGTTAAATCGTTCAGCAAGATAGGTACACACCCCAAAACTTTGCTTTTCAAAAAATGTAATGATACGTTGGAACATCTTATTGGTTTAATATCTTAATTCCGATACCACAATTTAAGCATTTTTTTTGAGCACAATAATATTTATTTAGTTGAAGGACTGCTTGAGAGAAAAAAGCGTTCTCTACCACGACACCTGCTTGCTGGTAATGCCTGATGATCACATTGCTTTCAGCAGGCATTTGTTCCAACAACTGCAAGCCACGATTCATCAAATCCGGCTGATCTGAATATTTACCATAAGCCGCTGCAAAAAGACAAACCGCATTCATAATCAGGTGTAAAACGGAGCGCTGTCCCAGTTGAATCTTTACTTTTTTTGTCTCTTTCTGAAAGTGATAATGGGTTTTCCAATAAGGATTGACAGGTAGTTCTTGCAGCAGCAGCTTTAATTCCGCCAATTCTTCCAGCTCAAGCACCCTGGAAAATAAACGATCTGATTTTAACAGCAAAGCGCAAAATTGCGCCAACCTCAACGTTGGGAAATTCTGCGGCCGCATTCTCAAAAACCGCCAGGCCCCTACACCAATAGGTCTCAATCCATACTTCTTTTGTAGAAACCGGTATTCTTTTTTCAATTTCCGGGGATACGCATCTTTAAAAGATCCGAATAAAAACCCAGCCTGTCCAAATACCAAAGCCTCTACTTGCGAAGGATGATCCAGGTGTTTCCGAATCACCGACAAAGGCAATGAAGTCGCTAGAAGTTCAAAAGGAATCTCATTCACCTTAAAACCAAAGCTCTTAGCCAGGAAATGATAAAAAGTACCTTCCCAATCCCCTTTTACTTTAGCCAGGTGGTCAAACACCAGGTCTGATTTTTGCGCCAGCCGTTCAATCATCATTCTGGATAAAAAACCATTTATGATGATCGGATCTATACTATGAATTTGTTTTTCACAGGGAAAAGAATGGATAGAATGGATTAGCCCTTCATAATGCAGCAAAAGGTGCTCTGGAAACAGTTCTTTCAGGATCAACACCGGAATCAAGCTGCCATCCTTCCGGTAAATCACCTGATCATGCTCATAAACCACATGTAAAATCACGGCGTCATAAGCTGGATCATCCTGATGACCATGTAACAACCAGTCGGATGACTTCAAATGAATTTCTACATCACCAATCCAGGTACGGTCGCCGATGCACAGTTTCGATTGATTGAAATCCGGCCCTGCATGCTTGTTGGCCATTCCAACGCCCAGGATACACAAGCTCTCCCCTGTGGTACAAAACAAATTCAAAACCTGGAACAGTCGGAATTGCCAAATAAAATGAAGAAAACTTTCAAGGAATCTCATGCAGTCTAACTTAACTATAAAGAGTTAAATTATCACCAAAGAATCAATAAGTTATTTTCTTCTATAATTTGTAATAAATACGCCGGTAATAATCAATACCGTTGCGATGACAATGTCTTTCGTAATCACCTCATCTAGAATCAGCCAGCCCAAAAACAAGGCAATCACTGTATTAAAATAAGTAAGGATAGAAACCTCAGTAGGCGAAACCCTTTTTAAGGCGTAATGATAACAGAAAAAAGTCAACACAGAACCAAATACCGCCAGATAGGTCACTGCCATCAGGCTATGCAAACTCCAATTGCTCAGCGAAGTAGATCCTGAAAACAGGAAAGCCAGCGTAAACTGCGCTACTGCTGAAAATGCAAACTGATAAAACAGGTCCAGTAAAATATGATCTGACTTATGACTATTTTTCTTTGTATAAATTGTTCCTATAGTCCAGCCACTGATGGCGAAACAAAGGAACATGATCCCCGTTTTATAGTTTGGATCCAGCAATTCACTAATGCCATCTCTAAAAATAAACACTACTCCAAGAAAAGCAATCATAACACCTATAAACCCCTTCCAGCTTGGTTTTTGTAAACCAACAGCCACACAGGCCAGAAAAACAACCAGAGGATTTAAGGAATTCAACAGGGAAGTTAAACCACTGGGAATCGTTTCTTCTGCCACGGTCACCATACCATTGGCCATCACCACCATTAACGTAGAGAGTACAATCTGACGACGCAGATAGGGCCAGCCCATCCAGACCAGTTCTTTTCTATAGATCAAAATAGTCATCAGAATCAATGAAGCGATGGTTTGTCGCATCGCTGCCACAAACCAGGCAGGAATCGTTTCTACCGCCACACGAATACTAAGGTAGGTAGTCCCCCATACAATGGCAACTACCAATAAAGCCCCGATCAGCTTTACATCGGTCTTTTGGGTCATATCAATTTCGCAGCCAATAGAATTACTTCCATTTCCTGCTGTAATTTCAATGCTTCTTCTCTTGCTCGTTCTGCAAAATCTTCCCCTTTACTTGCATAAATAATGCCTCTGGCAGAATTCACCAATAAGCCACACTCTTTATTTAAGCCATACTCGCATACATCGGCCAAACTTCCGCCTTGCGCGCCAACCCCTGGTACCAACAAGAAATTATCTGGTGCCAATCTTCTGATATTTTTAAATTCTGAACCCCTGGTTGCACCAACAACATACATCAACTGCTCACTGTCTGCCCATTGAGAAGAAATACGAATCACTTCTTCGTATAATTTTCCTTCTGGAGTCTGGTGTAATTGAAAATCACCATGACCAGCATTCGAGGTCAGTGCCAATAAAATCACCCATTTATCTTTGTAATTTAAGAACGGGCTTACGGAGTCCTTACCCATATATGGTGCCACGGTAACCGAGTCAAAACTCATGTCCGACTTAGCCTCATTGAAAAAAGCATCCGCATACATCGCAGAAGTATTGCCAATATCTCCTCTTTTTGCATCTGCAATACTGAAAATATCTTCCGGCAGATATTGCCAGGTTTTGATCAATGTTTCCCAACCTTTCAGTCCCATACATTCATAAAAAGCAGTGTTCGGTTTATACGCCACACACAAATCTTTCGTAGCATCAATAATCTGCTTATTGAATTCTAAAACTGGATTTTCATATTTTAGAAGGTGAGGAGGGATATTTTCTAATACCGGATCAAGCCCAACACACAAAAAAGATTTTTTAATCTGGATCTGCTCAAATAGCTGTTTTTTATTCATCTATGCGTAATTTTGTGTGCAAAGATGCCAAATTTCGTAGGAATTTAATCTTGTTTTTAAACTTTTCAATGTAATTTTTATAAACATTTGAAAGTTTTTCTTGGAGATTAATTTACAAATACATACAATTGTGGCATAATTCCCTAAAGTTTATCTGACCATTCCAGAAAATCTCATAAAATTTTGTTCCATACCATCTTTTATAAATGCATTTTTTGCTCTGTTCAATTGGATAAACAATTTTATTTAAAATATTCTCTACACCCATATAATGTTTAACAAAACAGAATTAAATGAAAAGCTCACCGCCGAATTGCGGGAGATAGCTAAAACTCAAGGTATCCTAAATGCCGATGAGTTGCGTAAAGCTGAACTGGTTGAAATCATCTCTCAAATGGCAGAGCAAGAACCAGCTGCTGCACCTGTTGAAAGTGAAGCACCTGCAAAAGCGCCAAAAGTAAAAGCTGTAAAAGAAAGCCCTGCTGAAAAATCTACCAGAAAAAGGATCAGAATTACGCCTAAAGAGGAAGAAGAAAGCAAGAACAACAACTTTAACAGAGCTGCATTATTCGAAAATGAGCCATCCCAGGCGCAATCGAAAGCACCAGCACCAGTTGCAGAAGAGAAAATTACTAACGCTCCAGAATCCGCGCAGGAACAAGCTACAGCACCAGGAACAGCAACTGCTGCAGAAGTAAAAACCGAAACCGCTTCAAACCCTCAAACGGAAAGCAAAAAACAACGTCCAGTAAGAGAAGACAACAGGCCACAAAAAACACCTAACCACAACGCCAATCAGAAACAAAGCGAAAACAGCTATTCAAACCTGGATTTCGACAATACCATCACCAATGAAGGGGTATTAGAGATTATGCCTGATGGTTACGGTTTCTTAAGGTCTGCGGATTATAATTACCTGTCTTCTCCGGATGATATATACGTATCACAATCTCAGATCAAATTATTTGGTTTGAAAACTGGTGATACCGTAAAAGGAAGTATCCGTCCTCCAAAAGAAGGCGAAAAATATTTCCCATTAGTGAGGGTAGAAACCATCAACGGACGTTTACCTGCTGATGTAAGGGACCGTGTTCCTTTCGACTACCTGACCCCATTATTCCCAACAGAAAGATTAAACCTGTTCACGGAAAGCAACAACTACTCGACCAGAATCATCGACTTGTTTACTCCAATCGGTAAAGGACAGCGTGGTCTGATCGTTGCACAACCAAAAACAGGTAAAACTAATTTACTGAAAGAAGTTGCAAATGCGATTGCTAAAAACCATCCAGAAGTATACCTGATCATTTTATTGATCGATGAGCGTCCGGAAGAGGTAACAGATATGGCAAGAAGCGTAAGAGCTGAGGTTATCGCCTCTACTTTTGATGAGCCTGCAGAAAGACATGTTAAAATTGCCAATATCGTTTTGGAAAAAGCTAAGCGCCTGGTAGAATGCGGTCATGATGTAGTGATCTTATTAGACTCCATCACCAGATTAGCCAGAGCTTATAATACCACTGCTCCTGCTTCAGGAAAAATATTATCAGGCGGTGTGGATGCCAATGCATTGCACAAACCTAAGCGTTTCTTCGGTGCGGCACGTAACATCGAAAGAGGTGGTTCATTAACCATTCTTGCTACTGCTTTAACAGATACCGGTTCGAAAATGGACGAGGTAATCTTTGAAGAATTTAAAGGAACTGGTAACATGGAATTACAGTTGGATCGTAAATTATCTAACAAACGTATCTTCCCTGCTATTGACATCACAGCATCAAGTACACGTAGAGACGATTTACTACACGATAGAGACACTTTACAACGTGTATGGATCTTACGTAATCATCTGGCCGACATGAACGCTCAGGAAGCCATGGAATTTGTACAACAGCAAATCAGAAATACAAAAACCAACGAAGAGTTTTTGATTTCTATGAATAGCTAATTTGAAATGATCATAAAACAGATACCCAATGCCATTACCTCCGCTAACCTTTTTAGTGGATGTATTGGTATTGTTTTCGCATTTAACAGCGATTTAAGAATGGCTGCACTCTGCATTCTTATCTCCCTCTTCATCGACTTTTTTGATGGTTTTGCCGCACGCCTTTTAAACGTAAGCGGACCTATGGGTAAGGAACTGGATTCCTTAGCAGATATGGTAAGCTTTGGTGTATTGCCTTCAGTGATCCTGTTCCATATCGCACCAAAAGCTATGTATATATATGGGAACTACTCGATCCTTTCCTACCTGGCATTCTTTATTGCGGTATTTTCAGCCTACCGACTGGCGAAATTCAATCTTGATACCAGGCAGACTGATAAATTTATAGGCGTACCCACTCCGGCTATCTCCGCAGTGATTGCATCCGTACCTTTTATCTATGAAAGTGATTCGTTTTATTTAGACAGTTCTACAACTACCATAGTAGTATACCTGGCCTTTATTCCCCTGGCATGCTATTTACTGGTGAGTGAAATTACACTAATCGCTTTAAAATTTAAAAGCTTCGGCTTTGCTGAAAATAGCTTCAGATATATCCTGATTATCGCTTCTATACTACTATTAGTGATCTTCAAATTTGTGGCGATCCCACTTATTCTGGTATTGTATATCGTTCTATCCATTATAGAGAATAGAACGACAAAAGTTAAAGCCGTTTCTTAAGATCGGCTTTAGCTTCATCCAGTTGTCTGTACAACACTGCAACAAATGCGTTAAGCTCTTCAAATGCAGCTGGCAATCCTTCAATATTAGTGAGTTCTCTGGCATTTCTTTCCATCATCTGCATGTGGTCTTTCGCATCTTCACGTCCTACATACGCAAATGTAGGTTTGATTTTATGCGCACAGCTCGATGCCCTTGCCCAATCTTCATCTGCCAAAGCCCTGCCCAAATCCGCAACATAAGCAGGAGTTTGTGCTTTAAAAAGGTCTAGCATCTCTATAATAAATTCGGCGCTATCCCCTGACATATCCTTCAGATAAGTCAGGTCAAGTGGTTCGTTGTTTTTATTCTGGTCGATCATTAAAACAAATCTAATAAATTAAATTTTTGTTACAGTTAAATTATCCTCTAATATAGCTAATATTTCTGATACACGTTTTCCGATAAGGGGATGAATTATCTCACCTGCAATCTCTGCTAAAGGAACCAATACGAACTTTCTGTATTGTAGCTGAGGATGAGGTATTTGAAGTTCTTCACCCAGATCTACCACTTCCTCACCATAAAACATCACATCAATATCAATCAGTCGAGCCCCCCATTTTTCCTTCCTCACCCGGCCCAATTCAGCTTCAATTCCCAATACCGCTTTCAAAACCTCCAATGGACCCATCGTCGTTTTCAAGCCTAAAGCCAGATTTAAAAAGGCTGGCTGATCAGTTTTACCCCAGGCAGCTGTCTCATAAAATGACGATTGCGCAAATATTGCACCAACCTGATTCCCAATTTCTACAATGGCTTCTGTTAACAGCGCTTCCCGATCCCCTAAATTACTTCCCAGTAACAAATAAACATTTTTACTATCCAACTCCATATAAAAGCCTTAGGCATTTTTTTAACTATATTTACAAATTAAATATTTAACCGTCAAATGAAAGAATTTTTTAAGTATGTTTTTGCAACTGTCGTAGGAGTTATTTTATCGGTAGTGGTGTTTTTATTCTTGTTCATCGCAATTATCGTAGGCGTCGTTTCTTCTATTGGGGAAGATAAAACGGTGGTAGTCGACAATAACTCTGTACTTTACCTCAACCTGGACCAGGCTGTTACTGAACGTACTTATAGCGATCCGCTATCTGAATTACCTATCGTAGGCGATGAAGGAAAAAAAAGCATCGGTTTTACTGACATCATCAAAGCCCTGAAATCAGCAAAGTATGATGACAATATTAAATGTATCTACCTGAGTGTCTCTTCTCCAAATGCAGGCTATGCCAACATGAGAGAAATCAGAGAAGCCCTGATCGACTTTAAAACCAGTAAAAAGAAAATTATCGCCTATAGCGAAGTCTATACCCAAGGAGCTTATTACTTAGCCTCAGTGGCCGATAAAGTATACATCAATCCTGAAGGTGCATTGGAATTTAAAGGATTAAGCTCACAGATGCCCTTCTTTAAAGGCGCATTAGATAAGTTAGGTGTGGAAATGCAAATCGTTCGCGTAGGTAGTTATAAAAGTGCTGTAGAGCCTTTTATCGATACCAAAATGAGTGATAAAAACCGGGAGCAGGTAACAGCTTATGTAAACGGACTGTATGCAACCTTCCTGAATGACATTTCAAAAAGCAGAAACATTTCTAAAGACAGTCTTTTCCAGATTGCCAATGACTATAAAATTCAGCAGCCTAAAGATGCAGAAAAATATAAAATGGTGGATGGACTGAGGTATAAAGACGAAATTCTTGATGAGTTAAAATCTTTAAGCGGAACAAGTAAAAGCAAAAATATAACCACCATCTCTATCAATGATTATGCGAAAAATGTCATCATGGGCAGCAAAGGAAATACCAACAGAACCAAAGTTGCGGTGATCTATGCTAATGGCGATATCATGGGCGGCGAAGGCGGCAATGACCAGATCGGTTCGGAAAGAATTTCCAGAGCCATCAGAAAAGCCAGAACTGATACGAGTATTAAAGCCATTGTTTTAAGGGTAAATTCACCAGGTGGCAGCGCCCTTGCTTCAGACGTGATCTGGAGAGAAGTGGTGCTGACTAAAAAAGTAAAACCAGTAATCGCTTCTTTTGGTAACGTAGCCGCATCCGGCGGATATTATATCGCCTGTGCTGCCGATTCTATCTTTGTACAGCCAAATACCATTACCGGCTCAATAGGTGTATTCGGTATGATTCCTAACTTACAGAAATTACTGAATACCCATCTTGGAGTTACATTTGATGGAGTAAAAACCGGACAATATGCAGACATCATGAGTACCAACCGCCCAATGACTGCCGGAGAAAGACTGATCATTCAAAATAGCGTAAACCATGTGTATGATAGTTTCATTACCCGTGTAGCAGAAGGACGCAAGAAAAGTAAAACCTATATCGACAGCATCGCCGGTGGCCGTGTTTGGGTTGGAACTGATGCCGTTAAAATTGGCCTGGCCGATAGAACAGGTAGCTTCGAAGATGCCATCAAAGCCGCTGCTAAAAAAGCTAAAATCACCGACTATAGAATCGTAGAATACCCAGAAATGATTGACCCGATCAAAGCATTACTGGAAACTTCAACTGATAAAATAAAAAGCTATTATGCCAAACAGGAACTAGGTGCCAATTACCTGATCTATGAGCAAATTAAAACTGCAGTTTCGAAATCAGGTGTACAGGCAAGAATGCCATTTGACATCACAGTGAACTAAACAGATTTAAAAATTCAAAAGGTCTAATCTTTTGATCCCTGAATAGCGGATTAAAGATTAGACCTTTTTTTATGGCCGATCCAGCCTATTTCTCCAATTCACAATCCAGCCGCTGCTACCGATTCCCAACATTAGAAAGCAGGAAAGTCCAGGCATTTCCAGTTTAATCGGAAAATCGGGGCTTTTTATTTAATTTAGCATCCCCATGGAAAATAAGACCATTTCACGCAATTTGCGACTGCTTTCTCAATTGATGGAATTACACAATGAGAACCCTTTTAAGATCAAATCAGTAGCTAATGCTGGTTTAAAAGTAGATAAACTTCCTTTTGCCATTCAAGGTAAAAGTCTGGAGGAAATCGCACAGATCGACGGACTTGGAAAGAGCATTTCTGCCAAAGTCTGGGAACTCCTGGAAACAGGCACGATGAGTGATCTACAAGAAATTCTGGAAAGAACACCAGAAGGTATTGTCGAAATGCTGGGCATCAAAGGTATTGGACCTAAAAAGATCCTCGTGATCTGGAAAGACCTTGGTATTGAAAACATCGGAGAACTTTATTACGCCTGTAATGAAAATCGCCTGATCGAAGCCAAAGGCTTTGGATTGAAAACCCAGGAAGAGATCAAAAAGATCATTGAGTTTAGGATGGCCGGACTAGGGAAATTCCTATACGCCCATGCAGAAAGCACCGTAAATAAGCTATATGCAGAACTTGCGGTATGGTTAAACCAGATTTCTGGAACGCCATTATTAGGTATTGCCGGAGAATACAGACGTTGCATGGAGATCATTGAAAATGTTCCTTTCCTGATAGGGGCCACTAGCCCTGAAGAAGTTCAGGAGAAAATCAGCTCATTTGACGGCCTTACTTTTGAAGAGCAGGCGGATGGAACTTTTCATACCACTACCCTCTCCGGATTAAAAATACTAATACACCTCTGTCCGAAAGAAGCATTCTATCTGAATTGGTTTAAGCTAACCGGCAACGAACATCATGTGAATGAAGTGCTTGCCCTGGCAGGAAATGGTCCTTTTGAAACTGAAGAAGCCATTTATAGAGCCGCTGGACTCGCATTTGTAGCTCCTGAAATCCGCGAAGGATTAAACGAAGTACAATTGGCAAAAGAAAACAAACTGCCAACGCTGATCAGCTACGAAGACCTGAAAGGGAGCTTACACAACCACTCCACCTGGAGCGATGGTGTACATACCCTGGAACAAATGGCCACTTTCTGCAAGGACAACCTGAAAATGGAATACTTCGGAATCTGCGACCACTCCAAATCAGCATTCTATGCCAATGGATTAAACGAACAGCGCTTATATGCACAGCATCAGGAAATTGACGCCCTAAACGCCAAACTTGCCCCTTTCAAAATCTTTAAAGGAATTGAAAGTGACATCTTAAACGATGGATCTTTAGACTATAGTGATGATATTTTGAAAACATTCGACTTTGTCGTAGCCTCTGTGCACAGCAATCTAAGAATGGATGAAGAGAAAGCCACAGCAAGGCTAATTAAAGCCACAGAGAACCCTTATACAACGATTCTTGGACACCCTACCGGCAGGTTACTACTGAGCAGAAAAGGTTATCCAATTGATTATGCAAAAGTGATCGATGCCTGCGCAGCCAATAAAGTTGTCATCGAAATCAATGCCAATCCTTTACGTTTAGACCTCGACTGGCGCTGGCACCGCTACGCCTTAGAAAAAGGTGTTTTATTATCCGTTAACCCAGATGCCCATAGAATGGAAGGCTTCTATGACATGCACTATGGCGTACTGATCGGTAGAAAAGGCGGCCTTGAAGCAAAACAGTGTTTAAACGCCATGACGCTCCAAGATATCTCAGAATACTTCGACAATAAAAAATAGTTATCCTTACCTTTGAGCCATGATTAGCCAGCTTTGTAATAAAATATTTCAAGATGTGATCAATGATTATCACGTTCACAACAATATAGATCAACCCATTGAAAATCCCTTCCCAATTGGTACACTAGAACATTTACTGTACATGAAATGCTGGATCGATACTGCACAGTGGCACATGGAAGATGTGATTCGCAATCCGGAAATTGATCCGGTCATCGCACTGCAATGGAAACGCCGCATTGATGCTTCGAATCAGGAACGTACAGACGTAGTCGAATATATCGACAGCTACTTCCTGGAAGAATATAAAAACATCACACCAGCAGCAAATGCAAAGATCAATTCTGAAAGCCCGGCATGGGTAATCGACAGGTTATCGATCTTAGCTTTAAAAATCTACCACATGAACGAAGAGACCCTTCGTGAAGATGCGTCTGAAGAACATAAAATCAGCTGTACTGCAAAACTTAACATTCTGTTAAACCAAAGGACAGATCTTTCTGCTAGTTTAGATGAATTGATCGCTGATATTGAAAGTGGTGCAAAATACATGAAAGTTTATAAGCAGATGAAAATGTACAATGATCCAAGCATGAACCCTGTGCTTTATAACAACAAGTAATTAATGCCTAAGGAAACTGCTAAGCTCTTAGTAATCCGTTTCTCAGCAATGGGGGATGTCGCTATGACTGCCCCCATTCTAAAAGAATTTACCGAACATTATCCTTCACATCAGCTGCTGGTAGTCAGCAGACCTTTTTTTAAGCCTTTTTTTAATGAAGTGGATCGACTGAGCTTTCATGCTTTTGATCCTAAAGGGACACACAAAGGTTTTTTCGGGTTATTAAAACTTTTCCGGGAACTGAGCAGACAGGACATTACCGCAATTGCTGATTTACACAGCAACCTCAGGAGTAAAATATTATGTTTCCTCTTTCTGTTAAAAGGAATTAAATCTGTGTCTGTCGACAAAGGAAGAAAGGAGAAAGCTGCATTAACGCGAAAAGCTGATAAAGTTTTCATCCCTCTCGAATTGACGGTTGCACGTTATGCAAAAGTATTCCAAAAATTAGGCTTCCCTTTTACGCCTTCCAACACCTTAAAAAAACCTCATCCAGCGCCATTAAATAACGTGTTATTCCCAGAGAAAACGCAAAAATGGATTGGTGTAAGCCCATTTGCCCAGCATTTACAAAAGGTATATCCGCTGCACAAAATGGAAAATGTAGTACTTAGACTGGCAGGTCTGGGACACCACCTCTTTATTTTTGGCGGATCACCGGAAGAAGCAGCAACTGCCGATAGCTGGGCTGCCAAACACGAAAATATCACTTCTCTGGTGAGGAAAATCAAGCTGGATGAAGAATTAGATTTTATATCAAACCTGGATGTGATGCTCAGTATGGATTCCTCAGGAATGCACCTGGCATCGCTTAAAAACATCCCTGTAGTCTCTGTATGGGGAGCTACACATCCTTATGCTGGATTTTTGGGCTACGGACAATCTATTCATGACGCAGTACAAATCGATTTGTATTGTCGCCCATGCTCTGTTTATGGCAATATTCCATGCTACAGAGGTGATTTTGCCTGCATGAACAATTTAACCGAATCAACTGTTATAAATAGTGTTTTAAATAAACTAATTCATGGGCAAGCAACTTCTATTGATACGACACGGAAAATCTGATTGGGGAAATAGCCATATTTCCGACTTTGACAGACCATTAAACGCCCGCGGGCTTAGAAATGCACCTGAAATGGCGGACAGGATCTTAAAAAAAGATCAGGTTCCTCAGTTATTAGTGAGCAGCCCGGCTGTTCGCGCACTAACTACTGCAAAGTATTTTGCTGAAGTTTGGAACAAACCCTTGACACAGATTCAGGAAGAAACATCAATTTATGAAGCCAATGTGACAGCATTGCTGAATGTGCTAAATAAGCTGAGCGACAAACATGATACAGCAGCCCTATTTGGTCACAATCCGGGACTTACAGAATTCGCTAATTACCTGAGTAGTGCGAACCTCTATAATATCCCTACTTGTGGTACAGTGCTTATAGAGTTTCCATTTGAAAAATGGGCACAGATAAGCCACCATACCGGTAATTTATTGGCTTTTGATTTTCCCAAAAGCGCTGATGAAGACTAAAAATGCAAGTGTTTCACTGTTAATCCATTATTAATCAACTGCTTTAAGGAATCAATTCCAATTCTTAAATGTGTTTCCACATAATTGCTGGTTACTGAGCTATCGCTTTCTGCTGTTTTCACTCCTTCAGGAATCATTGGCTGATCAGAAACCAGCAGTAATGCTCCGGTAGGAATTTTATTGGCAAATCCTGTGGTGAAAATTGTAGCAGTTTCCATATCAACAGCCATCGCACGTAAAGTTTTTAAATACTTTTTAAACGCTTTATCATGCTCCCAAACCCTGCGGTTAGTGGTATAACATGTTCCGGTCCAGTAATCTCTGGAATGGTCGCGAATGGTTGTAGAGATCGCTTTCTGTAAGGCGAAGGCCGGTAATGCCGGTACTTCAGCAGGCAGGTAATCATTAGAAGTCCCCTCTCCTCTGATCGCCGCAATGGGTAAGATCAAATCACCCAACTGGTTTTTCTTTTTCAAACCACCGCATTTCCCTAAAAACAACACAGCTTTAGGCTCGATTGCAGTCAGCAAATCCATCATCGTCGCTGCCATCGGACTGCCCATTCCAAAATTAATAATGGTGATCCCATTAGCAGTGACGCTCTGCATTGGTTTGTCTAAACCCATAATCGGGGCATCACCATTCCATTCAGAAAACATGTGGACGTATTTGCTGAAATTGGTCAATAAGATGTATTGTCCAAAATCTTCTAATGCCCTACCTGTGTATCTTGGAAGCCAGTTTTTAACGATATCACCTTTAGATTTCAAACCAGATTTTACGGGAGTTTCGACCTCTTTAACTTTCTTTATTTTTTTACCCTCTTGTCCGTCTTTGTTTACTTCTAATTCTTCGTTCATATATCTCCTTTTTCTAGTATAGTTGTATTCATATTTTATTGCCGCTAGGAAATGTCACAATTTATTTCAAATCCTAAAATAACAAGTTAAAAAAAATCCCCGTAAAACGGGGATTAAATTATTTAGGCAGCTTTCAGCTTTTTAAAATCAGCCTTCTCAAATTTCTCCAGCGCGTATTCGAGCGTAATGCTCAACTCCTTAATGCTAGGATCGGAAGGAATGTCAAACATGGCATCCAGCATAATTGCTTCACAGATCGAGCGCAAGCCCCTGGCACCCAATTTATATTCCATTGCTTTATCTACGATGAAGTCTAAAACATCATCTTCGAAAGTCAATTTCACACCTTCAAATTCAAACAATTTTACGTACTGACGGAACAAAGAGTTCTTAGGTTCAGTCAGGATGTTACGCAATGCGGCTTTGTCTAAAGGATTCAAGTGAGTCAACACCGGCACACGTCCAATTAACTCAGGAATCAAACCAAAAGATTTTAAATCCTGAGGTGTGATGTATTTATAAAGGTTTTTAAGGTCTAATTCTTCTTCGTCCTTTTTCACTTTATAACCTACTGCCTGTGTACGCAATCTGTTCGCGATTTTACGTTCGATACCATCGAAAGCACCACCACAGATGAACAATATATTGTTGGTATTTACAGGAATCATTTTCTGATCCGGGTGTTTACGTCCACCCTGAGGTGGAACATTGACTACAGTACCCTCTAAAATCTTCAATAAAGCCTGTTGTACGCCTTCTCCCGATACATCTCTGGTAATAGAAGGGTTATCGCTTTTACGCGCCACTTTATCCACCTCATCAATGTAAACGATACCACGTTCTGCCGATGCCACATCGTAATCCGCAGCCTGCAATAAACGGGTTAATATACTTTCCACATCCTCTCCAACATATCCGGCTTCGGTTAATACCGTCGCATCGCAAATACAGAAAGGAACGTGTAAGATCTTCGCAATAGTTTTCGCCAATAAGGTTTTTCCAGTTCCGGTTTCCCCTACCAGCATGATGTTTGATTTCTCAATCTCCACCTCGTCTGCCTGGTCTACCGATTGGCCCAATCTCTTATAGTGGTTGTATACCGCTACAGAAAGTACTTTCTTGGCATCATCCTGACCGATTACGTATTGGTCAATATGCGCTTTGATTTCCATTGGTTTCAATAAGGTAATTGAGGTATCCATTGGTTTCCCTTTTTTGCTTCCCAGTTCCTGAGCCAGTAATTGATTGGCTTGAGTCACACATTTATCGCAAATGTAGGCATCAAGACCTTCAATAAGCATTAAAGTATCCTGCTTACCTGATCCGCAAAAAGAGCAACGGGATTCTTTATTTTGTTTCGCCATTTTTTTCTTTGTTATTCGCTCCCAGCACTTCATCAATCATTCCAAAGCCTTTGGCTTCATCAGCTTTCATCCAGTAATCACGGTCTGAAGCTTTTTCTACCCATTCGTAATCTTGTCCGGAGTGGTTAGAAATGATATCATATAATTCTTTTTTCAGTTTCAACATTTCTCTCAGGTTGATCTCCATATCCGAAGCAACACCTTGAGCACCGCCTGATGGCTGGTGGATCATCACACGTGAGTGTGGCAATGCAGCACGTTTTCCTTTAGCCCCCGCTACAAGTAATACAGCGCCCATAGAGGCAGCCATACCGGTACAGATAGTCGCCACATCTGGTGTAATGTATTGCATCGTATCATAGATACCTAATCCTGCATATACAGAACCACCTGGTGAATTGATATAAATCTGAATGTCTCTATTGTTATCGGTAGACTGTAAAAACAGTAATTGTGCTTGTATAATGTTTGCGTTACCATCATAGATCGCATCACCTAAAAATATGATACGGTCCATCATTAAACGTGAAAACACATCCATTTGTGCCACGTTAAGCTGACGCTCTTCAATAATATAAGGAGTCATACTTTTTGGAGAATTATTGGTAGCACCAATAAAACGATCCACGTTTAAACCATTAATACGATGGTGTTTAACAGCGTATTTTCTAAATTCGTCTTTGTCTATTTTCATCAGTATGTCTATTTTATATTTAATTCTACCCTTCGAATTTCACCAAATTAGCAAAACTAAATTGGTAAATTATTGTGGTATTGTAAAATTCTGTAATGTCTTTATATAAATAAGGCGGCCTTAATAAAGCCGCCTTATTCTAATATCGATTAAATTATCTGGTTTTACCCCGGATTACTTCATTTCGATGAACTTATTATAAGCTATTTCTTTTTCTTCAATAGTAGCTACAGATTTGATGTATTCAAAAACTTTAATCGCTTTTACTTCATCAAAAATACGGTTTGCATTGTCTTTCTCTTTCAAGAAAGTAGCCGTATACTGGGCCAATTGATCTTCTGGCATTGGACTTGGGCTGTACATTCTGAACTGTGCATCTAAACGTTGTTTAGCAGTTTGGAATACATCCTCATATTTGATTTCGATGCTATTGTCTTTAATTAATTTATTTTCAATTAAAGTCCATTTCAGGTTTTTAGCGAAATCATCATATCCTTCAGCCAATTCAGCGTCAGTTAGTTTTTCGTTAGTTGCTTTTAACCACTTACGTAAAAACTCATCTGGCAATTCCATTTTCACGGATTCAGTTAGTTTTGTGTAGATGTCATTCTGCAATTTGCGATCTGCATCCTGCTTGAACATTCCTTCTACTTCTTCTGTGATTTTAGCGGTAAAACCAGCCTCATCAGTAACTACGCCTTCACCAAATAATTTATCAAAGAACTCCTGATTTAAATCAGATTCCTCTAAACGGTTTACATTTTTAACCGTTACCTGGAATTTCGATTTTACTTCTTTAGCTTCTTCTTCAGGAATGTTTAACAATTTGGCAATGATCACCTCATTGTTATCAAACGCTTTCTGAACATCTAATTCCACAACATCGTCTTTTTTCAAACCAACTAAGGTTTTCAAAATCTTTTTATCAGCTACCTGATCTAAACGAATAGATCCTGTACTGGTGATGCCACCTTCAAAAACTGAACCATCAGCAGAAAGTTGTGCTAAATCGGCATAAAGGACGTCATCTTCTGCCGAAACTTCAGGGTTTGTCATTTTGCCATAGCTTCTTCTGATATTTTTGATACGTGAAGCCAATGTTTCAGCATCTGCTTTAACAACGTATTGTGTAAATTTATCTTTAGCTGTGATTTTTACCTCTACTGCTGGTGCAAGACCTAATTCATAGTCAAACTCGAATTCATCAGTACCATCCCATTTGTATTCTTTAGTATCATCCATGATTGGTAATGGCTGACCAAGAACTTCTACTTTATTATCTGCAAGGTGCTTGCTTAAAGTTTCGCTCAATAGGGTATTGATTTCTTCCACTAAAATGTTTCTGCCGAACATTTTCTTAATATGTGCTGCAGGAACCATTCCTTTACGAAAACCAGGAAGGTTTGATTTTTTAGCTTGTTCTCTTATAGATTTATCAACCTTTTCAGTATAATCTTCAGGTGAAATCTTAATTTTTACAACCGCGTTTAAGTCGTTAATTTTTTCCTGTGTAATGTTCATCTTTCTGAATCAATAATTATTAATGTCTATATACAAAAAATCCCCCGTGTTCCGGAGGAACTTTTATTGCGGAAGAATTGACTCCAATCCACCGCTCAAATTTCCCTTTCGAGGGCGCAAATATATTCTTTTTTGTTGATTTCAAAGCCTATAATTGAAAATATTACGCTACTGAGTATCTGAATCTCAGCCTCCCAAAGATTAAATAAACAGTGGATATACCTCACTGAAAACACAGCTCCATTTGCACCTTCAATTGCTGAGCAGCTATGAAGAAAAAGGCCTTTAAATTACCTGAAAATAAAAAAGGTGATAACTTTTGCAAGTTATCACCTTTTTTTGTGCGGAAGAAGGGACTCGAACCCCCACGCCGTGAAGCGCCAGATCCTAAGTCTGGTGCGGCTACCAATTACGCCACTTCCGCAGTTAGGATATTCCCTTTCGGGATTGCAAAGATAGAATAGTTTTTTAAAAACTCATAAATATTTTAAATAAAAAATATGTTTTTTTGACACCCAATAAGCAGCCTTTCTTTTAACCTCAAACAATCAGATATTTAACCGGTCAATCCTTCCGAATCGGTACCACAAATAATGGACAAATGAATAGACCTGCCCTGAGTCTTCTTTACCCAAGATCTGCTAAGTCACTAAAACAGCTCTAACAGGGCCTTTGGCCCTAGCAGGGCCCTATCAGCCCTCTACCAAAACTTAGCCAGGGCTGTAAAAACATGGAGCACAACCACAATAGTCTATCACCTGAAAAAACTGTCCTGAGCGAAAAAAACTGAAATTTTTGGGTAAAAAAAACAGCCCTTTCGGGGCTGATTTTTCAATTGTTGTGCGGAAGAAGGGACTCGAACCCCCACGCCGTGAAGCGCCAGATCCTAAGTCTGGTGCGGCTACCAATTACGCCACTTCCGCAGTTAGGATGTTCCCTTTCGGGATTGCAAATATAGATATTGTTTTTATACTTAAAAACTCTTTTTCAATTATTCAGCACCACTTTAGCTAACCTATTGATCTTGCAGGATTTAATTTTCAATCTTTTTTTCAGCTCTTTAAAATCAAAACTAAAATCAATGAAATTAGTACAATTCTTTCTGCAATTGAAATAAATACTGAACAGCTTTTACCAGTCTGCTGCCATACCAGGAGAACATTTCCCCATCCACCAGCATCACCTTTGCATTGGGTAATGCCGCTCTGATTTCTTCTAGATGTTTTTCTTTAAAAGGATAAGGTTCTGAGGATAAAAATACCAGATCAGGATTCAGCCCTGCGAGTGTTTCCAAATCCATTTCGGGATAACGGTTTTCTTTAACCACATTATTCAGGCCATTCATGGCCAGCATCTGATTGATAAACGTATTTCTTCCAGCAAACAGGTAAGGTCCCTTCCATATCAGGTAAGCCACTGATTTATTCAGGCCATTTTGCAGGGCTAAAGTTTGCAGATCATTGAATCCAGCGGTAATCAGGTGATTAAGGTACGCAGATTCGGGCTGCCGGTCTACCAGCACTCCTATTTCTGTAATCGTTCTTTTCGCCCCATCCAAATCATGAATATCGCTCATCCAAACCGGAAATTCGGCCATTAATTCCTCAATCTGCCCTTGTTCGTTCTCTTCCTTATTCCCAATGATCAAATCAGGTTTCAGGCTCCTGATCAGCTCCATATTTAGTTTCTTGGTACCGCCGATTTTAGTCTTTTCCTTCAACCTCGCTTCCGGATGGATACAGAATTTGGTAATCCCAATCAATTCTGTATCCAATCCCAACTCAAACAATAATTCAGTCTGAGATGGGACTAGTGAGATGATCCTTTTTGGAGGATAATTAATAGCTATACTGCGATTAAGCTGATCTGTAAAATGACGTTGCATCCCACAAAGATACATGTCATTCCCCAAAAATCTATTCGTATTTAAGCGCTTCTACTGGATTTGTTTTCGCGGCTTTGTAAGCTTGCCAACTCACCGTCAGCAGCGCCACCAGGAGTGTTAACAGCGCTGTCACCACAAAAACAGGAACGCCAATAGCAATATGGAAATCAAACTTCGACAACCATTTGTCCATCATCAAATAGGCGATCGGCATCGCTATAATTAAGGCAATCAATACCATTTTCACAAAATTCAACGACAATAGTTTCATCAGCCCTCCTACAGAGGCACCCAGTACTTTTCGCACCCCAATCTCTTTTGTACGTTGTTCCGCACTGAATGCAGACAAGCCAAATAAGCCCAGGCAGGAAATGAATATCGCCAGTCCGCCAAACAGATTAGACAGCACACCAAGGATCATTTCATTTTCAAATTTTGCCTGAATCAGCTGGTCTACAAACTTAATGTCGACAGGGAATTCAGGATTAATTTCTTTTGTAATCCTGCTGATAGTTTCTATATTTTCAGATGTAGGATTTGAAGTATTCATTCGCATATTAATCACATCACTATTCAGTGGATTAAAACCAATCATCATTGGCAGGTTCATTTTTGCTGGATCTCCCCAGGTAAGGTCTTTAAAGATCCCTACAACAGTCCTGTCCGCACCCCATAGTTTAATCTTCTGACCTATAGGATCTTTTAAACCCATGGTTTTAATCGCAGTTTCACTGAGCATCAAAGCCATTTTATCTGAAGCAATTTTAGGGTCAAAATCCCGACCTTCTATTAGTTTTATCCCATTTGTTTTAATGAAATCATAGCTGGTATAAATCTGGTTAAAAGACATTCGTTTACCATCCTCAGACATCCCTTTCCACTCCATTCCTGAACCATTTGAATTGGGCATAGAAATACTTCCCGACGACTGGCATACGCTTGTTACCGCACCAGAAGCCAGAAGTCGTTCCTTTAGCAAGTCGAACTTCGGGTATAAATTACCCTCATGAGGCATCTCCAATAAGGAATTCACCTCATATCCCAATGGTTTATTCTTAAGGTATTGAAGCTGCTGATACACAATCAGCGTCCCCACAATGAGTACAATTGCAAAACTAAATTGAACTACGACCAACACTTGTCTGAACGACAATGAAAAACCTTGCTTCGCATTTACCGCCTTTTTCATCGTCTGAATCGGGTTAAAAGAAGAAAGGTAAAAAGCTGGATAGCTTCCTGCCAATGCACCCGTTACTAAAATCAATGCAATTGCAGTTAACCAGGCAAATGGGTTTCCGTAATTAAGTTCCAGCTGAATATTCAGCAAATGATTAAACTTAGGCAAGGCCAGCTCCACCAGCATTACTGCCAGTACCACACTCACAAAGGTGAGCAATAACGATTCCAATAGAAACTGTACGACCAGTGATTTTCTCGATGCTCCAATCGTCTTCTTTATACCCACTTCTTTTGCTCTCTTCTGAGACCTTGCAGTAGCCAGGTTCATAAAGTTAATGCAGGCAATGATTAAAATTCCTAAGGCAAGCGCAACAAAGAAACGCAGCTGCTCAATTCTCCCTCCTGAAGGATGTCCATTTTTAAATTCTCCATATAGATGAAGATCCACCAATGGCTGTACAAAAACGCTAGGGTCTATATTATCGCTTGGTGCGTGCTTAACTATGATATTGCTAATCTTAGTATTAAAATGGTCTACATTAACCCCTTCTTTCAAAGTCAGCAACGTATAAAAGGCGAAATTTCCCCAATTTGGTTTTTCAACCCAGTCATCCAGCTTTGCTTGTAAAGTCCATGGAATTAAACAATCAAACTGATAGGTTGTATTTGGCTCATGGTCTTTGATTACCCCACCGACCTTCACATCTGCCTGATTTTCATATTTCAATACCTTATTCAATACATCAGTACTTCCGAACAGTTTTTTTGCCGTACTTTCAGTCAGAATAACCGAATTAGGATCCTTAAAAGCAGTTTCTGGACTGCCAGTGATAAATTTATAATCAAAGATTTTTAATATTTCAGCATCTGCGGACCTGCCTTCTACTTTAAACGTATTTTCTCCATTTACAAGGAGACGTTTTATAGGCCATAGGACTCTAGCAATGTGTTCAATCTCAGGAATTTCTTGCTTTAAAGTTTTAGCAAGGACATTTGGTGCCTGATCCCCAGTTGCCGTCACCTGTTTATTCTGATCAGAAAAATTGACCATCACCTGGTAAATATTGTCCTTATTTTTATAGCCGCGATCATAATTCCATTCGTAGGCTACGTACATTAATAACATCAGACAAGCAGCAAGGCCGATCGCCAGACCACTAATGTTAATCATCGATGCAGTCTTATTTCTCAATAAATTTCTGAGCGCAATCTTAAAGTTCAATTTAAACATCGATCGTCCGGATTAGTTGTAAAAAAAAACATTTCTTATTTATGATTCAATTCCTACCTGGAGTTAAAACCTCCAGCTAAACACCTTGCTCAAGAGCAATATCTTCTTTGATCACCCCATCTAATAAATGAAGGATACGGCTGCCATAACTGGCGTTTATTTCCGAATGTGTCACCTGAATAATGGTGATCCCTTCTTCTTCATTTAGTTTCTTAAACAGTTCCATGATTTGAAGGGCCTGTGCAGATTGCAGGTTTCCCGTAGGCTCATCCGCCAGAATAATGGAAGGCTGGGCCACTAAAGCTCTTGCAATTCCCACCAATTGCTGCTGACCACCAGAAAGCTGATTTGGAAACAGGTCTTTTTTAGCCACCATGTTGAAACGATCCAATACATCAGCAACCCTGCTTTTACGTTCCGCTCCGCTTACCTTTTTATACAATAATGGCGCTTCAATATTCTCTGCTACCGTCATCTCATCAATCAAATGATAAGCCTGAAAAACAAAACCGATATGGTTCCTGTACAACTCAATCCTCTTACGTTCATTAAGAGAAAGCACATCTTCTCCCATAAACTCATATTCGCCATAAGTAGGCTCTTCCAGCATACCCAATATGTTCAGTAAAGTTGATTTCCCGGCACCGGAAGGCCCCATAATGGACACAAATTCCCCTTGTTTAATTTCCGTGCTCACATGGCGGAGGATGTAACTTTTAACCCCTTTATTTGCGTAATATTTCTCTATATTTTTAAGTGTGATCATGATCAGCTTGTTTAATGTGATATTTTATTATTGATATATAATTGAATTATTCATATTTCAGTGCATCTATTGGATTGGTCTTAGCGGCCTTTAAAGACCGTAAACTTACGGTAATCACTGTAATCAGCACCGATAGCACCATCGCCAGAACAAATGGCCAGACGCTCAGCTGTGTTCGGTAAACAAAGCCTGCCAGCCATTTGGAAGCCAGGATATAAGCCAGCGGCCAGGCCACCAGGTTGGCAATAAGTACCATGTATAGAAAGGAACGGTTCAGCATTTTCACCAATTCCAATGTGGAAGCACCCAATACTTTCCGAATGGCAATTTCCCTTGTTCTTTGGGTAGCGATGAAAGAAACCAGTCCAAACAAGCCAATAAAAGAGATGAAAATGATCACTCCGGCAAACACTTTAAAAAGTACTCCCATCACCTGCTCTGTTCTATAAAAGCTTTCAATAGACTGATCCATAAACTCGAGGTCATACACATGATTAGGAAAGGTACTATTCCAAATTTGTTCTACCTGCGGCATTACTGTACTGATCTTTTTCGGATCAAGCTTCAAAGCCATGGAATTGTAGGCTTTCAATCTGCTGAAGATCGCCACAGGACCAATTGCCTCTTTGAGTGATTTGTTGTTGAAATCCTTGATGACCCCAACGATAGGTCCTTCCCCTGCACTCATCACAATCCGTTTACCAATTGCATCTTCCGGACGCAGTACATTTAACAGTTTCAGCAACTTCTCATTGACCATAAATTCCTTCACTGTATCGCTTTTAGATAAACCCCGTCCGGCAACTAACTTCATATCGAACGTTTTCAGATAATGTTCATCAGCATCTTTTACATTCAATTGGAACTCTTCATCTTTCGAACGGTGATCGTAAGAAAAATTAACTTCATTATTACCATTCGACAATGGGGCGGCACTGAAATAGCTGCTTTCTTCGATGCCAGGCAATTGCATGATTCTTTCTCTGAATCCACTCAATTTAGACATGTTGATACTGTCTGCCGGAACATCAATTATGGCAACCGATTGATGGTTAAAGCCCAAAGGCTGCTCTCTCACAAACTTCATTTGCCTGATCACCACCAATGTAGAGATGATCAATACTGCAGTAATGGCAAATTGCACCACCACCAATGTTTTTCTTAATCCTAAACCTCCGGCATTAGCCACGCTGATTTTGTTTTTAATGGCCAGTGCCGGACTAAATCCAGAAATCACGAAAGCCGGATAAAGACCTGCCAGGAAGCTCACCACCAATACCAGTAGCAGCATAAATACAAAAATCATAGGTTCGGAAAATAAACGGAATGACACCTTATCATCCATTAAGCTTTCCATCCCAGGTATAGACAATTCTGTAATCACACAAGCCAGCAATAAGGCGATTACGGTAATCAATGTAGTTTCACTTAGAAACTGCAAGATCAGTTGACCTCGGCGGCTGCCCATTACTTTTCGTACCCCCACCTCTTTAGAACGGCTGATAGCCTGTGCGGTAGCCAGGTTGATAAAATTGATACAGGCAGTGATCAAAAGAAAGAGACCAATCACCCCTAATCCTGTAAGTTCCTTATAAGAAATGGTATTGTAACTGAAATTACTGAAACGCGTATCATGGTGTACCTGTGTCATTGGCTGGAAAATATGGTTCTCTTTTCCAGGTCCCGGATCTGTATAATATTTTGCCACAAACTTTTTCAATGGTGCCTCAAGATCCGCAGCGTTTACCCCAGGTTTTAGCAATACAAAACACTCAGAACGGTTCGTTACTTGCCCCCATGCTTTAGAATCTTTGCCCGCAAATGAAGCATAAGAAGCGATCATTTTAAATGGGAAATCGCTGTTTTGAGGCATATCTTTATAAACACCTGTGATCTTGAAGTCTGTTTTTTGACTAAAATTCAAAGTTTTTCCAATTGCATTCTGCCAGGAACCGAAATATTTAACTGCCATTTTTTCAGACAAAGCCATCATTCCCGGACCAGACAATGCCTGAGCAGGTTTTCCCGACAACCATTCTATATTGAAGATATCGAAAAACTGAGGCTCCACATAAAAGAGCTGTTCCTTTCTTTTCACTTCTGTTACTCCTGGAGCTGCCTTTATTAACACCACCCCATTCCTGCTCCGGACCGCAGCCACCTGTTCCAATTGTGCAAAGTCATTGCGCATAGCAGGAGCCAGAGGCACAGGCACCCCATTGGAATAGAAATCTCCATCCGGATAGGTCCAGTAAGACACCACCCGATAAATGCGGTCCTGTTTATCATAGTGCGCATCAAAACTAGTCTGGAATCTTAAGAAAAGAAAGATCAAAATACAACTCGCCAGTCCTATGGACAGCCCAATTACGTTGATCGCAGTATAACCTTTATACTTCCAAAGGTTCCGTAAGGCGATTTTTAGGTTCAGTTTAAACATGGTTGAAATATTTATTATTCATATTTTAAAGCATCAACAGGACTTGTTTTTATAGCATTCCTTGCTTGAAAACTTACGGTTAACAAAGTCAAAAGGGTACTGATCAATCCGGCAATCAGGAAGGGCAATACCGGCATTGTAATTCTATAAGCGAAGGTATCTAGCCATCTTTGCGCAGCGATATAAGCAACTGGCCAGCCAATAAGATTGGCTACGAATACAATTCGGATAAAGAAATTATTCAGCAAGCTGAGGATATTAAAATCTGTAGCGCCCAGCACTTTTCTAATAGAAATCTCCTTCATCCTACTACCGATTGTGAAGGCAGAAAATGCGAAAAGACCCAAAGTAGCAATGAAAATAGTAAGCAAAGCTGCCCCATAAAATACCGATTGCAGCTGCTCTTGTTTTTTAAATAAGCGGCCATATAACTCGTCCATAAACTCGTACCTGAAATCATCACCATCCATCTTATTCAAATTCTTCCAGTCTGACTTTAGAACGGCCAGTACACCCGCCATACGATCAGGGTCTATATTCACCATCAGCTTCATTTTACCATTTGCACAAGGGCTATTCACAGCATAAACTGTAGGTTCAACTGCCGATTCGAAGCCTTGCATTTTGGCATCTTTAACCACCCCTACAATTCGGTAGTCCATATCACAACCCCTGATCGTCTTTCCAACAGGATGCGTAATCCCGTAAGCTGACACTGCAGATTCGTTGAGCACAATTCCATTCTCAGCATCTGCAGGAAAAGTTTTGGAAAAAAAGCGACCGTCTTTAAGTTTCAGCTGAAGGGTTTCGAAATAGTCGAAATCGGTATGAACAATGTCCATTCCTAATTCCTTACCTTCTGCAGAGTAATTGACTCTTCCTGGCCTTGAGCCATCAGGAACATCCGAAGCCACGGTAAAAGAATTAACCCCAGGGATAGCCAGAACGCGCGCTTTCATATTCTCAAAATAACCACGGTCGAACCACACCATATTTTTGATGTACACCACCTGTCCAGTTTTAAAACCGGTATCCTCTGTCCTCATATATTTCAGCTGACTGCTCACAATCAGTAATCCAGCCATGAAAATGATCGCCACTGTAAACTGTGCCACCAATAAGCCATTCCTGAGCCATAAGGTTTTATAGCTGGTTTGAAGATTCCCTTTTAACACAGAAGCCGGTTTAAATCCTGACAATACTAATGCAGGGTAAACACCGGAAATCAATGTAATGATCAGCAATACCAATGGGAGCTGCCAGGCCAGAGCAGTGTTACCTTTCCATAGGGAGAAGGAAACACTAAAAGCATCATTAAATAGCGGCAGGAACAATTCTGCAAGCAAGACTCCAATCAGCAAAGCGACCAGACACTGCATAAAAATCTCTATTAGAAACTGGAAAGTCAGCTGGATGCGATATGCCCCCAATACCTTTTTCACCCCTACTTCTTTTGCCCTCTTATTAGTTTGTGCGATGGTCAGATTGGTGAAATTAATACAGGCAATCACCATCACCAATATAGTCAGTACCAACAAGGCCATTACAATTTTATAATTGGTATTGCTACCTGCAATCGGTCTTAAATGTAAATTATCAAGAGGATCTAAGAAGACACCCGATTTATCTAGCACCTGAAGATCAGCAGACATCGTTACGTCGGTTTCAGTCTTTAATGTGCCTTCCCGATCAGCAGCGGCCGTCAACCGCGACTTTTTCAACTCTTCCTTAAAAACAGCATCCACCTTTTTCTGCAGCAAATCCAGATCGGTACCTTCCTTAACTGCAATATAGGTTTGGTAATTATTAGCACTTGGTTCTTGTCCGGCACCCACGTCATCGGTAATGATCAAAGCATCGAAAACCAGATTGGAATGCGCAGAATTATGATTGACAATTCCTATAATATCACCGTACTGAAGCGCATTTGACGGCCCAATACCAACCTTAACAGGAAAAGATGGCGCTTTCTTTGGAAACATGGTTGAAACAAATTCTTTCGGTACATATAAATCCAATGCTCCGCCTGCTGGTTTAGTCAAGCCATTTTCTGGTTTGATATCAAACATTTTAGCCAGGGTATAATCTACAGAAATCACCTGTTTTCCATACACTCGGCCATCCTGAGTACTAAATGCGAATTCAAAATTCGTCTGTCTGCTCCTCCCTACATTTTCAATCTCCGGAATCGCATCCTTCAGTGCTTTTGCCAAAGACATCGCAGTATAATTCGTTTTGCGATCAGGCAATATTCTTCCCACCTGATAGATCTGCTTATAATTAGGGACATTATGGTCGAAAGTAGTTTCGAAACGTACATAGATGGCGACTAAAATAAAAGCAGCTAACGCAATGGCTAATCCTCCAATATTTATGGCAGTATAAATCCTATTTTTCCAAAGGTTACGCAGCGCGATTTTAAGATTGAGTCTAAACATTTTCTATTCGTATTTAAGTGCATCAACGGGGTTTGCTTTCACCACTTTCACAGATTGCATACTCACTGTAAACAGGGCAATAATCAAGGATAAGGCAAGGGCAATTGCGAAAGGGATCAAAGAGATTTCCACCCGGAATTCATATTTAGAAAGCCATTTACTAATGACAATGTAGGCTACTGGAAAGGCGATTAGGTTGGCAATCACCACCAGTTTAATAAAATCTTTATTTAATAAAGTAAGGATATGGAAAGTATTTGCACCTAACACTTTTCGGATGCTGATTTCCTTTTTACGCTGTTCAGCCATAAATAGCGTGAGTCCGAGCAGTCCTAAACAAGAAATAAACACTGCAAAACCGCCAAACCAATTGGCCAGTGTGCCCATTAATTTTTCATTATTGAACTTCGCCTCAAAGCTGTCTCCCACAAAAGTGATGGAGGCTGGAAAATCAGGATTTAATTCTTTCATCATTCCTTCCACTGCTGCGATAGCAGTACTGAGATTTTTTGCTGAATTCAAGCGCATCGCCATCACCCCTTCTGTTTCAATACCTTTTAGGATCACCATAGGCGTAGTACTTTGATAAGGAGATTCCATTACAAAATCTTTCATCACCCCTACTACAGTATAGTTATCTCCATTCCAGGTAATGACCGAGCCCAGCGGTTTCGAAAGTCCTATTACTTTAACCGCAGCTTCATTGATGACCACATTGGCGGAATCCTGAAAGTGGGGTAAAAAGTCCCTTCCTTCCAGCATATTTCCTCCCAGGGTAGCTGCAAAATCATCATAGGCAAACCTAAAGTTAAACAGGATATTTTCATTCGGATTTTTACCGGACCAAGCGATAGAAGTCGTATTATTTCCTCCTTGAGTTAAGCTCCGGCTAAAAGTACTCACATGGCTAACTACGCCGCTTTTTAGCAGCCTGTCACGGAATAATGATGCTTTTGAGGCATCTTTCAACACTCCTTCTATGGGAATTTCAATCAAACCATTGCTATCGTACCCGATTGGTTTGTCCTTGATAAACATCAGCTGCTGATAAATCACCGCAGTACAAATAATCAGGCAGGAAGCGAATACAAATTGAAAGACCACCAATACTTTCCTGATCGATAAAGAAGTACCAGCACTTCTGCTGAATCCCTTTAATACCTTTACCGGCTCAAAAGAAGACAGATAAAAAGCGGGATAACTACCGGCAATAAAACCAGTGAAAAGTGTCAATGCAAGTAATACCGACCAAAATTTCCAATCGGAATAATTGATCGTTAAGGTTACATGGAGTAAGTTATTAAAATAAGGAAGGCTAATTTCTATGAGTACAAAAGCAACGATCATTCCCAGAAAGGCCAGTAACATAGATTCCAGCATAAACTGACCAACCAATGATTTCCTTGCTGCACCAATGGCCTTTCTCACCCCTACTTCTTTTGCTCTCTTTTCAGACCTTGCGGTAGAAAGATTCATAAAATTAATACAGGCAATCAGTAGAATACAAAAAGCAAGGATAAAGAAAATCCTCAGCATATCAATTTTACCTCCAACAGATTTCCCCTGCTCAAAATGATCATATAAATGCCATTTAGCAAGAGGATGGATAATAGTAGCATTGTCATTATCTTTTTGGTTTCTGCCATAGACGCCATGGATTTCCTTGCTTACCTTTTCAAAGGAACTGTTATCCCGTAATTGCAGCAGGGTTAAACAGAAATTACTTCCCCAGCCAGCCCTTTTGCTCCATGGATTTAATTTCTCGTAGAACTGCCAGGAAAGCAAGTAGTCGAACTGAATGCTGCTGGTTACGGGTACATCTTCGATCACCCCCTCCACGGTCAGCAATTCTTCACCGGCAAACTTCAGCGTTTTATTCAGGGGATCTTCCGCTCCAAATAAAATTTTAGCCAGTCTTTCAGTAAGAATGATCCCATTAGGAGCGTTCAAAGCCTGATCTTTATTTCCTTTAATAAACTTATAATCGAAAATTTTAAGAAAAGAAGGATCAGCAAACACCCCCTTTTTCTTGTAGGATTTATTCTGGTTACTGATTAAGAACTCATCAGGATAAGTGGAATGAGAAGCATAAGCTACCTCAGGTACTGTTTCTTTCAAAGTCTGCGCCATAACACCAGGTGTCCAGGCATAACTCACGATATCGTTTGCATTCTTCTGATTACTATAGACTACATAAGTACGATCGTAACCCGAAGTATGTTTATCGTAACTCCATTCATAGGCCACATACAATAACAAAAGCATACAGCTAGCCAAGCCAATAGCCAGGCCACCTACATTGATGAGGGTATAGCCTTTGTTTTTCCAAAGGTTACGCAGGGCGATTTTTAAGTTTAGTCTAAACATATCTTTTATTTGAGTAGTTATTCGTATTTAAGTGCATCTACTGGTTTTGCGTTGGCAGTTTTATATGTCTGCACACTAACCGTTAATACGGTTACCAATACCGAAACGAACGCTGCGGCAAGGAACGGCCAGATGGTGATCGAGCTGCGATAAGCAAATCCAGACAACCAGGTGCTGGCTAAAATATAAGCGATCGGAATGGCGATTAGATTGGCGACCAGTACCAGGATCAGGAAAGTGCTATTGATCATTTTCAGGATATCCCGGGTTTCTGCACCCAGCACTTTTCTTACGCCAATTTCTTTGGTACGTTCCTGCACAGTAAAGGAAGCCAGTGCAAACAAACCGAGTATAGCGAGTGCGAGCGTGACATAAGTGAAAACATTGAAAATCTTATCAAGCCTGATGTACTGCACATATACATTGGCAAAACTCTGATCCAGCCAGGTATATTGAAATGGAAAGGGTTCTACCGATTCCCACAGTTTCTTCACCTCTTCTATCGTGGCCTGTGTATGTTCAGCATTCAGTTTCAACACCACCTGATTCGCGGCATTGGAATTTTTACTCTCTATCATAAAGGCTGTCGGCTCTGCAGCAAGCTCCATCCCTTTTTGGATGTGGTCTTTTACTACACCTACAATAATCCTATCATCGAACCACTTTTTGCCAATCAGGTTTTGTAATCCATATTTTTTAACCGCAGCTTCATTCACTACAACGGAGGTACTATCCGTTTTAAATTGATTAGAGAATACCCTGCCAGCTATCGGAGGCATGCCCATTACCTCGAAATAATCAAAACCTACCGTCACCACACTCATGTTCTCAATAGGCTGGCCGTTAAACTCTCTTCCTACAACCTGCATATCTTTTACACCAGGATAATAGTTTACCCGACTTACTCCGGTTACCCCATCAATTTTCAACAACCTGTCTTTTACGGGCTGAAAATTCCTTCTGGTATCAGCTTTTCTAATTTTAAATACCAGCAAATGATCTTTCTTGAAGCCTACATCCTGATTTTTGATATAGCTCACCTGTTGTTTGATCACTATCAAAGAAATGATAAAGACGATAGCGACTACAAATTGCACTGAGATCAATACTTTACGCATCCATAGACTACCGTTACCTCTTGAAAAATTACCCTTCAATACCTTAACCGGTTCATAACTCGACAAAAAGAAAGCTGCATATCCTCCGGAAAGAACAATCACCAATAACATCACCAGACCAACCTGAAGGATCAGCTGCCCAGGATTACTATAGGTAAATATCGACAGGTTGATGTCCATTAAACGGTTCATCATAGGCAAGGATACTTCCGCAAATACGAAGGCCAGTAATAAGGCCAGCAAACATTGAATCGTTGTTTCCGTTAAGAAATAGGTGATCAGATTGCTTCTCACAGCGCCCAATACTTTACGAATTCCGGTTTCCTTTGCTCTTTTTACCGATTGAGCAATCGCTAGATTCGTAAAATTGATGCAGGCAATAATGAGTAATAAAGAAGAGAATAACACCAAAATTGTGACCATTGCTGGATTTCCTCTTTTAACAGGATCCTGCAGACTAGTGGCATGCAGATAAACATCAGTTACTGGCAGCGTGATCAATTGAACCTTTTGCATGTTCGTATCTTTTCTTACCATCGGCAATTTCTGAAATGCGGCATTTAGCTTATGACTCAACATTTTCCCATCTGTTCCAGGTTTAGCTTTTAGGTAGGTATAAAAATTACCATTGCCCCAACCATCTCCTTTTGAAGATTTCTTTACAAAGCCTTCTGCTTCTATATGCTCGGGTGTATTTGGCAATTCATAAACACCGCTTACGGTATAACGCTTATCGGCATTGACTACTAAAGACTGTCCTACAGGATTCGTTTTCCCAAAGAACTTTTCACTTACCGGCTGGCTCAGGACAATCTGATTATTCGATAGGATGGATGACTTCGCATCTCCGTAAATGAATTTATAAGGGAACAGGTTAAACCAGTTACTGTCTACCCCAAGAATATGGTCTACGTACATCTCTTTAGAACCAGCAGTCAGCAATCGCTGATAGCTATCCCATACGTAATAACGCCCATAATCTTCAATTTCAGGGGTCATTTCCTTTAACGCAGGTGCTAATTCAGCTGGACTGGAGGAATACTCGTCCTGATCTGGGCCCCATTTAATAGAAAGACGGTATACATTTTTCGCCTCCGGGTTCCAGGTATCATAACTTTTTTCCAGATTTGCGTACAGAAGGATGATGATAAATCCTGCAAGACCGATGGATAGCCCGAAGATATTCAACAAGGTATAACCTTTGGTTTTCCAAAGGTTACGCAATGCGATTTTAAGGTTAAGTCTGAACATATTAATATTTCTACTTTAATTATTCGTATTTAAGGGCATCAACCGGGTTTTTCCTGGCTGTTTTAAAAGTTTGCATGGACACCGTCAGCATTGCCAGCAATATCGAAGTCAGCACTGCCAGCAAGTATGGCCAAACCGGCATTTCCATGCGATACGCAAAACTGTCCAACCAGCTTTTCATCAGGATATATACCACTGGTAAAGCCAGGATATTGCCAATAAAGACCAGTTTAACAAATGACTTATTCAGCATCATGATGATGTTCAATTCTGAGGCTCCCAGCACTTTCCTGATGCCGATTTCTTTGGTTCGCTGAGCGGTCATCAAAGCCACCAATGCCAACAGTCCCATGATGGTGATGAAGACCGATAAAAAGGTAAAAGCGCTGAACAGTTCACTCAATCTAATATACTTTCCATAGCTCAGGTTAAATTGTTCGTCTACGAACACATAAGACATTGGATAACCTGGTTCTATTTCTGCCCATACGTTTTTTACCGCAGCCATCGTTTTCTGGATCTCTCCCTCCTTTAAGCGAACGAGAATCTGATTTTGCCAGCCTCCGCCCATCATTAGATCAGGGACATAAAAGGCTGGAGCCACTCCCACTTCGAAGCCTTGCATGTTCACATCTTTTACCACGCCAATAATTTTCCTGGTCGTGTATTTATCATATTTATTGTTTTCAAAACTGACAGTCTTACCAATAGGATCACTGATACCTAAAGCTTTCACCGCTGCCTCATTCAAGACAATTGCATCCGTGGTATCGCTGCTAAATTTTCCTGTATAGGCTCTGCCCTGCAGGATTGGAATGTTCATCACGTCGAAATATCCAATGGATGCGGCAATTTTTTTCGTTTGTACTACATTTCCATTGTGGTTTAACCCTAACGTAATCGGGAGCTGAGCGCCGGGTAAAAAGGTAGTTTTAGAAACAAGCGTTACCCCTGGAACTGCTTCTAAACGACTTTTCAATCGGTTATAGTTTTCATAAGCTGTTGGCGTCGTCTGTGCTTTTATCGCCAGCACCTGTGCTGCATTAAAACCGGGATCCTGTTTCCTGATGAAATTTACCTGCTCCTTCACCAATAGCATTCCTGCCAAAAATATCACAGATATAGCGAACTGTAATACCAATAGGCCATTCCTCAGACGGTTGCCCCCCTGACTCCTGCTGATGTCTCCTTTTAATACTTTTGCAGGTTCAAAACGCGAAAGATACCATGCTGGATAGGCTCCTGTAAACAATAAGGTGCCTAGTAAAACCAGGCCAATCTGAGCTAAAATCCCCGAGATGGAGGGGTTGGTCCAAAAGGTTAAAGACAAATCGAGCATGCCATTAAAGATGGGCAGCATGAATTCCATCAATACCATTCCAATTAAAAATGCAGCGAATAGCTGGACCATCACTTCTACCAAAAACTGAGTCATAATGGCGGGTACCTGCGCGCCCAATACTTTTCTAATTCCTACTTCTTTAGCACGCTTAAAAGATCTTGCAACCAATAGATTAGTAAAATTAATGCCTACCAGAACCAGGATAAATATGGCCAGAAATCCAAGAATATTGATGACCTGGAGGTTGCTGCCCACATCCATTTTAGGATAAAGGTGAATGTTCTGACTCTTCTCTAAAAAAGCCCCTTCAGGAAGGGATTTATCTTTTGAAGTAGATGTTTCCACCTTTGCATCACTTGATGCTGATTTTCCGGCTAGGGCAAGTCCTGCTTTCTTAGCCCATTTATCTGAAATTAGCCTGTTTACCGTTTGATCTACCGATGCCAGATCTGCTCCAGGTTTCAAACGGAAATAAATATTGTAAACACCATACCCTTCCGTTTTCTGAAAATCGCTTTTAGCGGTATATACACAGGCATTCATATCTAAATGAGAAGCACTTTTCTGTTCGTCTAAAACTCCGGTAACGGTATAAGTAGTGGTTTGATTGAAAATATCTTTAGTTTTCAGGGTTTGTCCAATAGCCTCTTTCCCAGCGAACAATTTTTCAGTCAGCGCTTTGCTCAACACGATACTATTGGTGTTTGAGAACACCGTATGCTTAGTTCCTTCCAGCAAAACAAATGGAAAGAATTTAAAGAAATTCGCATCTGCTCTAATGATTTTATTCAGGTAAAATGCCTGCTGATTACTTTCTACCAACATCTCCTGGTCGTTCCTTGGCGATTCAATCACAGTAAAATCTTCTACCGCCGGCTCATTGGATTTAATCAATCCAGCATCCATATAAGAGAAATAATCCGATTTTTTCTCGCCTTTATGGTAGCCTAAACGATATACGCGGTCCATAGCCTGATCAAAACGATCATAACTGGTTTCATGGTTTACAAATAGCAGTATGACACAAAAAACGGCCAAACCGATACTTAAACCAAGAATGTTAATCAGCGTATATCCTTTGTTTTTCCAAAGGTTGCGCATAGCGATTTTGAGGTTGAGTCGGAACATCAGGATTTGATATTTTAAATTAATTCTTCGGTACGGGTCTTATTAATTTTCTCTGAGATCACATGACCATCTTTTAAGTTGATGATGCGGTTGGAGAAACTGGCGTCATGAGAAGAGTGGGTCACCATAACGATGGTAGTTCCTGTTTCGTTAAGTTCACACAGCAATTCCATTACTTCATTACCATGAGAACTATCCAGGTTACCGGTTGGCTCATCCGCAAGTACCAATTTAGGTTTAGTCACCAGTGCTCTGGCTACGGCCACACGCTGCTGCTGTCCACCGGAAAGCTGCTGAGGAAAGTGCCCGCTTCTATTCACGATATTCATCCTCTCGATGATTTCATTCACCAGACGCTTGCGCTCCGGAGCAGCTACTTTATTGTAAATCAAAGGCAGTTCAATATTTTCAAAAACGGTCAGTTCATCAATTAGGTTGAAGTTCTGAAACACAAATCCCATATTGCGTTTTCTGAAATTAGAACGTTCTTTATCGTTTAGTTTCAGCAGTTCCGTATCTATAAATTTATAGCTGCCGCTTTCTGGTTTATCCAGTAAGCCCATCACATTTAAAAGGGTAGATTTACCGCATCCGGATGGTCCCATAATAGAGACAAACTCTCCTTCTTTCACATGAAGGTTAATTCCATTCAAAGCGGTTGTTTCAATTTCTTCAGTTTTGTAAACTTTCTCCAGGTTTTCAATTTTTATCATGGCTATATTTTTTCTTTCAGGGTTTCTTTTTAGTAGATGAGCGCCCGGGTCAACGCAAACCGCGGGCTAACTAACCTAAATTTATCTTATTTACTCACTTCTACAATATCATATTGATTAAACTGATCGTAAGATGAAGTAATCACATCCTCTCCTTTTTGCAGTCCTTCCAATACTTCATAATATTTATGGTTTTTACGGCCAATCTTCACATTTCTCTTGGTTGCTTTCCCATCTTTCAGGACAAATACCCAGGTACCTCCAGTGCTTTGGAAAAACTGTCCCTGAGCAATCAGCAATGATTTACTATTGTCAGACAAGGTCAGTTTCACCTGCATAGACAAACCTCTTCTCAGGTCTTCCGGTGCTTTGCCTTCAAACACAAGCTCCACCTGAAACTGTCCGGCAGTTACCTCAGGAATTACTTTCCTAACCACTAACTTATAGGTATTACCATTGAACTCCACACTGGCAGTTTGCCCTTCTTTCACTCTGTTTACATAATATTCGTCTACACTGGCCTGTAATTTATAACCTTGCATGACATCAATCTTACCCAGCATCTCATTAGGAGAATAAGACTTACCTATAACCGGATCGTAAGAGGAGAGACGACCGGCTACAGGAGCCTTAATTGTCATGTTTTCTATATTTTGTCGGATGGTTTCCAGGCTCTCATTCATTCTTCCGATTGAAATGTCAATTTGTTTCAATTGCATGACCCTACCTTCGTTTTCCTGTTTGATAGCTTGTCTTAATATCCCTCTTCTGCCTTGATAGTATTCGTAATCCTGACTGGAGGTATTGAACTCCTCCCTGGTGATCACATTCTTCTTGAACAAAGCACTGTCAATTTTATATTTACGGGTTGCAGTTCTCAAACTGTTTTCAATATCCATCATATCCTGCCCCATTACCCTTTGGTTTTGCTCCAGATCCAATCTTAGTTTTCTCAATTGATTGATCTGCTCCGTAATGCTGGTTTCGCTGGAAGTATAGCTAGATAAAGCATTTGGATTAGTGATTCTCAATAAAGGCGTTCCTTTTACGACGGATGCTCCGTTCTCTGTAAAAATCTCCGCTACCGTTCCACCTTCCGGCGAACTCACAATCACAGAAGTTAAAGGAACAACACTGGCATTCAATAATACGACATCTTCGAAATCACCAAAACTGACCTGGTTGATGGTTATTTTCTCTGCATCTGCTTTGTACACCTTATTCAAGGATAAGCTATACCCATAGGCCACTAGCCCCACTAAAACAACCACACCTACAATAGTTAATATCGTTTTCTTATTGAACCGTTTCTTCTGTATAATCTTATCCATTTTTATCTTACGCTTATTGCTGAGCCATAAGCCAAGGCTGTGCCAATCAGAATAAACACATTTATATTACTGTATATCAATTACTTAAATCAACACCATATTAAAAACCGTTCATAATCGGACAGTAGCTGTACATCATCGAACAGTTTCTTTTATTTTTGATTTAAATTCATACCATAATGATAGATGCAAATGTTTTAGTAATTGATGATGACGATGATATCCTATTAAGTGCACGCTTATTTCTAAAGCAGCACTTCAGTCAGGTGATCACCTGTAAATCACCAAAAGAGATCAATGTATTATTGAGTCACAATGACGTAGACCTCATTTTGCTCGACATGAACTATCAGAAAGGGGCTAGTGATGGCCGAGAAGGATTGTACTGGCTGGAGCACATCTTATCAATTGATAAAGATTATGTCGTGATTCTGATGACTGCCTATGGAAACGTAGAACTTGCTGTTCAGGCAATCAAAAAAGGCGCGACAGACTTTATCCTGAAACCCTGGGAAAATGAAAAACTATTTGCGACCCTATCTTCTGCCTCCCGATTAAGGCAATCCAATAAAAAGGTGAAGAAACTGGAAAAGATCCATTCTTCACTGCAAAAGGATCAGGCCAGACAATTTGATCATATTGTTGGAAACTCCGAACCGATCAAACACTTACAGCACACACTGATAAAAGTGGCCCCTACCGATGCGAATGTATTGATATTGGGCGAAAACGGAACAGGTAAACAGGTATTTGCTTACGAATTGCACAAGCATTCACTAAGGAAAAACGCCATTTTCATGCATGTAGATTTAGGCTCCCTCAATGAGAACCTTTTCGAAAGTGAACTCTTTGGCTATGCTAAAGGTGCTTTTACGGATGCAAAAGAAGATAAACCCGGCAGGTTCGAACTTGCCGAGGGCGGAACGATATTTCTGGATGAGATCGGCAATTTATCCCAGCCGCTGCAAGCTAAATTATTGAGCGTACTGCAAAATAGAACCGTCACCAGATTGGGAGAAAGTAAAGAAAGAAAGGTAAATGTCAGGCTGATCACCGCCACTAACATGCCTTTAAATGATATGGTGGCAAAAGGGACTTTCCGACAAGATTTACTATTCCGCATCAATACTGTAGAACTTTTATTACCGGGATTAGCGCAGCGTGGAGCAGACATTACCCTGCTGGCCAACCACTTTCTGCATAGCTTCAGCACCAAATACCATAAAAACCTGTACAAATTTGAGCCAAAAGCGGAAACACTGCTACTGGGTTACCACTGGCCGGGAAATGTGCGAGAATTGCAGCACGTTATTGAGCGTGCCGTAATTATGGCCGATGGCATAGAGATCTCTGCACATGACCTGCAGCTGAGCCCGCAGAAATTTGGAGGCAGTACCGTCATACAGCCAGAAATGGGATTGGAAGAAATGGAAAAGCTGATGGTGCAAAAAGCAATCGATAAACATAAAGGAAACATCTCCAGAGCCGCATTGGAACTAGGCCTCACCCGTGCTGCACTCTACCGACGCATAGAAAAGTTTGACCTATGATGTTCTATAACCGATTCACCTTCCAACTGCTCTGCAGATTAGTTTTAATCAATGTGCTGGGGATCCTGCTGTATCATTTGATCAAAAGAACAGAACTCTGGTTTACCATTTCCGGATTGAGTGTCCTTTTGATCGCCGCATTAATAAATTTATATTACTATATAAATCAAATCAGAGACGACATTAAACGTTTCATCCTGGCAGTAAAAACCCGCGACAGCACCTTAAACTTCAGGAATAAAGCAACCAGCGGAAGTTTTCCAGAACTGTATGAGTCTTTTAACGACATCATACAGACACAAAAAGACATGCAGCTGGAAAAAGACTCCATGTTCCAATTGATCAAAACTATATTGGAGCAAGTGCCTGTAGGGGTCATCGTGGTGAAAGACAATGAGCAGGATGCCAAACAAGCAGAAATCGTGTTTTTTAATCAGGCAGCCACCAGTTTACTGGGGATACCAGCCTATAAATATTGGCACCGACTGGCACAGCATAGTCCCGCATTTGCCAAAGAAATAGAAGATATTGGCAAAGGAGGAAAACGCTTTATGGAGCTTAAAATCCAGGATAAACAAATCCAGCTCTCTACAGAAGTGATTCCTTTAAACCTATATCTGACCGATTACACCATCATTTCCTTCCAAAACATTAAAGATGAGATAGAGCAAAAGGAATCTGAGGCCTGGAACCGCTTAATTGGCGTAATCTCCCACGAAATCCTAAATTCGATCACACCAATCAGCTCATTATCCGACACCGTAAACAGTATGATTGCGGATAAGCAGTCCTTAAACTACGAAGACCTGGAAGATCTAAAACCAGCCATAAAAACTATCAAAAGAAGGTCTGAGGGGCTGCTGGACTTCGTAAAAGATTATCGCTTAATTGCAGAATTGCCAACTCCAGACCTGGAATACCATACCATAGGAGAAATCCTGCAGCACATTAAAGTATTGATGCAGCCTTTTGCCAGCGGCCGAAACATCATTCTTAAAGTGGAGCAAACCTCTTCCAAGATTACCATTCAAATTGATTTGAAACTGGTAGAACAGGCATTGATCAACCTGGTGACCAATAGTATTTATGCTTTGGAAGGAGTAGAACACCCGGTTATAGAAATCAATTACCGGATGGATCAGAATAAACTTTACCTGGAGGTGAGCGACAATGGAAAGGGTATTGATACAGAATTGATTGAAAAGATCTTTGTCCCCTTCTTTACCACCAGAAAAAATGGTTCAGGCATTGGGCTTACCATCACCAGAAATATTATGAAAATGCACCACGGGAACCTGGAAGTAAATTCCATCCCTTATGAGAAAACGGTATTCTCTCTGATTTTCAGGTATCAATAAAATTTCGGGCATCCAAAAAAAAGCAGTTGCAGGCTTAAACACCTACAACTGCTTTTCATAAAAATTCTATTTTTTTACTCCTGCAATTTTAAATCACCGTTCCATCAGGAATAATTGCGCCTTTTTTAACAACTACAATACCATCTTTTACCGTATATAAAGCGTGGTCGCTATCAGGAAGCTGTGGGCCTCCATTAATCTGCACGTCATTCCCTATCCTGCAATTTTTATCCAGAATGGCATTGGTAATGGTACAATTGTCGCCGATCCCGATCCATGGTTTTTTATTTTCCAGATCGATCTCCAAATCCTCCAATGTCTGATATTTATCACTACCCATAATGTAACAGCTATCTATCGTAGTTCCTTTACCAATTCTTGCCCGGATGCCAATTACTGAATGCTTGATACATTTGGCATGTAAAATACAGCCTTCGGCAATAATAGTTTTATCCAGTGTAGTACCTAATATTTTAGAAGGCGGCAGCATACGTGCCCTGGTAAAAATACTATGCTTACTATCAAAAAGATTGAACTTAGGCAGGTCATCCGTCAGCCCTAAGTTTGCTTCAAAGAAGGAAGAGATGTTACCGATATCGGTCCAATATCCTTCATATTGATAGCTCAACACACGGTTCGACTGTAGTAACCTTGGGATAATCTCTTTTCCAAAATCTTTCTCTTCCGCATTTTCCGCAAAAATCTTGATCAGCAATTCTCTGCTGAAGATGTAAATCCCCATTGAAGCCAGGTGTTCACGTCCTTCTGCGCGCATCTCTTCTCCAGTATCAGAAGTCCAGTCCTTCAATAATTCTGCGGCTGGTTTCTCAATAAATGAGGTAATAATATTATCGGAATTGGTTTTCAGAATCCCGAAATCAGTGGCATCTTTTGCCGTTACCGGAATAGTTGCCAGCGTCAGGTGTAGGCCACTTTCAATATGCGCATTGACCATTTCGTTGAAATCCATCTGGTATAGCTGATCCCCAGATAAGATGAGTACATACTCAAACTCATGGTTCAGCAAATGGTGCATCACTTGTCTAACGGCATCTGCAGTTCCCTGAAACCAGGTCGGGTTGTCTGGAGTCTGCTCAGCTGCGAGAATATCTACAAAAGCAGCACTGAAATGGCTGAAATGATAGGTATTCTTGATGTGCTTATTCAGCGATGCGGAATTAAACTGCGTCAGGACAAACATGCGATGTATGCCTGAATTTAAGCAGTTAGAAATAGGAATATCGACCAATCTGTATTTTCCAGCGATAGGAACAGCAGGCTTGGATCGCGTTTGTGTTAGTGGGGAAAGCCTAGATCCCTGGCCACCGCCCAGGATGACACCTAATACTTTATCAGTCATAAATATTCAGTTTATATTTGGTACAAATCAATATATTGTTGAGCCGCTCTATCCCATGAGTGGTCTAATTGCATCATATATTTACGGATTTCCTTTAGCTTCTGCTGGTCCTGATACAGTTCATAAGCCCTACCTATCGCGTGCCCTACATCCCAAACACTAGTCTGATCATGACAAATACCAAAACCGCCATCTCCAATATCTATCACCGTATCTTTTAATCCTCCAATCCTACGAACAATAGGAACGGTTCCATAACGCAGCGCATACATCTGATTCAGTCCACATGGCTCCACTCTGCTTGGCATCAGCAGGAAGTCGGCCCCGGCATAAATCTGGTGTGACAACTGTTCGTTGTACCCAATATACGTATTATAATTTCCTGGAAAAGCCTCTTTCAACTGCATCAATCTAGCCTCTACCTGAGGATCTCCAGATCCTAAAACCAATACATTAATCGCGCCATTTCCTTTTAACAAGGCATTATAAAAAATCTCAGGCAATAAATCTGCCCCCTTCTCTCCTACCAATCGCCCGATAAAAGTAAACAACGGCTTTTCAGGATCCAGGTTAAAAACTTTACATAAAGCGGCTTTATTTGCTTTTTTCCCGGTATCTAAAGTACGAATTGCATATTTCTTTTCCAGCATAGGGTCATGCTGCGGATCCCATACCTCATTGTCAATTCCATTTAAAATGCCCGCAGATTTGGAGCGCTCCTGCGCGAGTAAATCTTCCAGACCATTGGCTTTAAAACTAATTTCTTCTAAATAACTTGGCGACACTGTAGTGACTCTCCAGGCACATTTAATGGCCGCAGCCAATGGATTTATCGATCCTTTCCAGTCCAGCTGTCCAGATTTCCATAAATCAAATGGTGGTAAATAGTGTAATTTATCCCAGCCAAACTGCCCCTGATACTGCGCATTATGAATAGTCAATACCGAAGCCACCTGACTTAACTTTTTAAACTGATGTCCATACGCCATCATAAAAGGGACTAATCCCGTATGGTGGTCATGACAATGGATCACATCTGGCTTATGTTCCCACTGCGCAATCCAGTCCAATACAGCAATCTGAAAAGCTAAAAAACGCTCTGTATCATCGTCATAGCCGTAAACATTGGGTCGATCCATTAAACCGGAAATATGAACCAGGTATAAATCAAAACCCAGTTTATTGGTCAGTTCTCTAAATATCCTGACCGGAAAATCATGAAAGCCCAACTTCCCCCATCCATCATACACCACTTCAAACTCGTTTTCCTGCATAAATTTAGTCTGATAAGCGGGCATTACCACTTTAGCAACATGGCCAAGCTTATTCTGGTATTTTGGCAAAGCGCCAACAACATCGCCTAAACCACCTACTTTAGCAATAGGGTAACATTCTGCACTCAGGTGGATAATCTCCATAATTCTCAAAGGGTTAAAAGTATCATAAAATAGGTAATACAAGGTAAAATGGCAATTATTCCTGCAAATAATTTTAATTAAAAATTTAGCTATTCGAGTCTGAAATCTTTTGCGCTGAAGGGCGCAAAATTTTCTAGGTCTCTCCATAGCATAAATTTTTAAAGCAAAATTAACGCCGAATAGTTGTGGAGGGAAAAAGGGAGAATAGAAAGTTGGGAGCTGGACAGTGGGGAAAGGGGAACGGGAAAAGGGAAAATCAAGTAATATTCTTTACTTGATTGCTAAAAAAAAGAAGCGTTCTAAGGAAAAGGTATAGAAAGTTTTATGCCCTTCAGCGCAAAAGATTTCAACCTTTTCTTAGTAATGCTTCTTTTTTAAACTTATAAAATATTAATCTGCAACCGCTCTAAACATCAGCGCAGCAACCGTTAAATTCGTTCTGCTGTCGATCAGGATTGCTGCACCATTAGCCTTATTATCTGTATAAAGATCAAAAGCCAATTCATCAGCTGTTTTAATTAAAATCCTGCCAATATCATTCAATTTGAAATCTACTGCATCCTGCTTCTCTAAAGTATTGATGTCTACCTTATAAATAATTTCGCTGATCTTTGCTTTTGTGACTTTGCTATTGTGCTGTAATAGGTAAGTGATACTTTCGTCAAGCGGGCGGCTATCCATCCAGCAAACATCTGTTTCAATCAACTTCGAGTTTTGCGGTAAATGAGCTGCATTGACTAAAACATCACCCCTGCTGATGTCGATATTGTCCTTCAGGTGAATCGTAACTGATTGTCCGGCATGCACTTCTTCCGGTCTGAGGTCAAATATTTCGATCCTATCGATAGTAGAACTGCTTCCTGATGGCAATACGGTTACTTTATCATTCAGTTTAAATGAACCACTTAATATTCTGCCCGCATAACCACGGTAATCATGAAGCGCATCCGTTTGAGGCCTCACTACCCATTGTACCGGCATTCTGGCGAGGTTATAACTTTGTTTATCTTCAACATCTACTGTTTCCAGGAAATGCAGGAGACTACGTCCCTGGTACCAAACCATATTTTGAGACTCATGAACGATATTATCGCCTTTTAAAGCACTTACAGGGATGAAAGTTACGGCTTTGAGTTTCAATTCTTCGGCCAGTGTTTTATACTTTTCAGTGATCGCATCGAATACCGTTTCGCTATAATCCACCATATCCATTTTATTGATGGCTACCACTACATGTTCGATTCCCAATAAAGAGACCAGGTACGAATGTCTGATCGTTTGTTCTACGACCCCATTTCTAGCATCAATTAAAATAATGGCCAATTTAGCGGTCGAAGCACCGGTAACCATGTTTCTGGTATATTGAATATGACCAGGGGTATCGGCGATAATAAATTTACGCTGCGCTGTCTGGAAATATTTATAGGCCACATCGATGGTGATCCCCTGTTCTCTTTCCGCTCTTAAACCGTCTGTTAAAATGGCCAGATCAATGGTACCATCGTCATTTTTGCGGTTAGATTGCTGTAAGGCTTCCAATTGATCCGCCAAAATAGAATCTGTATCGTAAAGCAGTCTTCCGATAAGTGTACTCTTTCCGTCGTCTACACTTCCTGCTGTAAAAAATTTCAATAAATTCATTAAAAATACCCTCCTTTTTTGCGGTCTTCCATAGCAGCTTCTGATACCTTATCGTCCATGCGGGCGCCACGTTCACTAATTTTTGATGCACTGATTTCACTGATGATGTCTTCGATCTGATCAGCTTCCGATGCTACGGCTGCGGTACAGCTCATATCACCTACGGTACGGAAACGAACCATTTTATTTTCTACGATATCCTCTGCATCCATATTCAGGAATGGCGAAGCGGCCATCAGCTGACCATTTCTGGTGATCACATCTCTGCGGTGTGCGAAATAGATAGAAGGAAGATCAATATTTTCTCTTTTGATATAGTTCCAGACATCCAGTTCCGTCCAGTTACTGATTGGGAAAACGCGTACATTTTCTCCTTTATGGATTTTACCGTTATAGATGTTCCAGAGTTCGGGGCGCTGGCGCTTAGGATCCCACTGTCCGAATTCATCCCTTACAGAGAAAATCCTTTCTTTAGCCCTGGCTTTTTCTTCATCGCGGCGTGCACCACCAATACAGGCATCGAAACCATGTTTGGCAATCGTGTCCAGTAAAGTGACCGTTTGCAGGGAATTCCTGCTGGCACTTTTTCCGGTTTGTTCTACTACTTTTCCTTGATCAATAGACTCCTGTACATGACCAACGATGAGTTTTTCACCCAGGCGTTCCACCATTTTATCACGGTAGGAAATGGTTTCTTCGAAGTTATGTCCAGTATCGATGTGTACCAGTGGGAAAGGAAACTTTCCTGGGCGGAATGCTTTTTCGGCAAGTCGTACCAGGGTAATCGAGTCTTTTCCTCCGGAGAATAGCAATGCTGGCTTTTCAAATTGCCCGGCCACTTCACGTAAAATGTGAATGGCTTCGGCTTCCAGTTCGTCTAAATAATCTAAATTATACTTACTCATTTTCTTATCTTTTACTTAGTGGCATGTAAACCACATTCTTTCTTTGATTGATCTTCCCACCACCAGCGTCCGGCTCTGAAATCCTCCCCTTCTTGCACCGATCTGGTACAGGGAGCACATCCGATGCTCGGAAAACCTTTATCGTGCAGGGTATTATAAACGATGTTATGTTTCTTAATATACGCCTTTACTTCTTCCAGTGACCAGTAAAATATAGGGTGGAATTTCAGCAGGTTATTTTGCTCATCCCATTCCAGATTGGTCATATCTGTACGGTTTAAAGATTGCTCAGAACGGATGCCCGTGATCCAGCAATCTTTACCGCTAATCGCTCTTTTTAATGGCTCTAACTTACGAATATGACAACATTCTTTTCTATTATCTACCGATTCATAAAAACTATTTGGTCCTTTCGCATTCACCATTTCCTGGAGCGCTTCTGCTTGGGGATAATAGGCCAGGATCGGTTTTTTATAATTCTCTAATGTTCTGTTCCATACATAATATGTTTCCGGGAATAGCCTGCCTGTTTCCAGGGTAAACACTTCAATGGGAATATCATTTGCAAAAATCAGGTGTGTAATCACCTGATCTTCCCAGCCGAAACTGGTAGAGAATACTATTTTCTCCGGATAAGCAGCTGCAAAATAACGCAGGGCCTCTACCGGATCTTTATCTTTTATTTGTTCAGCTATTGCTGTTAAATCTTCTTTCATGACTAAAATTCTTTAAGGATAAAGTTGATGATGCTGCGTAAGCTCACCAATACCACCAACACACCTACTGACACCATAATTGTTTTCACAGAGATCTTGTTGGATACTCTTGCCGCAATCGGCGAAGCCAATGCACTACCAATCACCAAACCACCAACAGCTTCCCAATGTGCACCATTTAACATGGTGATAAAAGTCAGGGAGCTCATCAGAGCGATAAAGAACCTGGTAATTTTCACCGTTCCTAAAGAGAAACGCGCGTTTCTTCCTCCTGCGATTAAGCTGGACAAAACAATGGATCCCCAGCCACCGCCACCAACAGCATCGATAAAACCGCCAAATAAGCCTAGAAGACCGATCTTTTTGATTTTACCTTTCGGGTTTTTCACCCTGCGGTTGATTTTATAGGCTTTGGAAAGAATCACACCACCAAGAATCAGGGTATATACTGATATGATGGGCTTCGTATAATGATTATAGTGCTCCAATGACGACAACAGGTAGGCGCCTACTACGGCCCCTACAATCCCTGGTATCAACAGCATGCGGAACAGCTTCCAGTTTACATTTCCAAAACGGTAATGCATCCAGCCGGCAATCCCGTTACTCAAAATTTCTGATAAATGGACACCCATACTCGCTGAGGCCGGGGGCACACCCATTGCCAGAGAAAATGAAGTGGAGGTTACCCCGTACGACATCCCAATGGCACCGTCAATCATGGCAAATACAAAGCCGCCAATCAGAAACCAGTAAAACATAGGATCTAAATGCGTCAGGTAAGCCTGAAATTCAGGTTCCTTATGCCAGAAAGCAGTGATGACTATAGCAAAAGAAAGCACGATAGAGGTCCAGATCAGCCATTTGAAGTTTTTCTTAACCTTATCTATGTTCTTTTCAGGAACCGCATTGTTCTCGGCTACCAGAGTTTCATTTGAAACTATACCATTTCCTGTTCCCGTATGCTCATTTGAAATTACATCAATTACCGCCGATTGACTTTCAATAAAGTTCCCGGCTTCATTTGAAATCGCCTGATCATTTAAGACCTTACTCTCTTTTGAAACACCATTTTTCGCTGCACCTTTTTCCGCAACTAAAATAGAGGTCACTTCATTCAACCTGGTCACCTTCTCCGCGAAATCCCCACTTAAAGTATTTCTTAGGGCCTCCATGTTTCCTAAAGTATCAATCAGTGCTTCCGGCAGGTTTTCATTCAGCACTTCTTTTAAACGTTTCGCAATCGTTGGTGATTTCCCATTGGTAGAAATCGCAATTTTCAGGTCTCCTTTTTTCACGATCGACCCCAGGTAAAAGTTACACAAGTCAGGCTTATCCGCAAAGTTCACCAGCAGATTCCGCTGATCGGCTTCCAGTCTGATCTGCTGGTTTAACGCATTATTATTTGTTGCAGCCACTACCAGATCGGCATGATCCAGATCTCCGGTGATAAATTCTCTTTCGAGAATGATCACCCCTTCATGTGCAGCAGCCAATTCCCTGAATTCTGGTAAAATCTCCTTTGCAATTACCCTAATGCGAGCTTCAGGGCTATTTGATAATATGGCTGCTAATTTCTCCAGTCCAACCGGACCTGCACCAATCAGCACTGTGCGAATGGTGTTCAATTTAATGAAGACAGGAAATAATTGATTGCCTTCCATATTAGTTATTGTTCTTCTTTAAGTGCATTGAAAAATTCTCTGATGGGTTGAAAAGAAGGGTGTAAAGACACTACTTCACCAAAGATCAGCAATGCTGGTGCTTCAATTCCTTTTTCTTCTACTGATTCTACAATCGTATCTACCAGGCCAATCGCCAATTTTTCATTTTGTGTCGAACCGCTTTGAATCGCAGCAACCGGAAGTTTTCCTTTTCCTTCATTTTGGAAAAGTTTTACAATTTCTTTCAGTTTCCCCAATCCCATCAATACGACTACCGTAGCTTTAGACCTTGCGGCTTCATATAAATCATTAGAGATTTTCCCAGAAGCCGTGGTACCTGTTACCACCCAAAAGCTTTCGCTTAATCCTCTGTGAGTAACGGGAATTTGTTGTAAACCAGGAACAGAAATAGAGCTTGATAAGCCTGGAATCACTGTGACCGGAATACTATAACCCGCAGCAAAATCCAATTCTTCGTAGCCTCTGCCAAATACAAAAGGATCACCACCTTTTAAGCGTACCACGTGACCGTAGTTCAGGGCATAATCAATCATGAGTTTATTCACAGCATCCTGCGAATAAGAATGTTCGCCAGAACGTTTGCCCACATATACTTTGATCGCGTCAGGGTTGGCATAATCCAATACACCTTCATTCACTAAAGCATCATACAATACTACATCGGCAGATTTCAAGGCATTTGCGCCTCTCATCGTGATCAATTCAGGATCACCTGGGCCGGCACCTACCAAAGTAATCTTTGGTTCTTTGTTGTTTATATTTTTAGTACTCATTAGATTTGCTCCTCTCTTTTTGCATTGATCTGATTAAAAAAGTCGGTGACATCAGCCAGGTAAGCGGCAGCAAATTCTGCTGTAGGCTCATTCTTATTGATTTGTAACACCAGTTCATTGAAAGTACTTTTCAGTTTAAACTCTCCTGTTTCCACATAATGGGTATCAAACTCACGGATCACACCGATCTGTGTACTGCTGTTGACTGCTTTATCCAGTAACAGTGCTTTTGCTGCGTTTACGAATACTGCATAAGTATGATAAATAGCATCAGACCAAGCTTTTGCTTCAAAGGAAGCCTTTGCCCAACCTAATTTCTCTTCTGCTTCCAATAGCAAAGTAGCCACTAAATCAATCACTACACCTGCACATTCTCCAACACCAATTGCCGTATTAAAGATCTCTTCATGCCCCCAGTCTACATATTCTTCCTCTTTCAAGGTGCTCAGATCCGCCAGTGGTTTTAACAGCTGGTAAAAATAATCTTTGCCTTGTCTGTCATAATAAGCATGGAAACTTTCTTCCTCCTGGTGATTTGCACTAAAATCGTTTAATATCGTTCTTAACACATCGGTTGCACGCTTAGAAGGTGCTTTAATCACCCTTTCCGCTACTCGTCCTGCGCCATCACCAACGGTACCGCCACCCAGCATCACCTGTACTGCAGGTACTACTTTTCCGTTTGCTTTCACGGAACTGCCATGGAATCCAATGTGTGCCAGACCATGCTGACCACAAGAATTCATACATCCGCTAATTTTTATTTTAATGTCTTTATCGTAAATCAATTCCGGGAACTCTTCATAGATCACTTCTTCCAGTGCTACAGAAAGCGACATACTGTTCGAAATCCCAAGGTTGCAGGTATCTGTTCCCGGGCAGGTGGTCACATCACCAATGCTGTCAAATCCTGGAGTCGCAAAATCTACAGCCTTCAATGCCTCATATAAAGCTGGTAAAGCACCTGCTCTGACAAACTTTAAAAGTAGTCCTTGATTTTGAGTAACGCGGATTTCATCAGCCACATAAGGACTGATTCCTGCCACCAATTTACGGGCGCGGTCGGTTTTAATATCTCCTACCGGCACCTTTACGTAGACGCCGTAAAAACCTTCTTGTTTTTGAGCAATTACGTTTGTAGCGCGCCAATGCTGGTATTCCAAGGTTTTTGACACTTCCAATTCCGGATATTCCAGCAAAGCAGGAGGCTCCGGAGAAAGCACGGCATCTCTATCAATTTTAAAAGACTTTGATTTATTGGCGATTCTTTCTTCGTCAATCAGTCTCAATAACTCTTCTAATCCTAATTTCTGTACTAAATATTTAAGACGTGCTTTGTTTCTGTTGGTACGTTCTCCGTAACGGTCAAACACCCTTAATACAGATTCTGCATAAGGAATAATCTGATCTTCCGGCAGGAAATCATGTACTAAACTGGCCAGGAAAGGCTGTGCACCTAATCCACCACCCAGCATCACTTTAAAACCACGTTCTCCTTTTTCATTGATTTTCGGAATAAAACCAAGGTCATGGATATAGCTATAGGCTGTATCTTTTTCATCCGAGGAGAAAGAAAACTTAATCTTTCTTCCCATTTCCTGACAAATCGGGTTACGCAGGAAATAGGTGAAAAACGCATGTGCATAAGGAGAAACATCAAACAATTCGTTTGGATTGATCCCGGAATCCGGCGAGGAGGTGACGTTTCTTACCGTATTACCACAAGCTTCACGGATCGTGACATCATCGCGTTCCAGTTCCTCCCACAATTGAGGGGTCCTGTCTAAACTCACATAGTGAATCTGAATGTCCTGCCTAGTGGTTAAGTGGAGGTTTCCACTGCCATACTCGTCAGAAACATCGGCGATGCGTAACAGTTGTTTGAAGGTTACTTTTCCAAAAGGCAATTTAATACGCACCATTTGTACGCCAGGCTGTCTTTGTCCATAAACACCACGGGCAAGGCGCAGGCTTCTAAATTTCTCCTCATGGATTTTTCCTTCGCGAAAAGCTCTGATCTTTTTCTCAAGATCTATAATATCCTTTTCAACAACAGGATTTTCTAACTCTGTTCTAAAACTTTGCATAGTACGTTTGGTCTTATTTGAAAAAAGCTTCTTCTGTCGGGGAGACTGAAGAAGCTTTTAAATATTTTTACTCTTTACAGCCGAAATCATTACCCACACATGCAGTGAGTTAACATTAGATTTCCGTTGTAAATTGTTTGGTTCATAAAGCAAATATATAAAGTATATAGGTTTAGTAGTACATTAGATTAGTAAAAGATTTGCAACCTTCTGTATTTCAGCTAATTAATTTACTACCAATTCTATGGAATTAATTGCAATAAAACCAATAATACTGATTATAAGCAAATTAAGGCGAGTTATTTTTATTAGATTTCTTTGCATTACGCAGCTATCCGGAATTATCCGAGCCCTGTCCGAAATCATTTGAGCTATGTATTGATACCTGCAACAGATCCCTATTGCGCTAACTCCTGCCCCAAACCTGTCCATGATTTCCTCTACTACCTAATCATCGGCAAATTGTCAAATTGATCAGGATCAAAACAAAATCCCATCTGAAAACTTACTTTTATAATACTAAGTCTTTTATGAAAAGAAAAATCAACCTTTTACCCTTCGCCATTATCGCCACTTTTGTATTTTTACTCAACTGGTATGTCCTTTCTGGCATTGAAACTTTAACAAACAGCAGTTGGCTGAGTCCGGTGTTCTGGGGCTTCCTAATTTTCATTCTGGTTTCCCTTACCTATTCCATTCAGCGCATGCGCGACAATGGCATGGATATCTTTTTCAAGATCACTACACATACGTTCTTAGTCTTGATCACAAGTGAACTGGTCTTTGTGATTATTTTAATTCTTGGCGACGGTTACCGGGTGATTACTGGTGGTACAAGAAGCGTGTATTGGGTAGAATTCGGATTAGCTTTATTTGCAATCACCGTATTGATCTTCTTATATGGTATTATTAAAGGTAAATACGCTTACCGCGTGATCAAACATACTTTATTCTTCGACGAGCTGCCGGAACAATTTGATGGCTTTCGCATCACACAGATTTCCGATGTACATGCAGGCAGCTTTAAAAATTCGAAAGCAGTACAAAGGGGCATCGACCTGATCAAAGCACAAAACTCCGATCTTTTTGTGTTTACCGGAGACCTGGTGAACAACAAAGCAGAGGAAATCGTACCCTGGATGGGGCACTTTTCACAGGTAAAAGCACCTCATGGTCAATTTTCGATCCTCGGAAACCATGATTATGGAGATTACATCAAATGGGAAAACGAAACAGAGAAACAGACCAATTTACAAAGCTTAAAAAGGCACCATGCCGAAATGGGCTACCGGCTGCTGTTAGATGAACATGTACGGATTGAAAAAAATGGACAGCATATCATCCTTGCAGGAGTAGAAAACTGGGGAATTGGCTTTGGGGAGCGCGGCGATCTGAAAAAATCACTGCAAGACGTAAACCCGGATGATTTTAAGGTTTTGCTCTCTCATGATCCTACCCATTGGGAATCTGAAGTAAAAAACTGGCCTTCAAAAATACAACTAACCCTATCCGGTCATACCCATGGGATGCAATTTGGAATCGAAGCCTTTGGCATCAAGTGGAGTCCTGTAAAATATCGCTATGCGCATTGGGCAGGTATTACCAGTGCAAATGGCAGGTACCTGAATATCAACAGAGGTTTTGGCTTTCTTGGTTTCTCAGGAAGAGTAGGCATCTGGCCGGAAATTACCGTCATCGAATTGAAGAAAACGAGAAGATAAGATCAGTTTATTCAGCCAACCAAGTATATTTATAATCAGCAAACCTGCATAGCATCAATAACAGATCATCCGATGCAGGTTTGCTAGTACAATTGATACGCAAACACAGTATAAAGCTTATACGTAAATACGGTCTAAAGCGAAAATTCTGCTGTATAAACCCCTTTCCCTGTCCCCACATAACATTTCGCCAGTTTCTCCAGGGCATAATCAATCTCTTCCTCGGTATTGTATCGGCTAAAAGAAAAACGAACTGTTGATCTGCCAAACTGAGGTCCCAAAGCAGTAAGCACATGAGAACCTGCACCAGAATGACTATTACAGGCACTGCCGCCAGAAACTGAAATCTGCTGTTGATCCAGATAATTTAAAAGGTCAATTCCATTCTGCGGATCAGGCAAAGAAACACTTAGCACACTATTTAAACTGAGCATAGTATTTGCAGAATTCCCATTAAAAGTTACTCCAACAATCCTGTCTTTTAGCTTATAGATCAGGCGTTCTTTTAATTGGATCAAATGCCGCTGAGCAACATCCCGGTTTCTATAACTGATTTCCAATGCTTTTGCCAATCCAACAATGCCGGTCACATTTTCTGTACCTGCACGTTGCTTTTGTTCCTGAGCCCCCCCGTTAATCAAAGGATAAAGCCTCTGTTTGGTACTCCTGTATAAAAAGCCAACGCCTTTCGGACCATGGAATTTATGTGCAGAACCCACCAGAAAATCTACGTTCAAATCAGGGGTATCGTAACGGTACTGTCCCATAGACTGTACGGTATCCGAATGAAAAACTGCGCCATATCTTTTACAGAGTTCTCCGATTTCGGAAATATCATTTAGGTTTCCGATCTCATTATTTCCATGCATTAAAGAAACAAATGCCTTTTCATTAGTACTCAGCAATTTTTCCAGATGAGGCAGAGAAAGATTACCTGCTGCATCATGCTGAAGATAAACCAGGTTAATCTCTCCGCTTTTCTCTAAAGCTTGCAAGGTATGCAGTACGGCATGGTGCTCAAAAGTAGAAGTGATGGCAAGTCGGATGCCATTGCTGCGAATCCCGGAAAGGATCGCCGTATTATCCGCTTCGGAACCTCCTGAAGTAAACACGATCTGGTCCGGACTGCTATTGAGCAGGTCTGCGATAATGCCCCGGGCATGGGCAATGGCTACTTTCGCTCCCCTGCCATGGTGATGCGAAGAGGATGGGTTCCCAAAATTTTCAAAGAAATAGGGCTCCATTGCCAGGAATACTTCTCTGTTTAACGGTGTGGTTGCGGCATTGTCTAAATAAATTCTCATGTGAATTGCTTTAATAGATTTAAAAAAATCTACTTAATCAGTTTACAAGAATAAGGCATGGATGAGTTTACCAGAAAATCCAAATACAGGTTTTCTAACAACTTATCTCTTCCGCCAAATGGCGGACAGGAATTAGCACCTTATTAAAATAACAGGTTGCTAAGACATCACAGGGCCTTTCCCTCAGTCTTTCTGGATAAGTAAATAAATGAATGAACTTTACTATCAGCAAAGATACAATAAAGTCTACTAAATCAATAGTCTTTTTTAAATAAATTATTCATTTTTGAATTTCGGTCATATAATTGCTAATAATCCCTAATAAATAACGGAATTTCCCTTCAATTGAAGTTTCAATTCCATATTTTTGCAGCATATACTACAAGAGTATAATTACACAACCTGAATGGAAGAAAATAAATTGAGAGAAGAGGCGCATCAAGTAACTGGCGACAACAGCATTTTAAAAAGAATATTCCAGGATAGAAAAAGAACCAATATTTTAAGCGGTATAGAGCAAAGCACAATTTCCTGGCTGGTAAAACGTATCCCTAGTTTCATCAGTTCAGACATGCTGACATTTATCGGTACTACCGGTTCTGTAATTGTATTAGCAGGTTTTATCATGGGTAATTACATCAGCAGAGACTATTTATTATTAGGCCCCTTAGGTTTAGCGATCAATTGGTTTGGTGATTCCCTGGATGGAAGAATGGCTTATTATAGAAATACACCCCGTAAATGGTATGGTTTTTCATTAGACATCATTATGGACTGGGCGAGTACCGTTCTGATTGGCTTAGGCTACCTGGTTTATGCCCGAAATGAGTATGAACTAATTGCTTTTATATTTGTAGCCTTATATGGCTGGGCGATGATCATTTCTCAGCTTCGTTATAAAATTACTGACATTTACAGCATTGATGCAGGGATTGTAGGTCCTACTGAGATCAGAATTATTCTTGCCATTATCATTATTTTAGAAGTTATTTTTGGTCATTTAATTGAATATTTTGCTACTGGAATCTGTTTGGTACTATTCATTATCAATTTCCTGGACACAAGGAAACTATTGAAACTGGGCGACATCAGGGACAATGCAGAGCGTGAAGCAAAACAACAAAAGGCGCGTTAATGAGCATTAAGAAATCTGTATACGTTTTTGCAAAGGCACAGGTTTCCGCTTTCTCAGGTGGTATTATCGACTACCTGATCATGATCGCCTGTACAGAATTCCTGCACATTCATTATACCATTTCCATCGCTATTGGTGGCGTCATTGGCGCCATCGTTAATTTTTCCATCAACCGTTACTGGACCTTCAATGCGAATAAATCCCCACAGTTGCCGGTTGGCAGCCAGCTGGTCAAATTTGTATTTGTAGTTGCCGGAAGTATTCTCCTGAAATCTTCAGGAACTTATCTTTTCAGCAACCTATTGCGCCTGGATTATAAAATAACCAGGATCATGGTAGACATCCTCGTTTCCCTGGGTTTCAATTATACCCTGCAAAAATACTGGGTCTTTAAAAAAAGTACTACCGATTCAAAAACACCACAACCAGCCGACATAAAAGGCTAATGCGGGCATTATCTGCAAAACACATAAATCACAATCAGTAAAAAGTACCATTTTATGAAGAATTAGTACCGCTTAAAAATCCAGCTTAAGCAGTATCTTTGTATATGAAGAATGACATCCCTGTTTATGACATCAGTACTTTTGAAGAATACAAAAATGCGGGTATCCTAGTGAGCAGGTTTGGCCATTATTCTAAGCAGTACTTACACTTACATTCGGCGCATCGCCACTCCTTTTACCACATGGTCTGCTTCACAAAAGGAAGCGGCAGCCAGACGATAGATTTCAAAAATTACCCTGTATTACCAGGCATGATCTATTTTATGACTCCCGGACAGGTGCACAGCTGGGCTTTTGAATCGGAAGTGGAAGGATATATCATCAACTTCTCTGAAAATTACTTCAAGTCGTTTTTATACAATCCGCTATACTTGGAGAATTTCAGCTTCTTTGACGAGCATTCCGGTGATGCAGTATTGGTATTGCCAGAATTGACGATGGAAAAAGTGGTTTCCCTTTTTGAAGAAATCCTGCATGAAGGAAAAGAAGCCAGGCCCTTTGATGCCGATCTGGTAAGGCTTTTGATGCTGAATATTTTTATTCAGGTATCGAGAGGATTGAGTTTGAAACAGCAGCCGCAAACCAATTCTTACAACCAGACGCTGCTGAAGAGTTTTAAAAGATTAATTGAAACCAATTTTATAGAATTGAGGTTTCCTAAACAATATGCAGCGCTGTTATACATCACTCCAAATCATCTAAATGCGCTATGCAATGATCTTTTGGGCATCTCTGCAGGTCAGCTCATCCGGGATCGGGTGATTTTAGAAGCCAAGCGATTACTGATCAATATGGAGCTTTCCATTGCAGAAATATCAGATAAGCTCGCTTTTAGTGATCCCTCTTACTTCATAAAATTCTTTAAAAAACACGTGGGTTCAACCCCAGATAAATTTAGAAAACAAGATAAATAAAACACAAGATATGAGCAGTACGGACCAGTTAAATCACACACCACATGTTTCCCAATGGTATGGTATCACCCATTCTAAATGCCCGAGATGTCGTACAGGTAATGTTTTCACAGGCGCGACCTACGGTTTCAAAGTACAGAAAATGAATGAATTCTGCCCACACTGCGGTTTAAAATTTGAGCGCGAACCGGGCTATTTCTATGTAGCAATGTTTGTGAGTTATGCGATGAACGTAGCGCAAATGATCTCTATAAGTGTTGCAGCTTATGTTTTAGGCCTGCCTTTAACTTATGAGAACCTGTGGTACTATGTGGCCATCTTATTGGTGGGTGTATTCTTATTCTCCCCATTCAATTACAGGTATTCCAGAATGGTGCTTTTATACTGGTTATCGCCGGGATTACATTATGATCCTTCTAAAGTATAAGTTACCCTTTATTTCCACATGCTATTAATGCCCCCTTTATATAAAGGCTCACAGTAAACACTGATGAGCCTTTCATTTTTTAATGGCCTCTATTAAGGCACCATCATCTCATGCGGCCGAAGTCCTAACACCTGCTGAAAGGTATTGCTAAAAGTAGATACACTATCATATCCGACTTTCATCGATACTCCCTTCACCGTTTCTCCAGAGATAGAAAGTAATTCTACAGCCTTGATCATTTTATACAATTTGAGGTATCCGGCCACGGTGATGCCAATATCCTGTTTAAACAACCTTTCCATTGTTCTTGCAGAGAGGTTAAACTTTGCAGCGACATCAGGAATTTTGAGTTCATTGACCAGAACACCTCCATTATCTACACATTCCGCAAGGTAATCTACCATTTTAGTGATCCTGGGATCTCTGGGTACCGGAAGTACCAATGGCAAAGCGGCGTTGAAAGTAAGTGGTAAAATGCCAATCAGCGCCTTTATAAAATCTTGTTCCAGGGGTTCTTCTTCTTCCAGTCTCGACCATTGTTCTGTAAACAGGATCATCTCCCGCAGCACCTTAGAAGTATGAAAAATATTCAATTCCTTAAAAAAGGGGCTGTCGCTGGTTTTATTTAAAAAGATACAGCGCAGGTATACCTGATTCAAGGGGCTGGAAGTCCGGTGCGCCAATCCGGGAGGAATCCAGGCGCAATGCTGACTAGGCAATAAATAGGTTCTTTCTGCCGTATGTAGGTATTGAAGTCCCTTTTCTACAAAAATCAACTGCCCCATTTGATGGGCATGCCAGTCGTCAGAAAACTTCCAATCTGCTTCATGCCATACATAGGCTTCCTTTTTTACCGAATCAACGGTTAAATGACAAAATCTTGCTTTATTCATGTGTCGTAAAATGACATGTTATTGGCAAATATAGACATTTAAAGACAAGCAGCTTTAGCGACCTTTGTGTTCTTATTACATCTTTAAATCAATATTCAATGAATTTTATAAATTCAATACGTGTAAAAACAGGTTTGTTAGTCGGATTATGCCTGTTGAGCACCGTATCTCTAAAAGCCCAGCGTAAAATGAACACAAAACCTACAGCTCTAAAAGTTCTGATACTTTTCAATACAGAAAGTGGTGGAACCTATAAAATGGCCGAAGCGATGGCTGCCGGCATAGAAAAATTTCCAGGTGCAACTGCGGTATTGAAGCAGGTGCCAAGAATTAAACCTCTGGCCAATGAGAATAAACAAGCATTTGCTAACGTTCCTTATGCTGCAATTGATGAATTACCAGATTATGATGGGATTGCTTTTGGCTCTGCGGTTCATTTTGGAAATATGTCGGCAGATATGCGGTATTTTCTGGACCAGAGTGTAGGCATCTGGACTGCCCGTAAGCTGGAAGGTAAACCTGCAACCGTGTTTATGTCGGCAGGAAGCGGTGATGGACGCGAGGCTGCGATTTTATCATTCTGGAGTACGCTTGCCGTACACGGCATGGTGATCGTTCCTACCGGTATCATGGGAAATCAGGAAATTGACAAAACCATCCCACAGGGAAACACGGCATTTGGTGCGACTTCATTAGCGGGTGCAAATGCGGTGACCAGACCTTCAGCAGCTGAATTACACCTGGCAGCACTTCAAGGCTACGCCCTGGCGAAGGCCGCTAAAGGTTACCAGGCAACTAAAGAAAGTGCGCCAATGCCTTCCATAAGCACTGCAAATACAAACAATCCCCATTCCAATACTGGCAGCAGTACGATCACAGTAACAGCTACAATAAGTAAAATTGAAGCGCGATTGAAAGCATTGAATATCACTTTACCCGAAGCTCCTGCACCCGTTGGAAATTACAAGCCTTTCCGCATTTCCGGCAAACAGGTTTTCATTAACCAGATTGCTTTAAATGCAGGGAAAGTAGATCATCCAGGAATGGTGGGTACTGAGGTTACAGAAGAACAGGCTAAACTGGCGACACGACAAACGCTTTTAAACGTACTTGCGGTTTTAAAACAAGCGGCTGGCGGCAATTTAGACCAGGTGAAACAAGCGGTACAATTAACCGGATTTTTCTACACTGCAGCTGGCTATACCAAGCACGCCGTATTAATGAATGAAGCTTCAAATCTACTCGTAGAAATACTTGGAGAGAGCGGAATGCACACCAGGGCTACTGTTGGCGCTTCCTCTCTCCCAATGAATTCAGCTGTTGAAATCCAGGCTATTTTTGAGCTGGAATAAATACAGGAAACAATTTATTTGGTCAGCAATCTCCTGTGGTAATTGATCTGACCAGTATGGTAGGCCAAATGAGCTAATAAATGACACAACATAAAATCGTTCGTTTGGCCTTCATATACTTCTTTTACTTCAATTGGATAAGCCGCATCCAGGTCTTCAAGCTTTTCAATACTTGTCTTTACATCTGCTTTTAAAGCGTAAAGCTCTTTTAGTAATGCTTCGTAAGTAAACCTGACCGCTTTAAATTCAGCCTCGCGATCGCGTTCATAAGGAAAACCACCCATTGGCAGGCAAACGAAGGTTCTTAAATTCCCAATCAGGTGCTGTGTCAGGTGGCCGGCAGTATTGCTGATCCCCGGAGCTGTTAACCAAATTTCTTCTTGCTGGCCATAAGCTTCCATTTCCGTAATCAATCTTTGAAGATCTCTTTCGTAAATATGGATATAATCTTGTTTTGTCATAACGATGAGGTTGGTGTGTCTTCAAAAATCGTGAAAAGCAGAGGATCTATTCTCATTTTAATGAAATAAAATGGCGGAGTTTTAAATTAAAGTCATAATCGCCCAGAGGGAAGCGCCAGAAATCGCTGCCCATAAAATCAGTCCTTGCAAAAATGGCTTGATACCCACCACCCGCACTACTTTAAAGGACAACCCGGAGCCGATCAGAAACAGTGTCAGTATCAATCCGGCTTTAGCAATACTCACCACATAAGGTGATAATACGCTTACAAAAGGCAGGAAGGTGTTGGCCAGCATCGCCAGGATAAACAGGCCGATAAAATAAGGCAGCTGCACTTTACAGCGGTCGCTTTTAAAGAGAAAAGCCGTTCCAAATGCCAGTGGAACAATCCATAGCGCACGGGCTAATTTTACTGTTGTCGCAATTTTTAATGCTTCTTCCCCATATTTACTGGCCGCGCCCACTACTGAACTCGTATCATGAATGGCAATGGCGCACCACATTCCGAACTGGCTTTGCGTTAAATCAAGGGCATGTCCAATCATGGGAAAAAGGAATAAGGCTACAGAGTTCAGAATAAAGACGATTCCTAAAGAAACAGAGATATCTTTTTCTTCTGCTTTCATTACCGGCGACAATGCGGCAATCGCACTGCCACCACAAATCGCAGTTCCGGCAGAGATCAGGTAAGAAGTTTTACGTTCAATTTTGAAGATTTTGCCTAGGAAATAGCCAAGCATCAGCACCCCTGCAATGGAGGCGATGGTAAACAATACCCCTTCTTTTCCAGCTTTCATAGCGGCAAATACGTTCATTCCAAAACCGAGACCAACCACAGATACTTTCAATAAGAGATTGGTCGCTTTGTGGTTGAGTTCCTGAAACGGATGTTTCATCAGCTGCGCGATCACCAAACCTAATAATAAGGCCAATGGGGCAGACATAAATGGCAGCAGACAAAACAATGCCGCTGTGATAAAAATAACCTTCCGTTTTCGCTCGCTCAGTTCCATAATTTCTCTTCTTTTGTCTTACAAAATTGAGAAGAATGGGAAGACTGGTCAAATACAAAAACCTGATCCGATATTACTTTAAGTTATACATCAATTGAACATGACGCAAGAACACTTCAGATAATCCATCCAGTTTTCCTTGAAGATGAATGAAGTAGAAATAACGTTCAATACTCAATCCGCTGACATCAATCACAGTCAGACTACCATTCTGAAGTTCTTTACTAAGGGCATGAATAGAGATAAAGGCCAAACAAGAAGAGTTCATTAAATACGATTTCATGCTTTCAGTACTGCCCAACTGGATTTCGACTTTTAGATCGGACATTTTTAAGCCTATGGATTTTAGCGCATGGCTGAGCACTTCTCTCGTTCCAGATCCCTGTTCCCGAAGCACAAAAGCATAATCTTTGAGTGTTTCTGGACTCAGCTGGTCTTTCTTTGCCAATGGATGATCTTTTCCGCAGACCAGCACAATTTCATCCTTAATAAATTCCGTATAACTGATTTCCTGGTTTTTAGATTTGCCCTCTACGATCCCCAGATCAATTGCTCTGTCAATCAGGGCTTTTTCAATCTGTTCTGTATTCCCATTGATCAGGTTCAAACGAATGTCGGGAAATTTCTTTCTAAAACCGGCAAGCAGCGGAGCGGCTACATAATGCGCGATCGTGGTACTGGCACCCAGGTTTAAGAGCCCTTCTTTCTTGTCTACCAAGGCATTCATCTCAAAATCGATGATTCTATAAATCGCAAATAATTCTTCTGCATGCTGCAATAACAATTCACCAGCAGGTGTCAGCTCAATCCGATTTCCTTTGCGGATAAATAACTTATTATTATACTGATGCTCCAATTCATGGATATGTTTTGTCACAGCCGGCTGGGTAATAAATAAGCTTTCAGCGGCTTTAGTAAAGCTAAGACGTTTGGCTACGGTATAGAATACTTCTAGACGAAAATCTGACATAGGATCCAGTTATTGGCTTGGTTAAACATTCAAACTTAAAGAAACCCATTCATTATCCTCAAAACAGTATCATAATGTTACCATTTTTTTAATGAGCAGCATCAGCAGCTGCTCATTATTCATCAGACACTATTTGATCAGGACCTCCATTTTCTTTAAACTCTGATTTCTAAAAATCGAGATGGGTACTTTTTGTCCAGCTTTAAAACCTCCCTGTACCTTAGCCAGCTCATTCCAGTTACTAATTTGCTGATTACTGCACATCAGCAGCACATCATTTTCCTGCAGTAAGCCATGCAAAATACTTTTCTCTGGGACTTCCAGGATTAACACACCTGTTTCAGTAGCCATGCCTGTGGCAGAACGTTCTCCCAGTGTATTTAGATTTTTCACCTTTGCGCCAAGGAAGTGATAATATACTACCTCATCAGACTTCCCATCGGAAACGATTACCGGGAGCTTTACCGGACGAACCAATGCCTTTAAGCTGGCGCTAGTTACCCCAAACTGGTCTGTTGAAAAATTCTTAAAGCCTACTTTCAAGGCAGGAGAACTGGCTTTTACACGATAATCTCCTTTTTCAGGATGGATAAACTGAGGATCTCCGAATATCGAATGCACATCTGTGCCTGCTTTTTGAGCTTGCAGCAGCGCATCCTGATCAGGAAAAAGATTGTAGTCCACTTCTTTACCCCAATCTTCCACCCGGATCGGATAATAAGGACGCATCACTACGTTGTGTTTAAAAACATCTCCGCTATTTTTAAACCAGACATGAGGGTGAAATGAGTTGTTGAGGATCACATTGTTTTCTACGGTTCTGAAAAAACCTTCTCTAAGTTTTAGTCCGCCATTCAGACAAACATTGTTATAAATATGGTAGTTACCAGAACCATCGTCCAGGTCAATATCCCAGCCATGGTCACAGCGGAACCGATTGTCATGAATGACGATCGGTTTGATCACATCAGCCTTAATCAGTTCGGGGTTATTTTTAGCAATTTCGGCCATCGAAGCATAATCCGGGTGCCAGAAACGATCTCTGCCCCAGGAATTAAAAGCGCCATGATCTCCTGATTCCAATACGGTATCGTACACATCATTATAGGCAATCAAGTGTCCGCCCCAGGTGCCTTCGCTGATGTTTATTCCCGCTCTGGGCACATCATAAATGGTATTGTGGCTTACTTTTATGTCCATCGACATAGAAATTTCTACACCGGCAACCTGTTTTTCTACGCTGCCTAGTCCTTGCATTAAAGTATTTTCAACACTGCAATTCGCCGGATAATTATTCGTTTTAGGTCCTTTCTCCAGGTCCATATCCTTTAAAGGAACGAACTGTCCATATTCAAAACTTGGAGAACGCACTGCAGCTGGATCACCCACAAAACAAACCCCACTGGCACCTGCATTAAGAATATGACAGCCTGTGACCACATTATTTCTGTTATAATTGCTCATAAAAACAGCATTTCCACCAACTGAATTGAAAAAGCAATTGCTGATGACACAGTTTTCTGCACCTTCCATCACTACGGCTCCGCCACGATAAATCGTCCAGTCGCTGCGTAGTAAGGGTTCTTTGGTTTCCATGAAAGTCCTTAGCGTATGGCTAAGCTCCATTCCTTCCAGCCGAATATTTCGTACCGGCTGTGCTGCAGTTCCACGGAACTCAAAAAGTGATTTCAACTGCGCAACCTCCAGTAGTGTTTTACTTAAATCAACTCCTTTTTCTGGATACAGATACAGTGTTTTATCTTTTTTATCAAAATACCATTCCCCGGCGGTATCCAGTTCTTCGAAAATATTTTCTACAAAACGGTATTTATCATGCATTCCTAATTGCCGGTTATTCTGAAAGCCGCCATTCAGTGCTAATTTACCTTGTTCATCTTTTCCGATGATCTCGTATTGGTATCCTCCCCATTCATGTTTATGAAGGGCATGTACAAATCCTCCCTCCGGATGTTTCCAACTTTTCACCCTTTCCGGGCTAATGGCATCAGCAGAAGCCCCGCCGAAAAAACGGATTGCCGGATTGTAATTTGGATACCTCGCCATGCGCTGCTGTTTTCCGTTAACGAATAACTGATCAAAAGCGATTTCATCAGCAACCTTTGCTTTTTTAATTCCAGCGGAAAATGATTCCCAGGTCAATTGCAGTGGCTTTCCAGCACTTACTTTCACCTGTTCTCCAGGAAATGCTTTATATACTACTGCTGTTTTTACAGACCTGTCATCTTCCCTGGTGAAAATTATTGGAGCAGTCAGGTAATAGGTTCCGCCGCGAACATAAACGGTCAGCGCTTCATTGATTTTTCGTGCCATCAGCTGTGCTTTTTTAAAGCTGGCCAAGGGCTTTTCTTTTGTCCCTGGATTATTGTCATTTCCTTTTACAGAAATGTAGAGCTCTTTTGCAAAAGTTGGGCTGCTAGCTAATGTAAACAGCAGACAACAGCCCAAAAAGAGCTTTGCAGGCATTAATTGTTTCATTTTATATTTGGTTTATTTGGTGTTTCAGCTGTGGGTCAAACGCTAAGTTAATGATACAAAATATAAAATATAAACAGTAAAAAATACTGGTCTTGTAAACAATTGGTTGGATACCTGCTCCCCTTTTACCAGGGATTGTAACAAAAAAAAGCTGAAGGAGGACCTTCAGCTTTTCATAAAATGGATATGAGGAACGTTTCTATTTACAGCGGGATTTAGTTAAAACTAACTAATAATGTATAAATTCACTCCGTTCAATTCATTCATTATATTCCTAAAAACTAGAAAACACAATCAAACATTTATAAAAACACATTCCATCCTTTTTTAAAATGACTAGAAACCGGCATTTACTTGAAGCTGGTAATGACCAGGTGTCATTCCTACCAATTTTTTAAATGCACGTATAAAGTAATTTGCATCACTGAATCCAAGCTCATAACTAACGGCAGCTACCTTGGCTTTTGGATTACTCAACAGTTGTTTTGCTTTTGCAATTTTCTCAGAGAGAATAAATTCATTCGGACTTAATCCCAGTTCTCGCTTAAATAAGCGATAAAACGTGGCCTTACTCATACATGCCTTATCCGACAAGCTATTGATATTTATTTTTTCATTCAGATTAGTTTTGATATAATGGAGTACATAAGCCAATGGATTGCGGTTCTGCTCCGATAAATCTGCCCCCAAACTCTTCAGATGCTGTTTTTGCATGATGCGTACTAGTAATTCTTTTAAGGTCAGATCAGCTAGAATATCTGTAGCTCCAGAGCGTTCTGAGCAAATTCTGACTACTTTATTAATTAAGCCTGCAATATCTTCGCTATTCTGAAAATGACATTCCTCAAAATTCAATTGCCACAAACTAGCAGCAGCTTCTTTAGGGAAAAATTCATTGAGATAGGTGATTGTTTTTCTGATTTGATCCGGATCAATCGCCAGTGCAATACATTGTGTTGGGTTGTCACTCGTTGCTTCAGGGAAATCGATATTCATGCACAATGATGGCGGTACAATCACCGTTTGCCCAGGATAATAATCAAATTCAGATTTCCCGGACAAGTGCATCACCTTCTTTCCTCTTAACATACTGGTGATCACCAAATCATTAAATACAAGCGGTACACGATAAGATTCTGTATAGGTCTCAAAGACATTTAACTCACAGTTTTGCAAGGTATATGCGGTTCTATTTTCTACGAGTGTCTTTAAACTTTCTGCTCTGCTGAGTCCGAATGGATTTAATTTGTGCTGCATATCAAAAATATAATTTGGTTTAACCTATTCAATTCTTAATTCAAACATATTGCCTCGCAAATAGTTAGTACAATGAGACAATAGTGCTATACTATGAAACAATTCTCCTACCACTGCCCGGGCTATTGCCCTAGGTTTGTAATAGCGGGTTCTTCCCGTTCAAATTCAATGTACTTTAAAAATCATTAAAAAGACGACATATTCATGGAAAATCTGGTAAAAAGACCGTCATTTAAATCGCATTACGACAATTTCATTGGCGGCAAATTTGTAGCTCCTGTAAAGGGCGTTTATTTCGACAACATCTCTCCGATAGATGGAAAAGTATTTACGAAAGCCGCGAGGTCGAGTAAAGAAGATGTAGAACTGGCATTAGATGCAGCACATGAGGCATTCAAAACCTGGAGCAAAAGTTCGGCAGTATACAGAAGCAATATATTGTTAAAGGTTGCACAGAAAATAGAAGACAATTTAGAATACCTGGCTACCATAGAAACCATAGACAATGGAAAAGCGATCCGGGAAACACTGGCTGCAGATTTACCCCTGGTAGTAGACCATTTCAGGTATTTTGCTGGAGTGATCAGAGCTGATGAGGGTTCGATAGCAGAGCATGATGAGCATACGGTGAGCATTGCCCTGCATGAGCCGATCGGCGTAGTTGCCCAGATCATCCCCTGGAACTTCCCCTTATTAATGGCGACCTGGAAAATCGCACCAGCACTGGCTGCAGGTTGCTGCACGGTAGTGAAGCCTGCTGAACAAACCCCGGTTTCGATCATCATCCTGATGGAATTGATCGGCGACATCCTGCCTCCAGGTGTACTAAACATTGTAAACGGATACGGAATTGAAGTGGGTAAACCTTTAGCTACTTCTTCAAGAATCTCGAAAGTCGCCTTTACCGGCAGTACCACTTCTGGCCGTTTAATCATGCAGTATGCAGCAGAAAACATCATTCCTTCCACGATGGAACTGGGTGGAAAATCTCCGAATATTTTCTTTGAATCTGTAGCAGATAAAGACGATGCCTTTTTCGATAAAGCGGTGGAAGGTGCCGTGATGTTTGCCTTAAACCAGGGAGAGATCTGTACCTGCCCTTCGCGTCTCCTGATTCAGGAAAGCATTTACGACAAATTTATCGCCCGCGTGATCGAGCGTACTAAAGCGATAAAAATCAGCCATCCATTAGACAAAACAAGTATGATGGGCGCGCAGACTTCGAATGAGCAGTATCAAAAGATACTTTCTTACCTCAACATTGGTAAAGAAGAAGGTGCAGAACTTCTGATTGGGGGTACGGCCAACAAGCTGGAAGGAGAATTAGGGACTGGTTATTACATCGAGCCTACGATATTAAAAGGACACAACAAAATGCGCATTTTCCAGGAAGAGATTTTTGGTCCTGTACTTTGTGTGACTACCTTTAAAACGGTAGAAGAAGCGATAGAAATTGCAAACGATACCTTATATGGATTGGGTGCAGGCGTATGGACCCGTGATGCACATGAACTATATCAGGTGCCGCGCGCGATTCAGGCAGGAAGAATCTGGGTAAACCAGTACCATGCCTACCCTGCACATGCCCCATTCGGAGGTTATAAAAAATCAGGTTTCGGAAGAGAAAACCATAAAATGATGCTGGATCATTACCGCAGCACCAAAAATATGCTGATCTCTTACGATAAAAATAAATTAGGATTCTTTTAATGGTTGATGATTCAATCCCGGACAGCAGGTAGTTTTCCGGGATTTTTTTATTCTCATTTATACCCCCATATTTTATGCTCCCTAAAACGATGAAAGCCGCAGTGATTTCCGAATTTGGAAAACCATTGCAGATTGAAGAAGTAGCAGTTAAAAGACCAGGCAGAAATCAGATCCTGGTTAAAGTAATTGCCAGTGGCGTATGCCATACAGATTTACATGCCGTATCTGGAGATTGGCCGGTAAAACCGAAAATGCCTTTAATTCCTGGTCATGAAGGCGTAGGTTATGTAGTAGCCCTTGGCCAAGAAGTGAATAATGTTAAAGAAGGCGATCTGGTAGGCGTGCCCTGGCTTTACAGTGCCTGCGGCGGATGCGACCATTGCATCACCGGATGGGAAACCCTCTGCGAAAGCCAGCAAAATGGCGGTTACAGTGTAGACGGCAGTTTTGCGGAATACGTGATTGCTGATGCCCGTTACGTAGGCCATTTACCTGCAAATTCCAATTTACTGGAAATGGCGCCAATTTTATGCGCCGGTGTAACCGTTTATAAAGGATTAAAAGAAACAGAAGTAAAACCTGGGGAATGGGTAGCTATTTCTGGAATTGGTGGATTGGGCCATGTTGCCGTTCAATATGCAAAAGCGATGGGCATGCACGTGGCCGCAATTGATGTAGCTGATGACAAGCTGGAACTCGCCACAAAACTTGGCGCAGATTTAGTGGTGAATGCCATGAAACAGAATCCAGGGGAATTCCTCAAAAAAGAAACTGGTGGGATGCATGGTGCATTGGTCACTGCTGTTTCTCCAATTGCCTTTAAACAAGGATTGGAAACACTGAGACGAAAGGGAACTATGGCTTTAAACGGACTTCCTCCTGGAAATTTCGACCTTTCTATTTTTGATACTGTATTGAACAGGATCACAATCCGTGGCTCCATTGTAGGTACCCGAAAAGATTTACAGGAAGCCATTGAATTTGCAGCAGAAGGAAAAGTTAAAGCAACGGTAACCGCAGCAAAACTGGAAGACATCAATGAAGTGTTCGATCAGATGAAAGCAGGAAAGATTGATGGAAGGATGGTCTTACAAATTGCGGATCAATAAATCACAAGAAAATGGGAATCAAGAGAATTGAGGCAACAGCAGCAGCCAAAGCCGTCATCGCAAAACTTAAAGAAGAATATGGAGAACTGATGTTTCACCAAAGTGGTGGCTGCTGCGAAGGCTCCTATCCGCATTGCTTTGAGAAAGGCGGTTTCCTGCTTGGCTCCAATGATGTGTGTATTGGCGAAATTGAAGGCTGTAAATTTTATATGGCCGGAGATCAGTTTGAGTATTGGAAACATACGAAACTGACACTGGATGTCATTCCTGGAAGAGCAGCGAGCTTTTCTCTTGAATCCACCCTAGATATGGGCTTTTTAATCCATTCCAAGTTATTTACCGAGGAAGAATTGAAAGATCTGGAACCAGTGCTACCTGCGGATTAGTTCCGCAGGTAGCACCTAATATGGTTTTCAACCTGATCTGTGTTCCATTATCAAATAAGATGAAAACAGCCTTATCTGTAAAATTGATGCCAGCTTCCCTGGTAATGCTCATCAAAATTTTCTTTATTATCAAATACAATCGGTAAGTTCTCCAGATTGAAATAATTAAACTCATCGTAAGGTTTCAGCAGCTTCAGGTATTCGGCTCTGATTTCCGACTGCATTCCGCTGTCTTTACTCTGCAGCATCTGATCTTTCGTTAAAAAGAAAAAGGTGGTATAAGCGCCAAAACGGGAAATCTCCCAAAGGTTTTGATCCGCGTATTTTGCTTTAAAAGCTTCCACTTCTTCCTTTGGAATCCGCTCATTACAAGCAGCCTGCTCTGCAGATTCGAACTCCTGAAAAATCACCCAGATATCCGAATTATCAGAGATACCAATGCCTTCATGAGCAAAAGTTTTAAACTTATCGACCACTGATTTTCTCTTCTTTTCATCGTAACCACTGCCATTATGAAAAACCGAGGCCTGTCCTTGAAGTTCAAAGATCAGGCTGAGTTTAGGCCGGTCATTCGGGTCAATTTTATCGTAAATAATATTGATAGGACGCCATCCAAATTCTTCCAGAACCCAGTCTGCAAATTTGGAAAAAGAACTATCCAATTCCTTCTCTCCTCTTTTAATCAATTTTGTTGAATGATAATCTCTTTCAGAAGTATACATCATCTACCCATCATTTTATATGGCCTTAACGGCCGGATTTAACCCGTCTCCCCTCTGTTTCGGAACTACTTGAGCGCTGACGGGCCCCCTTAACATCTTTACTTCCGAAACGATAGGTACAAGTTAGGCGAAATACCTGACTTTCCCATCTTTCATTCACTACATAATTTTGATCAGCCAACGCACTGGTAATCTTGCTTTTTTGCAATTTAAACACATCATTGGCAGCAAATTTAATATTCAGTTTATTGTCCATAAAGGACTTACTGGCGCCCAGATCTATTCCATACTGTGCCGCAATCAACAGCGTTCCATAGACTTGTTTGGACTGGAAATAGCCCGACCATTCAAATTTTGTAGTCGGATTTAAGGTCAGCGTTTGTGTGGTATTCAGGTTGTAAGCCAATCGTCCGCTTTTATAAGGATTCCCTAAAATATCAGGAGTTTGAAAACGGTTGTAATAGGTAGTTAAATTATTATTGGTACTCCACCATTCTGTAATGGCTATTGGATAGCTCAGGTTGAGGTTATAAGAATCCTGTTTGGCCAGATTTTGCACAGAGATAAAAATAGTTTTCCTTGCGGTATCGGTGAGCAGTACATCCGTCATCACATCACTGGTATGGCTATAGCCGATGGTCGCATTTAATGTCTTTTTGAAGGAATAAGAGAACTCAAATGCATTGGTAAACTGTGGTTTTAAGAAAGGATTCCCTTGTCTGTAAGAATATAAATCCAGGTAATCAATAAAAGGATTTAAGGAACTATAATCCGGGCGATCGATCCTGCGGCTATAAGACAGCCCTATTTCATGGTCTTTTGACAATTCCTGATTGATAAATACACTAGGGAATAAATTGATATAATCTCTTTTCACCACTTTCTTTTCCGTGATAGAATTTCCTTTAGAATTGGTTTGCTCCGCCCTTAAGCCCAATTGAATTGTGGTACGCTTAAATTTAGTTTTAAAATTCGCATAGGCCGCATTGATGTTTTCATCGTATATAAACTGGTTGCTTTTTACCCCATCAGTCTGCCATTGGTCCTGAACAAAGTTCTCAAAAGGAAGCTATTGTCTGTACTCACAAAGCTGGATTTTGCCCCCAGGTCTAACTTCATCGTTTTGTTAATGGGATAGGTATAATCTACTTTTGCGCCCCATATTTTCACCATTGAGGGGGTTGAATTCCTAAAAATATAAGATGGTTTTAAAGGTGCTCCATTGGCATTCTTAAATTGATTATTGAAAACATTGTCTTCATCACCATTGTAACGGGAATAGTCGACATCCATGCTGATCTCCTGTCCCAGGGTATCCAATGTTCCTTTATAATTTAAATTATAGGTAATTCCGGTATACTTTCCAGTGCTGGTATTTGGCGCCACTACTGAAGAATCCGTCTTACCGGGCCTGTCGCCAATTAAAGTCAGCACATCTGCATTAGATTTTCTGTTGCTATGGTAACCATTTACAAAGAAGCCGATGGTATTATTGTCATTGATAAAATAGTCCATTCCTGCTTTAAAGTTCCGGTTTCTACGTCTGGCATCCGTATGACCGGTCTGGTCGAAATAGGTCTGATTGGTAGCCGTATTGTTGACCCTCATAATGTCAGTTTCCTGGAAACGGTTGTTCAATCCAAAGTCTGCATTTCCAAAAATATTGAACTTCTTCTCTCTATGGTTCAGGTTCAGGCCGGTATTGAATTTATAATTTGTGCCATAACCAACTCCTGCCGATAAGGAGCCATTCGTACCGTAATTACGGTTTTTCTTTAGTTTAATATTGATGATCCCTGAGTTCCCAGCCGCATCATACTTAGCAGAAGGATTGGTGATCAGCTCAATAGATTGAATGGCACTGCCTTCTGTGGAACGCAATAAATTGGCCAGCTGTTCTGCTGAAAGGTAGGTTGGTTTCCCATCTAACATCACTGTCACTCCCTGTTTCCCCCTCAGGGCAATTTTCCCATCCTTATCTACCGTCACCCCCGGAGATTTCTGTAGAATCTCCAATGCGGTATTACCAGTCGCCAGAATACTGTTTTCTATATTCAAGACCGTTTTATCGATTTGTCTTTCTATCAAAGGCTTTTGCTTCACAATATCAACACCTTGCAATTGCTGTGCATCAACCACCATTTGAACCTGTGCAATGGTATGTAAACGTTGATCCGCTCCAATCTGATAAGGACCTTTTACTATTTTCCGGTACCCCACCACATAAATGGAAACCAGGTATTTTCCTGGATGAATGTTTTTGAACTCATAGTTTCCGTTGTCACCGGTTAAAGTTCCCCTTACAGAACTGGAGTCTTTGGCATTCAACAAACTGATACTGGCATAGGGAAATGCTTTTTGTGATTCATCAAGGACTTTCCCTGAGATCTCTCCCGAGATGACAACCGCATTTTGTGCTTGTGCAGTACTAAAAATAAATAACAAAAGACTGAACAACAAGGGAAAGAAGTAGTATATTTTCGTTTTCATATAGACATAGTTTTTCCACCTACGCATTTATGCATATCATCAGGTAAGGTGAATGGTTATGGTGATCGTGTTTTCTATGTATAAGATGTATCTAATCGACAGAAGGTTACATAAAATTGAAAATATTTTACAAACATGCGCGTATTTTTACAAAAGCTACTCACAGAACGGGTCATTAAACTGGCCAATAAATACAGTTCCAGACCAGCGCCAAAACGCGTACACGAGGCCCTCAGTGCTTTATTTAAAACTATTTTGAAAGATCAGGGGAAGCAGGGTTTAATTCTTGATTTCCATTCAGACCAAAGGCTCATCATATTTTCAGATCAGCACAAGGGCAATAGAAATCCAGGTGATGATTTCGCTCTATCGGAAAAAAACTACCTTGCTGCATTACAGTACTACAATGAAGAGCAGTTTCTATACTGCAGTTTAGGAGATAGTGAAGAGTTTTGGAAATACCCGGTATGGAGTGTCCTGAAACACAACAAAGCAACTTTTGAGCAGGAAGCCCAGTTTCTAAAACGGGATGCTTTTTTTAAGATTTTTGGGAATCATGATTTATACTGGGACAATGACCCTTTGGCTGGATACCATCTGGAAAAAATATATGGCCGCAAAGTGAAAATTTATGAGGGCATGATAATCCGCATTCTGCTGGATTCCAGAAAGCTGGTTATTTTTTTAACCCATGGCCACCAGGGCGACCTGCAAAGTGACGGCAACTGGTTCAGCAAATGGTTTGTCTCCAATATATGGGCCCCTTTTCAGGCTTATCTCCGCATCAACCCGAATACACCCGCTTTCGACAACCAGTTAAAATCTGCGCACAATGCGATCATGTACGACTGGACTGCCCAGCAAAATAACATGGCTTTAATCACCGGGCATACCCATCAACCGGTATTCAACTCCCTCACCCACCTGGAAAGAACCTATATCCGATTAGATGAAGCCAGAAAAAACGGACAGCAGGACATGGTTCAAAAACTGGAAGCTGAATTGATTGCCGGTAAGATTAGCGGGGACACCAGTCCACGGCAAGTATATTCTAAGAACACCTACTTCAATACCGGATGCTGTTGTTTTAATGATGGAGACATCACCGGCATAGAGATCGGGGATGGAAAAATCCGCCTGATCAAATGGAAATTTATTAAGGATGTTGGCTCCAAACGTTTTGTGCTCGAAGAAACTGAACTAACCCATCTTTTGGATACCGTTATGTAACTTAATACCCCAAGCTATTTAACCCAATATAGCAGGTGATTAAAACTAAAGTTCGCAAGACTTGTTTTTTAATGATAACAAAAGAAAGGAATCATCATGAACAAAGAACAGCATCCCAAAAACAGTGGCGTCAGCCAAGGGAATCCGACCTCAGATCGCATTCATCACAATGTTAAAGACGACAAGAAAAAAGTAGGCATTACCAATGGTGGTGGACAACGATCTGATCAGACTTCCAACAAAGACAATGATAGAAAGAGAACGCATAAATAAGATTCCCTTAAATCGTCTCTAAAAAATTAAAAACAACACAGCCCTTGTAGAAAATCCTACAGGGGCTGTGTTGTTTTTCAGGAGTTCCATCCTACTTCATTTCTCTTAAAAACAATAAAAAAAAATCTTCTTTAAACCCTAAGTTAATAAATCAATAAAAATATAATTCTATTATTTTTCAATCTATTGTTGTAAAAATTCTTAATTTGAATCAAAATTTTGACTAACTCTAGATCGAAATAATAGCCAAAAAACAAATAAAACATGCTTTAATAGGGAGAAATGGGCAATATGCAGCCATTTTTCTAACAAAAAACAGGAAAAGCATAACGTATAAAAACAACAAAAAGTATAACTGAACTAGAATTACACTCATAGGATGGAGAAAAGTAAGTTGATTGTAGATGAGGAAATGCTTGTTCGATTAAAAACCGGAGATAGCAGTGCTTTTGATTTCTTTTATAAGAAATACAGAGGTCGTATTTATGCGAATATTTTAAAAATGGTGAAGTCTTCGGAATTGGCTTCCGACCTGCTTCAGGAAACGTTTGTGACCATTTGGCACAACAGGGATTACATCGATCCCAAACAACCCATTGAACATTATATTTTCCGTATAGCTCAGAATAAAGTCTATGATTTTTTCAGAAAAGCGAGTCGTGATAAAAAACTGGAAGAGCAGCTGATCGCCCTGACTATCGGACAAGAATACAATCCGATTGAAGATGCTTTTCATCTCAAAGAAAACTTTGACCTGCTGGAACAGCAAATAGAACAATTGCCTCCTAAATGCCGCACCGTTTTTAAACTTTGTAAAATTGATGGCAAAAGTTATAATGAGGTAAGTCTGATGTTAAATATCTCCCCTGCTACGGTAAATAACCACATTGTAAAGGCTACCAGCATCATTAAAAAGAAGCTTTCGCATATAGATTTTGTGTTGTTCATTATTTATTTAACCTATTTTAACTAAAATCAACAATTGGAGTAGTTGCTTTTTCTTTTTCAAGCGTATTAGCTTAAAAGAGGAATACAATGAAACCAGTCTCTCAGCTATTTAATCTTTACCTAAGTAATCAATGCAGTCCTGAAGAAGTGAAAGCATTGCTGAACTATTTTGGCAAAATCCACGAGGATGCGGAATTAAAATCGTTGATTCTGGAAGAACTGGGTAAAGCAGCACCAGAAAATTTCGAATCTCAGCCAGAGGTGATTGCCGTATTTGAGCAAACAGACCATTACCTGAAAAACACGCTCTTTCCTGAAAAAGAAACCAATAAATTCTTCTTATACCGTTATAAAAAATATCTGGTTGCAGCAGCGATGACCGGTTTAATGCTCGGTACAGCCTACCTATTTTTTCAGGAGTATCAAAAGGGGGTTATTAATGATACTCCAGCCCTCGTTCATGATGTACAGCCGGGCAGCAGTAAAGCAACACTTGTACTGGAAGATGGTTCTACGATTGCCTTGAGTGCTGACGATAGCGATACCGTGCTGAATCAAAAAGGCATCACCATCAGTAAAACTAAAGACGGCATGCTTGTTTATGAAGTAGACAGCAAAAACGTGACTTCTGAGGTTCCTGCCTATAATGAATTGAGGACGCCTAAAGGTGCGCAATATGAAGTCTTACTTCCAGACGGCACCCGGGTATGGCTAAATACCTCTTCTTCCTTAAGGTATCCTTTAAAATTCGCAAAAAATGAGCGACGTGTCTCTTTAAGTGGAGAAGGATATTTTGAAGTAGAAAAAGTAACAGTTGATGGAAAACGTCTGCCATTTTTTGTAGAGACTTCTAGACAGGTAGTTCAGGTATTGGGCACTGAATTCAATATTAGCGCTTACGAAGATGACCAATTGGTAAAAACTACTTTAATGTCGGGCATCGTAAATGTGAGCGGAAAAACGGGCAATAACAGCAAAACATTGAGCCCTGGGGAGCAATCTATCCTCAATTCTGATCATGAACTTTCCGTCCTGAAAGTAAATGCAGAGAGTGCCCGCGCCTGGAAGAATGGCAATTTCCTGTTTGAGGATGTGCATTTAAAAGAAATTCTAAAGCAATTCGCCAGATGGTACAATGTAGAAGTCGATTACAATGACATTCCAAACACCCGATATAACATCCTGGTATCCCGTAATGAAACGCTCTTAAAAGTGCTTCAAATGCTGGAAAAAACAGGGAACCTAAAATTTCAAATTGTAAATAACACCATCAAACTAAACCACTAAAACCAATGCTTATGTAAAAGTCTACAAAAGAAAAAAGCCGATTGCACTGCAATGCAACCGGCGATGATTCAGGCAACCGAAAACAATTAATTAACCAATTACCTTACAACTAAACAAATCTATGAATTTAAATGTTCAGCGCAAGCTATTGCTCTGCCTTAGGCGGAATATAATCCTTGCGAAAAACCTAACCACCAAACTTTCACTAACCATGAAATTGACAGCATTTTTAATGGTCATTGCCAGTCTGCAGATTTCAGCTAAAACTTTCTCTCAAAAGATAACCTTATCCGTAAAAAATACACCACTGAGAGAGGTCTTGCAGGAAATCAGAAAACAAAGCGGCTATAAACTGGTATACAACACAGACCTCTTGCAAAAATCAAGGCCCGTAAGTATTTCGGTACAAGACGCTACCATCAATGAAACACTTTATCAGGCGATGAGCAATCAGCCTTTTCAATTTGAGATTGAAGGGAATATCATTCTGATCAATCCTTTGTCGCCAAAAGCGGAACAGGCTTTCCTGATTCGTTCTCAGCAGCAGGTGATTACAGGTAAAGTATCCGACGCAACCGGCCCATTAGTAGGTGCCAGCGTCTCTGAAAAAGACACTAAAAATGTAGTCCGTACCAACGCCAAAGGAGAATATTCGATTAAACTGGAAAACCAGGGTTCCACCTTGATATTCAGCTATATCGGCTACATGACCCAGGCTAAAGCAGTAGGCAGTCAAACCGTACTCAATGTAACCCTGAAAGAAGATGAAAATCTTTTATCAGGCGTAGTCGTTACCGGTATGGAGACCATCAAGCGTAAGCTATTTACCGGTGCTACTCAGACCCTGAAAATGGACCAGATCAAACTGGATGGAGCTACAGACATTACAGGTATGCTGCAAGGTCGTGCTGCTGGGGTAAACGTTCAAAATATCTCCGGTACTTTTGGTGCTGCACCAAAGATCAGCATCAGGGGTGGTTCCTCGATCAAAGGTCAGACTGCACCATTATGGGTAATTGACGGTGTAGTAAGGGAAGATATTGTAGAACAAACTACAAATGACCTGACTTCAGGAAATGCGGAAACCCTAATTGGTTCTACCGTAGCCGGTATCAACACCAACGACATTGAGAGTATTGACATCCTTAGAGATGCTTCTGCAACCTCATTGTATGGGGCTAGAGCTATGAATGGTGTGATTGTAATCACCACAAAAAAAGGAAGAAGAGATACCCCGACTGCTGTTACTTATACTGGAGAATTCTCGGTACGTCAAACCCCAAGTTACAACCAGTTTGACATCCTGAATTCTTATGAGAACATGGGCATTTTAACAGAATTAAAATCTAAAGGATTCCTGAACCAGAGCAATTTAGCTGGGGTAAGTAATTCTGGTGTTTATGGAATGGCTTATGACAAAATGAATACTTATGACCCAATTACGAAAACCTTCCAATTGGGCAATACAGACCAGGACCTGAACCGTTTCCTTCAGAAATATGAAATGGCCAATACCGACTGGTTCAGTACTTTATTCAGACCATCACTGATGAATAACCACACCCTTACCTTTTCTGGTGGTGGTGCTAAAAATGGTTACTATGCTTCAGTAGGTTACCTGAATGATCCAGGATGGACAAAAGCAGATAAAGTAGATCAGCTGGCGATCAATTTCAAAAACACATTCTATTTTTCAGATAAAGTGAACCTGACCTTATCGACTTTAAGCTCGATCAGGAAGCAAAAAGCACCAGGAACATTAAACTCCTCTCCTGACTCGTATTTCGGTACAGTAACCAGAGATTTCGACATCAATCCATTTAGCTATGCCTTATCTACCAGTCGTGTGTTAAGACCTTATGATGAAAATGGAAACCTGGAATATTACCGTAAAAATTTCGCTCCTTTTAACATCCTGAATGAGATTGAAAACAATTACATGGACATCAATGTAAAAGATTTTCAATTCCAGGCAGACTTCAAATACAAAATCACTGATAAAATTGATTTCTCTTCTATCGGTTCTGCACGTTTCGTGAATTCAGAAAGAGAAGTTTTTGCTTTGGAAAAATCGAACAGAGTTGGCGCCTACCGATCAGCTTCTACTGCTTTAATCAGAGAAAATAACAGGTTCTTATATAGAGATCCGGATGTAGTAGGTTATATTCCAACTGTAGCTATTCCAAACGGAGGTATTTATTCTAAATACGACAACTCTCTGACCAATTATTACCTGAGAAACACCCTACACTACTATGATAAATTTAATGGAAAACATGATTTAGACATCCTTGCTGCTCAGGAAATGCGTTACATTGACCGTGGTGGAAGTTCATTCACTGGTTTCGGGATGCAATTTGATGATGGTTATGTACCATACACGGACATTTCGATCTTGAAAAAAGCATTCAATGAAGGGATTAATTACTTCGAGGTACCAGCGTTCAGAGAGCGCTCTGTTGCCTTCCTTGGTAAAGCAACTTACGGATTCCTGGACAAGTATGTGATTTCTGCCTCAGGAAGATATGATGGTTCCAACAGACAAGGAGAAGCTTCTTCTGCAAGATGGTTACCTACCTGGACGGTGAGTGGTAAATGGGATCTATATATGGAGAAATTCATGCAGGATTTCAATAAAAGCATTGACCTGAGTGCTTTACAATTCCGTGCTTCTTATGGTCTGACTGCAAATACCGGCCCGGCAACCAATGCCTATACGATTTATAAAAACAACGTCAGCATTAACCGTGTGAATGGTGCAGACAGAGAATCAGTAATCAATATCAGTGAACTGGCTAACAGATACCTAACCTGGGAGAAACAATATTCTGCCAACCTTGGTTTAGACCTTGGTTTCCTAAACAATAGAATTACAGTATCAACTGATGTTTATCAGAAAAAATCTTTTGATTTGATTGATGATCTTCAAGCTAGTGGTATCGGCGGTGAGCTGTTAAAAACAGCAAACAATGCAGATATGACCACAAGAGGTATAGAGGTTGCTATCCAAACGACCAATATTACCAATGGTGATTTCAGCTGGCAGACCACCCTTAACTTTGACCATTTCAAACAAAAAATCACGCAGCTAGAGGTAAGATCTTCTGTATTTGACCTGGTTCAGCAGAATGGCGGCAATAGCATTGGCTACCCTAGAGGCTCCTTATTCTCCCTGAATTTTGTAGGGTTAAATGATAAAGGATTACCTCAATTCAAAGTTAAAGATTCACAGGGCGACCTGATCACGGTAAGTGATGTGAACATGCAAGACCGAAATAACGTGTTGAGCTACCTGATCAATGAAGGTTCGGTAGATCCAAACATGACTATGGGTCTATCCAATAATTTTAAATACAAAAACTGGGGATTCAGCTTCTTCCTATATGGTTCTACAGGAAATAAAATCCGTAAAACTCCAATCTTCTCTTCTAGCTATACAGAAGGCTTTGTCCCTACAAAAGACTTTGCCAATAGATGGCTGTTAGCTGGTGATGAGCTACGCACTAATGTGCCTGTGATTGCAGATCAGCGTTTATTAGCAGAAGATGGAAACCTGGCAAGAGCCTATAATTCTTACAATTTCTCTACTGCACAAGTAGCTGATGGTACTTTCCTTCGCTTGAGAAATGTGGCATTATCTTACAAATTAAATGAAAACTTAGTGAAAAGAATTGGCTTGAACAATGTTTCTGTACGTCTTGCAGCAACCAACCCATGGTTAATCTATTCGGATAAAAAACTTAACGGTGCAGATCCTGAATTTTATAACGTAGGTGGGGTAGCTCAACCCGTTTCTAAACAATACATCCTATCCTTGAACATTGGTATTTAATCCCTGAAATTATCATGAAAAATAAGAACTTACTATATACACTAGCTGTCTTAGCGATTTGCATCACCGGATCCGGCTGCAAAAAGTATTTGTCAGAAATGCCAGATAACAGAACAACCATCAATTCTAAAGAAAAGGTGGATAAATTATTGGCAGGTGCCTATGATGGCCCTGCACATTTCGCCTTCACTGAACCGATGTCAGACAACGTGTTAGATGGCGGAAAAGTGACCGCATTCGACCAGGTGAACGATTTCTCTTACCGTTGGAAAACTAATGATATTGATGAAGATGGATCCAGCCCAATCGGTTACTGGCTCGCTTGCTATAAATCCATTGCAGTAGCTAATCAGGCCTTAGCCAGCATCGAGAAATTGCAAGGCACAGCTGATATTTCAGCCTCAAAAGGAGAAGCTTTACTCATCAGAGCTTATTACCATTTCATGCTGGTAAACCTTTGGGCTAAACACTATAATCCTGCTACTGCGGCAACAGATCTTGGCGTTCCTTATGTTCAGGAAGTAGAAGACGAGCCTTTTAAACGTTACAAACGTGCTTCGGTACAAGAAGTGTACGACCTGATAGAGAGAGATCTACTGGAAGGAATGGCACTTATTCAAACGAATACAACGGCTCCTAAATTCAAGTTCTCTCCAGAAGCAGCCAAAGCTTTTGCTTCCAGATTTTACCTGTATAAAGGAGATTGGGACAAAGTAATTCAGTACTCTTCTGATATTCTGAAAAATCCTGCTACCCTGCTGAGAGACTGGGCTGTAAAATACAGAGCCCTTGGATCTGACAATGTATTGCCACTTTATTCTTCTACTGAAGAACCTGCCAATGTGATGGTAGCCAGTGGTAACTGCAGTCAGTACTGGTACTTCTGCATTTTCAACCGTTTCTCCTTGAGCCTTAGACTTGGACAAACTGTGATTCTTCCTGCAACAACCAATCCATTAGGACTTTCATGGGCTTATGGTTATGTGCAGTACGAAGTGGGTGGAAATATTGTGATCAGAAAATTCAGAAACAATTTCGTGTATACCAATGCCGAAGCTGGAGTTGGAAATGACTATATGGCTTATGTGGCCCTGACTTATGATGAGGTGTTGATGAACCGTGCAGAAGCTTATGCCATGAAAGGCGACAATGCCAATGCTATCGCAGATTTGACCCTGCTTTACACTAAAAAACTGGTGAATTACAACCCTGCTACAAGACCATTGACAGAAGCCAGAATATTGACGACTTATCCAAATGCAAAAACCTTGCTAACGCCATCTTACCCATTTGCTTCAGATATCCAGGCGAGTTTGGTACAGGCAGTATCGGAGTTAAAAAGAAGAGAATTCACATTTGAAGGCATGAGGTGGTTCGACAATAGAAGGTTCAATATGGAAGTAACCCATACTTTAACAGGATTACAAAACATTGTATTGACCAAAAATGACCCAAGAAAACAACTTCAGATCCCACAAGTGGCTTTAGAGTTTGGTTTAGAACCTAATAACAGATAATCATGAAAAGAATAATTCCGTTTCTCGCCCTATATATAGTAATGCTGACGTCTTGCGCTAAAAAAGAAGTGCTGCCGGATCAAAGTCAGCTGGATGTTAGTGATCCCGTTAAAACTGCTTTTGACGAATGGATTACCAGCAACTATACCAGTCCTTACAATATCAAAATTAAATACAAATGGGATGAAGGCGACATGAGCGACTTCGGAAGGTACAACATCCCACCTGAACCGCAAAAAGTAAGACTTTTGCTGGAAGTACTTCAAAACACCTGGATTGAATCTTATTCAGAGATTGCAGGTCCTGATTTTGTGAAAAAGATCGCCCCAAGAGAGCTGATTTTCAGAGGTGGTGATGACTTGACCACAAATGGTGGTAATGGTGCCTGGGGACAAGCTTCCGGTGGAAAAACCATTACACTTTTTAGTGTCAATGAGGTCACTGCTCAGCGTTTGAAAAACCCAAATATCTATAACGGCTACAGTGGATTAATTCACCATGAGTACGCCCATATTTTGAATCAGATCAGAAATTTTGACGAGGCCGCCTATAAGCAGATTACCCCTGCAGGCTATACCGCCAACTGGCAGAATTTCGAAGACTGGGAGTCAAATCTGGAAGGTTTTGTATCGAGTTATGCAAGGATGAATGTGGGTGAGGATTTTGCTGAAATGGTAAAATTCATGTTAACCATGACCCGCCCGGAATGGGACAATTTCATCAATAGTATTGAGGATTTCGAAGGATCTACTACTGCTACTAAAGCAAAAGAAGACCTAAGAAGGAAAGAGGGCTTAGTAGTGAGTTATTTCACTAAAGTTTATGGCATTGACATCTATAAACTACAGGAAAAAACAGCGCAGAAAAGAGCCGCTTATTTGAGTAAACCTTAATTGTACAGCCCGGGAAAGCGGGAAGAACCATCACTCAAAATTGTTTAATAGAAAATGAAACTTACAAAGATGAAGACCACTTCTAAAATAAAATTTACTACCGCGGCTATGGCACTAGTCATCCTCATGGCCTCCTGCAGTAAAAAAGACGATAAAATATTCGAGGAAAGCTCGACGATCAGACTGGAAACAGCCAAGCAGGAACTGCGTGCAGATTTAAAATCATCACCTGAAGGCTGGAAACTTGTTTATTTCCCGATGTCTACTGAAGCACTAACAGTGGTACCTGGGGCAAACAAAAGTTACTCCTTCCTGTTCAAATTCACAGACGACACGCATGTACAGATGAAGTCTACCTTAGACTTAACCAGACTGGAAACCAGCGAGTATGCGCTTAAACTAGGATCTACACTGAAATTAGAATTCAGCACTTACAGCATCCTTCATGACCTCGCAGATGCTTCTTTTGCAGAGCCAGGGATGGGTGGTAGAGCCAGAGGCGGAGAGTTTGAGTTTTTAAGCTATGGCAGAGCCGATAGAGACCTTATTTTTCAAACCAACAGAAAACATGTGGAGCTGAGGTTTGAAAGAGCAACAAAAGAAGATTGGGTAGATATGAATGCTACGATTAGCAATATTCTGGCAACTGATTTTGTAGCACCGGGTTATGTATTCAGCGCTTCACGTGAAGGTACGAAACTAAAGGATTCTATCCTTACCTTGACGAAAACCGGCACTAAAACTGTGACCTTATATACCAAAACAACCAATCCAACTACTGGGGTGGTAACCAAAACATTGACCAGAAGAGCAGGTTTAGGTTATGGTACCAAAGGTATTTATATCATGCCAGGTATTGAGTTTGAAGGCAAGACCTTTTATTTCTTCCAATGGGATGCGACCAATAAAAAGTTCGTCTCTAAAATTGGGGACATCACTGCCGAAATCGCCGGAACCTCTGATCCAAAATTCCTCTAATACCCTAATAAAAATTAGTTAAAGCTAATTAAACACCGTCTGTATTTTCTCCCCCCGGAAAATGCAGGCGGTTGTTTTTTTGTCAAAACTGTCAGAATAAATTCCATACGCTTTTATCTTTCCCTATAGTCATTAACTTTACGGAATGAATAAAGAAATTGCAGTCATATTTGACATGGATGGCGTCATCTGCCATACCAATCCTTATCATTCTCTTGCCTTCCGTGATTTCTTTGCACTTAGAAACCTCGCCCCTACCGAAGCTGAATTTGCCCAGCACATGTATGGAAAAAGCAATAGTTATATCTTCAGCCACTTTTTCAACAGGCCAATTACTGGCGCTGAACTCTTGGAGCTGGAGGCAGAAAAAGAAGGTTTATTCCGCAAAATTTACAAAGACCACATTGAGCCGATTGCCGGAATTGTGGAGTTCATCTCTGATCTGGAAAACCATGGTGTAAAACTGGGCGTAGCCACCTCTGCTCCTTATGCCAACCTGGAGTTGATCCTGAGCAAAGTAGACATCAGGTCTAAACTCGGCTCTATCCTGGCCAGTGAAGATGTGAAAAAACACAAACCAGATCCGGAAGTATACCTCAGCTCCGCAAAAAATTTAGGTGTTACACCAGAACAATGCCTGGTATTCGAAGATTCTTATTCAGGAATTTCAGCTGCTTTAAATGCAGGAATGCGGGTGGTAGGTGTTTTGACCTCACATGCCATTGAAGAACTTCCTAAATGTGATTTATACATCAACGATTACCAGGAACTATCATACGACAAGGTGATCGGCTTATTCAAATAAACAAGCCTGATTTGAATCAAAAAACCTGGATAATTGCATTAAGCAATCATCCAGGTTTTATAGTTATCAAATGCTTGATTTTATCTTCGCATGCTCCTCATTTCAATTTTCAGCTGCTGGATCTCTTCCTGCGTATGTTTGTTTTCCAGGTAATAATAAATCGCAAAGGCCAGGAATATTTTGCCCAGTACAAATACTGCAGCAAACACCCAACGCCAGGCTTTACGAATGCGCATGTGACCGGATTCCCCTTCTACCTCTATAAACTGTTCGCTTTTACGCGAGCTCGGGCGACTTCTTTCTACCGGTTCATCGCCAATCAGGTATTCCATTTTTGGATGTTCCATCTTCGGTCTTTTTACCAATTCATTCATACTGGTTTCAATCCTGTCCCAGGTATTTGGTGGCGGCGTAATGGCCATGTGTTCCGCAATACGCTCCAGATCTGCTTCCAGAATAGCAAGAGCCTCTTCAATCTGAGGGTGGCGCGATTTAAGGGCTAACAATTCTTTGATTTCGTCATCAGTAGCAACACCTAATACATAAGTCTCTAATGCGCCGCTTTCCAGGTACTCGTTTATCTTAACCATCACTTCTCATAATTAGGAAAGCCTCTTTTAAAGTCTTTCTGGTTAAATCTTCAGTTGTATTTAATGCTGTTGAAAGTGCTGAAATCGTCTTTCCATGATGATAAACCCCACAAAAAACACTTCTTTGCAATTCATTTAAACGGTCAAGATAAGTATTGACTGGCTGAGACAATGCAACTCCTGACTGGACATGAGCTGTTTCATAAGGGTTACCCGCATGAAACAACTGTAATTTTGCCTTTGCAAATTTCAGCAGGCTGCACCAGCTGCTGACCTGTTCCTGATTCGGAATCTCGTCCCTCAGAGAGAGCGCAGAAAATATCTTCACTAAATAATCTTCGGCTAACTTTCGGTCTTTTACCACTTCAAATATATAGCCTAATAGCATTCCCGCATGCTGATCATAAAGATAGCGAATGCTTTGGGATGGATGATCTATGATCATCTGAGAGGTAGATTTGGGCATGATTACATCTAAATTAACTAAAGTTTAGGAAAATCAAAAATAAAATCAACCTATGCCGCCACACTATCTGGTTGCTTCTTATTCATTTTAAAGATAAAAAACATAATGATAATAGACAATAGTATCAGGATGAGATAACTGTAACTCAGATTTCTTTCATCCTGTGCAGGAACAATACTTACAATGCCATAGCTTAAAAATGAAACAATGACATAAGTGAAGCCTCCGGTAAGTCCGCCGGCAATTCCTGCATTTTTAGGGAATTTACTCAGACAGAAAGTGAAATAATTGTTGAAAGTATACCCTGCACCCACATGAATAATAAATGCAAAGAAGATCAAAGAATATAAGTTACTAATGAAGTTCAGGCTCAAAATCATGACGGCAACGAATGCCAGCTGCAGGCCAACATTCCAGGCTAGCCTGCTGAAGAAAGGTTTATTGATTGTTGCTTTACCTATAAAGCCACCTACCATCCAGGCAAAACCCAATACCAATGAGCTGTAACCAGCGATCACCGGAGAGAAATGAAGCTCATGTTCTATGATAAATGGACCGGTCATATTGTACACCATCACCATACAGTAAGCCAATCCGAGCATCACAATCCCCAAGGTAAAACTGGCAGTTTTGATCATCTCCAGATAGATATTTACAATCTTTCTGAAGTTAAACTCAGTGACATGCACCAGTGTTTCCCCGCTGTAGATCAGTTCGAGTACCGCAAAAACTACGGCAAAGCCAGCCAGAAAATAGAAATTGGATTCCCAGCCGAAAGCTGTTTGCAGATACCCGCCAACAAAAGGGGCAACAATAGGTCCGGTAGACCAGATAATAGAAAATAAGCTGAGGTAATGTTTCAATTCATCGCCTTTGAAAACATCTACAAAGTAGGCTCTTTTCGCAACTACAATCGCGCCAACGGTAAGTCCATGGATCACACGCATCGCATAAATCAGGTAAATGTTATGGGTCAGGGCAATCACCAGACTCGCTGCTGCAAAGATCAGCAAAGAAACCAGACAAACTTTATACCTGCCAAAGCTATCGAGCACACTCCCGATAAATAACTGGGAAACCCCATAACTGATCAGGAAAATACTTAAGGTAAGCTGTACCTGGATACTGGAAACATTCAAAACGCCAGCCATTGTAGGCAGCGAAGGGATATAAATATCGGTAGCAAAGCCCGATAAAGGAAGTAAAGCAAAAGCAAGCCAGGTAGCGATTTGCTGATGTTTTTCTTTTATTGTTTTTGTTTTAGAAAGACTCGTCATCATAGATGCGGCAAAATTAACAATTTACCAGCAGGGAGAATTATGAGAATCAAACATGCGATTACATAATTCAACTAAAGCAAAGAAGATCTCCACCAAAAAACGCTTCAATGGCAGTAAAAAAGCTAAATCACACTATACTTCGAAAACAAAAATTACACAATTCAAACAAATAAGCACTATACTTTTTTCTTCAGTACCAAGAAAAAGGTAGTACCCTGCCCCAATGCACTTTTGGCGTAAATTTTCGCATTCATGATACTGGCCATCTCATAAGAAATACTTAGGGCAAGTCCGGCACCATGGTTGTGATTTTCCTCTCCATCAGCAGCGGCTAAAGTAAAAAGGTGGTCTATTTTTTCCTGGCTTATTCCTCCACCCTGGTCTTTAATGCTCACGATGATTTCATCTGCTTTCTCCTCGATTGCAACGGTAATGAGGCCCCCAACCGGCGAAAACTTAGTCGCATTGTTCAGCATGTTACGCAGGATAAAAAGCAGCATTTGCTTGTGTGCGCATACGCTGACTTCTTCCGCAACCTCCAATTCCAAACGGATCATTTTCTTCACCTGCCCCATCTGGAAAAAGGTATTGCCTTCATGGATAAGTGCTTTGAGCATCAGCTTTTCGGGATGGTATTCAAAGCCATTCTTCTTCGATTTAATCCATTCCAACAGCCCATCCATAAAGGAAAGGCTTTTTTGCGCGGTTCCATTCAGCTCCCTCATGATTTCCAGCTTTTCAGCTTCTCCCAGCAAATCGACCTCTTCATTAAAAATACTGGAGAGCATCACCACCGTACTGAACGGCTGTCTGACATCATGTGCAATCACAGAAATCAGCATGGTATTGAAATGATTTGTCTTCTGCAGTTCTGTATTCTGGCGCAGGGTCAATTCATGCAGTTTCCGCTGGGCTTCCGCATGTTCTTTTTTTACCCGCAGCGAGCGGTATACAAAAAACAGCAAGGCCACGCTGAGTGCAAATAAACAACCCAATAAAACCATCATCCGAGACCTGGAATCTGCCTTACTTTTAAGCTCCAGATTTTCATTTTCGCGCAGGGCGAAATTCAGGTAATTATAGCCAGATTGATCCGCAGCCTTTGCAATTTGATCTCTTTTAGCTAATAAAAGAGAAACATAATAATAGGCTTTTTCCGGCTGTCCATGTGATTTATAATACCGATATAACTTCTCTGCGAAGGTGGTATAATATTCCGCATAACCGAATTCTTCAGATGCTTCCAGTCCGTTGGTCAGGTAATTGATGCCCAGCTGATCATTTTTCTGATCCAGCATCATATCACTGAGCGCAGCATAAGTCCAAACTTTTACACTTTCGAAGCCCATCAGATCCGCTTGTTTCAAGGCATTCAGCAGCGTGTCCAGCCCTACCTGTTTCTGGCCTTCCTCATATAGCGTCACACCAGCCGTGGCATTGTATAAAATCATCATTCGATGGTCCTGATATTTTTTAGCAATGGCATACCCTTCGTCAAAAAGCGCTTTAAACTGCGGATTGCTTAAACTGGTATCGATGTCCAGGTATTTACTGATAAGGATGGATCTGATAGAGTCATTTTTCAGCGACTTGCTATTTTCGTAGGCTTCCTGAATATATTGCAGGGCATTACCACCCGATTTATTCACCGAAATCAGTGTGGCCATGTTCATCTTCACCTGACAAATCCCTTCCAGATCATCTATTTTTTTATAAATCTGAAGTGCATCATTAAAATACTTGACAGAGAGGTAGTTATTAATCGCAATGTAATAGATGCCCTGGCAATTAAATGCGTCCGACACTCCTTTCTCATACTGATGTCTAAGGGCAATTGCCTCTGCTTTTTGCGCATAATAGAGACAGGAATCCCGGTATTGCAAGTGGGAAAGCATGCCAATACGATTCAGTACATCTGTATAGAGGATACTGTCCTTAACTTTCGGCAATATAGATTCCAGCTTTCTAACCTCTGCGATTTGAGAAAAACCTTTGGTACTGCCGAACAACAAAGTGAACACCAGCACAGCAAACAGCAATCGTTTATGACTGGAGAATACAGGTTGTTCAGGCATAATTGGCTATGGAGAGGGCGTTTGTATGCATCTTATTATTTTCCTTAAAAATAAGCAATAATTCTACAGCTAAGTTATTTTTATATATTTATAAATAGGTTCAATGCTCAATCATTTCACACTCTTAAAAGGGGTGAGGCTCTTAAAACGGATATTCTTATGAAAATAATGCGCTCAACTTTCAGCAGATTCAGTCGTTTAGCCATGCTGATCTCTTTCCTCCTTTTTAGTCTGAATGGCAATTCACAACCCAGTGTTTTATGGAAATTTAAATCCGATACGGCAGTATACAGCACAGCCGCAATTCATCAGAACCTGGTTTATTTTGGAAGCGGCGATCACAGTTTCTACGCATTAAACAAACTTTCAGGTAAGGTCCAGTGGAAATTTAAAACCAAAGGCGCAATACATTCAGATCCATTGATCCATGGCAATATGGTAATTTTCTCCAGTGCCGATGGAAAAGTATACGCATTGGATCATGAAAATGGAAAACTGATCTGGAGCTTTGCCACTAAAGGAGAACAGCAATATGATGCCTGGGATTATTACCTCTCCTCTCCCGTTGTGGCTGATCAGATGGTTTATTTTGGCAGTGGAGACAGCAGCATTTACGCAGTTGATGTAGCCAGCGGAAAACAGCACTGGTCTTTTAAAACCGGAGGCATTGTACATGCTACACCGCTGATTAAAGACCACAAAGTACTGGTAGGTAGTTATGATGGGTCATTTTATGCCCTGGATAGTAAATCAGGGACGCTCATCTGGAAATTTAAAACCGTAGGAGATCTGTATTTCCCAAAAGGGGAGATACAGAAAGCGGCAGCGGCAACCGAAAATGCAGTCCTCTTTGGCAGCCGGGATTTCAATATATATTCGCTCAGCTTAAAAACCGGAACTGGGTTATGGAACAGGAAAGAAAGTGGCAGCTGGATCATTGCTCCCCCCCTGCTTAATCATGAGCATCTGTTTGTGGGCACTTCGGATACCCATCGATTTTATAGTATGGGCAGCACTTATGGTGATATAAAATGGATTTTACCACTCAATATGAGGGTTTATGGCGCTGCTGCTTTTATGGATAAGGAATTGGTTTTCGGCTGTTTCAATGGCCGACTGTATTTTGTAGATCCTGAATCCGGAAAGGTGAATGCGACTTTTCAAACCGAAGAAAGCAAAAAGCGCTATTCCGCATTATTCGATGAAAAGGACGCCGTCCGAAAAGATATTGATCCGGATGGAAAGAACTATTTGGAAGTAGAAAAAAGAATCCTTGCTTTAGGAGCAATCCTCTCTACACCAATAGTAGATAAAGACCTGGTTTATTTTGGCGACTCCAATGGCTATTTTTACGCGCTAAAAAGATAAATGCTATGCCTAAGAAAATAAGGAGAATTACTCCTTATTTTCTGCCAGTTCCTTCACTTTCTTTAAAGCCTGAGGCCAGGTATCCATCATATAATCTTCATAGTCCTCCACAATATCAAGGCTGATGCTCCATTCTGTTTGCCCATTAACTTCAGTCAGCGTGTAATTTTCGTATGCACCTGCCCATTCTTTTACTTTCTCGCTTTCCAGGTCTTCCTTTCCATTGATCACATCTCCAAGATGTCTGATGGATAAAAATTTGGCCGGGATATTTTCAGCAATCTCAGAAACCATTCCATTTCCCTTGCCATCCAGAAAAATCGCTTTACTTCCCTTCTTCCAGTCCGTCTTTACGTTGGAGCCTTCCGCAAATACCGCAGTCCAGATCGGATAAGTATCCTTACCCAGCAATACTTCCCATATTTTCTCCGGAGCAGCATTGATCATCGTTTTAAATTCCAGCTTTTTCATGATTTCAATTTTTAAGGTATAGCTTTTAGGAATCAGTGGATTTGACTCCAATTGATCAGTCAATTAATTCCAGTCGTTTATCGAATTGTTTCCAATTGATCACCGGATTAATTCCAACTGATCATAGAATTAATTCCAACAACCGTTCAGCAATTCAAATATAACACGAAGCTTCTGATATAACGCTCCGTAAATGCGACAAAAACAGGGGTCTTTCCCGCCAAAACCAGCATCATGCTGCTGCAAATGACAAAAAAGGAAAGCAATTGGCTTTATCAACAAGCTTCAAACTTTACGAAAGCGCCTAAAAACAAGTGCTTTGTAAAACAAAAAATGTCCTGTAACAGCTGTTACAGGACATTTTTTGTTTTAAATATTTGATCCGCTTATTTAGCGTCAATTAATTTCACTGTAAAATCTAATACTGAATTTTTAGGAATTGCACCTGATGGAGAAGAATTTCCGTAAGCCAAATGAGAAGGAATCAATAACCGGATTTCTCCGCCTTTTTGAATCTTAGGAATTCCAATTTGCCATCCTGGAATAACACCACCCAGTTTGAAATCAATTGTCTCTCCTCTTCCGTCATCAAATACACTACCATTCAATAATCTTCCCACGTATTTCGCCGAAATCGAAGTATTAGCAGAGTAAATTACGGTACCAGCACCACGGTCGATAATTTGGTAAAAAATCCCTGACGCGTCTTCTTTTACATCAGGAATGTTATGTTCAGCAATAAACTTTTTAATCAGCTCTGTATCTTGTTTAGCTTGTTTATCCTGATCAAAATCTTTGGAACAACCTGCAAAGCATGCCGCTGTGCAAACCAGTAGAAATAAGTGTTTTATCGTTTTCATTGCCGCAAATATATCATTTAATTGATTTTTAAAGGTCGATCCTTTAGATTTTATTGTGGTAATAAAGATGCAACGTCATGTCTTAGCCTATTATATACCTTTCGCTAGAATAGCTGCAGCATCCTGATCTTCATAATTTGCGATCTGCGCATCCAGTTCCTTTTTCATTTGATCGGTAATCTTTTCATAACCTTTCTGTCCATATAAATTATTCAGCTCATTAGGATCTTTCTGCAAGTCAAAAAGCTCCCAGCTGTTCACACGTTTATAGAAGCGGATCAGCTTATACCTGCTGTTTCTAATGCCAAAATGAGGCGATACCGAATGTTCTCCATTTTCATAATAATGGTAAAACATCACCTTTCTACCGGCATTTTTACTGTCTTTTAGCTGAGGAAGCATTGATTTCCCTTGTACATCTTTAGGAATGACAATACCTGCTGCGTCCAGCATGGTTGGAGCAATGTCCAGATTCATCACAAAATCTTTAGAAACTGAACCAGGTTTAATCACACCAGGGTAACGCATTACCATTGGCGTACGGAAAGACTCTTCATAAATGAATCTTTTGTCGAACCAGCCATGCTCACCCAGGTAAAACCCCTGATCAGACATATAAATGACGATGGTATTTTTGGTCAGCCCTTTTTTATCCAGGTAATCCAGTGTTCTACCAATATTACGGTCTAAAGAGGCAGCTGTACTCAGGTAATCCTGCATATAATGCTGGAATTTCCATTCCGTTAATGCCTTACCCGTTAAATTCCTGGCTTTTAGATCTGCTGCGATAGGCTCATAATAAGCATTAAATTTCGCCCTTTGCGCAGGGTTCATTCTTTTCACGGAACCTTCTCTGTCTGCTTCGGCTTCTGAACCAAACATCTTCAAATCATAGCCCATCACCATGGTTTTAGCAATGCTCATGTCCTGAATTTTTGCCGCTTCACGGGTTTTATAGTCATCATAGAAATTATGCGGCAAAGGGAATTTTACTTTATCGAACATCCCCATGTCTGCAGTATCCGGCAACCACACGCGGTGGGTTGCTTTATGACCGATCACCAGGCAGAAAGGCTTCGACTGATCACGCTGATCCAACCAATCTTCCGCTACATCTTCTACCACATTGGTGACATAACCTTCATATCTTTTCTTTGTTCCATCCTGCATCAGGAAATCCGGGTTATAATATTGTCCCTGGTCCGGCAATACCTGCCAATGGTCAAATCCTTGCGGCGTAGTTTCCAAATGCCATTTGCCAATCCATGCGGTTTGGTAACCGCCAGTCCTCAATTGTTTCACAAAAGAATCCTGACTGCCATCAAATTTGGAATTTTCATTGTCTTTAAAGCCATTTTTATGGCTGTATTTACCGGTTAAGATCACCGCGCGACTTGGGCCGCAAATAGAATTGGTTACGTACCCTTTATCAAAACGGACTCCTTCCTTCGCAATTCTATCAATAGATGGTGTTTTCATCAGTTTACTGCCATAGGCACCAATAGATTGAAAAGCATGGTCGTCGGAAACAATAATGATGATGTTGGGCTGCTGCTGGGCATGGGTTAAGTGTCCGCAGAGCAATAAAAATAACAGGGAAATTCTTTTCATTTTAGGGTGTTTAGGTTTAAAATTCAGGCGGTCTAACCTACCGCCTGAAAGATTTCATTAATCTTGGTTTATATTAAATGTAACAGGTGGAAGGTTAAAGGTAGGATTTACATTTATAGTAAGTACCCTTGCCTGTCCAGTTGTATTTGCTTTTATCGTGACCGGAAGCTTAAAATCCCCCGAGCCGTACATCCTGGTAATAGTTAGCCAATCGGGTTGCGAACTCGTAATCCACCAGCCGTCGGCGCCAGCGCTGATCACGATATTCAGTTTCCCACCGGCAGCGGGAAAGGAGCTCCCCCCACCTTCTACCACTGCAGAAAAAGGAGTAGGTAATGGTTTTGGCGAACCTACCTCCTTTTTACAAGAGGAGGCCAGGCCAATGATCAGCACATAAAGCAGTAATTTCAATTTAGGATTGATTTTCAATTTATAATCGATTGTCTTCATTTCTTTTAGTTTAGATTGTGGTTACCATCCTGGATTTTGAGCCCATTGACCTGCTGTTAACTGTATCATTCGCTGTTGAATCGGCATCAAATAATCTCTCTGCGGATTAAAACCCGCGCCATTTGGCAGCACACTTTTATAAGGATCGATGTACCGCTGCGCATCACCAGCATTGCCATTTAAGTAAAGATTGACAGATTTCCCTGCTGGTGCGGTATCATAATACAGCAATGAACTGCTGTAAAATCCACCTGCAGCATTCTGGCTGGTCATGTCGCTACCTACAAAAAGCGTCCCTAACTGGCGTTTTCCAATTAGCAGTTCTCCTGCTGCTGCCCAGCGCAGGATGTCATCTAAGCGCATTCCTTCAGCGGCGAACTCTACCCTTCGTTCTCTTCTTACTGCCTGAATCACATTGCTCAAACTGCGGAAAGGATAACCAGCATCGGTATTGTACTCTCTGTTAAAATCGACAGCAGGCATTCCAGCACGTATTCTCAATGGATTCAGCGCATTTGCGATGGCGGCAGGATCGCCACCTAACTCGGCAACTGCTTCTGCATAGTTTAACAGAACTTCGGCATAACGGAAAATAATTGCCGGGGCCACACTTTTAAGGTCATCAGCAACCGCAGCGGCATTGTTATATTCCAGGAATTTATACAACGGGTAACCCGTGGTACTTTTGTTAAAGCCAGTCTGGTTGATCGGCGGATATCCCGGAACCACTACGGCTGGTTTTAAAGGTTTTCCCGGAAGCGCTACGGTTTGCCCCAATCGTGGGTCCCTCAGCGAAGGGCTCAGTTCTTTGGCATATACTTTTTGTGCTTCTGCACGCTCAGTGCCTACAAATGGCCTGCCATCTCTGGTTAAATAATCATCCACGAGAGATAAGGTTAAGCCCAGATCGGCCCCTCCTGTAGAGGTATATTTGCTCACACTATGGGCAATATTGTCATTGGCATTATATTTTTTCCAAAGCAGGACTTCTGAATTGGTGGATAGATCTGTGGTGATAAAAAGGTTGCCATAATCTTCCAGCGGTTTACCAGTAGTATAAATCGACCATTTACCACCGGTCATCACCGCCGATGCGGCGTCACGTGCCTGTTCAAAATAGCTTTGAATCTTTTCAGGACCGATATCTTTAGTAAAAAAGGGATCGTTTTTAGCTTTATGGTACTTCTGCCAGGTCGCTTCATAAAGGGCTACCCTGGATTTAAAAGCCAATGCCACATCTTTATGCAGGCGCATACTGGCACTGTTATTTACTGCAGGCAATAAAGCCACTGCCTGATCCAAATCTGCCAATACAGAATCGACGATTAAAGTTCTGGAGGCTCTCGGCACTTCCATCACCTCTCTCTCTCCCGGCAATACCTTATTTACCCAGGTTACCGGCCCGATTCTTTTCAGCATGGCAAAATAGTAGTAGGCCCTGAAAAATCTCGCTTCCCCTAAAAACTTATTATTCTCTGTCGCATTTCCCTTTGCATTTTTAAAGTTTTCGAAGAAATAATTCAGGTTCCTTACCGCCACATATTCCTTAATCGCAGGTGCGGCGCTCAGGGAGAACAGCCCGCTGGTTCGGGTGTTTACCGCAGAGAAGATCATATTGTCAGTTCCTGCATCATTAAAGGCAATTCCTGCACCACCTACATCTCTAGGCTGTAACGGAAAAGATTCTGGATAAATATCCACATTCGGCACAACACTCTGATTCAGCTGAGTTCCCTGATAAAACTGGTTCATATACATTCTCAACTCATTGGTAGATGCCAGACTATTGGTGGTACTTAAGGTATCTAGTGGCTCAAGGTCAAGAAAGCCTTTCTTACAAGCAGAAAAGACACACAGCAAGCCTAGTAACACGCATATATTTAAATTCTTTTTCATTTTCTTATCTTTTAAAAACCAACATTTACGCCCATTGCATACACCCTGCTGAGCGGGTAAATTTTTCCAGGAGCATATCCTCCGCTGATCGTTTCCGGGTCCAGCATTTTAGCCAGCTTGGTGATTGTAAATAGGTTTTCTCCGGTTACAAATACATTCACCTTGCTCAGTTTTACTTTTTTAATCCATTGTTCCGGTAAAGAGTAACTAATGGTGGCATTTTTCAGCCTTAAATAAGCGGCATTCTGCACATACCGATCTACAACCTGCTGTGTTTTACTTGTAAAAGTGCCTATTGAACCAGCTGGAGCGGCATAAGGATTCGGATAGTATGCGCCTGTATTTTCAGGTGTCCAATAATCCAGGTGCTGTTTAAATACGGTGACCTGAGCTAAGGCTCCTGCTCCCCAGAAATAAACATCACCAGATCCCGGTGCATAATCTCTTTTTCCTATGCCCTGAAATAAGGCAGAAACAGAAATCCCTTTCCATTGAATGGAACCATTGAAGGAGTAAGCATACCTCGGGGTACTGTTTCCTATAATGGTTTTATCGCCCATATCTCCCAATACATTAGCGCCGTTATTGATCTTTCCATCAACATTCAGGTCCAGGTAATTCACGTCTCCAGGCACCCAGTTTACCGGTGAAAGAAACGAATGGTTCAGTTTATTAAAGGCTGCAGCTTCTTCTGCCGTCTGAATCAGACCGGAAGCCCGATATCCCCAGATTTCTCCCACTTGTTTTCCTTCATACCAGCTTTTTTCACCTCCCGGATCGCTTTTGGTAGGATTCTGGTATTTCGTCACCACAGATTTATTATCTGACAGCATCACGCCAAGGGAATATTGGATGCCATTGTCCAGCTTATCACGCCAGTTCAGGGAGAGCTCCCAGCCTCTGGTTCTAAGGTTGGCATTGTTACTTTTTGGAGGGATGCCCCCAAACATATCTGCCACATCCAATGATGGGCCCAACATATCTTTCGTACTCCTCTGGTAAACATCAATACTTCCGGAAAGGTGGCCTTTTAAGGCTTCAAAGTCTAATCCGATATTTCCATTCTGCACCTTTTCCCAGGTAATTTCAGGATTAAAAGGGTCTGGTGCCTTGATATAACCTTCTCTGCCATTTTGATAATACCATGGTCCACCTGCACCGGATGGTCCCGGAACAACAATGTTCATCGTCTGCGCATAAGCGTACAAACCGGCACCAGATTGATTGCCTAAGAAACCATAAGATCCACGAAGTTTCAACAGACTGATTTGTTCCTTCAGCGGCTCCATAAATTTCTCCTGAGCGATGTTATACCCTAAAGAGAAGGAAGGGAAAAATCCCCATCTGCTGTCCGAGGCAAAGCGGGAAGAACCATCATATCTGCCATTGATCTCTACCAGGTATTTACTTTTGTAGTTGTAGTTGAACCTGCCAAAAAAGCCCTGTGTGCCCCAATGCGTGCGTTCTTCAGTAGTGGTCTGGTTCCCTGTGGCCAGGGATAACCCAGGTCTGCCCGGGCTGATCAAATCCTGAACGGAAGAAGTCAGCCTGTTATATTCATTCAGTTCCTGCTGAAAACCCAGCATCGCAGAAAAGTTATGGTCCTCATTCAGGGTAAAATTATAAGAAGTATAAACATTTGGGGAAAAATAATTGGTTCCCCTCACGTGACGCTCATAGCCACCCTGCAATGGGATGTTGTATTCTGATCTGTTGACAAATTTAGGCGTACCATCAATCCCATAAATCTGGCCTGGCAATTTTAAAATATCCTCATTGATATTTTTATTCAAAAGGTTAAAATCTGCCATGATCTTCCAGTTTTTAACCGGTTCCAATTCCAGGCCCGGTAAAATCGCCAGCGTTCTTTCTTTGGTCACATCGCTGGAACCAGATTGAAGGTAAGGGACGTTAGACATCTCAGAGAAATTCCCGTTCAGGTCGTAAGGAGAGATATTTGGTCTCATCCTGGCCAGGTTATGAAAGAATAAATCTTCAAATCCGCTGAATGGAGATTTATAAGTAGACTGTGTAAATTTGGTATTCAACTTTAGTTTTACCCAGCTCGCCAATTGCGTACTGATATTGGCATTCAGGTTATACCTGTCGAAATTGATATCCGCATAACGCAGGCTTCCCCCTTCATTGTAATAGGCACCAGACACATAAAACTGCGTATTTTTATTTCCTCCGCTGGCGCTTACGTTGTGCGACTGTCGTACTGCAAAAAGTTTGTAGTGAAAAGCAAACCAATCGGTATTGGCCACTCCATTCGCGGTATTTTCCCAGTTGGAATAGTAATTATCATTGGCTTCAGGAAAGATGTTCATTCCAGTAGGATTATTGATGTATTGCTGCAATAAAGCCAGTTTCTCATCAGAATATTGCTTGCTTCCTGTGGCGTTGAAAGTCGCACTATTAAAGAACTTTGCAAAATCATAAGAGTTGGCCATCTGCGGCAGTAAAAGTGGAGAGGTTAAGCCCACATTGGCAGAATAGGAAATGCTGGTACGATCTGCTGCTCCCTTTTTTGTAGTCACCAAAATCACCCCATAAGGTGCTCTTGCCCCATAAATTGCCGATGCAGCGGCGTCTTTTAATACGGAAATAGATTCGATATCATTGGGATTTACATCCGATAAGGACATCGCCATTCCATCGACCAATACAAAAGCACCATCACTCTGACTTAAATTTCCTGCACCTCTGATGTTGACATTGAAACTTTGTCCGGGTTTGGTATTTCCAGCTACTGAAACATTTAGTCCGGGAGCCAGTCCTTGTAAACTTTGTGTAGCATTCGCCACCGGTCTGTTTTCCAGCTCATCACCTTTTACGACAGAAACGGCACCAGTCAGATTTACTTTCTTTTGGACCCCGTAACCTACCACCACTACCTCATTCAGCAGTCCTAAGTCAACCAGCAGCTTCACCGTAATTTGCTTTTGCCCATTTAGCTTTACTTCCTGACTGATATAACCCAGGTAAGAAACTACTAATGTGGCATGCTCTTCTACGCCTTTCAAAAGAAACTGTCCGTTGGTATCTGTAACCGCCCCTTGCCCAGTCCCCTTCACTTTTACTGTTGCTCCGGGAACGGCCTGACCGGTTTCGTCTAGCACTGTTCCTTTTATCTCCACCACTAACTGTCCAATCTGCTGACTGAGCAGAACCGGGTTTATTTTTTTATCTTTCACAATCACGCTTTGGCCTTCAATGGAATAACCAACCAGCGGTTGATCTTTAAAACAAAGCTTCAAAGCCTCCTCCAGACTCACTGCTTTCACTTGAATGTCTACTGGTTTTGCCAGTTTCAAAGCGTCTGAAACAAAGATCAGGTCGAAGCCGCTTTGTTTCGAGATCTCATTCAACACCTTTCTCAGGGGAGCATTTTTCTGGGACAACGTAATTTTATTTTGAGCAAAACCTGCAGCACTCACTTGCAATAAACAGGACATTAACAACAGTACGGTCAGTTTCATTGTCAATAATAATTTGCGTTTCATACGACGATAGTCGTAGGAATTAAAGGTTATAAATTCATACATTTGGTTTAGTTGGTTTTTTATGAACGAGGCACAGCAATGCCATTAACCTCGTTCCTGGTCATTTATAATACTTTCGTGTTTTTGTAATGGGTACCTGTAAAAACTTTAATCAGCCAGGAGCGGCTTCAACGCTTCTGGTTTTTTTGTTACAGGCCTTTGAGATCGTAAAATTTAAGGCATCACTGTAACCCTCCTTCCTTCTACTTTAAAGTTAAATTTATCAGTCCTGGAGAGTGTTCTTAACACGTAGTCCAGGGACTTGTTCCGGGAAATTCGTCCACCAATTTCTTTAGGGCTGATATTAGCTGCATAAACTATCTCCACATCATACCACCTTGCAATTTTTCTCATAATCGACCTGATGTCCTCATCCTGAAAAAGAAAATAACCCTCTTTCCAGGCAATGACCTCAGCAACGTCAATCGCATTCACATCCAGCTGATCTCCTTCATAAACGGACTGCTGACCGGGTTTAAGGAGCGCTGTTCCTTTTGCAACCAGCAGTTTCACTTTGACACTTCCTTCCAGCAAGGTCGTTTTTGTCTTTGCTTCATCGGGATAAGCATTCACATTGAAATGCGTTCCCAAAACTTCTACTTCCTGCCCTTTACTATATACTACGAAAGGCATATTCTTATTTTTAGCCACTTCAAAATAAGCCTCACCAAGCAATTTTACTTCTCGTTTATCCCCGGTAAATGATACCGGATAACTTAAAGAAGAAGCTGCATTCAGCCATACTTTTGTGCCATCAGGCAGGTTCACCTGATATTGTCCGCCTTTAGGTGTCTCTATTTTATTAGGAGCGTTTCCCCGGGCCGCGGCTGTACTTGCTGAACCTTCAGTTGTTGATTTTTCAGTTACTGAGCCTTCATTTGCTGAGCCTTCATAAACCAGCTGACCATCCTTGGTTTTAGTGATAATGACCCCGCCCTGTTCGGCAATTTCGCCGTTTTCTGCTTCATCTAAAGTTATTCTCCTTCCATCCGCGAGTGTGAGCATCGCTTTTTGATGAACAGGGTTTATTTTAGATTGACTGAGCTGTTCCCGAGGAGCTATACCTGTTTTATATGGGATATTATAGAAATAAAAAGCAATACTTAAAGCGAATAATATGGTTGCCGCGACTGCAATTTTTGTCCAAACCAGCGAAGTTTTGCGTAGCGGGATTGATGGTATTGTCTCCTCAAACCTCGTCTCCATTCTTTTCGAAAGAAAAGCCCAGATTTCCTCCAGCCGCGCATCTTTTGTCTCCTGACTAACCTCTGGCAATGCTTTTTCCTCATATTTTAGATACCAGGTTTCCAGCAGTCCACACTCTTCTTCTGAGCAATTTCCTGCCAGATATTTCTTTAATAAATCAGTAGCGTCTTTTTTTGCATAAATAATCAGGAATTTTTCCCGTTTAATAGCAAGACAGCTATAGGGATACCCAACAGGTAGAAGAAAATAAAAATATTTTTATGGAGATTACAGCAGGTAGAAAAGCACACCCAATTTCACTCTTAAAATTTTGAGGGCATTGCTGATTTGTTTAGAAACTGTTTGCGAAGAAATCTGGAGTTGTTTCGCAATTTCCTCATGGGAAAGGTGGCCTTCACGGCTCAGGACAAAAACTTCCCTCATTTTCGGTGGCAAGGCTTCGATCTCCTGACGGATAATCCGGGCAAATTCATGCTCTCTTACCGCCAGATCAGTGAGGTAATTGTTCTCATTGATAAAAGTCTGGATAGAATTGATGTATTTAGACTCCACCTGCTTATGCGACAAATGGTTAAAAACACGATTTCTTGCCGCGCAGAATAAATATCCTGGTAAGTTATCAGTGAGTGGAATCTCTGATTTATTGTCCCACAGTTTCACAAAAAGATCCTGTAAAACATCCTTCACTAACTCCAGATCACCTAATTTCTTATACAGGTGATTTTGAAGCAGATTTTTGTGACGATTATAAATCTCAGCGTAGGCGAGTTGATCACCTTTTCTGAGCAGGCTGGTCAATTCCCGATCACTGAGTATTTTATATTCCAACATTAGACTTAGTTCCCCAGAACGAAAATATAAAAATAATAGAATATCTACACATAAAGTCTATTAAATCAGTAGTCAATCATCCCCTGTCTTTTGGAATCTCTGGCATTAATAAGGAAAAATCCAATTATTGCAAGAAGGAATCGCGCCAGATCAAGACAATCGATATTCTCGTAATCTAACTAATAAATCCTTATTTTTATAAATAACTAACTTCTATTATAAACTATGAGACGAATATCTTACCTCCCATTACTAGCCCTATTTGCAATCACCGGGGCTTGTAACCAGTCACAAAAGAAAACTGCGGCGAGCAGCGAAGACTTCTCTTCTGCTAACCCATTTTTTGAGCCCAGCAAACTTCCTTTTCAGGCACCTGCCTTCGATAAGATCAAAGACAGCGATTTTCAACCGGCAATTGAAGCTGGAATGAAACAGCAGATGGAGGAAATACAAAAGATTATTGACGATACGCAAGCGCCAACATTTGAAAATACCATCCTCGCTATTGAAAACAGCGGGCAGTTACTTGGCCGTGTGAACCGGGTTTTCAACTTGCTGACCGGTGCAAACACCAATCCTGAACTGCAAAAAATCCAGGAAGAGGAAGCACCAAAATTAACGGCCAACAATGATGCGATTTACCTGAACACCAAACTATTTAAGCGCGTAGAAGCCGTTTATCAGCAGCGCGAAAAGTTAACTTTAGATCCGGAATCAAAAAAACTACTGGATTATTATTACCAGCGATTTGAATTATCGGGAGCAAAACTTTCCGAAGCCGATAAAGAAAAGCTAAAAGCATTGAATAAAGAAGAAGCGAGTTTGAGCACCAGTTTTGGCACCAAACTGCTGGCAGCAGGAAAAGGATTAGCGAATACTACACAGCAGCCACCATTATCAGGAATGGCAGATCGTGCAGCACGTGAAAAACTATTCAATGCTTCCTGGACCCGTGCAGAAAAAGGCGATGCCAATGATACCAGAGAAGTAATTTCCAGAATTGCACAAATCCGTGCAACTCAGGCGCAGCTTTTAGGTTTTAAAAACTATGCGAGTTGGAAACTTCAGGATCAGATGGCAAAAACACCGGAAGCGGTAGCCAGTTTCTTTAGTCAGCTGGTACCTGCATCCACTGCAAAAGCCAGAGCAGAAGCAAAAGACATACAGGCGGTGATCGACCAGCAAAAAGGAGGTTTCAAATTGGCCCCATGGGATTGGAACTTCTATTCCGAGCAGGTACGCAAGGCGAAATATGACCTGGATGAAAACGAAATCAAGCCTTACTTTGAGCTGGATACTGTATTAGAAAAAGGCGTGTTTTATGCCGCAAATCAGTTGTATGGCATCACTTTTAAAGAACGTAAAGACCTTCCTGTATACCAAAAAGATGTTCGTGTTTTTGATGTGATGGACAAAGATGGTAGTCAGCTGGGTTTATTTTACACCGATTATTACAAACGCGACAATAAAAATGGTGGCGCCTGGATGGACAATGTGGTTCCTCAATCCAAAAAACTGGGTACAATCCCAGTGATTTACAATGTCTGCAATTTTACTAAACCTAAAGATGGCGAGCCTGCATTGATTAGTTTTGATGATGTGATCACGATGTTCCATGAATTTGGCCATGGCCTCCATGGATTATTCGCAGATCAGCAGTATGTGAGTTTGTCGGGTACCAATGTGGCCCGTGATTATGTAGAATTCCCATCACAGTTCAATGAACACTGGGCTACAGATCCGAAAATCCTGAAACATTATGCGCTGCATTATAAAACAGGTCAGCCGATGCCGCAGCAATTGCTGGACAAGATTAAGAAAGCAAGTACATTTAATCAGGGATATGAATTTACAGAAGCGCTGTCTGCTGCAGAACTTGATTTACAATGGCATACTTTAGCACCAAATCTACCATTGCAAAATGTAGATCAATTTGAAGCGAATGCGCTGAAGAAAACAAAACTAGACTTGTATGAGGTGCCACCACGTTACCGTTCCAGCTATTTCTTACACATCTGGAGCAATGGCTATGCGGCAGGATATTATGCCTATACCTGGACTTCCATGTTAGAAAACGATGCTTATTCCTGGTTTGAAGAGAATGGCGGGCTTTCCAGAGCTAATGGACAGCGTTTCCGTGATATGATCTTGTCAAAAGGAAATACGGAAGACCTGGGCAAAATGTTCTATAATTTCCGCGGGCATCAGCCAGATATTAAACCGATGCTGAGAAAAAGAGGTTTAATTAACCCTTAATTATATCAAGGAATCCCTGTTTTACACCATATTTCGGTTAAAACTGGGATTCTTGATCAAATTGTATTTTCAACTGTCTAAAAAAATCATTTGGGCTTTTAAATAAAATCACATGAAAACTAACGGTCCTTTTGTAGAAGCGCAGATGCTGATTAGATACGGTTTCCAAACTTCTGCTGAGGAATTAATCGCAGAAATCAATGGGGCAAGCGGCGGTTTCACTACCGTTCTGGATGGATTAAAAGCCTATATGGAGCACGGCTTAAACTTAAACCTGATTGCAGATAAGTTTGCAAAGAAATAACTTTAGCCATGGAAAGAATGGGAAAGGATGAAGCATTAATGGCGCAAGAACTCTTAAAAATAAGGTTGAAAAATTAGTTTTCCAACCTTATTTTTTGATTAAAATTTATAGCTGTAAGCCAATCTGAATACCTGAGTTTCATAATAATCTGTACTGATCAATTGAAAACCATTACCATAAATATTCTTTTTAATTTGCAGTGTATTCAAAATATCAGTTCCATTTAAGAACAGCTCTCCTTTCCCTTTTTGTAAAGTCTTTTTAAATCCCATATCCATAGAAAATCGCGAAGCAATTCTTCCTTGCGGGACCAGATCTGGTGCCAGATAAATCCCGGTCAGCTGCAGTTCTGCAAATTCCGGAAACTTCATTAAAGCGTTTAACTTCAGATTTCCTGAAATCAAGTTATCTTTTTTGGCGGTATAAATCACAGGAACGGGATAGAGATTCTCCACGGTAAAAGCATCAATTTTATTCTGATAAATGTTTCCATTCAGGTTCAGGGTAAGCCAGGGACTCATTTGTTGCTGGGCTACCATTTCCCCGCCTGTATTGCTGCTGTGTCCGGCATTTTGAAATACATTGTAAATCAGGTTACTTCCAGGGGCTTGCGTGGCAATCCTGGTAATCGTACCTTCCGTATTTCGACGATAAGCTGCAAAATAGAAAGACCCTTTGTTCCAATTGGTCTTGTAACCCAGCTCCAGGCTATTGGTAAACTGAGGACGTAACCCCGGATTTCCTACTTTGATCACTTCCGGCTCATCATATTTAGGAAAAATACGAATGTCTACCTCATTTGGTCGATCTACTCTACGGTTATAAAATACAGAGAGTTTATTTTGGTCATCGAGTTTATAGGCGAAGCGCAGGTTTGGAAAAGGGCGCGTATAGTCATATCCACTACTTTTATAGGTCGGGTGATTGGGGTTTACATCATAGCTCACTTTCACATATTCCATCCTCAGCCCTGCTTCCAGTTCCACTTTTGAGCTTTCGAAAACGTAATTCCCATATAAGGCGGGAATGGTTTCTTTATAATCCGCCCAACCGCCTGCATTCACATCCAGCGGAGAATTCAGGCCAGGAAAAAACTGCATATTTACGGGAATGGTCCTGTTTCGGAATTTCATTCCTGCTTCTACTCTGCCATGTTTTAGCGGACGTACATAATCCACATTGAAATCAGCGACACGCTCGTCAGAAAGCAATTTAAAAGCATCTTCCCCAGTAAATGCAGGCATGATATTGGTAAAAAAGTACTGCTCATCTTCACGGTGGAAAGTATAATTAAACCCGGCATTGAGCAAGTGCCCCGGCTGCTTAAATTTATGCTGATAGGAAGCCGTAGCTGTTGCCGTATATTTTACTTCATCTTCCAGAAATTGCCAGAGGCGATACCTGCTGGATAAATCTTCATTAAAATAAGGAATATCTCCCCTGTCAATGATCTTTTCCCGATTAAACAAGCCTGAGAAGGAGAACAAATTGTGATCATCTGGATTCCAGTCGGCACCAGTTTTCAATGTCGCATAAGACGTATTTCTGTTCCGTTTCACTTGCTGCCGGATGACCTCAGCAGTGTCATAAATCCGGGTCGAAAATTCATTCCGGTTCAGGGTTTGCGTATACAGCCAGTCTGCCTGCATAAAAGTATTCAACTTATTTTTACGATAATTTAGGGAAAGAGAGGGGTTAATTTTTGGCGTTCCCTGATATTGCGGACGAATACCTGGCAGGTTTTCTTTTTTCTCCCAAATCGCCCCCAGGCCTGTTGTTAAGCCAATTTTACCATTCCATCCTTCCTGTTTCTGCTGCTTATAGATGATGTTAATAATCCCTGCGTTGCCATTTGCATCAAATTTTGCCGAGGGATTATTGATAATTTCAATACGTTCTATGGCAGATGCCGGGATGTTATCCAGTCCGTTTTGTCCACCAAAGCCGGTTAATGCGGTTTGTCGACCATCAATAAGCACTGCTACTTTATCACTGCCGCGAAGCATGATTTTCCCATCTGAACTTGTGCTGATCCCCGGCAGGTTTTTCATCGCCTGTAATACAGAACCTCCTCCCTGGCTCAGCTGATCTGCCATATTAAAAGTTTTCTTATCCATTTTACTGCTCAGGCTTTCTGTTTTACCAGAAATAACGACTTCTGTGAGGGTTTTAACTTCGCTCTGCAATTCGATCCAGCCCAGGTCAAGAAAGGGAGTCAGCTGCCCTATTGATACCGTCTGCCGCTTCGTTTGATGTCCCATGAAAGAAATGATCAAAAGATAACTTCCACTTTTCATTTCTTCCAATTTGAAGAAGCCCTGATCATCAGTAACAGTACCAGTAATAAAACTGCTGTCTTTTACAGATTTCAGGCCTACATTTACAAAGGAGAGCGGTAATTTGGTATGGCTGTCTTTGATACGTCCGGAGAGTGTAATTTTAATATTCTGGGCATTTACGAAGGAAAAACCGAGCATCAGTAAAAAAAGTAACAGGAATCTTCTCATAAGGTTAAATTAAAGGTGTAATCATTTTATGGAGCCTAAGCTACCTCGAGAATCTGTGTACTTTTTGAAGTTCCATGATTCCACAATTGCCATCCGCTGGTTTATACCCATTTTCGCGGAGCTACAGTTAGAAACTTAACTACCAGATTCCTACAGAATTATTCCTTATTTTTAAAATAAAAAACTATGTGGTGGATCTATGCTCTACTATCGGCCCTTTTCGCCTCCTTAACGGCAATTCTTGCAAAGATCGGGATCAAAGGCGTGGACACCGATCTCGCTACAGCCATTCGCACCCTGGTTATTTTGGTATTGGCATGGAGCATGGTATTTTACAAGCATGCGGAAAGTGGATTGGGAGGTTTATCCCGTATGAACTGGACGTTTTTGATTCTTTCTGGTATTGCTACCGGCCTTTCCTGGATATTTTATTTTAAAGCCCTGCAGATAGGAAAAGTTTCTCAGGTCGCTCCGCTGGATAAAGCAAGTGTGGCCATTACGATTTTACTTTCTGTGTTATTTCTTGGTGAAACATTGACTATAAAAACTGCCATCGGTGCCCTATTAATTGTTGGGGGAACATTTGTATTGATTCTATAATCTCCTCCCTTCGCTGGTGGTATTCCATGACCGGAAAAAACATTTCAAAAAATAAGCGGCTGAAAAACTTCCGCCGCCTTGATTGAGCGTACTAAAATATGAGGATCGAAAAATCCTGGAATGGACGATCGAAATGATGCCTTGCTGAGCACCACGAAATACCACAAATTAAAGGCGATACACAACCACAGGTTGTTTCAAAAGAGCATATTGAAACAAATCTCTCTGTTTTTATTAAAAAAACAGGAGCGATTAAAATGGTTAAAAAACTGAATTAGTAGCTGTTAACTTAGTTTTCATATATTCCTTTGGGCTATAACCAATTTTCTTTTTAAAAGCGTTGAAAAAGGTAATTCTAGAATTAAATCCAACCATTGAGGCCAATCCTTCAATGGAATAACGTTCCAAAATCTGCTGATCGAGTAATTCTATGGCATATTCCACCCGATAATTGTTGATTAATTCGTTGAAATTGATTTTAAATTTCCTGTTAATCAGCACCGATAATACTTTCGGAGGAATCCCCGTATGCTTTGCAAAGTCAATAATAGTGATGCCTTTCAGCAGAAAAACCTTTTCTTGTTCCAAAGCATAGCGAATCTTTTCCAAGCCCTGATCCATTCCTTTGATCTCCAATTCGACCGGAATTTCCACCTCAGGGTTTAGAATGGCAGTTTGCTTTTCATCAGCAGTATTTTCTGGAAATTCGGATTGCAGCAATGGATTTCCAGGATAGCCATATACCAGTTCCGGTTTAAAATTGATGTAAGCATTGAGAAACAGGATGCCTAAAAAAGCGATCAGCGAACAGGCAAATTTAGGCCCGGAATACTGGTCCTGATTTTCTCCAAAATAAGTAAACATCATGAAACAAAAATTGCTGATCATGATCGTTGCCATGGCCATTAATGAGATGGACAGCCAGTTCTTCAATTCTGCTTTATGAATTAATTTCAGGTATTGCGGCTGTAATTTTACAACCAGATAAAGGCAATAAATGAGGTATCCTAATTGAATGACCAATCTAAAAAGATAATGAAATGAAATAGGAATAATTCCTGAGCCGATGTAATTCAGTAAATCCTTATTCCTGAAGATCAAATTTGCGATTTCCCGCTTTTCTGAGAGCGGTAAAATATAAAATGGGATCAAATCGAAAAAATGAATCAATGCAGGAAGAAAGTGCAGGTAATCATACTTTTTTAAACCATCCGTATTGCTCAGAGAGTTCCGTATATAAAAATAAAAGAAAGGGGCATTCAGATAAATTAAAGGGCTGATGACGCGCAGTAAATGGGGATATTCTATGATAAATCCAGTATCTATCCACAGGAAGTACACCAGTAAAGAGATGTTATAACAAAGTAGGGAAATCCCTAACATCTTGTTTTTTAACAGCTGATTCCCTGTTTTAAAAATTAAGGCCAGGCTATTGATTGTAGAAAGGGAGAGTAAAATTACGCACAATAAGTTCATGAAGAAGCGATTAATAAACCTCGGTCATGAATATTTCAGTAGTTACAAATGAATTTAACAAATCACGAGAGCCAGTACAATATTATCAAAAATATAGTGCTTTACAAAAGCTCATCTTTTTGTTCTTTTTGTTTTTTCTTACCATAGGTCAATAACAATGCTGTAATTAATCCTTCTATTTGTACTAAATATTTAAAAACTTATCAAAAACAAAAAAATGAAAAGATTAATCTTAGCTGTTGTAGTCTTAGGTACTACCCTTTTTTCTTTCAAATCTAATGCACAAACGACTTGGGAAATTGACCCATCTCACTCTAAAATAGGTTTTGAAATCACTCACATGATGATCTCTGACGTAGAAGGATCTTTCAAAAACTTCCAGTCTACTATCGTTTCTTCGAAACCAGATTTCTCTGATGCAGTGATTACTTTAACTGCAGATGTAAACTCTGTAAATACTGACAATGGCCAAAGAGACGAACACTTGAAAGGTGAAGATTTCTTTGATGCAGCTAAATTCCCAACATTAACTTTCAAAAGCACTTCAGTAAAGAAAGTTGGCGGCAACAAATACAAAGTTGCTGGTAACCTTACTTTCCACGGTGTAACTAAACCGGTGACTTTAGATGCCACTTTAAGAGGCTTAACCACTAACCCAATGTCTAAAAAGCCTACTGCTGGTTTCAAAGTTACTGGAACTATCAAAAGAGCTGACTTTAAATTTGGTACTAAATATGGTTCAGCAATGTTAGGTGAAGAAGTAACTCTAACTGCAAACACTGAATTCGTACAGAAATAATAAAATTTGTAGCGCGCTTAATTTTAAAGCTATACATTAAAAAAGAGGCTGGAAATAAATTTCCAACCTCTTTTTTTTGTTGAAATTTATGGTAGCAAGTAATTTTCTCCAGCGCAGTCTGCTATACTTATCCAGGGCATTCTACTCTATTTAAAAAGTATTTACACTAAAAATCAAGTCAGAATACAGCTATTTATCACCTACAAAAAATCGTATTTGTACCTAGACTTCAAGTATTTTAATTGCCTGTAAAACTTCTATATTGTCTTGTTTTTCCCCACAAAACTAACCTCAAATACCAGGTTAAAAAAAATAGGCTGCGTCCTGTTGGAGGCAGCCTATTTTTATATCACGGCGCTTTTCATTTTTAAAGCTGACGGCAATCTATAATTTTCCGTGCTGACGGAATTAATCTTTGTTGAAGAAATTAATCTTTAAGTTTTCTTAACCTTAATGAAAGGTAAACCTGAAATATACCAATCACAATAAATGAGGCGGCAGTATAAAAAACAATGGTCATCCCTGCAAAAATCGGGTTCCAAAGCATGATGAAAGAAAAGATCAAACCAATGATCCCTATCCCCAACAAACTGCCCCAGCTTAGCACATGCTGTTTTTTGAGTTCTATCGACCATCCTATCGCCATAATTGAGCGGAATAGAATTGCAAAACCAACATAAAATGGAAGTACTAATAAAGAAATCTGTGGATTTGCGACCAGCATGATACCAATTAGGAAATCGACAATACCACCGGCCAGTGACCAGCCCCAGTTGTCCAGCGACTTTCGATTAGAAATCGCATACACCAATTCCATGACTCCGGTAAAAAGAAAAGTAACCGCGAACAACATAGAGAGGGTGATGTACGACTGAAGAGGTGTCATAAACACCCAAATGCCTACTAAAATTAGGGCTAAGCCTAATAAGCCCAGTAAATACCAATATTTAACCGTCTTTCTGATGTTTCCTAAAACTTGTGTTTCCATAGTATTGATTTTATATTTAAAATTTGATGTCTTGCTAAATCCATAGCCATAATGACGAACAAATCCCAAACCAATATTTTTTATGGTGAGTATAAGAAAGCGTTATCAATCACAATGACCGGGATTATGAGCACAACACCGCAGAAGGAAAATTGTTTATACTTTGTGTAAATTTACTTGTTCCTGGGGATTCAATCCAAGCACTACCGTATCTTTTACACTTGATCCACTGTGGTTTACCGCAGGAACTCCAGCAGGGTTGAGCATGGAAAGTTCTGCATCCCCTAGTAAAGATTCCAGGAAATCGCCCACATTTGTAGTCAGGTCATTTTTATATTTATCATTGCAAAATCTCTTTAACATCTACCATCCTCCTTTCTTTGTTTTAAAATCATTCATTCAGCAGATAGCAAGAGGCGTACCAATTCTCTAAAACTATGTTTTTCAGGGGCTTTCGATTGTCAAAATTTCATATTTCTGACAAAAGTTCTTGTGGTTGATACCCGATACTGCTATTTTTTCTTAAAAATCATGGGAACAAAAATGCAGAGCGAGAGGGCGAAACTGAGTATTAATCCAAACACCGCAGGGACTGGAATATCATGAAATTTTGGTGGCCGGTCGGCAGCAATCAAAATCGCAGAACCGACGACTAAAGCAGCCATCAGCAATGCCATTACCAGTCTATTCATTAAGCTGCCGATCATTTTCCTGCTGGGCTCCAACTGAGGGACTTCCTGAATCACCTTCAACTCCCCGTTATTCAGTTTGCTCAATACAGATTGGAATTCTTCCGGCATGGTTTTCATCGCCTCCGTAAGCGTCCTCAATAGGTTTAAGGCATTCTTTTTCATTTCATCCGGACTGAGTTTTCGCAAGGCGATTTTCAAAATATACGGCCGCAGGCTTTCTACAATATTCAAATCCGGCACCAATGCCCTGCCTATTCCTTCAATGAGCACAATCCCACGAACCAGCAGATAAAGATGGTCGGGCATCAGGATTTCATTTTGATTCAAGATCGCAGAGAATTTCGTGAGCACTTCTTTGATGTCCATTTCCTGGAGTGAAGCCCCTTCCAGCAGTGTAAAAAAACCGTGGATATCGCGTTCCAGCTGATGCTCATCACTTACATTAAAACGCAATGCCATTCTTTTCAGCGTCATGATTAGTCTTCTGGCATCCTGCGCCATAAAATGCGAAATAAAATCTTCCAGCATTTCTTTTTCAATCGGCATCATACTACCCATAGAACCGAAATCAATAAAGGCAATCTGTCCACTTTGCAAGACGATCAAATTTCCAGGATGCGGATCAGCATGAAAAAAGCCATGTTCTAAGACCTGGATCAGGTATAAATCCAAACCATTTTCAGCAATCTGAACAGGTTTCAGTCCCATTTCAATTAAAGCCTGCTTGTCTGTGATTTTAGCGCCCTGAATAAATTCCATACATAGGATGTTATCATTGGAGAGCTCTGGAAACACCTTGGCCAGATAAATCGATCGATGTCCTTTAAAGTTCCTGGAAAAGCGCTCTATATTATCCAGCTCGTTTACAAAAGAAAGCTCATGAAAAATAGATTTTTCAAAGGCTTCCAGTACTTCTACCAGGTTAATCCTGCGGAATACTTCACTGTAACTGATCAGTACTTTGGCAATGTCTTTCATGATCAGCATGTCTGAAGTCACGATTTCCCGGATCCCTGGACGTTTGATTTTCAAAATAACATCTTCCCCAGTAACCAAAGTGGCTTTATAGACTTGTGAGATAGAAGCGGAAGCAAAAGGCAGTTCGTCAATATGAGAAAAATAAAGCCCGGGATCGATATTCAGATCTTCCGCTAATAACTCCCTTACAGCGATCGGCTTTGCCTCTACATTGTCCTGCAATTTCTGCAGTTCAACAATCATTTCTTTTGGTAAAAGATCTTCCCTGATACTGAAGGCTTGTCCGAATTTCACGTAAGTTGGACCAAGCTCTTCTAAAGTCATCCGAATCCGCTCATAAACCGTTAAGGAAGCATACTCATTGCTGCTGTCATTATTTGTATAATTCAACAATTCGCCAAATCCATATTTCGCGAGAATTTTGACTAATGAAACGGTTCTTTTGAGTTTTTTCTTCTGATTTACCATCATAAATTGCAGCTATTTTTCGTTTAACAACAATCAAATATCTGGCCATTGTTTCCTAAAAAAACTTTAAATCTTAGTATTGTAATACTGGTCGGATACTGTTCGGGAAGAGAAGTGCCTTATAATAGGGAGCGGAAGGGGTTCGGATAGGGTTCGCGTAGGATTACCTTAGTCTGTGCTATCCAAACCCTACGCGCCCCCCTTCCAGACCCTACAAGCCAGCAGGTGTCATCCCGAGCACAAGTAGGTCTTTTCTGCGGCTATTTCCAGTGATTTAGCCCCAAATCAACCTCAATTTATCTAAAAAACTAAGATCATCATTCCACTTCATCTTTCCTTAAAAGAAAACACAAAGACAAGCGCCCTATTCTCGGAGAAGCGCTTATCTTTGACAAAAAAATATTCATAGCTATGAAAAGCATTCTAAAATCCGCCCTCATCATCGGTCTGACTTTTTTTTCTTTGACCAGTTCTGCACAGCAAAAAATGCAAAGCCTGGAACAGCTTCTCAACACAACCGATCCTGCATGGCCATTGGTTCAGAAATGGCTGGATTCTGCAAAGAATAAAGTTCAGGTATTGGAATGTGATTCAGTACTCGCTAAAACTGCCTTATACCAGGCGCAGGTATCCACTTATGCAACTTTAGGCGCAGTGATTTACCATACCGGAGGAATTATGATCGACAGTGGCTGGCTGAGGATTTTAGGATCAGGCAGCGCCAAACTGAGCCGCTCTGTACCGGAATGGAATAAAGGGAAAAGTATTAAAGAATATGGTGAGCAGCCTGATTTCACCTTGGTTGCAGATGATGCGATCGGTGGTTTCTTTGCCATCAATTATGGTGCTTTTGGTTCGGATATAAAAAGTGTCTATTACTTAGCGCCTAACAGTCTGAAATGGGAATCTTTAGGTTTAGGTTACACCGAATTTCTTCGTTTTTGCCTGGATGGTGATCTTTCTGATTTTTATAAAGGTTTAAGGTGGTCTACTTGGGATCAATTTATTGCCAACCTCGATGGCAATAAATCTTATAGTTTCAGACCCTACTTATGGACCGAAGCAGGGATGGATATTGAAAAAGTGTCGAGAAAACTCGTTCCTACAGAAGACCTTTATAGATTTAACATTACGAAACAAAAGGAAGTTAACCCGGCAGGGGTAATTGAAAAACATTAAAACAATTTCTCTTCAATAAATGTATAGCTATTAAGTAACACCTGTGTTAAATAAATATACATTATGAAGAAAAGATACTATTTACAACTGCTGGTCTCTGCGCTTCTTTTCAGCTGTCAGAGTAAAACGACAGGTGATCAAGGTGATGCCATTTATTTTGGCGGTCCAATTTTAACAATGGAGGATACAGCACCTACTGCAGAAGCCCTGGTAGTTAAAGACGGGAAAATCTTATTCACTGGAAAAAAGGTAGAAGCCGACAAATATGTAGGAGATAAAACCGAACTTCATGACCTCCAGGGCAAAACACTAATGCCTGGTTTTATAGATGCGCATGGCCACCTGACTTCCAGAGCAGGTATGGAATCCGCGATAGACCTGGGTGCTGCACCTTATGGAACGGTAAATTCAATTCCAGACATGCAGGCAACCATCAAAAAATATATTAAAGACCATCCGATGCCGCCAAATACCCCACTATTGGGCAATGGTTATGACGATGCCTTAATGGTAGAGCATACCAATCCAACTTTGGAGGAAATGGATGCCATTTCTGATACACACCCAATATTAGCTTTACATGCTTCAGGCCACGTCAGTGTGGTTAATTCAGCCATGCTTAGATTTTTGGGCATTGCTGAAACCGTCAAAGATCCTCCGGGCGGACATTATGGCCGTGATAGAAAAACCGGAAAACTGAATGGTAAATTAGAAGAGAATGCCAACTTTATGGCTTTAAATAAGCTGGTAACGATGATGCCGGTACCCAAAGTAAAACCCGGAGAAGAATCCATGGCCATTCAAAACCTGATGAAAGCGCAGGATGAATGGTTAAAATATGGACAAACCACGATCTGCGACGGTAGAACGATGGGCGAAAGCATTCCACTTTTAAAAGAAGCCGCAGCAAAAAAATTACTGATTGCCGATGTGGTTTATTTCCCGGATTACGATATGTACAAGGATAAAATCGATGATTTTAAACCGGAATACATGAAGTATACGGATCATTTAAAATTAGGTGGCTTTAAATTTTCTTTAGATGGTTCTCCGCAAGGAAAAACAGCCTGGTTAACCATTCCTTACCTGGTTCCTCCTGTGGGTGCCAGTAAAGACTATAAAGGATTCCCTGCCTTTACCGATGAATTTGTGTACAATGGCCTGAAAAAAGTTTTCCAGCATGGCTTTACCGCACAATTGCATGTTAATGGTGATGCGGCTATCGATCAAGCCCTTGGTGCCTTTAAAAAATTAAAGGAAGAAGGGGTTTACAAACCTGAAATGCGCGCTACCTTAATCCATGTGCAAAACAGCAGGCCAGATCATATTCAGAAGATTAAAGATACAGGGGTATTGCCTTCTTATTTCTCTACGCATGTCTACATTTGGGGAGATTGGCATTATACCAGCGTTTTTGGCCCGGAAAGAAGCCAATTCTTAAGTCCGGCAAATTCTGCCAGAAAAGCAGGAATCAGTTTCACTATTCATCATGATTCACCAGTTACGCCTCCTGATTTGCTGACCGGCGTATACGCTGCTGTAAACAGAAGAACACAGTCGGGAAGAATCTTAGGTCCGGATGAAAAGATCACCCCACTGGAAGCTTTAAAAGCAATCACGATCAATGCCGCTTATCAATATCAGGAAGAAGACCGTAAAGGCTCACTGAAAGCAGGTAAACTTGCCGATTTAGTGATTCTTGATCAAGATCCGACTACAATAGATCCTTTGAAAATAAAGGACATTAAAGTTACGGAAACGATTAAAGAAGGAAAATCAGTTTACAAGCAGAAAATATAAACTCGTGTCAATTTATACCAGCAGGGCCTCCTCTATCTGAAGGCCCTGTTTTATTTCCCTGCTTATTTCATAGAATGGAACCCGATGGCATTGCCTTCTAAATCCATGCAAACGCCACAGAATCCATACGCTCCGATCGACATTTTATCGTTCAACACTTTTCCTCCAGCGGAGATTACCCTTGAAATTTCTTCGGCACAATCTTCACAGCTGAAATAAACCAGTGTTCCACCGAAACCTGGTTTAAACATGCTCGACTTAACCAATGCACCACTGGTTCCAGGAGCGGCCATATCCCCCGGAAAAGACACCATTTCATAAGCATCTTCGCAATCTTTTTCTATGTCGATACCTGCTGGCATAGGCATCGCTTCTAATTTTACTGCCAATACTGTTTCGTAGAATTTCTGAGCCCTTGCCATATCTTCCACGTAAATTTCTGTCCATCCAAAAGGATTTTTTGCTGTTGCCATTTTTCTTAGGTTTTAAATCATAAGGTTCTATTGAGCATCTCCTCAACTACACTAATATCAAGATTTTAATACGGAAATCATGAGGCTAAACGAGACAAAAGAAAGGGGGATTTAGGTCCTTTTATGGGAAGAAACCATGCTGATTTCCGATGTATCAGATCAAATATTTCTAAACAATATTCAGACAACAGCATTATAATAGTAGTATTGTTTTTAACAAAAAATGAAGACATTTAAAAAATGACGGAACTCGAAAACCACCTGCATCATTATTTCAGCATCGGACAGCACGATTGTCAGAAGTTAGCTGCGCTGTTCCAGGAAGAAAAACTAGCCAAAGGAGAATTTTTCCTAAAAGTCCAGCAGCAAAGCAATAGGCTGAGCTTTATCGCGCATGGTCTTTTGAGGCTGTTTGTCGCCCTGCCGGATAAAGAAGTGACCCAATGGATCGCCAGCAGTGGAAATTTTGTGACTGATCTTTCGGGATTTCTATTCCGAAATCCAAGCAGATGGAACATTCAGGCGCTTACTGAAGTCACTTTATACACCATCAGCCATGATCAGTATTTAACACTTGGCGAATTGATCCCGAAATGGAACGAGTTTGAAAAGCTGTTCATTGGGAAGTGTTTTGTCACGCTGGAAAACAGGATGTTCCAGCAGATTTCTTTATCCGCAGAAGAACGTTACCAGCTGTTATTTGAACACCACCGAGAATTGTTCCACCAGGTGCCGCTGCAATACCTGGCTTCCATGATGGGCATGACACCCGAAACCTTAAGCCGCATCCGTGGAAAAAAAACTTCTTGATTTTTGTCAATTCAAAAATGATTGTTCCTGTCTTACCTTTGACCTGACCTATTAAAAATGTAAGGTGATGAGTAAAAAAATGAACCTCAATATTCAAGTGGAAGAAGCAGCAATTACTGCCCTGGCCATTTATTTTCTTTCTCAGCATACGCTTGGGCTTTCCTGGTGGATCTGGATACTGTTATTCTTTAGTCCGGATATTTCGATGATCGGTTATTTATTAGGTACAAAAATAGGTGCGGTTACTTATAATCTTTTTCACCATCGGGCGATTGCCTTGATTGTAATAGCTATAGGAGTTTTCAGTAAACAGGAACTATGGACCAGTATTGGTATCCTATTGTTTGCACATTCGTCGTTCGACCGGATGCTGGGCTATGGACTAAAATACAGAGATTCTTTTAAACATACGCACCTCGGGACGATGTAACCGCTGTCTAAACAGGATTTGCTGTTAAAAGGAATTGCTGCTGACTAAGGTGCCTTATGATACTCCCGGATAAACTGGTAGGCCAGTTTTATCTGGGTCTTCACAGTATTGATAGAGATCCCAAGCATCAATGCGATGTCGGCATATTTCAGGTTTTCATTATTGTTCAACAGAAATATTTTCCTGCGCTTGCCTGGCATCAGCTCCGCGATGGCATAAATCTGTTTCACATGGTCATCTATGCCATGGTCGTAACCGCTTTCTTCCGGCAGGTCTTCTTCCATCTGATCCGTCACTACAGTGAGCTGCACTTTTTTATTTCTGTGGTGGCTGATCGCGGCATTTCTTACCGCTCTCGAAGCATAGTGATAAAAAACACCTTCCAGCCTGATGGCGGTTTTCTTCTTCCATATTTCATAGAAAAATTCCTGCACAATATCCTCCGCCAAATCGCGGTCGGACACAATACGGTAAGCTATTTCACATAAAGCAGTATAGTGTTGATCAAACAACTTTTTGACATCCTCCAGTTCGATAACTTTCCCCTTCATTATCTATTATTATTTAGACTAAGTATAAATAGTGCGCAATATTACAATATATCCCATTACTGTACAAGTATTTTATGCTTTAATCTACTGGGGTAATTCCGGTCGTTTGAAATCAAGTGGTGCAGAACTAATGGCCGTTAAAAATGAAATGATGGCTGCCCGCTCTTCCAGGTTGATTTTCAAAGGTTTCAAATGTGGAGATGTTTTGGGGAACAAGGGGTCGTTTAGCTGTCCTGCTTTTGGTCTGGGCTGCTTCATACCAGATACGTACATGTTCAGCAAGGCTTCTATTTCATTGAAACGTCCATCATGAAACCATGGGCTGGTGCGCATTACATCTCTTAAAGAAGGGGTTTTAAACTTCCCCACATCTTCCCGATCATGGCTGATCGTGTACTTGCCCAGGTCTTGATTTTCAGCCCCATAATTACTGAAGCCCAGATTATGAAAATCTCCATCTGTAAACATCGCCCCATTATGGCAATTCATACAGCGTGCTTTAGTTCTGAAGAGGTGTAATCCCCAGACCTGCTGGTCTGATAAAGCCCTTTTCCTACCCATCATAAAATTATCAAATCGCGTGTTTCTACTGCTGATATTTCCTACAAAAGCTGCAATGCTTTCCAGGATTTGCTGCTCATTTCGCTGTTGTTTTTCGCCAAACGCCTCATCGAAATAAACTTTATACCCCTTAATGCGATTGAGTTTAGCAGGGAGTTTCTTAAGGTCGGTGTGCATTTCTTTGGGATTGAGCATGGCATCTTTTGCCTGTTCTGCCAGGGATTGCCTGCGGCCATCCCATAGGAAAACCTGATTTGCCGCCAGATTCTGGATAGAAGGAGTATTTCTTAGCCCCTGCTGATGGTCATGCCCGATGGCAAATTTCTTCCCATCCGTCCAGCTTAACTCAGGGTCATGACAGCTGGAACAGGAAATCTGCCCAGAAGTACTCAATCTTGGATCAAAGAACAGTATTTTGCCCAACTGAATCTTTTTTAGCAGGATGCTATCTTTTATTGGAGCGGGAGGGTAATTCATGGCAGCCAGTTCCTTCCAAACGATTCCAGAATCTATTTCCGGAGCAGGCCATTTCGATGGATCCTGCTCATATTGTGCTCTTAAGCTTTTCAAAAACTCTTCCGGATCAACATTTTTAAAAGAAAATGCCAGCAAGAGATATCCCAAAAACAGCACAAATAATACATTAAACTTCTTCATTACGATATACTAAAATCAACATACATTTAAACTTCAGCCAGCAGATTAAAAGAACAAGGCCGCCGACAATCGGAAATGGTAGGCTTGATGACCGGGTAGGTATTTTGTCAATTCTGAGATCGCGCTTGCCTTCTCTGCCTGCAGATACTCCCCTTCCAGACCAAATTGCCAATTGAAAGCCTTCGCTTTTCTTCTGTAAAAAGCGGCAGCATTTAGCGTCGTATATCCTTGTTTATCCATTGCTGCATCGGGCAATACGACTTGTGTGATAAAGCTGGTCAGCTTTTCCGGGTTGTACCGGAAATCCAGTTGAAAAGGAACATGATAAGCCAATGAAAACTTTGTAGTCAGGTTATTTAATGAGTTGTTAATCCATTCCCTGCCCGCCATTACACCCAATCCGGCCATCGAACGGTCGCGCTTGATCTCATAATTTCCATCTACCTGATTTTCATTTTTCACAGATAACAGCAGTCCCAATTCAAACTTTTTCTGCTGCAGCATCCTGGTGTTGATCAGGTTGAAATCTGCTTTTTCGGTATGATACAGGTAGTTATTTCCTCCTAATCTAATATTGTACTCCTTCCCTTCTTGTTTTTGCCAGGTCAAGGTGGCCGCCCAGGAATCGTTGTTGTATTTCAACATTGCATCCCATTTATGGAGGTCGAATGTTCCATAATTTTCTCTGCTGGCATATTTACCGGAAGAGTTTCCACGTTCAAAATCTTCTTCCCGAAGCAGGTAAGCAAGCGATGCTTTTAAAGTTCCTCCGAATAGTTGAGCCTGGCTTTGCAGCCCCGCCCCTTTCCATTTCCTATTGATCACAAACACACGGTCAGAGAAATCCAGGGCATCCCGGATCATCCCATAACCATTGACCAAATAGTTCAGGTATTCCGGATAAGAAGCAGACTCGTAATATTCCTTATTCCGATAATCTACCTGGTACTCGTTTTGGCCGTAACCATAAGTTCCATTTAAACCGATGGCAAATTCGGCCTTGTTGTAAATCAGTTCTGGCTTTGCAATTAGGCGAAAATGCTTGAGTGCAGCTCTTGGATCGTTGGTGCTATAATGATCACCCATGCCATAATCCAGGCCTAATCCGGCAGAAATACCCGCTACAATTGGCAAGGTGGCCAGTGTTTTAATCTGGTAATCTGTCCGACTATAATGCACTGCTTTCTGTGATCCATAATAGAAAGGTGCAGGATCTGCATTGTTCAGCCGGTGACTAAAACGGATGCTGTCATTTTGTTCAAACTGATAAGAGAAACTGCCCCATAATTTCAGTTTTTTTATCGTTCTGATCCCTTCCGACTCAAAGCTAACCCGACTGTTTTTCCTGCCTTCCTGAGCGGCTTTAAAACCACCGCCAAAACCTTCATAGGTTAGTATGGAAAAGGAAGTCCGTTTGATCGGACTTTGCAAAAGAAATAAACCTGAGCTGGTGGTTAGCTCATAATCCTGCTGAGCAGCAATGCTACGTTTGATTTCCCAAACACTCACAGAGTCCTGTGCGCCAGCAGAAAAAGCCAGACAAAGGATCAGCATAAAATATAAATTACTATTAATAAAGCGCATAATTAGTTCTTAAAACCTCCTGGAATAGCAGGTTGTATCCATTCAAAATCTACAGACGAGTTGTTGGTATCCATCAATATCCGACGTCCGTTTTCTACTTTTTCTACCCTGCGGATGAGTGCCTGAGAGCTGTAAGAACTTCCCGGAACGAAGCCAAAACCAGCGTCTAATTCCATACTCAGTTTCTTAGGGATTCGTCTTCCGGGCGTACTTGGCTGTGTTTCTACTGCATCAATGATGTACTTTTTAGGGACACGGGTATACAAAGTTTTTCCTTCAATTGTGGTTTCTTTTACCTCAGTATATTTAGGCCATTTGGTCATGTCTTCTTCTGTGCGGAATAAGGCATAAGCGATGCGGCCGATATTGTCCATCATCATATTGGCGCCGAATTTCTGGATCACATCCAAACTGGTTTTTCCTGGCGTAGGAATATCGATTAATGACCCGCTCTCTCCAGGTGCCAGATAAGGTGCAGTGATGACTTCAAAATCAGCATTACTGAGGTCTACGGTAAGTGATGGATTTTTAACCTCATAGACTTTTCCATTTTTATTGGTAAATGGTTTTTGGTGGTTGATGGCACTTCTAGCTACTACCAGCCCATGTCCGGGTTGAACAGGGTAATCGGTTCCCTTACCAGGGAATTGGTAAATCGCCTGTGCATACAGGTAATCTTCATTGGCATTTGCTGGTGCAGGCTCCGTGCCTACTGATTTTGTCCAGTCGAACTGTCCATTAGGCTGCAATAAATCTGGTAATCTGTAGGTAGTCGATAAACGCCCATAAACAAACATCATACACAGCTTATCGGCATATAAAAGCTGATCAGTATTGTTGTAAATCTCAAAGAAATTATCTCTCAATGAGGCTCCATCGTAAAGATCAGAACCTGCATAATACAATTGCTTGATGACCCAATCGCCCATTATCCCTCGTTTGAGCGTCATTGGAATGGTATAAGCACCAGTATTTGTTTTAATGCTGAAATTACTGGTTCCGGCATTGTACACCACTTCTTTCTTTTCTTCAATACCCGTCAGCTGTTTATATTCTGCAGGATTAAATTTACGGCTGACCATAAAATCATAGCTGCCTGAGCTGATCCCAGGAAAAACAACCGCTCCCTTTTCATTTGTTTTCAAAATAGTTTCCACACCTGTTTCCAGGCTTTTCAATCGCACTTCCAGTCCAGCTATAGGGAGGTTTAAAGCCGCAGCGGCAGGGTCAAAATCTACCATAATGGTAATGTCCACAGGCTTCAGCTGGGTAATGAGTTCTTTACGGCAAGCGCCAAAACCCAGCAGCAAAAAACTGAGAAAAAACACTTTGGTTATGTTATAGAGATTTATTTTATGGCCGGTATTATAAAGGGTAATGTTTTTTTTCATGTTCAGGTATTATTAATAATGAGATTCAGAAGGGCCTATTTGGTTAAGGTTAGCGTTCTTCCAGCTGCCTTATAATTTTAAACTGATTTCTGCACCGAAAGACGGTGCTTCATTCAGCACGACCTTATTTTCAGAGCTGGCCACGATATAACTAGGTCTCCAGTTCAGCATGTTGTACACGTTAAAAGAGAACCGTAGTTTTTTTGCCACATCCTTGCTTAACCGCAGGTGCAGGTTTCCATAGAAAATCGGGTGTCTTTCGTTTTCCTTGTATTTGGATTCTGTGAGTGTAGCGAGGTGGCCATAAATCGGATTTTCCGGGTCATAATTGTCGATCGGGTGATAGTTAAATAAGGCATCATAATATCCGATCGGATCAGCGGAACGCTTGTAATAGATTGATTTCGTTTTGACAGGCAAGTCACCGATCAGGTTCACCATTAAGCCCAAAGCCGGAATATGTGTGCTGCTGGACAAGCTGGTTCGCCATTGGATATTTCTTCTGTTCTCCGGTGGGAAAACCGCAAAAACAGCTTCCTGGTTAAAGTCGGTGCTCGCCAGGTTTAAAATATTCATCTGAGGTGCGGTATCGTAGAAATAAGAATTTGTATACCCTGCAGAAATATTAAAGGAAGTAGCAATTGTCCGGATTTTAGGTGTACTCAGCATAAATTCAATCCCATTGTTACTGGTGTTCTGGCTATTGATGATCTGTGAGTAGCTCACTGGCTTTTTACTGATTCCGCCGGTGGCTTTATAGGCTGCTTTACCATTCTCGTCGATGTAATAGGTGTAATTCGGGATGCTCAATTCCTTAATCATACTTTTAGTGGAGAAACCATCGGATGTTTTCTTATGGTAATAGGATACGGAAAAGTTTGTCCTGCCTTCATTATAATTGAAGGAAAGCTCAAATGTTTTAGATTTCTGCGGCTTCAGGTCGTTGTTGTCCGGTCTGATGATATTGGTGTAAACCAGGTACAGACGTTTGTCCGGGTCTTCGTTATTGGCTCTGATCAGTGGGGTATTGGAATAAACAGGTCCCGGATAACGGTGCGCTAATCCTGCGGCTTTGGTGGCCATCCCATAAGAAGCACCAAAAGTCATTTTATCATTTACGCGGTAATTGGTATTGATCCTAGGTGAGAGATTCACTGCGCCACCCTGCTGATCTATCCTGACACCCGTCCGGAAATTCAAATCTCTATTGAATAAAGGAACGATAAAATTATCCTCGATATAAACACCGTAATTGAGGATTCCTTTCAGCTCATTGTAATTGTAAGACCGTTCATTACCGGTAGAAAACAAGGGCTGTTCAGGATCTATGATTTGTCCGCGGCCAAAGTTTGCGGAGTAATAAATGTTTCCACCAACGTTCAGCTGGTGTGGTATTTTTCCGGTACGGTAATTCGCAGAAAGGTTGAAATTGGTATTTGCCGTCACTGGCTTACCTTCTACGATGGTTTTCCCAAGGTAATAGCCATTGGCATAATCACCCACATTTAAACCTTCATTGGAACCGCTCACATAAGGGAATGACTCCCCAGCCACCTTATACTGCATCGAAGAATACTGGCGTCCAGCAGTTAAACCGGCACTCCATTCCGCTTTCTTGAAAAAAGAAGACTCCTTGAAAGTATAGGAAAGCCTGTTCGTGAAATTGAAATTGGTATATTCAAAAATCGCTTTACGCTCTGCACGGTCGTCAATATCGAGCTTAGTTCCATCCAGATTGGCTGAACCACCAATAGACACTGTGTTGCGGTATTGCTTTTGCTTCCCAAAATTAAGGGTATGCATGATTCGACCGCTTACGCGGTTATAAGCTTTCAGGTTATCTCTCGGGTCGTTATTAACCCTCAGGTAATTAAAATCCACGTTTAATCCACCTTGATTTTTATCCAATAGGAAACCTTTGCTCAGGCTATATTGGGTTGTTCCATTTCTTAAAGATAACCTGGCGGATAAAGGAGATTTTCCTGCCTGACGGTTGATGATGATGGCTCCATCGGTATAATCACCGTATTTTGCGGAGGCCACGCCAGACACCACTTCTATACTTTCAATATTGTCAACTGCAATCTGTCGCATATCGATTCCTGAATAGGCGTTATCACCGGTAGTCGTATTCCGATTATTTAGTCCTAAGCCGTATTCACCTTGTATATAAGGGCTATTAAATCCGTTTGCTCCCGGGTTTAAGCTCTGCATATTGGCATCATTGCTCATCTGCACGCCGTCCATCACGTAAGTAATCCCGAATGCATTATTCCTACTGAATACATTATTTGCCCAGCTATCTCCAGCCACTGATCGCAGCGTTAAAATGTTTGGATTGGTCAGATTCGGGGCATTTACAGATTTGCCAGGCAACAGGTTTAGCACGTCAGAAAGTGATAAGGCCTGGGTCAGTTCTATTGCTTCTCTGTTGAAGAATATGGAGGAATTGGAATTTCCAGTCATCGCCCGATTGGCATTTACTTCCACTTCAGAAAGGTATAATGAATTCTCCGACAGTGTAATTTTCAGGTTTTGATAGCTGCTGTCTGGCTGTATCAGCATGGTTTTACTTTGTTTCCCGATGTAAGAAAACTGAAGCGTCACACCGGCCCATTGTTTTTTCTCTATGCTGATTTTAAAGGTTCCATCAGGATTGGTAAATACCGACTGGTTAAATTCCATAGACGTTACCCTTCCTGAGGGAAGTGGCTTGCCTTCGGTGTCGTATAAAGTACCAGTTACCGTTTGAATGTTGTTAAAATAACCTAGTTTATTGCTACCATTGTGCTTTCCGGGAATGATGTAAAGGGTATTGTTTTCAATAGAGAAAGATAGGTTGGTAAATAGCAGCGCTCTTTTCATCACCTCCTCCACTGGAAGTTTGTGGAGTTTAAGGCTGATTTTCTTTTGCTGATCCAGTAGACTGTTGTTGTATACGACGTTAAGGCCGGTTTGTGCTTTGACCTGACTGATCAGCTCGGTTAAGCTGATTTCTTTAGCGTTAATGCTGACTAAGGGCAGGGAACGGCTCAGATTCTGAGCTGCCAAACTATAGGAAAGCAACAGGCACACTAAAATTAAAGGGTAAATTTTTGACATTATAAATGATTAATTATTCAGGAAAACGGTTTTGTTGCGGAGCTTAAATGTTAGGCCGGAAACTTTAGAAAGGTTGTTCAGTAGCGTTGGAAGTCCATCACTAAGTTTGAGTTTTGTGGTAAAGCGCAGGTCTTGCTGACTAGCCGATTGGAAATGAAATTTATACCCGTATTGTCGTTCAATGACCTCCGCAATCTCTTTGAGGCTGGTATTATCGAAATTGATCGTTCCGGTACGCCAAAGTGCATCTTCCACTGCATTGACAGTTTTGACTGCAAAGTTGTTTTTCAATGGATAAAATGTAGCCTGCTGTCCAGGTTTAAGCAGCAGTGATTCCTTCCCAGCAGTAGCGCCAATGCTGCCAGTTAACAAGGTGGTTTTCACATTTTCCTGGTAGCTATTGATGTTAAAACTGGTACCATATACTTTCACCTTCATTTTATTGACTGTTACCACAAAAGCCTGCTGTTCATTGTGCTTCACTTCGAAATAGGCTTCGCCTTTGATCAGGGAAACCACTCTTTCGGCTTTCCCCTGAAAGCTGCAGCTGTACCTCAATTCAGATGCTGCATTGAGCCATACCTGGGATCCGTCGGGAAGAATGATTTTCTTCATTTCTCCGGTACCTGCTTTAATTGAGCTGAAGCACTTCGCTGCTGTATTTTGCGATTGTCCTGGATTGGAGAAAAAGAAAAGGGCAACCAATGCCACAGGAATAAATAACACCGCAGCATATTTCAGTTGATTCATCCGTTTCATACGGAGTATCACCTGTTGCTGCTGATCTTCTTCAATGCGTTTTGAAAAACGTGCCCAACCTTTTCCCGGATCAAAATCTATCTTTTTCTGCTCTTCCAATTGCTTGTTTATTAGAATGACGAGAAATGGCAGCGGGAGGGTGAAAAAATAATGAAAATGTTTTTCACCCGACATCAGAGTAAAAACGTCTATTAATTAAATATCTATTAAGAAACTATATAAATACAAAACATGAATCGGAAATATAATGCGTTTAGCATTTTGCTGGGGAGTACACTTCTTTTATCACTCTTCGCTTCATCCTGTAAAAAGAGCAGCACTAACGAACCTGAACCAGTCGGCCCTGAAGTGCTTAAAAACACATGGACTTCCATGAGTACCGGTCAATCACATACTGTGGCTCTTGGATCTGATGGCAGCATCTGGGGATGGGGACACAATGACTCCGGACAATTAGGTACTGGAACAACGACCAGTGTGGCTACTCCGACCCTGCTTTCTACCGAGAAAACCTGGAAATTTATCAATACTGGCTATGAACATACGGTTGCGATTAAAAATGATGGCAGTTTATGGGCCTGGGGCGGAAACAGCTCTGGTCAATTGGGTACCGGCGCGAAAGGAATCAGCGTCAATACGCAGCAAAAAATTGGTACCGACAACAATTGGAAACAAGCATTAGTGGGTGGCAGTTATACCATTGCACTTAAAAGCGACGGTACTTTATGGACTTGGGGCAGCAACAGCAGCGGACGCTTAGGAAATGGTTTGAGTACCGGTGAAACCTTAGTACCCACACAGGTAGGATCAGCATCAGATTGGGATAAACTGTTTACTGGTAACAACTGGGGCGCTTCTTTCGCCATCAAAAAGAACGGTACGTTATGGGCATGGGGTGTCAACCAAAATGGTATGCTGGGCACTGGTGATACGAACAACCAGTTGAGTCCGGTGCTTGTTGGCGGCAGTTCTACTTATAAAATGGTGGCGTATGGCAGAGCCAGAGGCACCTTAGCCATTAAAACAGATGGCACGCTTTGGGCAGTCGGCAGAAATAGCCGCGGAGAATTAGGGATTGGAAATATGGATACGCAAACGAATTGGATACAGGTAGGTACCGATAAAAACTGGAATACTGTCAGTCTTTTTGCACGAAGCGTATTGGCTACAAAAACTGACGGCACACTTTGGGGCTGGGGCGAAAACGTATACGGTGAGCTGGGTAACGGAAAGATCAATCCGAAATCTACAGAAGAGGAAACCTTAACCAGTCCAACACAGGTGGCAGGCCAGTCTGGAGTCATAGACGCGGTAGTTGGTTTTAACTTCTCTGTAATCAGAAAGAAGAATGGCGGAGATGTTTTATTTGTTGCCGGTTCTGATATGGGTGCTTTCCACTCTCTGGGAAAAGGTGATGGCACGAATGCAGCAATTTTATCTTTCAGCGGACATATTTATTTGCCATAATAAAGTTTGTTCATCCTGAAAAATTAAAAAGCCCTGCCCGATTCGATAATCTGGCAGGACTTTTTAGTATAATTTATTAGTTTTCCGCTCTGACTATTTCTCTGCTCTGAAGGTATTTGACATTAGTTTTCTTGGGCGCTTCATTTTGAAAGGCTCAACTGTAGCCTGACTAGCATTACCTTGCAATTCCTGAGAATTGAAACGGTTTTCTCTCAGCGTTCTCGGTTTCTCTGCTCTATCTTCTTCGGCTAGCTTAACGCTAATTTTTCTACCTTTCAATACCATTCCATTGATCGCAGCAATTGCTCTATCGGCATCTGCCTGCTCTTCCATTTCGATAAACCCAAAACCTTTATGTCTTTTTGTAAATTTGTCGGTTAGCAAATGTATGCTGTGTATGTTTCCATGAATGCTGAATATATCCATCAGATCAGCTTCCTGAATATCTAGTGGATAACCCACCACAAATAATTTTACCATGATTTTAATTTTAATAATCCTGCGCTGCTTATGCAGCATATCCACTAGAGCTGAAACAAAAAATGGGATCAGCTGATCAAGGCTTCTTTTAATAATAACAGCCGATCAGAATGACCAGAAAGCAAAAAAGCCTTAGATTTCTCTAAGACTTTCCAATGTACCCGGAGCCGGAGTCGAACCGGCACGGTTTCCCACAGGTGTTTGAGACCAGCGCGTCTACCAATTCCGCCATCCGGGCATTTCCTTCGTTAGCGGGTTGCAAATATAGGAACTTGTTTTATAAATGCAAATTTTTATTTTAGTTTTCTTCTTTTAACTTTTTGTCCACTATAAATGGTGCAAAAGGAAGTAAAGAAGCAGCGCCAATCATGGCTACTTTTTTGAAATTCCACTTATACTCTGTCCAAGCCATGATTAGGATCACAATGTACATCACAAACAGTAAACCATGTGCCCAGCCGGTATATTTAACCGCTAGCGGCATATCAGCCCAATATTTCAATGGCATTGCTATAAATAACAACAGCAGGTAAGACAGCCCTTCAGCTACGGCAACTTTTCTAAAAATGGATAGTGTGTTCATATAAATGGGTTTGAGCCCAAAAGTACCTCAAACAAACATTGTAAAAAAGCCCGAGCAGGCTTTTTTACAATGCCGTAACACCTTATGCGGCAGATTCTGCCTTTTTGATACTTTCCCGGATTCGGTACAGGTATTTATTGCGGTAATATAAATCCTTTATAGCAGTCAGGATGCGAAGCTGGGCTTCCTTATCCTTAAGCTCAAAAGAAGTCGTCAGGGCAGCAATTTGATCGCTTAAACCCTTTTCTATTTCGTCTACCTCAGTTTTTAATGCAGCTAAACGTTCCACATCCGGATCAAATTGTAAATCCATCAGCGCCTCATTCACGTCCATCATTTCCATCAGGAAAGACTGAGGAAGGCTATAATTCTCTCCTTCGACTAACTGTCCTTTCAATTCCAGGATGTAATGCACCCTTTTCTGAGGATTGCTCAGCACCTGATAAGCTTTATTATTGAGGGTGCTCAGTTCCAAAACTTCCGCCTGTTTTTCTTCGGGTTCATTGATATAGAAATCCGGATGATACTTTTTGCTCAGTTCATAAAACTTTCTTTTAACCTCCGCAGCATCGGGATGAAAAGTAACGGGTAAACCGTAAAATTCAAAGTAATCTACCATTGCTTTATGGTTTGAAGAACACTTTGAACAAGTCGTTCCCCAATACAAAGACCATCAATGCTAATAACATCATGAAGCCCACCATCTGTGCGCGCTCCATAAATTTATCACCCAGCGGTTTTCCTTTTACCATTTCGATCAATAGGAATACTACGTGTCCACCATCCAATGCTGGAATAGGTAATAAGTTCATAAATGCCAATGCGATGGAAATAAAGCCCGTTGAAGCCCAGAATCTAGCCCAGATCCACTCACCACCGTAAACCTTACGTGCGATCTCTACAGGGCCAGAGAAGGCTTTATTGGCATTGATTTTTCCGGTTAATACTTTCCAGATTCCTTTCGCATTGTCGCTGAAAGTTTTCCATGCCTGATCTGCTCCGATAGGAAGCGCCGCAAGCAAGCTATATTTTATAGTTTCTTGTTTAATCTCATTTGGGTTAAAGGCAAAACCGATCGTACCTGCAGTGTCCACAGGAATTTTTAGATCTAAAGCTGTTCCTGCACGATTAATCGTAAAATCAGTCGTTTTACCTTTGTTTTTTAAGATCAGTTCGCGAACATCAATGTCACTTTTAACAGGCTGTTGGTTGATGGCCACAATCTGGTCACCTTTTAACACACCTGAAACGGCCGCTGGCTTGCCAGCAACCACACTGTCTACCGTTGCTGTTCTGAGCGGCACACGACTGATAAAGGCTTCAATTCCCTGATCAGATACTTTATTCAGGATGTTATCAGGAACTTTAATGTCCAAAGTTTTGTTCCCGCGAACCACCGTTAAAGTAGTATTTCCAAGCAATACTTTAGAGCTGATCAGTTCTTCAAAACGAATCACTTTTTTGCCATTTACAGCAATTACCCTATCTCCCCTTTGTAAACCGATTTCTTTACCGATCTCTCCAGGATTGATCCCTACCAGTACAGAGCTGTTTGGAATATAAGTTTCTCCATATTTGAAGGTCATCATCCAGAAAATGAAGATACCTACTACAATATTGACAATTACACCACCCAACATGACAATCAGACGTTGCCAAGCTGGTTTAGACCTGAATTCCCATGGCTGTGCTGGTTGTTTCATTTGCTCAGTATCCATCGATTCATCGATCATCCCTGCAATTTTCACATAACCACCTAAAGGTAGCCATCCTATTCCGTATTCGCAATCACCACGTTTGAAGCTAAATAATTTGAAGCCCCAGGCGTCAAAGAACAAATAAAACTTTTCAACTTTAATCCCAAAGGCACGTGCCGCCAGAAAATGTCCTAATTCGTGTAAAATTACCAGTATCGATAACCCTAGAAGCAACTGGGCTGCCATAATCAATCCGCTCATATCTTATATTAATGTTTTAATTTTGATTCGTTAATTCTTATTTTGTTACTAGTTGATTCGCAAATATACGCGTATGCTGATCCGTTTCCAGATAATTCTCCAGCCCTGGTGCCTCGATAAATGCAATCCCTTCCATACATTTTTCGATCACCTCACTCATCTCCAAGAAGCCAATTTTATCTTGTAAAAACGCGTTTACTACCACCTCATTGGCCGCATTAATGATACATGGCATATTCCCTCCTTTTCTCAAAGCAGTATAAGCCAGGTCAAGATTTCTAAAGGTTTCGTTATCCGCCGGATAAAAGGTCAGTTCCGGGTACTCCAGAAAGTTAAAACGCTTAAAATCGGTACTTATTCTTTCCGGGTAAGCTAAAGCGTAATGAATTGGCAATTTCATGTCGGGGACGCCCATTTGCGCCTTCATCGAACCATCCTTAAATTGCGCAATAGAATGAACTATCGACTGTGGGTGTACGATGACATCAATCTGATCGGCTTCCAGGTCGAATAACCACTTTGCTTCAATCACTTCCAATCCTTTGTTCATTAAAGAAGCAGAATCTATGGTGATTTTGGCACCCATCACCCAATTCGGATGTTTTAAGGCTTGTGTTTTAGTTACATTGGCTAGAAACTCGCGGTCTTTCCCTCTGAAAGGACCACCAGAAGCAGTCAGGTAAATCTTTTCCAGGGCTTCATTTCCTTCACCTACCAGGCATTGGAAAATCGCCGAATGCTCTGAATCGACAGGAATGATTTTTACCCCTTGTTTTTTCGCTAAACTGGTAATCAAATCACCAGCCACTACTAAAGTTTCTTTATTGGCCAGGGCGATGTCTTTTCCGGCTTCAATCGCAGCGATCGTTGGCTTTAAACCTGCAGAACCTACCACAGCAGTCAGTACCACATCTACTCCCGCTAAAGCCGCAGCTTCACATAAAGCAGCTTCACCCGCCAATACCCTGATTGAAGTTCCCGCCAAGGCAGTTTTCAACGTCAGATACTGACTTTCATCACCAATAACAACAAGCTCAGGCGCAAATATTAAAGCCTGACTGATTAGTAAACTGGCATTGCATTGAGCGCTTAACGCTAACACCTTATATAGTCCAGGATTTGCCTGCACTACCTCCAAGGCTTGAGTGCCTACAGATCCTGTAGACCCTAATATTGATATGTTCTTCAATTAAATTCTCCCTGTTCTTCGTCTGTCTGACGAATTGTAAAACTACTTAAAACCTCTGCAATCTTCCTGTCATTTGATAAACGGGGTACTTTATTCTGTCCACCCAGCTTACCTTCCGCCCTCATATAGTTCACAAAAGCGTCTTTTTGAAGGGAACGAATGATTAAAGGTTGCAATATTTTACCCTCAATGAGGTCAAAATAGTAAATATTCTTCTTTTGTAAGGCCTGATCTACCTTTTTACTGAAGGTCAGCAGGTCTTTTGGCGCAGCCGAGAACTCCACAAACCACTCATGGTAAGGCAATTCTCCATGTGGGGTATTCACTTGTGGCGCCACCGTAAATTCGGTGATACCTACCCCCTCTTCATTGGCCACGGTTAAAAGTGCATGCTCCACCTCTTCGCCGATCACATGTTCTCCGAAAGCCGAAATAAAATGTTTGATCCTGCCCGTTACCATGATCTTGTAAGGGTCTTTGGAAACAAATTTAACGGTATCGCCGATGCTGTATCCCCATAAACCAGCATTGGTATTCAGGATTAAAGCGTAATTTTTTTCCAGCTCCACCTCTCCCAAGCTCAAACGCGTCGGGTTTTCATTATAATATTCATCGGCCGGCACGAACTCATAAAAGATTCCTGCTTTCGCTAATAATAGCAAACTTTTATCTTTCTGACTATCCTGATAAGCAATAAACCCTTCTGAAGCAGGATAAGTTTCGATCGCATCAATTTTTCTGCCGATGCTTTCTTCGATTTTTGAGCGGTAAGGCTCGTAATTCACTCCCCCATACACGAAAAGACTGAAATCTGGGAAAATATCTTTGATCTTTTTACCACCGGATTTCTCCTGCAGCTTGTCAAAATACATCTGTACCCATGGCGGGATGCCAGAGATCAGCGTCATATTTTCCTGAATAGTTTCTTTTACGATCGCATCCACTTTCTCTTCCCAATCTTCAATACAATTGGTTTCATAAGAAGGGAGCCTGTTTTTCTGTAGGTATTTAGGAACAAGGTGTGCGACAATGCCCGACAAGCGACCTACATTGATGCCGTTTTTCCTGGTCATCACCGGACTGCCTTGCAAAAAGATCATCTTTCCATTGATGAACTCTACCTTACCCGTTTCATGGATATACGTTAATAAAGCATTTCTTGCCGCCTTGATGTGCTCAGGCATCGAATCCTTAGAAATCGGAATGTATTTTACGCCAGAAGTAGTGCCTGATGTTTTCGCGAAATACTGTGGTTTACCTTTCCACATCACATCGGATTCGCCGGCCACTACCCGATCAATATAAGGCCTTAAAGCCTCGTAATCTCTTAAAGGAACCTGTTTTTTAAAATCTTCATAGTTACGGATTTCCCCGAAACCATGGTCTTTACCGAAAGCCGTATTTTTTGAGGAATCAATGAGCTGTGCAAGAATGGTCTGCTGCGCAGAAACTGCATTTTTTTTCCATTTATTGATGCCCCTGACTACCAGTGCCGCAAACGGTTTACTTAATGCCGCTTTTAATCCCATAACATTTCTTAAACGATGTTGTGTAAAATATCAGGATGTTCATCTCCTTTATATTCTTTAACCATTCGGCGATACGCCACAGTCACTAAAGCTGTGGAGAATGGCACCACAATAAAGGAACTGAAAATAGCTGTAAATAAAGAAACGTAAGAGTAAATCTCGTAGTTAAAAATCAAGCTGATCAATTGAAAACCACTCACCACTACGATATAGAAAAATCCGAATACAATCGCCTGAATCAGCACAAAACCTCCGAAAATAAACAGCAATTTAATGAAGTTCCCCTTGGTGGTGGCTAAACTTAGCTTAATCGACTCGAAAGGATGCACATGTTTATCGATGATAAAGAAAGGAAAAAAAATAATCCTGATGAAGGTAAAGAAAATGCTGAGGATCGCAATCGCGACTGCAATATTGACAATTACTTTACCCGCAGCGGTGAAATTGCCGATGAAACCCTGGGTCACTGCAAACTTTAAAATCAAGTCTAAAACGTACAATACTGGCAATAGCAGGATGCCTACCAGGAAAATACTGATTCCAAAATACACGGTACCTACCAGGAAACGAATGATTTCTGTTCTGGTGGGTAAGGTTTCAATAATTTGAATGTCTTTATCGTCTTCCTTATCCAGCAGACGGAAAATGTATTTCAACAAGGAAAGGTTAACGATACAATACAATAACACGAAGATCAGCAGCATCACTACCCTTACGCCAGTTGGGAGTTCTCCCATAAAGAAGGCCATAAAAGTAGAAGTGGAAACGGTTATAAAAACCAGGAAACACAAGGTGGCAATAGAAAAATAATTGTCGCGCGTAACGATCCAGGCCTGCATAATCACATCCTTCACCGTAAACGTACTCTCCTTTAAAAAATTTATCATGGTTGTTTAAATACTACACGCTTAAAAAAATCCTGCATAAAACCCAACCCATAAGCAGTTAGTTGAATGAATGATGCAATGATACTAAAAAATGCAACTTTTAAAGATTTGTTGACTTGCCAGGAATGAAAAAAGATCATCGCAAAGTACAGCAATAGTATAAAGTTACAGATAAAGGCTAATGGTGGCCAAACGAAATTCATCAATATCGTAAAGATCACACCACAGGTAAAAACTGCAGGAAAGAAATGGACCAATTTCAGTTCCGAAGGGAAATGCTTGTAAATGTTGATTCTTGCCCTGCCAAAAAAATGGAGCTGTTTATAAAATTGCCCGAAGCTGGTTCTTCGCTTATGAAAAACTTTGGCTGCAGGAATGAGCCCGATCTTAAAGCCATTTTCATGGATTCGGATGCTGTACTCAATGTCTTCTCCTAAACGCGTCAGGATAAAACCGCCAACTTTTTCCCATACCGTTCTGGAAACCCCCATATTGAAGCTTCTAGGATGGAATTGGCCAATGTGTTTCTTGTTTCCTCTGATACCTCCAGTAGTAAATGGAGAAGTCATGGCATAGCTGATCGCTTTCTGAACTGGCGTAAAAGTCTCATGTGCCGCATCCGGACCGCCATAGGCATCCAGATGGTGCTCAAAAAGATAGTCTTTTACTGTTTCCAGGTAATCCTCAGGAATCAGACAATCAGAATCGAAGATGACGAAATAATCACCTTTGGCACGTTCAAAACCGTAGTTTCTAGCGAAACCTTGTCCGGCATTAGGCTTAAAAAAATACTTAATGTCCAGTTTATTCTCGTATTTCGCCACAATGGCTTTCGCATCATTGGTAGAGCCATCCTCGATCACCAGCACCTCAAACTGAAGGTAGGTCTGCTTTGTTAAGGTACCCAGCAGTTCATCTATTTCCTGCGGACGATTATATAGCGGGATAATTATAGAAAAAAACATGGCTTAAAGTATCTCCTTTTCAATCAGATAAGCATTTCTTTCCGGTGCATTCCTGGTCACCAGTTCTGCCACAAATCCCGTAAGGAACAGCTGAGAACCTAAAATAATGGCCACTAATGAAATGTAAAACAAAGGCTGGTCGGTGATTTCCCTTTTATAAGGAATCAGCATTGCGATATGATATAATTTTACCCCGATCATCCAAAGCGCCATGATGGTTCCCAAAAGGAAGCTCAACACCCCTAATGAACCAAAAAAGTGCATGGGTCTTTTACCAAACTTGCCTACAAAAAAGATCGACAATAAATCCAGGAAGCCATTTACAAACCTGCTCAGTCCGAATTTAGTGACGCCGTATTTCCTTGCTCTGTGTTCTACCACCTGCTCACCGATCTTTTTGAAACCTGCCCATTTTGCAATTACAGGGATATAACGGTGCATTTCTCCGTAAACTTCGATGGTTTTCACCACCTCTTTACGGTAGGCTTTTAAGCCACAGTTGAAATCATTCAGCTGAATTCCAGACATTTTTCTGGTCGCCGCATTGAATAATTTAGTAGGAATAGTTTTTGAAATCGGATCGTAACGCTTTTTCTTCCATCCGGAGATGATGTCCAGCTTTTCTTCTTTGATCCTACGGAATAGTTCCGGAATCTCATCAGGGCTATCCTGTAAATCTGCATCCATGGTGATGATGACATCACCCTGTGCTGCTTCAAAAGCAACATTCAGCGCCGCTGATTTACCATAATTCCTCCTGAATTTAATGCCTTTTACCGCATTAAACTGAGTTTTCAATTCTTCAATCACTGCCCAGGAAGTATCGGTACTCCCATCATCAACAAACAGGATTTCGTAAGAGAAGTTATTCGCTTCCATCACCTTAGCAATCCAGGAAGTTAACTCCGGAAGAGACTCGTCTTCATTATATAAAGGAACTACAATAGAAATATCCATGACTTAATAACGTGCTAAAAAAAAGCAACGTGCAAATTTCATCAAATAAAATGATAAAACTGCACGTTGTGTATTTATAAATACATAGGTTAAATTACTTTAATCTACGTCAAAGGGTCTTTCCTTCTTGAAAACTGCGGCGCCAATTAAGCTCGCTACCAAACCTATTATGGTATAAGTCATCGCGGTTCCAAAACCAACAAAAAGTCCCATATAAGGGCGCATCATTTCTACACCTTTCACTTTTTGCTCATCACCATCCGCTTGCTCAATTGCAGCAGCAAGCAATTCATCGGTAGCAGATTTATCTACAAAATAATAGATCACCTGTACCAGAAAAAGCAATAATCCAGCGTAAGCAGCCACTTTAAATCCAGCAGAAAATCCGCGGTTAAAGGTCATGTAATCCCCCAATTCCTTTTTATGGTTCGCTTGTACATAGACAATCGCTAAAAAGAAAGGCACATAAGACAACAGCTGACTTACTACTTTAGAAGCGGTAGACAAATGCGTATTTGCCGGACTGATGTTCAGAAATTTAAACACAAAAATGAGTACAAAAAAGTATAGAGCGAAAGCAATAGCTGCCTGAAAAGCCAGTTTATTAGGCTTCTTCTCTAACTCAATTAAGTTTTGGTGCATATATAAAGGTTTTAGTTTTTGTTAAAATTAGCAATTAACGTATAAACTGCAACATCAAATTCTTTATTAGGGCTATATTCCTGTAAATCTTTGATCACCTCTTCACTTACTTTCGGCTGGTGGAAGAAACACATGAAAGGTATAAATAATTCTTCCATTTCTTCGCCTAAATCGATCATACCTACATGGCTGCAAATATCTTCTACACTACTTTCTACCAGGTTTTGGTTGGTAATTAAATCTTCATAGATATGGAATTCGTCCTGGAACTCATCCTCTTCTACCAATAAAAATTCTTTCAGGAAGTCGCCCAATTCTGGCTTAATGCGCTCATCATGGCATTCATTGATGTACAACAACAGGTTTAAAAGCTCTGTGCCTCTATCGATGGTCTCTTCTTCAATATCCGCCCACTCATCAGTTTCCAGGTAATCTTCTTCTAATTTTTTCACATCATTAGCGAAGAAATTAATCATCAATAAATCGAAGAAAACTTCTCTCAACTGCTCAAATGCAGGGTATTCGTTGAATACTTCGTCAAATTCTTCCACTTTTTCCAGGAAGCCAAGATCTTTACTGAATACTTCGATCAACCCCTCTTCTAATTTGATGGAATCTATTCCAGAAACCTCAGCAAATTTATCTAACGACGCAATTAGCGCTGTTCTAACATGATTATCCATATTGTAATTGTTTGTTGTTATATACCAGTTGAACTTTTCCGGTTAATTTCTTATTTAAAAGCGGTGAATTCGCTGATTTTGATTGATTATTTGTCGTATTGTATTCCCATTCCAATGTTGGATGATACACCGTGAAATTGGCGATCTCGTTTTCTGCGATCACTGGAACTGCAAGGTTTAACAATTTGCGGGGGTTGATAGAAAGTTTTTCTGCAATTTGTGTGGCATCCAATCCGGCTTTCAGCATCAATGGAAGCACAGTTTGCAAGGCGATGATGCCATAAGCGGCAATTTCAAACTCTACTGCTTTAAATTCTATTTCCTGCGGACGGTGCTGCGAACACACGGCATCAATAGTACCATCTTTCAGGCCGTTGATCAATGCCCTTACATCTGATTTACCACGCAATGGCGGTTTCACTTTGTAATTGCTGTCGAAATCATTCAAAAGCTCTTCTGTAAATACTAAATGGTGCGCAGCCACATCACAGCTGATTTTTAAGCCGTCTTTTTTAGCCTTTTTAATCAGGGCTACCGAACCGGCAGTGGAGATATTGCTGATGTGTAACGGGGCTTCATGGTAGGCAGCCAGGAAAATATCCCTGCTGATGTGCATCTCTTCGGCTAATGCCGGAACACCTTTCATGCCCAGCAATACACTAGTTTTACTTTCATTGATCTGCGATTTTCCGGAGATCGATTTATTTTCCGGGTGCACCATCATCAGGCCGTTAAAGCCTTTGATATATTGCAAAGCACGGCTCATAAATCCATCGTCAGCAATTGCTTTATTACCATCAGAGAAGGCCACGGCACCTGACTGCTGCATATCGTACATCTCTGCTAATTCTTTTCCTTCCAGATCCTGGCTCACTGCCCCTACAGGCAATACATCTACCAGGTTTCCTTTGGCTTTGTTGATGATATAAGCAACTTCACCTTTAGAATGAACAATCGGTCTGGTATGCGGTAAAACGGCCAGTCCGGTGAAACCACCAGCCATAGCGGCACGTGTTCCTGTTTCAATATCCTCTTTAGTTTCAAATCCAGGATCTCCAATGGAGCAGTTCAGGTCAAAGAAACCTGGCGATAAAATGGCACCTGCTCCGTCAAAAACTTCTTCCTTGCCGGAAGACTGCAAGTTACTGCCAATGGCGGTAATTTTGCCCTGTTCTACACGTACATCACAAGTTTTTTGATGGAACTGGCTGTTTGGGTCGGCAATGGTTACCCCAGTGATGAGAAGATTCATGGTTTTTGTATGTTTTTTGTTTTATTAAAAAATCGGATCAATAGTATTTCGATGGCTAAAAACACAACAGCCAAAATTAGGCAAAGTTTCCATAACTCTATACTGCTATTTTTTGCTTCTATATTTAACGATAAGGCATCTTTCTCAGAATTATGTACCGAGATCTGCTGTCCTGCAAATAAATCTTTCAGGTTTTGATCCCTGGCATAACGCATATCTGATTCTCGTCGGTTGTCATTAAAGGCCAATACGGCCAATACAGAATCTGTTCTTTTCAGGTCGTAAAAGCCTGGTTTTTTCAGCTGATCAGCGATATAGAGCAAGGTTTTTCCAGGAGTTTGTCGGATTTCAGGGATGATTTCTGTGCCATCTGTTGATTTTAGAACCAGCGATTGATTAGCGCTAACACTCGTTTTCTGCTGCTCCAGCAAGTCATCTTTTCCAGCTGTATAATACATAGGCTGTTCTTTCGCACTGCTAAAAGCCACTTTAAAAAGCAGCGGTACAAACACTGGATGTCTGGATAAATTTCCATCTTCGGGTCTCAGCGTGCTGGCCGATAAATATATTTTTCCTGCTCCGGCAGGGTATCTTGCAAAAAGACTTTGGCTCAATGGCAATTGCAGGATGCTTTCTTTCCCTGCGGTATTTCTTTCCAGATAGCTGAAATACCTATTCACTATCGGCAGGTCCATATTTGCAGGAATCTGATCAAACACGTCTTTAAACAAGGGGTCTTTGAGTTCGATGCTGCTGCTAACCGGTTTCCCTGTTTTTAATTCTTGTACAACAGGCAGGGATAAGGCCGTTAAAAATGGCGTATAAACTGCCGCACCTGCATCAAGATCTGGGAAAATCACCAGGGAACCTCCATTTTGCACATAGCTTTTCAGCTGCTGTGCCAATCCGGAAGAAGGTTGCTTCAATCCATTCAGCACAATCAGACTGTATTCCGGGAAAGTTGAATAGTTGATATTTGCCTCTGCCATTTCCCTCAGTTTGAAATAAGGATCGGCAGCAAACAGTGATTTTAAGAATTGCTGAGTAGGGTCGCCAGAAATGGTCAAAACCTTCATTTCGCTATTCACGCGAAAGCTGAAATTCAGCTCATCATCAAAAGTGATGGGGAAATCTTTAATGCTCAACACTCCTTTTTGCCATCCTTTCTCCAGACCGCCAAAAGAAAGGGTGTCTTTCACAGATTTACCAGCAGGGACATTAAGGTTACTAATGGCTTTTTGCTGTTGGTTGATCGTTAATTTTAAAGGGATATCGGCTGCATCTTCCGCTCCATAATTATGCAGCTGCACCACTAATTGCTCCGCTTGCTTGGGCTGATGAACCGGAGATAAGCTCCATACACTATCTACCGCGATATTTGGAAGTGCATTGGCTTTTAAACTGATGAAAGAATAGCGGATGCTGGAATCAGATTTGATCTTTTCAGTTCCAACAAAGTTCTGCTGAAAATCAGACAGCAGGTAAACCAAATGATTTTTTCTGGAATCGCCTTCCTGCTGTAGTCTGTTGACCACTTGCTGCATTGTTCTGCTGGCCGGTGATATTTTCAGTTCTTCCAGCATTTGGATAAACGCTTCTTTATTTAATTTGCGCTGATGTTTGCCTTCAAAATCATTGGTCAGCAATTGAAACTGATCATTCAGCTGATAAGCATTGGCAATTTCTTTCGCTTTGCGCTTCGCTTCGTCCAGCAAATTCCCTTCCTTGTTTACCGTTTCCATACTGTAGGAATTGTCGATATACACACTGATCAGGTTCCCTTTATCAGGATCTGCGCCTGTTTCCAATGGGATATATGGCCTTGCAAAAGCAAACACGAGGAACATCACCGCAAGGATCCTGCAGGCCAATACCAATAAATGCTGAAGTTTATCCCTGGAAGAATTCTGCTCTTTCGCTTCTTTAAGAAACTGTACATTACTGAAATATACCTTCTTAAATTTCCTAAAATTAAATAAGTGAATTACAATAGGAATGGCTATTGCCAGCAGTGCGAAAAGAAAACCTGGGTATAGGAAATTCATTAAAAACCAAAGGTAGAACTTTTACATGAATTTCCTCATAGCTGACCATAAAGTTTCATCTAATCCGTACACATCGGCTCTATATTGCATTGAACCGTTCTGTGACCAGGCTGTAATGTAATTTATAATCAGTGGAACCTGCTTCTTGGTACCAAACCAGGTTGGTTTTAGCTTGAACAAATTCACCGTATCTGCTTTCTTTGCCAGTTTTTTGCGGTACAGCTCCATTTTTGTGGTATCTAAAGGCGGAAGGTTCACTTCCATCCTCAGCTGATCGTAACGGTTTTTATCCTTCACCAGGTTCTGGGCAAACTCCAGAGGTTTTTCTACGCGCACACAGCCATGACTGATGGCACGATTGGCCTTTGCGAAACCACTTTTATTGTTGGTATCGTGCAGGTAAATGCTGGAACCATTGTCGAAGATAAACTTAAACTTACCCAAAGCATTTCCATCTCCAGAGCCCTGTTTAAACTGATAAGGCAATTTCTCTCTGGAATAGTTGCTCCATTGAATGGTATCCGGCTCTCCGATCAATTTACCATTGCGGTACACATTGATATTGCTGTTAGATAAATAATAAGGATCTTTTCTGGCCATCCAATAGATTTCATTTCTGGCGATGCTCACCGGAATGTTCCAGATTGGGTTTACCTGAATAGAATTCAGCTTACTATATAAGATTGGTGTTTCGTGGTTTTTAGGCTTATCATCCAGATTGCCACTTTTCGCATATTTGGCCATTTTCTCTGCGTATCCTTCTTCTCTCTTTCCACCTACACAGACTTTCATGTGCGTCAAAGTATCTTCTTTGCTAAACCAGGTCAGTGAAAAATCAGGAATATTAACCTCCACGTATTCCGTCCCCATCTCGGGTAACTTCCACCTCAAACGTTCCATATTGACCAGAATCGCTTTCGCCTGGTCACTTTTCCCTAAACCAGCGACTTTTAAATCTGCCAATTTGCGCTGCAAGGCAATATATTGTTTAGAATCCGGCTGAATTTCTTTCAGTAAACCTTGAATATCCGCAGTTGCCAATACCTTAGAGATACTCGCACTGTCCGGGCGTTTCACCGCCACATAATAACGGGAGAACAATTTACGTGGGTTTACACTGCCATAGGCGACAAAATTATCGTACTTGGTTAAGCTCTCTGCTGCATTTAATTCTAAATCAGCAATGACAGGATAAACATCCTGGATATTTTTGAACTTGTTAAGGGATAAAGCCTGTAATGATTTTTTCAGTTCCTCCAGTCGGAAGAGTGATGGGTTGTAGCCATGCGCATCCACTCTCGCGATGTAAGCAGTTAGCGTATCTAATCCACCGTTAATGAAAAACTGAGTCACCAGACGCGGCTCTTCATTGTGGCTTGCATAAAAGTATTTTATGGTATTCGGGTTTGTCAATTTCCCTTTTAAGGCATCAAATTGTTGCTTAAACACTACATTATACTCCGCAGTATCAAAATCTTTATAAAGTTTACGATCAAAATGTTTCGACAGCACCAAACCAATCTCTGGCGTATCTTTAAACCAAGAACAACCATTTAAAAGCAAACAAACCGGGATTAAGAAGAACAGTATTTTTTTCAATGTGGTATTTTTTTTACAAAACTAGACGTTAATTGTCATTATCAAACTCCTTTGGGCAAATTAAATGCCATATATATTTTGTTTTTTGCTTTCAATCTATATATTTGCAGTTCCACAACATGCTAAACATTGTTGATTAAGGACTTAAAAAGAATTATGAACCAAATTTTGAACCATCATTTACATTTGCACCATCGCCTGTCGGCGATGTATATGTAATGTTTTGTACTTCAAAACTTGTTTCCGAAATATCTTCTTGTCTAATATTCAATAATTTCAACCTAGCATACTAATTGAAAACACTTAAAATAGCTATCCAGAAATCTGGTAGATTAAACGAAAAATCAGTAGAGATTCTTAAAAATTGTGGTTTATCATTCGAAAACTACAAAAGTTCCCTTATATCCACCGTTACTAATTTCCCTTTAGAGATTCTTTTCCTGAGAGATGACGACATTCCAGAATATGTTCAGGATGGCATTGCCGATATCGGTATTGTTGGAGAAAACGTAATCGTAGAATCCGGTGCTGATGTGACTTATCTTCAACGCTTAGGTTTTGGTAAATGCACGTTAAAAATCGCTATTCCTAATGAAAGCAGAATCACCGAGATCGCGCAATTAGAAGGTAAAGCCATCGCCACTTCTTACCCGGTAATTTTAGAAAAATACCTGAAAGACAACCATGTCAATGCAGAAGTAAGAACCATTTCCGGTTCGGTAGAAATTGGTCCTGGCTTAGGATTGAGTGATGCCATCTGTGACATTGTATCTACTGGCGGAACGCTAAAGAGCAACGGTTTAAAACCATTCTCAGAAGTGATGAAATCTGAAGCCATCCTGATTGGCAGCAAAGGATCTGAATTGCTTCCTGAAGTACAGGAGCTATTACAAAGAATCCTTTCGGTATTGCGCGCCAAAGAAACCAAATATGTGGTACTGAACGTGGCAAAGACCAACCTGAAGAAAGTGGTTGATTTATTACCAGGCGTAAAAAGTCCAACGGTGGTGCCTTTGTTTGATGAAGAATGGGTGGCTGTTCATTCTGTAATTGCGGAACACGATTTCTGGGAAAAGATCAACAGCCTGAAAGCTGCCGGCGCCCAGGGAATTGTGGTTATGCCAATTGAGAAAATCATCGCTTAAGTTTCACCTAAAAAAACAAGACATTGAAAACCTATAGTTATAAAGAGTTGACTGAGCAGGAGATCAAAAATCTCTGTTTAAGACAACTGGAAGACGATAGTAGTATCCTGGATCGTGTCACTCAGATTATTGAGCAGGTAAAAACACGTGGAGATGCTGCTTTGGTAGATTATGCACAGCAATTTGATCAGGTAGCCCTAAAAGAATTATTTCTTTCAGAAGCCGAGATTGAAAGTATTGCTGCGACTATTCCTGCAGCAGAAAAAGCAGCGATTGATACTGCTTATGCAAATATCCATGCTTTTCACGCCGCACAGGCCCATACGGAAAACAAACTGGAAACCATGCCCGGCGTCAGCTGCTGGCGGGAATCCAGACCCATCTCTCGCGTAGGCTTATACATTCCTGGCGGATCTGCAGTATTGCCCAGCACTTTTTTGATGCTCGGTATCCCGGCTGTATTGGCAGGATGTAAAGAAATTGTGGTGTGCTCCCCTCCTCAGAAAGACGGAAAAACAAATTGTTTCCTTGCTTACTGTGCCCTGAAGCTGGGCATCAAAAAGATATATATGATTGGCGGTGCACAAGCTGTTGCCGCAATGGCTTACGGAACAGCAAGCGTTCCGAAAGTATACAAGATTTTCGGACCGGGAAACCGTTATGTGACTCAGGCTAAACAACTGATCCAGTCCAGCAGCATGACGGCAATAGACATGCCTGCGGGTCCTTCAGAGGTTTTAGTGATTGCCGATGAGACCGCTAATCCAGCATTTATTGCCTCCGATTTATTGGCTCAGGCAGAACATGGTGCCGACAGTCAGGCGATTTTAGTGGCTACTTCTCCGGAAATTATTGCCGAAACGCTAAAACAAATCGAAGCCCAGATTGCTGTACTTCCTAGAAAAGACGTTACCGCAAAAGCGATCGCCAATTCTTATGCAGTATTAGTAGACGACCTGGAACAAGCCATGGAATTTAGCAATGAATATGCTCCGGAGCACCTGATCTTAGCTACCGCTCAATTTGAGCAGCTGATCCCGCTGATTGAGAATGCAGGTTCTGTATTTTTAGGCAACCTGACTCCGGAAAGTGCCGGCGACTATGCCTCGGGCACCAACCATACCCTACCTACCAGCGGCTTCGCCAAAGCCTACTCTGGCGTATCTCTGGATTCTTTTATCAAAAAAATCACTTTTCAGCACATCACGGAACAAGGTTTAACCAATATTGGCAATACCGTTGAGGTGTTGGCCGCTGCAGAAGGTCTGCAAGCTCACAAAAATGCAATCACTATTCGTTTAAAATCATAAAGATGGATATCAATAACCTCCAAAGAGAAAACATCAAAAATCTGAAACCATATTCTACTGCTAGAGATGAATATAAAGGACAGGCCAGTGTATTTTTAGATGCTAATGAGAACGGATACGGTTCTCCGTTAGATGTTAATTTTAACAGATACCCGGATCCATTGCAACTGGATCTTAAAGATGCCATCAGCAAAATCAAAGGTGTACCAATTGAAAATACCTTCCTTGGGAATGGCAGCGATGAAGCGATAGACTTATTGTTCCGCGCTTTCTGCGAACCTGGAAAAGACAATGTGATCATCCTTCCTCCTACTTATGGCATGTATGAAGTTTCTGCAGGCATCAACAATGTAGAAGCCAGAAAAGTGAACCTCCTGCCAAACTTTCAGCTGGATCTGGAGAAAATCGCTGAAGCAATCGATGAGAATACGAAGCTGATTTTCATTTGTTCTCCAAATAACCCAACAGGAAATTCCATTATCCGCACCGATATTGAAACGGTCCTGGCTAATTTCAACGGATTAGTGATCATTGACGAAGCTTATATTAACTACGCCAAACAACGCACTTTTATCCAGGAGCTGACGGAATACCCGAACCTGGTGATCCTGCAAACATTCTCTAAAGCATGGGGTCTTGCCGCATTGCGTTTGGGAATGGCATTTGCTGCCCGCCCAGTCATCGATATTCTGAATAAAGTGAAACCTCCTTACAACATCAATCAGGCTACACAAGACCTGGCATTGAAAGCTTTGGAAAACATCGCACAGGTCAATGAATGGATCAAAATCACCGTTACAGAAAGAGAAAACCTGAGCGAAGAGCTGATCAACCTGCCAATCGTTAAAAAAGTTCATGCTTCTGATGCCAATTTCATACTCATTGAAGTGATCGATGCCTTGAAAACTTATGACGCTTTGGTAAACCAGGGCATCATCGTCAGAGACCGCTCTAAAGTAACCTTATGTGAAGGCTGCTTAAGAATCACAATAGGAACCCCACAAGAAAACGAAATCCTCTTAAACGCTTTGAAAGCGCTGAACTCATAAAACATGAAACCTTTTTTTAATGGCTTCATAACCATTGAAAAACAATAACATTCTGATGAAAAAAGTATTATTTATTGACAGAGACGGTACCCTCATTAATGAACCACCTGATGAGCAGATTGACTCTTTTGAGAAACTGGAGTTTTACCCAAGATCTCTTTATTACCTTTCAAAAATAGCCAAAGAGCTGGATTATGATTTGGTGATGGTAACCAACCAGGACGGATTGGGAACGGATTCCCACCCGGAAGTTAACTTCTGGCCGGTACACAACTTTGTCATGAAAACCTTCGCCAATGAAGGTGTGGTTTTCAATGAAGTAATCATCGACAAAACTTTTGCCCATGAAAATGCCCCAACGCGCAAACCGAACATCGGTTTATTGCAGCATTTTCTGACTGCAGATTATGACCTGGAAAATTCTTTTGTGATCGGCGATCGCATCAACGACATCATTCTTGCTAAAAATTTAGGTGCAAAAGCCATCTGGTTATGCAATAACCTGCAATTAGGTGCCAATGAAAAACTAGATAAAATTGAGGCCCTGAGCGAATATATCGCTTTAAAAACTCAAAACTGGGAAGATATCTATACCATGCTGAAAGCCGGAACACGGACCATTCACCATGAAAGAAATACCAATGAAACTAAGATCAGCATCGATATTGACCTGGATGGCACCGGCAAAGCAGAAATCTCTACGGGATTGAACTTCTTTGACCACATGCTGGATCAGATCGCCCGTCATGGCAGTATCGACCTGAAAATAAAAACCAATGGCGACCTTCACATTGATGAGCACCATACCATTGAAGACACCGGAATCGCCCTTGGCGAAGCATTTGCAAAGGCAATCGGCAATAAATTAGGTCTGGAACGCTATGGTTTCTGCTTACCAATGGACGATTGTTTAGCACAGGCAGCCATTGATTTTGGCGGCAGAAGCTGGATCGTTTGGGAGGCTGATTTTAAACGCGAAAAAGTAGGTGATATGCCTACAGAAATGTTCTACCACTTCTTTAAATCCTTCAGCGATGCCGCAAAATGCAACCTGAATATTAAAGCGGAAGGCGACAATGAGCACCATAAAATTGAAGCGATCTTTAAAGCTTTCGCAAAAGCCATCAAAATGGCAATTAAACGAGATGCAGAAAAGTTAGTCTTACCGAGTACTAAAGGCGTATTGTAATGATTGGAATTGTAAACTATGGAGCTGGCAACATCTTTTCGCTGACCTCAGCATTGGAAAGACAAGGCCTGAACTACGGGATGGTCAACACGGAAGCTGATCTTGATAAATATACCCATATCATCATTCCAGGGGTAGGCCATGCCGCTGCAGCCATGAAAAAGCTGGAACAAACCGGCCTGGTAGTGCCGATAAAAGCGCTTAAAAAACCAGTATTGGGCATCTGTGTAGGCATGCAGCTCCTAACAGATCATTCTGAAGAAGGGGATGCCAGACTAACCGGTATATTTCCACTAAATACCCGGTTATTCGATAAAAACCAGGGCATTAAAATTCCACACATGGGCTGGAATAATATTGAGCATAAAAACAATCCATTATTTGATGGCGTGGCGAACGACACACAATTTTACTTTGTGCATTCGTACTTTATTGAATATAACCCTATTTTTGATATTGCCACTGCAAACTATGGCGAGCCATTTTCTGCAGCGATACAAAAAGATAACTTCTACGGCGTTCAGTTCCACCCAGAAAAATCTGGGAATGCCGGAGAACATATATTAAAGAATTTTTCAAACTTAAAACAATAAAATGTACATTATTCCTGCTATTGATATTTTAGATGGTAAAGTCGTTCGTCTTAGAGAAGGTGACTATAACCAGAAAACTGAATATGATGTTTCCATCGCTGAAATGATCGAAACATACCGTTCTAACGGTACAGAATTCATACATATTATTGACTTAAACGGTGCCAAAGGTGATTTTAGTAATCAGAAAGCATTGTTTGAAATCATCAGTAAAACTGATATGCGTGTACAGTACGGAGGGGGTATCCGAACCATTCAACAGGTTACAGACCTATTGGATGCAGGAATTCACCGCGTCATCGTAGGTACACAAGCCATCACTAATCCAGATTTCCTTTCGGAATTGAGCCAGGAAGTAGGTAAGAAATATGATTATGCCAACAGAATCGTGATTGCGATCGATGTATTGGATGAAGTAATCAAATATTCTGGATGGATGGAAAGTTCGCCGGTAAAATTAATGGATTACGTAGATAAATGCCTTCAACTTGGCTTTTTCAGGTTCCTGTGCACCGATATTAACAAAGACGGAAAACTAGGCGGAGCTGCGGTAGACCTTTATAAAAAACTATTGGAGCACTCTCCTTTCATTAAATTGATCGCTTCTGGCGGTGTAAGTTCTATGGAAGACATTAAAGAGCTGGCAAAATTAGACATTCGTTCTGTGGTAGTGGGTAAAGCCATCTATGAAAACAGAATCACCATTGAGGAGATCAAAGAATGGAATTTAAAGCAAATGACTTCTCTTTAGGCCGATGCTAAGTAAACGTATCATTCCATGTCTGGATGTTAAAGATGGTAGAACGGTTAAAGGGGTTAACTTTGTAGACTTGAAAGATGCAGGGGATCCGGTAGAACTGGCCTGGCAATATGCCCGGCAAGGTGCCGATGAACTTGTTTTTCTGGACATTACTGCTACCCATGAACGTCGTAAAACAATGATAGAAATGGTGAAATCAGTTGCCCGCCAGCTGAACATCCCTTTTACCATTGGCGGCGGTATCACCACCATCCAGGATGCTGAAGCTTTGCTCAATGCAGGCGCTGATAAGATCAGCATCAACTCGGCAGCAGTGAAAAACCCTGCTTTAATTGAAGAACTGGCCGCTGCTTTTGGCGTTCAGTTTGTGGTGGTCGCTGTAGACACCAAATTGGTGGAAGGCAAAAACCGCGTGCATTTAAACGGCGGCCGGTTGATTACTGAACTGGAAACAGAAAACTGGATCAAACAGGCGGAAAATATGGGTGCTGGAGAGATTCTACTCACCTCCATGGACCATGATGGGACAAAACAAGGATTTGATTGCAAGTTATTGAATCGCATTACGCAAATGATCAATATCCCTGTAATTGCTTCTGGAGGTGCCGGAACCATTGAACATTTCATAGAAGTCTTTGAAAAAACAGGCGTTGATGCAGCCCTTGCGGCTTCGGTATTTCACTTTGCTGAGATCCCTATCCCCGACCTGAAACAAAAATTAAAATACCACAATATACCTGTAAGGTTATGATTATAGATTTTGAAAAAACGGATGGCCTGGTTCCTGTCATCATTCAGGACCACCAGACACTGGAAGTTTTAATGCTGGGTTACATGAACCAGGAAGCCTGGACAAAAACTCAGGAAGAAGGTAAAGTTACCTTCTTTTCCAGGTCTAAAAACCGCCTCTGGACTAAAGGAGAAGAAAGTGGAAACTTCCTTTTCGTAAAAGATACACATATTGACTGCGATCGCGATACGATTTTAATCAAAGCGAGCCCGGTAGGTCCAACCTGCCATACGGGCAGCAGAAGCTGCTTTAAAACGGATTACAATCAGAACTTCCTGTTTGAATTGGAAAGCATCATCTCCGACAGATATGAAAACCCTTCCAAAGAATCTTATGTCAACAAGTTACGTCAGAAAGGACTGAACAAAATTGCGCAAAAAGTAGGTGAAGAAGGTGTAGAAACTGTGATTGCCGCTTTAAATGAAACCGATGAAGATTTTGTGAATGAAAGTTCCGACCTGATTTTCCACCTTTTAGTCTTGCTAAAAGAAAAAGGAAAAAGCTTGACGGAGATTGCTCAAAACCTGGAAAAAAGACACCGTAAATCATAAGCTGCTGTCCATAAAGACAAGCCTTACCAAGAATAAATTAAAATGCTGAAACACTTACATACCTTAAACGGACACCAAAACCCAATCTATGCTTTAGTAAACTCCCCTAAAAAAGATACCTTTTTTAGTGCCGGAAATGATAAAGGCGTCGTAGAATGGTCATTGGAAACAATGGGGTTTGTAAAAGTGCTGGTGCCGGTGCAAAGCTCTGTATATGCTTTGCACCGTTTCGGCAACCTGCTGTTCATCGCACAGCGCAGCGGCTCTATCCTGGTCTTTAACCTCGAGGAAGAAAAAGTGGTTGCCACTTTAAGCTTCCATCAGAAAGGCGTATTTGACCTGAAAACCATCACCTACAAGAACGAACTGATCAGTACCGGAGAAGATGGAATGCTGGCCGTATGGTCTTTAGCTGACTTCTCTTTACTGTATCATTTTCAGGTGATCCCACAAACTGTCAGGGTCATCGCTTTGAGTAATAATGAAAAGGAAATGGCATTGGGTGGTAAAGATGGCCTGGTCAGAATCTATCATACGGAGGATTACAGCCTGCTGAAGGAATTAATGAGTCACACTTTACCAATCACCTCCCTGCAATATTCTCCTGCCGGAGATTACCTGATTTCAGGCAGCCGGGATGCGCAATTGAAAGTCTGGAGTTTACCTGATTATGAGCTGATCAATAGTATCGCTGCACATCTATTCAGCATTTATGCCATTGCATTTCACCCTACTGAACCTTATTTTGCGACCTGCAGTCAGGATAAAGGCATTAAGATCTGGGGCAGTACCGATTTTAAACTGTACAAAATCCTAAGCCTGGAAAAGAATACGGAAGGACACTTCCATTCCATCAATAAACTGATCTGGAGTACAGATGGTAAATACTTGATTTCTACCGGAGACGACCGACAAGTGATGGTTTGGAAATTTAACTAGCAGGTTATCAGAATACTGCCATTTACTTTCAAAAAACTGAGGAAAGAAATATAAGAATGTTTAAATTGGTATAAATATAGTACCAATCATGGCAAAAGAACATCAATATAAAACCGCAGTCACCTGGACAGGAAATAAAGGTTCAGGAACTATGGATTATCGCTCGTACGACAGAAACTATGTGATTTCCATTGCTCAAAAACCTGATATTGCAGGCTCTTCCGATTCCGCATTTCTAGGCGATAAAAACAAACACAATCCTGAGGATTTACTGGTTTCTTCGCTCTCCTCCTGCCACATGCTTTGGTACCTTCACCTTTGTTCACAAAACGACATTATTGTCATGGATTATCAGGACAATGCGGTAGGTACGATGATTGAAAACGCAGATGGCAGCGGTTATTTTTCAGAAGTGACCTTAAATCCGGTAGTCACCATTACCAGAGCGGCAGACCAGGAAAAAGCGAATGCTTTACATGATCAGGCACACAAAATGTGTTTCATCGCCAATTCCTGCAATTTCCCGGTAAAGTGTGCTCCAGGTTTCGTAATAGAAGGCAGTTAAATAAATCGTTTGATGATCCTGAGTTGGTGGCTGTAACGTCCCAACTCCGCATTGTAAATACCCTGATCATCTATTGGATCAATTCTGACCTTACCTGAGGCATGAATGATGCGATCGGTACTGAGCATGATGCCCACATGGATGATCCTGCCCTCGGCATTGTCGAAAAAGGCGACATCCCCTTGTTTTACACCTGGTAAAAAGTCTACCACCTCCCCTTGTTCTGCCTGCTGCCAGGCGTCACGTTTCAAATGGATTCCATTTAACTTAAAGACGATTTGTATAAATCCAGAGCAATCAATCCCAAACAGATTCCTTCCACCCCACAAGTATGGAGCATTCAGGAAGAAAAGTGCATGTTTGATCAATTCTTCTACTGTATGAAAAGCAGAGATTTTTAAAGGGGTAAACATGACTGCATATTTTTGCTCAGCAAGCGAACAGAAGCCATTTTCCAGCATCGGAAGGTTACTTCCCGGAGAAAGGTAATATTTAGTCCCTTGCTCATCTATCACTGTCCCGAGTAGTTCTGCAGGAACCACATGGTCACAATCATGGTTGTTCACATATTGCTCTAAGGAAATCATGGTCAGCTGCTTGAAATCCATCCAGCCTTCATAACCATCATAGGCGTTATAAACCAGCCACCAGTTCTCTTTTTTTTCCAGGATCTCTACATGATCGCCAAAAAGCAATTGAGAACTAATTTCTGCCTTATCAGAGGCCTCAGTCCTTAAAGGGGCAATAGCTACCCTGCAAATTCCATATTGTTGTTCCATATTAACGCGCTTCTGGCGCTATAAAAATAACAATATCTGCCTCATTATTACAAACTCAATGGAAATCTATATATTAGGCATTATATCACCTGAAATCAGCAAACAATTCAAGTTGCAATATGTCTTAATAGTATAACCATTAAATTGTAAGACCATGAACCTTAAAAAGATTTTAATTGCTGTCGACAATAGTACCTGCTCCGAAAAGGCGGCCAAGACAGGGTATGAAATCGCAAAAACATTTGGTGCAGAAGTAGCACTGGTGAACATCATTGAACCCATTCCGGCAAATATTAATCCGGACCTGACGCTTGCCCCGGTTTTTCTGGAGACTTACGACAACAGCGAAGAAAATAGCACAATGCTATTGAAAGAAATTGAAGCTAAATATAGTTTAGGCATTCCAACCACTTATTTAAGTGTGATTGACAATGCGGCCCATGGAATTATCCAGCAATCTGATGAATGGGGTTCCAACCTGATTGTCATCGGTACTTATGGCCGCACAGGACTGTATCATTTCCTAATGGGCAGTGTTGCTGAACATGTGGCTAGAAAATCAGCCTGCCCGGTGCTGATTGTCCCTAATAAATTTGAAGATAAAGAATAAGTAGCTGCCTTAAAATATCAGGCATAAAAAAAGGACGCTACCTAAGCGTCCTTTATATTTTTCAATATTTATGTGCTTAATTTTCCTGATGTAACCAGGCTTTTTTAGCCAATAGTTCTTCTTCAGTTTCACGTACATCTTCATCGTCAACGCAACAATCTACCGGGCATACTGCCGCACATTGAGGTTCGTCATGAAAGCCTTTACACTCTGTACACTTATCGGAAACGATGTAATAAACTTCGTCCGATCCTGCTTCCATAGAAGCTTCTGCGTCCAACTCTTTACCGCCAAAATCAATGATGCCGTTTAAATTGGTACCATCAGAGAATCTCCAGGCTGTACCTGCGTCATAAATTGCATTATTTGGGCATTCAGGCTCACATGCTCCACAGTTAATACATTCGTCTGTTATTTTAATAGCCATGTCTTCGTCTAATTCTAATGCTAAGGTTACCTTTGCACTGCAAATATAACACATAAACTTTAAAATAATTGGAATATGGCAATCCTTACTGCTGAAAAACTCATAATTGCACTCAAAAAGCTTGGTCAATTTACTGCCAATCCCGATCCTGACTTTAAAAATTTAATTTTATCAGCACCAAATAGCAATGCCTGGTTTACCGTTGAGGAAGTGGAAAAAGCCTTAAAAGCTTTACACCAGATGCTCAATGACCAGGATATTGAAACCTGGTTTAAATCCATCAAGATTGCAGAGCAGCCTAAAAAGATAGGACTGATTCTAGCTGGGAATATTCCGATGGTTGGTTTTCATGATGTGATCGCTGTGCTGGCCACAGGAAATATTGTATTAATCAAACTTTCTTCTTCGGATGACAAGCTATTGCCAGCTTTATTGAAAAGATTGGTGGAAATTGAGCCTTTGCTTGCCCCCCACATCATTTACATAGAAAGACTAAAAGATTTTGATGCGGTGATTGCGACTGGCAGCAACAATACTTCCAGATATTTCGAATACTATTTCGGCAAAGTGCCTAATATCATCAGAAAAAACAGAAACAGTGTAGCGGTCCTGACTGGCGAAGAAAGCAAGGAAGAAATCGCGATGCTGGGTCATGATATTTTCGATTACTTTGGATTAGGCTGCAGAAATGTATCTAAACTGTTCCTTCCTGAAAATTACGATATCAAGAGCTTTTACGAGCCTATAGAATCATTCCAGAACATCATCAACCACTTCAAATACAATAACAACTACGATTATAACAAGTCGATCTACCTGGTTAATGCGGCAACGCATTTCGACAATGGTTTTCTATTACTGAAGGAAGATGAAAACATGGTATCGCCATTGGCTGTACTTTTTTATGAGCGCTATAAAAATTTGGAAGAGGTGCAGGAAAGACTGGCAAAAGAAGAGGAAAACATCCAATGTGTGGTTTCTAAAGCAGATTTAAAACTAAATACCAAGGTATTGGCCCCAGGCCAAAGTCAGGCGCCTAAATTATGGGATTATGCAGACAATGTAGACACGATTGCCTTCCTAAACGGGATATAAGGGTCTGATTATTGTATCACAATTGAACCGGTGGTAAAATCAGGGGAACAGATCATTTCTCTTCATTTCTCAATTTGAAATACTATTTTTGAACAAAATGTATGTAATCAAAGTTAAAGGCATTGCCAAAATCCCAGACTATGTACAGTTGCGGGATGATAAATTCACGCTATTGGCGTATTTTCGGGTAGACAGACCTGATAAATCTTTAGAGAAACTCGGTTTGGGCGATAAGTTACCCTATATAATGAATTTTGTGAACGATTTGCCTTTCGGACAAATTGCTAAATTAGATATTTAAACATGACAGAAAACGCAGTTATAAATTTAAAGAACGTAGATGTGTTCCAGCAGAAACACCTGGTCTTATCTAATGTAAATCTGAATGTGGATAAGGGAGAATTCGTTTTTCTAATCGGTCAGACAGGATCTGGTAAAAGTAGTTTACTGAAAATCATTTACGGGGACCTGCACATCGGAAACGGTGAAGGACAGGTTGCTGGATTTGATTTAAAGAACCTGGCGATTAAAGACGTGCCTTATTTGCGTAGAAAACTGGGTATTGTGTTTCAGGATTTCCAACTGCTGACGGATAGAACGGTAGAAAAAAACTTAGAGTTCGTCTTGAAAGCAACAGGTTGGAAGGATGCAGCCTTAATTCAGGAGCGCATTAAAGACGTACTGGAAAAAGTAGGTTTGCGTTCTAAAATCAGAAAAATGCCACATGAGCTTTCCGGTGGCGAGCAGCAGCGTGTGGTGATTGCGCGTGCTTTATTGAATAACCCGGAAATCATCCTGGCTGATGAGCCTACAGGTAACCTGGACCCGGATACTTCTGAAGAAATTGTGATGTTGCTGAAACAAATCAGTCAGGGAGGAACCGCAGTATTAATGGCGACCCACGACTACCATATTATCCGCACTTTGCCTTCCAGAATCATTAAATGTGAAGCTGGTGTAGTGCATCAGGATGCACAAATTGTGTAACCATTTTCTGACAAATTATTTATTATCCGGCCATTCTGGTCAGTTTTTCATTTGAAAACTGACAGTATGGCCGATATCATTCATTGGCAAACCTTTTGAGTTTGAATCCAAAAATTCTACTATACCATGTTTAGCAAGAAGAAAAAAAACGACATCGAAGATCCTATAATGGAAAATACTGCTGATGAGCAGGTAACCAACGTGCAAGCCGAAGAAAGTGCAGATGCCGCTTCAACAACAGAAGAAGTTCAGCCTGAACTTTCAGTTGAAGAAAAACTACAACAGGAAGTTGCTGCATTAAATGATAAATATCTGCGCTTATTTGCAGAGTTCGACAACTACAAACGTCGTACTCAAAAAGAACGCGTAGAGCTTTTACAAACTGCAGGTAAAGACGTAATTGTCTCTATGCTTCCGGTATTGGATGATTTTGACCGTGCCAACAAGGCTATGGAAGGTGCTACTGATGTAGCTCCGATCCTGGAAGGTTTAGCATTGGTTCACCATAAATTAAAAAGTACATTAGGCCAAAAAGGACTGAAAGAAATGGAAACCATTCATACCCCATTTGATACAGATCTTCATGAGGCAATAACGAAAATTCCTGCTCCAAATGAGGAGTTAAAAGGAAAAGTGATGGACGAATTAGAAAAAGGATACACTTTAAACGACAAGGTGATTCGCTTTGCCAAAGTCGTTGTAGGGAGTTAATATTTTATGAGCAAGAGAGATTTTTATGATGTGCTTGGCGTGACCAAGAGTTCATCTGCTGAAGAGATTAAAAAGGCTTACCGCAAGTTAGCCATTAAGTTTCACCCGGATAAAAACCCGGATGATAAATCAGCAGAGGATAAGTTTAAGGAAGCAGCTGAAGCTTACGAGATTTTAAGTAATCCGGAGAAAAAACAACGCTATGACCATTATGGACATGCGGGTGTTGGTGGTGCTTCTGGCGGCGGTGGCGGCTATGGCGGAGGCGGCATGAACATGGAAGATATCTTCAGTCAGTTTGGAGACATTTTCGGTGGTGGTGGCGGCAGCCCATTTGATAGCTTCTTTGGCGGCGGTGGTCAACAATCTCGTGGTGGCCGACGTGTAGCGAAAGGAACCAACCTGCGCATTAAAGTAAAACTTACCCTGGAAGAAATCGCCAACGGTGTAGAAAAGAAAATCAAAGTTAACAAGCAAGTAAGCTGTAAAACCTGTGATGGTTCAGGTGCTAAAGACCGTAATTCGGTCAGCACTTGTCAAACCTGTGGTGGAAGCGGTGCCGTGCGCAGAGTAACCAATACCATATTGGGACAAATGCAAACGACCTCTACCTGCCCTACCTGTAATGGAAGCGGTTCACAGATTATTTCTAAATGTACTTCCTGTCATGGTGAAGGCATCACTCGTGGTGAAGAAACCATTACCATCAATATCCCAGCAGGAGTAAGTGATGGAATGCAGCTGAGCATGAGTGGTAAAGGTAATGCAGCCCCTCAAGGTGGCATTCCAGGTGATTTGATCATCCTGATTGAAGAAATTCCTCACGAATCTCTAAAACGCGAAGGAAACAATGTGGTTTACGACTTACATGTTTCTATTGTGGATGCGGCTTTAGGTTATAGTGCGGAAGTTCCTACGATTGATGGTAAAGCAAAAATCAAGATTGAACCAGGTACTCAAAGCGGCAAGCTTTTACGTTTGAAAGGCAAAGGTATTCCGGAAATCAATTCTTACCACCGTGGTGATGAGATCATCCATGTGAACATCTGGACGCCGAAGGCGCTAACTTCGGAAGAAAGAAGTATGCTGGAGAAACTTAGGGAATCCCCTAACTTCAAACCTCAGCCAGGAAAGAATGACAAGAGTTTCTTTGAAAAAATGAAAGAATATTTTGACTAATTCCGGTTAGTCAGCATGCTAAAAAGCCACCCTTAGGTGGCTTTTTTTTATTTATTATCTCTTCATCAGTAACAATTTAATAAGTTAAGCTACTAAACTATTAAAACTATAAGGATGCTGATCATAAATAACATTGTAAAACAGTATGCTACTCATCGCGCTCTGGATGACGTCAGTCTGCATGTAGAAAAAGGAAAAATCTTTGGACTTTTAGGTCCTAATGGCGCAGGAAAAACCTCTCTGATACGAATCATTACCCAAATTACTGCTCCCGACAGTGGAGAAGTGATCTTTAACGGAGAAAGACTCAACGTCCAGCACATCTCCCAAATCGGCTACCTGCCGGAAGAAAGAGGGCTTTACAAGAAAATGGAGATCGGCGAACAGGTTTTATACCTGGCCAAACTTAAAGGGTTGAGCACTGCCGAAGCAACCAAAAGAATCAGGTATTGGTTTGAGAAACTGGGTATGGCTGATTGGTGGAGTAAAAAGGTGGAAGACCTGAGTAAAGGAATGCAGCAAAAAGTACAATTTGTAGCCACCGTTTTACATAAACCAGAGCTGATCATCCTGGATGAGCCTTTTTCAGGTTTCGACCCCGTAAATGCGGACGTGATCAAAAACGAAATCTTAGCCCTCAATAAAGAAGGAGCCACCTTCATTTTCTCTACCCATAGAATGGAATCCGTGGAAGAACTTTGCGACAATATCGCGTTGATCCACCGTTCAAAAAAGATATTGGACGGCCCGGTTGCAGAAATTAAGGCGCAGTACCGCAACAATATCTATTGGCTGGAATACCACGGTGGATATAATTTTGAAAATGCGCAGGCGCTATTTGAAGTGCTGGAACACTCAGTTATTGGGGATAAAACCAGGCTAAAAATCAAAATCAGCGCGCAGCAAACTGCCAATCAGGTATTACAAGCCTTACTTCCTTACGTCGCTATTAACAGACTAGATGAAGTCATCCCTACTATGAACGATATTTTCATTGAAAAAGTAACCCAAAAAAGCTAAGCCATGAACAAAATCTTACTCATTATACAAAGAGAATACTTATCAAGGGTGAAGAAAAAGTCTTTCATTATCATGACGTTGCTAACCCCGATTCTCATTGCCGCTTTTTACGGACTCATCATTTACTTTTCAATTGAAGGCGTAAAAGGGACATATAGTAAAGTAGCAGTAGTCTCAGAAAATACTGCGCTTACTGAAAAACTGACTTCCAATAAAAACATCAGTTACCACTATGTAGACCAGCCATTGGATGCACTAAAAGCATCTTTTAAAAAGACAGATTACGATTACATTTTATACATCCCCGCATTTGAGCTCAATAAACCACAGGGAATTCAGCTCCTGGGTACGAAACAAGCGGGTTTATCGCTCAATGGCCGAATTTCCAGAGATATAGAAAACATCCTCCGAAACCAAAAGTTAAAAGCATCCGGGATCTCTCAAACCGCGTTGGATGGTTTAAAAACTACTGTTAATATTGATACCAAAAAGATTAGCGAGACTGGAAAAGAACAAGATTCCAGTGCAGGTGCCAGCACCATTATCGGCACCGTTGCCGGTATTCTGATGTTTATGTTTATCATGCTGTATGGCATCCAGGTGATGCGCGGTGTGATTGAAGAAAAGACCAGCAGGATCATAGAGATCATGATTTCATCGGTGAAACCTTTTCAACTGATGATGGGAAAAATCATCGGCATTGCCTTGGTTGGCCTCACCCAATTCATTTTGTGGATTGTGCTGACCGCTTCTATTTCGACACTTGCAGTGACCACTTTAGTTGGAAAAGACCAATTGAAGCAAAGCAGTACGATGTCAATGAAAGCAGCAGATGGCACAACAGTCAGTGGAGGAGCTGTGGATACGGTAGATAGTCCGGTATTGTCGATGCAGAAAAGTCTGGCTGGTTTAGACCTGACCAAGATCATTCTTGTATTTATATTTTTCTTTATTGGCGGATATTTGTTCTATAGCGCATTGTATGCCGCTATCGGATCTGCCGTAGATTCTGAAACAGAGACGCAGCAATTTATGATGCCGATGATGATGCCATTATTTGTTGGTTATGCCCTTTCTTTAAGCGTAGTGGCCAACGATCCTTATGGACCGATCGCTTTCTGGCTATCCATCATCCCTTTTACCTCTCCTATTGCCATGGTAGTTCGTTTACCTTATGGTGTACCAGATTGGCAATTGGCACTGTCTATGCTGATTCTAATCGTAGGATTTATTGGCACCGTATGGCTGGCCTCTAAAATCTACAGAGTAGGAATTTTAATGTATGGCAAGAAAACCAGTCTGAAAGAAATGATCAAGTGGTTTACTTATAAAAATTAACAAGATGAAGGTTGCAGTTATAGACTTAGGTACGAACACTTTTCACCTGATCATCGCTGATCTGGAAGGTACTGAGCCTAAAATCATCTATAAAACTAATCTCCCGGTGAGATTGGGAGAAGGAAAAATCAATGACAACATGATCATCCAGGAGGCTTTTGAAAGAGGCCTCCTGGCACTGGAACAATTCAGTACCGAGATCGCAAAACATGAGGTAAAACTGGTTAAAGCAACGGCTACCTCTGCCATCAGGAGTGCTGCAAATGGCGCTGATTTCGTAAAGGCGGCTAAAAGTTATGCAGGAGTTGAGATTACTGTGATCAGTGGTGAAGAAGAAGCAGCCTACATTTTCCAGGGCGTAAAAGCTACTGGATTGATTCAGGAACGCTGCCTGATTATGGATATTGGCGGCGGCAGCACTGAATTTATCATTTGTGATCCTACACAGGTTTACTGGAAGAAAAGTTACAATATCGGCGCTGCGCGATTGATGCAGGCTTATTTTCATTCTGACCCCATCAATATCAGCGATAAACAAGCCATTACAACGCATTTAGATCAAGAATTAGCCGATTTAAAGGAAAACCTGAACTTGTACCAGCCAAATCATTTGATTGGCTCTGCGGGCGCCTTTGAAACTTTTACTGGAATGCTTTATCCGGAGTTGGATTTAAAAGCGATCAAATCTTATCCAATTCCTCTTGCTGATTATCAGCAGTTATCAGAAAAATTTATCGCTTCGAGTCATGAGGAGAGAGACCAAATGCCTGGATTGATCAAATTAAGGGTAGATATGATTGTGATGGCCGCCCTGCTCACAGATTATATCCTGGAACTGGGCAACCTTCAGCAAATGAGTTTATCTACCTACGACCTTAAGATGGGCGTTTTGGCAAGTTTAAAAGATCAGACTGACCAATTGCTTTCTGCTAAAGCTTTGTAAAGTCGTTCTGTAGGCAAGCCCATTACGTTGGTATAAGAACCGATGATTTTCGCAACGGCGATTAAACCGATCCAGTCTTGAATGCCATAAGATCCGGCCTTATCCATAGGCTGGTAATTTTTAATATAATATTCAATTTGTGCTGGCGTGAGTTCATTGAAAAATACTTCTGTAGTATCATAGAACGAACGCATTTCGCCATTAAAGGTTAAGCTAACACCGGTATATACCTGGTGGTTTGTACCCGATAGTTTGGTCAGCATTTCTGTCGCATGATGTGCATCATCTGGTTTACCAAGAATTTCGCCATTATAGGCTACAATAGTATCTGCAGTAATGATAATACTGCCTTTGCTGTCTTCATCAAATGCTGTTGCTTTTTTCTCTGCAATGTAAACCGCAATTTCTGCTGGAAGCAGCTCTTCCGGATAGGTTTCATCTACCTCTTTCAATACCACCTTAAAATCAAGGTTCATTGCAGTCATTAGCTCTTGTCTGCGGGGAGATTTAGAGGCCAGAATAATGGGAAGTTTTTGCTGATACATAAAAAATATTTGTGCAAAAATAATAAAAGCGGCCAATGGCCGCCTTTATTATTTGCAATAAAATATAATTATTGCTCCCCCCCCACTTTGGGTCCCTGACCCATCCTATTACCTTTCATTCGTTCTTTACGTTCTGCTTTCCAGGTTTCGTAAGTTTTTTTCTGATCAGCGGTTAAAATAGCACCAATCTTTGCATCCGTATCATCTGCTAATTTCATCATTTCTGCTCTTCTGGCTTCTTTATCAGCGTTACCAGCGGCACGGGCTTTTTCCATCGCATTGGCCTGATCCATAAAGATCGCCGTAGCTTTAGTTTTTTGGTCATCATTCAGGCTTAGTTTTTTTGCCAAACCTTCCGCACTTCTTTGTGCTCTTTGTTCCGGTGTCATTTTCTGACGACCAGCACCATCTTGCGCCTGTGCGAATGTGATTACACTGAATAACAGTCCGCAGATCATTAATAATTTCTTCATGAGGTTCTATTTAATTTTATAAAATCAGGAGTCCTACATGCAGATCCGAGAAATTTCGCTCCGTATAAAACACCTTGTTTTTTGTAAGATTAGAGGAAGAACACCGCCCATGGTTTAATGCCTCTAATGTAACATATTTATTACAAATAGCATCAAGAAACAGAAAAATTAGAAATAAAAATAAGTAAGATTTTTTAAGCCCCGAATTGGGCTTCTGACTAATAATAATCGCGTTTATTTACCGGAGTCAGCAGCAGCAGGGTTTTCATCAAACCATTTCCCCTGTACACGCATTACTTTTTCAATCAAGTCTCTGACTGCAGTTTTACCGCCGTTATAAGGAGATATGTATTGAGCAATCGCTTTAATTTCAGAGACGGCATCTGCAGGGCAAGTAGGGAGCCCTACCAGCTTCAGGACCTTTAAATCAGGAATATCATCTCCCATATAAGTGACCTCAGCTAAGCTGAGCTGACGTTTCTCCAGGTAATTATGGAGTACCTGCACCTTATCAGATACGCCCAGAAAAATGGCAGTGATGCCCAATCCTTCAAAGCGTTTCTGCATGGCCAGTCCTTTACCTCCGGAGATGATACAAACATGGTAGCCCTTTTTTACAGCAAGCTGCAGGGCATAACCATCTTTAATATTAAATGTCCGCAAAAACTCCCCCGAATCTGAGGCCAGAATATCTCCGTTTGTCAATACACCATCCACATCAAAGATGAAGGTGGTAATCTCTTTAAGTTTTTGCAGAAACATTTGGTTTAGTTTTGGTTATCTCTCCATTCATAAACCCAAGCCGACTGGATTTGCTCCAGGTGACCTTCAGAACTTTCTTCTTTGGTTCCTTTAAAATTAGGCAGAGAAAGTACCCATTCTAATAATTCAGTAAACCTGATACGGTATATTTTGGCTTCATTGAAATCGTCACCAAATTTCTCATATAATTCCTGAGCGATGTCTTCGTGATCGTTCCAATAAATTGGTAAAGCAAATTTATCTTGCATAATGCTGGTTGTTTGTTAATTAATGGCCTAAAAATTCGGATTGATCCGGGATCGTCACTTCAATATCTCCGCTGATGACTACACATTGGCAGCCTAATCTAGAGGTAATTCTAGGACGAACAGCACGGTCAATAAAGTCTTCTTCCTTATCGGAAATTTCCTGAATATTATCCATACCCTTAGTCACGTAAACATGACAAGTACTACATCCACAAACACCACCGCAGTTGTGTTGTAATTCTATTCCGTGATCATGGCATACATCAAGAACCGATTCTCCTCCAGCGATTGGAAGTTCAATTGGTTCTTTGCCTTTCTCTTCAAAATTTATCTTTAATTTAAAAATACTCATAATTTATGTCTCAAAAATAAGCACCAAAAACGGCAATTACATGATTAAACTGTTTTTTTAATGCTTTTACTTAAAGTTTCATAGATAACCTGAAGTTCAGGCATCCCGTTTAACAATTCTTTATGCTTCAATAATGTTTGTTCATCGTGTCGGATGGCCGGTCCGGTTTGTACATCGCGTGGAAAAGCATGCTGCACTTTTTCAGCGGTTTCCAAAATTAAAGGCCTTAAAATCTCAAAATCCAGCTGGTTCTTTTCCAGAATCTCCTGTCCTATTGCGTACAGGTGGTTACTGAAATTACAGGCAAAAACTGCCGCCAGATGCAGGATTCTTCTTTGCTGCGAACTTACCTCATAAACCAGCGGGCTCAACTGCAAAGCAATATTTTTTAAAGTAGTCAGGATGGTTTCATTTTTTGCCTCCAGACAAAGCGGCACCTTTGAAAAGTCGAGCGCTTTAGTCCTTGAAAAGGTTTGTAAAGGATACAGCACCCCGTAGTTTTTCATCGCAGCAGGGAATACATTCAGGTCTGTTGCACCAGAAGTGTGCACTACCAAACCGTTTACACCGCCCAATAGAGCGGCCATTTCTGGAATCGCGTCGTCCTTTACTGCGATCACATATAAATCTGCATGAAGGTCAATGTCCGCTTTATCGGAAATAGCCTTAGCGCCCAGTAGATCTGCTAATACCTGAGCATGGTCTTGACTTTGACTCCATACCTGTACCAATTCCATTCCTGCTGCAGCAATTGCAGTAGAAAAATGTGTGGCCACATGACCAGAACCGATACAAACTACTTTCATTTTTAAGCTTTAACAAAAGCCTGAGCTTGCCAAACGAATCGAATCATCAGGAAAGCTCAGGCTGTATACAATTAAACTACTTTAGCTTCTTTTTGTCTCCTGATGATCGACAGTAAAAATCCGATCACCATGACTATCGTACCCGCCCAATATAAATTGATATAAGGGAATTCAATAGATTTAAACACTACCCAATCCTTCGCTTGCTGAGGTTTTTCGAAAACCTGCAACTCTACTTTTCCTTGATCAGGAAGTACCTTAGTAAACCTGAATCTTAATCCAAGCTCATCAATATTACGGGCAAAATCAAAGGTATTGTTTCCTTTTACCAGGAAGATAGGCTCCGTTTTATACACCTTGTCATTCACTTCTACTTCCAGCGGTAAACCTACTGCAAGGTCATTTTCTGCCAATACTAAGCTTTTCGCTTCCGGTTTATTGTTCAGCGACTTAATGGTAATGATGCCACTGCTGGTGTGTAAAGTATCACCTGCTTTCACGTTGACAATTCTAGGCGCTTTATAATTTTCTTCCGGACTGTGTCCTTCATGATCCTCATGCATTGCCTTCTTATCAGGAGCACTGGTGATGTGGGTATACACATCATAGGTAAAGTAATGTTTGGTATCCGGAGAAGCGATCAATCCCATTTTTTCATTCGCCTGAACATGCGGATTCAATTCAAAATCTTCTTTCAGCTTACCGGTTTTCTCATCATATACCCTAAAGTTCAGTGTATAAATGGTATTTGGTGCAATGGTGGTATCTCTGGTATAAGTGACCGTGTACCTGCCCATTTTCTTAGGTTCATTTTTATACAATACAATGTTTTCGCCAGGTTTTTCTGCTTTCTCAAAATCCTTCACCGGGATGAAGTTTGTGGTGTTGATAGAGATCGGTTTATTAGTGGCAGCAGCGACTAAAGCGCCAATCAGCAATAAGGCAAAACCCATGTGTGCCACAGCAGCACCTACCAATTTACGTTTTCCACCCAGCCCTTGCGCCAGTACCCTTGCATTCGCAAGAATGGCAAATACACAGCTAAAAGTAAGCAGGATGTACATTAAGTTGGTGTAGATATTGGTCAGGTAAACAAAACCTGCAGTAATGACAATCGCAAAAACGATGGAAGCGATTAAGCTGCTATAAAATTTACGGATGTCAGTTCTCTTGTATTTCATGAACTGTGAGAAACCGGAGATCACAGTAACCAGGATGGCGAAAGGTGCCTGCCATTGGTTATAATATTTAATCGCATCAATCGGAGGAGCAAATTTAGTTCCGAAGGCCGCATTGAATACCGGTACGGAAGTAGAAAAGATCACCTGAATACAGGCTACTGTAATCACTAAAGCACCGATAAACATCCAGAATTCTCTGGAATAAGTTTCTTCATCTTTATTGGTAATTGGCAATTGCTTCCACCTGATGATCAATAAAACCACTGGAATGGTTAGGAAAACCACATTGTATAAGATCAGGTGACCAAACATCCCAAGATCTGTAAAAGAGTGTACAGAAGTTTCGCCAAGGATTCCGCTTCTGGTTAAGAAAGAAGCGTAAAGTACCAGTACAAAACTGATGATGATTAAAATAATTGCTGTGAAGAACGAGTGACCTGTATTTTTAAAAGCGATCATAACGTGTACTCCCGCAATCAGCGTTAACCAAGGAATGATCGATGCATTTTCTACTGGATCCCATGCCCAGAAGCCACCGAAGTTTAGTGCTTCATAAGCCCAGAAAGAGCCCATGATAATTCCAGTTCCCAGGACCATTACCGCAAACAAAGCCCATGGCATTGCTGGTTTAACCCATTCTTTATATTTCTTCTGCCATAAGCCGGTCACCGCATAAGCGAAAGGAACGATCATACTGGCAAAACCCAGGAACAGCGTTGGCGGGTGAATTACCATCCAGTAGTTCTGCAGTAATGGGTTTAATCCTCTGCCGTCAGTAATAAATTTCAAATAGTTTTTAAAGTTCTCAGGATCGGCAAATACAACCGGTGCCATATCTTTCAGGTTCACCGCTTCCCTCAGCAGGATAAATGGAGAACTACCGATGCGCTCTCCGAAAATCTGTACGCCCAATAGCATTGAAGTTAAGAAAACCTGTGAAAACGCAACAATGGTCATCACGCCATTTTCCCATGATTTCGCTCTCCACATCAGGATACCACCCAGCAGAGATTGCCAGAAGGCCCATAGCCAGAAACTCCCCTCCTGTCCTTCCCAGAAGGCAGAAACAATGTAATACACCGGAAGTTCTTTGGAGGAGTGTGAATAAACGTAGTAATATTCGTTATTGTGATTTAAAATCAGATAAAATAAAGTAACTCCAATTCCCAGGATACTTACCCAGTTGATTAGAAATGAAACCCGACCTATGCGTGTCCATGATTGATCTCCAAGGTCTTTATTCTTAGTCGCAAAAAAATAAGCTATCGTAGAAAGTAATGAAGCAGCAAATGCTAAAACAATAAAGAATTGGCCGATTTTACCGGGCAGGAGGTTTTCTCCAAAAAATTGTATATCCATTAAGATTAGTTGTATTTTATTACCTGACCGTCCTCTTTTATCTCCACCAGATCATTGTTGTATTTAGAAGGACATTTCATTAATATTTTTGAAGCATAAAAGGTACCATCTTTCATTTTACCTATTAAAACTAATTTTTCTGAACGTTCAAAGTCTTGTGGCTTACTGCCATTGTAGACCACTTTATTCACTTCACCTTTTTCATCTTTCATAAAGAAAGCGAAATGATTGGCATCTTTCTGAGCATCATAGTACATGCCTTTTTCTTTTTCCCAGAATCCCATGACGTGAAATTCTCTGGAATCTTTGGCAGCTTCAGTAAAGGTAGAATAGTTACTGGTACCGGCATTTAAACTAATTAAGAACCCTACACAGATCGCTATTGTGATTAAACCAATAATTGCACTTTTTCTCATGATGCTAATAAAATTTTAGAATAAGACAAAGATAAAAAATATAGTTACCTAAAATCTTTTAGAGCCCTGCAATTCACTTTGATTACGATTTATTGATAGTTCTCTGACAAAAACAACGCAATTCAAGGAACAATGATAGAAAAAGAAAATTTTCGGGCTAATTCAGGTACTGCGGTTTGATGAATTCTGGCATTTTCGCCCTCATTTTCATCACCTTTGGCATAGAAACCTTTTTGATATAGGGATCCCAGAGATTTTGAGGATAGTAATCCTGATGTTCTGTTTCGGCGGGATAGATCACCTTGAAAGGAAGGATTTCTGTGGCTATCGTCTGCCCTTTAAAATCGTGTGATTCCAGTTGATGAATGAGGCGGGAAATGGTATGGTATTCTTCCGGAGAGCGGAAAAAAGCAATCGATCGGTATTCCGTACCAAGATCTGCCCCTTGCCCATCTACTTGTGTTGCATCATGGGCGTAAAAGAAAGCCCTGCAAAGGTCTTCAAAAGAAATGATAGAAGGATCGTAATAGACTTGAACGGCCTCTGCGTAACCGGTATTTTGAGTCTGTACCTGTTGGTAGTTTGGATTTTCGACATGGCCTCCGGCATAACCGCTGATCACTTTATGAACCCCTTTTAACTCCAGCATGGCCTCCTGAGTGGCCCAAAAACAGCCTCCTGCAAAAGTCGCTAGTTTTTCATTCGCTGCTGGCTGGCTGATCACTGCAAAACCATTTTTACTTTCGAGGTGCTGCAGGTTTTTACCATCAGAACAGCCTGTCCATAAGCCCAAAACCATTAAAGCAGCAAAACTCAATATCTTCATCTATTTAGCCCTCCGTTCCTACAAGATACGGGAATCAGCTAAAGAAAGATGTTGCAGTTTATAAAGTGCTACAGAAAAATGACAAAAAAAAGAGGTGGGATAAAATCCCAGCCTCTTCTTATAACTAAGCGTAGAACCGACGTTGTCCTATGGCCAAATACCAAGATTCATATATGAAATGGCAATTTTATCAATTGAGCCTACAAAAGCAGCCGTCCTTAAAGTCTGGATGCCTGGTTTGCTCATTAAAGTTTCTCTGATTTCATGGTAAGAATGGATCATGGTATCCTCTAAACCAGAGTTCACCAATTCCAATTCTGAGGCTCCTTTAACAATCATTAAGCGGTGTTCTGCAGGAATGCTTTTACCGGTTAAACTTTCTAAAGTATTGATCAGATTTCTGTTTGAGTTTTCTGCATAACGGTTTTCCATACGGCCAAACGCTACGTGGGAAAGGTTTTTTAACCATTCGAAATAGGATACCGTTACCCCACCGGCATTACAGTACATATCAGGAATAATGATACCACCCATTTCAGTGAAGATAGCTTCTGCTTCAGGAGTACAAGGGCCATTTGCACCTTCTGCGATAATTTTCGCCTGGATGTTTCTGATATTGTCTGAAGTGATCACATTTTCCAATGCTGCAGGAACCAGGATATCACATGGCTGTTCTAAACCTTCCATTGAGTTTTTAAACTCTTTGGCGCCTGGGAAACCTAAGATAGATCCTGTCAGTTTACGGTGTGCAAACACTTCATCAATGTTCAATCCGTTTTCATTGTAGATGGCGCCTTCAAATTCGCAAAGGCCAACGATAGTTGCTCCAAATTCCGCTAAAAACTTAGCAGAGTGGTAACCTACGTTTCCTAAACCTTGAACGATCACTCGTTTATCACCTAAACCAGCCTTAAAGCCAATTTTAGCCATATCTTCTGCTACAGTTACACATTCTCTGATGGCATAAGCTACCCCCCGGCCGGTTGCTTCTTTACGTCCGCGGATCCCGTGTAAAGCGATTGGCTTTCCGGTAACGCAGCCCAAAGCATCTAGCTGACCTGGGTTCATGGTCATATAAGTATCTGCGATCCAGCTCATTTCACGCTCACCTGATCCGTAATCCGGAGCAGGAACGTCAATACCAGGACCGATAAAGTTCTTTTTGATTAATTCTGTCGTATAACGACGGGTGATGTTTTCCAGCTCTCCTACGGTATAATTTTTAGGGGTGATTTTGATCCCACCTTTAGCACCACCGAAAGGAACATTTACAATCGCACATTTGTACGTCATTAATGCAGCTAAGGCCATCACTTCATCCTCGTTTACCATTTCACTGTAACGAATACCGCCTTTGGTAGGACTCATGTGATGAGAATGTTCAACGCGCCATGCATCGATCACTTCAAAACCATTTCCTCTACGGATAGGGAATTGAAAACGATACACACTGTTACAAGCTTTGATTTGGGTGAGCAGACCTTCTGGATGAGAAGTAAATTGCGCGGCACTGTCAAAATTTTTGCATACGTCTGCAAAAAAATTTGTCTCGTTTGCTGTATTAGCCATTCTTTGTTTTTTATGAATTGAATATAAGTTCTTATACTAATTACCTGCAAAATTGCAGTAAAAAAAACCACTTATGCAAATGGCAATTCACTTAGTGTAAGGCACACACTACATCAAAACAAGCGCCAAAACAGGGCTGAAACGATTTATAATTGGCTTTTAGCCAATTATTTTTTTTCTAACTTTTTTAATCTTTTTTCTATCGTAAACAGAAAGAAAAGCAAGCCAAGGAGAATTAACAGGACGCAGGCCACCACTACGTATATTTTATCCGAAGCATAAAGGCTGTCGGTAATGGTAGAACCGGATCCCTGTGCGAACAATTGCAGCGTCAATAAGAACATTAAAAAGGTTGCTGTAAATTTTTTCATGAGTATATCATTTGAGGATTATAAGGCTATCGAATAACCCTGAATTTATTTTGATAATTTATTTCTTTCTAAATCGCGAAGTCTGTACAGGAGGTTGTAAATCCAGCAGCCGATCAGAATCCAGCCTAAACAAGCTGGGTAAAACACCATTCTCATGCGGCTATCCAGGTCGTAGGCATTAAAGCCTGGGTTCCCCCCATTCCCTGGATGCAGGGAATCCGATAAACGCGGCAATACAAATAGTAAGACGACCATGATTGGAAAGGCAAAAATATTGTAAATCGCAGAAATTTTTGCTCTCTTCTGTTCTTCATCAATCGCATTGCGAAGAACCAGGTAAGCAAAATAAAGTAAGATTGCTATTGCGGCAAAGTTTTGTTTCACGTCAAAACTCCAGGCTTGTCCCCAGGTAAATTTAGCCCAGATGGCACCGGTTACGATCCCTAAAAGACCGAATACCACTCCTGCATTCACACTTTCAACGGCCTTAATATCATCAGATGGGTCGTTACTTCTTAAGGATTTGATGCTGTAAAAAACGGAAATGCTAAATAATACGATCATGCTAAACCACATTGGCACATGAAAATAAAGGTTTCTGATACTTTCCCGAATAATTGGCAATTCAGGAGTTTTCATTAGAAAACCTGCAACGGTTGAATAAATCACCAATATTGCGCCTAATACTTTCCACCAGTTTTTATACATCGACATTAAAATTTGATCTTTTATACGCTATTAATCGGCAAATGTAGCGAGAAATTTCTCTACTCCGTTATAACTTTATGATCATACAGTCGATAAATGCTGGTTATTTCTTTATAAAGTAACGTAAATGACGCAGAGCTTACGAAATATTTAATCTCTCCAGAGGTACGGGAATAATAAAACGGATACCGACATCACCAGGGCATTGATAATGAGCAATAAGCCAATTTCGTCCAGACTTACGCTGCGATCCAGGCCATCCATTGCATTTTTTGTGAGCTTAATCAGTACCACCAGTACAGGAATGATGATTGGAAAACTGAGGATTGCCATCAGCATCCCTCCATTTCCTGCTTTAGAGGCAATGGCAGAAACCATTGTGAAAATCGTAGAAAAGCTTAGACTGCCTAATAAAGCGGCCACCAGATATAAGCCTAAATCCTCGGGGCCGAAATCAAAAACGAGGATATAAAAGCCCAGGGCAATCACTGTCAGCACCATCATTAACAAAGCATTATAAATAGTTTTGGAGATAATGAGGGCCAAAGGACTGGCAATGGTATAGATGTAAACTTGTCGGCCCCTACTTTCCTGAAGAAAACTTTTGGAAACCGCATTGATTGAGGCGAAAAGCATGATGATCCAGAATAAAGCATTTAAAGTGACCTTATCTGTACTCACAAAAGATAAAAAGCAAACGAAAACCGTGGAGACTACGTACAAAAGCACGCCGTTTAAAGCGTATTTGGAACGCCATTCTAACAGCAATTCCTTTTTTATTAAATGTTTGATCTGTTCTGCTAAATTCATCCGGTCGCAAAGATAATTGTTAAACCTCCGATTTGCTAATGAGGAGGATTATTATTTATCTAAAGCTGATAGGTGATGTGCTTTTGAAAACTTCTTCCTTTCAAAAGAAAAATAAAATGCAGTCCACATTGAGGAATCCCCCAGGTATTCAGGTAACCGGCAATGGGCTCGTCTAAACGGTCTATAAATTTAAGACAATAGTGTTCGAAATTATGGTCAATAAATTTATCCTGATATTCCGGACTAAAATGATTCAGGTTGATGCGGAGGTTACCATTGTTCAATAAGATCAACAAATGATGTCCAGCCATTGCACGCATAATATGTGGGTTCTTCTTCACCCACCTCGCTATACTCCTGTTGAAGTCTAGCTCATCAATATCAACAAACTCTTGCGCTTCCATTTTATATATCAGGGCAATACTAGCAAAAAAAACTAAAGCGCTAAAAT